>NZ_VOLS01000002.1 GCF_007954265.1 Colwellia sp. C1TZA3 | reverse complement strand
ACCCGCTTATTCACCTGAATTAAATCCAATTGAACAGGTATGGCAGTGGTTAAGACAGAATGAGTTAGCGAATAAATGTTTTAAGGATTATGACGATATTGTTGAATCTTGTAGTAATGCATGGAACGGCTTCATAAGTGATATAAAAAGGGTGAAAGATATATGCTTTAGAGACTGGCTAAATTTGAGTGGTTAATTAATGTAATTGGTATAAGTCATAGCTACAGATGTTTTCTGGCTCATCGCGTTAATTGCCCACTAGACAGTTGACAGACTGTAGTCCGATCTACAAAAATGAGTCATGGCTGCAGATATTTTTTGGCCCATCGCGTTAATCACCCGCTAGACAATTGACAGACTGAAATTCGACCTACTGTGTTGTAAAATACAGCTATTTTATTGTCTCTTACTGCGACATCCAATCGCCGCTATTAGCTGTCACTATGCACTTAATGGCGCTGTTGCAGTTTTCTTTTCAACATAATTCAATGCCGCTTGTAACGCTTCATGGCGATAAGTGTAGGTATTTTCTGTAGGCACCATCGCTAATAATTCAAATTTTTCTAATTGTTTTCGCGTTTGCTGATTTGGGCAGAGTAGGAACACGGCACAATTTGCCTCTCGGGCATCTTTAATGACATTTTCAAGCGCCAAACCCACGGTGACATCGAACATAGGTACGTCGGTTAAATCAAGGATCATCGCTTGATAATCACCGACACGGCTATGTTGGCGAGCAATAGCTTTTGAGACGCTAAAAATCATCGGCCCTGAAAGATAGAAAAATAGTACTTTGCCATTGGCGCGATCTAATAATACTCGTTCACTAGTGGTTAGCGGTACCACATCTTGGTCGGTATCGCTGATCGCTTTTACTTGCTTTGCTTGTGCTCGACTCAGTTGTTCAATAATGATGATATTGGAGATAAATACGCCAAGCCCTACCGCTACAATCAAATCAACAAACACGGTTAATAACATGACGCCATACATAATCATCATGCCTTGTAGGCTCACTTTATGGGCGCGTTGGATAAAGCTCCAATCCAAAATATTAAAACCCACATATACTGCGATACCAGCTAAAACGGCCATCGGAATAGGCTCGGTTAGACCACCGGCAATTAATACCACCAGTGTTAATACCAGTGCCCTCACCATGCCTGATAATGGTGAGCGCGCGCCAACTTGAATATTAGTGACTGTGCCCATGGTTGCGCCTGCGCCAGGTAAAGCGCCAAATAATCCTGAGATCATATTAGCAAGCCCTTGGCCACGTAACTCTTTATCTGAGTCATGCTCTTTGCGGGTCAGTGAATCACCAATAACAGCAGTCAACAAAGTATCAATACAACCTAGCGTACCTAAGACGAGGGCATCAACCACCATGGTCATAAACATATCAGCGGTAAAATGTGGCATAACTAAAGAAGGCAAACCTGCGGGGATTTCTCCGATACGGCGAATACTGTCGATATCAAAAAATAAGACAGAGAATAAAGTTACCGCCACTAAAGCAACAAGTTGTGCAGGCACGTATTTTCGGTACTGTTTTGGGAAGAAAAATAGCACCGCTAGGGTCAGTACGCCCAGCAATAACTCGCTAAAGTTAATATTTGATAGGATATTAGGTAATACGGATATTGTGCCTAAAACCCCGCCGGCTGGGGCTGCTTGGCCTAAAAGAGGTGACAGTTGCAAAATAATTAAGATCACACCGATACCTGACATAAAGCCTGATATGACACTATAAGGCATTAAGGTAATGTATTTACCCAATTTAAGTGTGCCAATTAATATTTGAAAGGCACCCGCCATCATCACAACGGTAAATGCCATCGCCATACCTGATTCAGGGTATTTAGCCATCATGCTGGTAAGTACGGCGGTCATGATCACGGTCATCGGCCCAGTAGGCTCAGAGATCAGCGATGTTGAACCGCCAAATAAGGCCGCAAAAAAACCAACTAAAATCGCCCCCCAAAGCCCAGCTTCTGCACCAGCTCCTGACGCTACGCCAAAAGCGAGTGCCAAAGGTAAAGAAACAATAGCCGTTGTGACACCACCAAAAATATCACCTTTGATATTTATATCGTTAAAGCGCTCACCAAACAAAACATGATCCCTTGCTTAAATTCAAATTAACTAATTCTAACAAAACTTTAATTAGATAAGTACAAAAATACCCGTCAATAAAACCAATGCTAATCACCTGCGCCATAATACCAATCCTATTAAGTTATTGCTCACTTGTACTAGTTAAAATAGCTCAAGGCTGTGTTGCTCTCACTCCCAATAGCCAGCTATTGCTCAATCGAGCGCCTTGCCTTGAATTATTTTTCCTGCGCACAACAAGATCACAAACTTAATGGAACTGGTATAAGACACATTTATGGTAAGTACTTAAGCCAAAATAGTGAACATTACTGTTTAAAAATTTTGCCAACTATATTCTTAATATTTGCTATAAATTTCAAATTCCCTTCATATCAACTGATAAAAAATATAGAGTCAATGCGATAAATTACCACTGAGACCTATCAAGTACAGTTACTCTGGCATTTGCACTTGTAGCTAGCGTGATCTCTGCTATAAATTAAAACACCATAAAAAATATAGTTTACAGGTTTTCCCAACACGCTCTATTTATATAAAAATTTGCCTTTAGTTTGTCGAAAAAAAGATAAAAAAAATCCAATAACTACGTATTGGATTTTATTATAAAACTTCTATTAACACTAATTAGTTTATGTTGGTACAACCTTTCATATAAGGTTGTAAAACAGTTGGTACATTAATACTACCGTCAACTTGTTGGTAGTTTTCTATCACGGCAACCAGTGTACGACCTACTGCTAAACCTGAGCCATTAAGTGTATGAACAAGCTCTGTTTTATTCGTTTCACTATTGCGATATCTGGCTTGCATTCTACGGGCTTGGAAATCTGCCATGTTTGAGCAAGATGAAATTTCACGGTAGGTATTTTGTGCCGGTAACCACACTTCAATATCAAAAGTTTTTGTCGCGCTAAAGCCGATATCACCGGTACATAACACAACAGTACGGTAAGGAAGTTCTAATTTTTCAAGAATTTTTTCTGCATGACCGGTTAATTCTTCTAAAGCTTTAAAAGAATCTTCAGGTTTAACAATTTGTACCATTTCAACTTTGTCGAACTGATGTTGGCGAATTAAACCGCGGATGTCACGACCATAAGAACCCGCTTCACTGCGAAAACATGGAGTATGAGCACACATTTTAATTGGCAACTCTTGCTCGTCAACAATTTCGTCACGCACTAAGTTAGTTAACGGTACTTCAGCGGTTGGGATCAAAGAAAGTTTTTTATTGTTAAGCTCAGTATGGAATAAATCTTCACCAAATTTTGGTAACTGGCCGGTACCGTATAAAGATTCATGATTGACTAAGTAAGGCACATACATTTCTTGATAGCCGTGCTCTTCACTGTGCACATCTAACATAAGTTGCGCTAGTGCTCGGTGTAATTTAGCAATTTGACCGCGCATAACGGCAAAACGAGTACCGGCAAGTTTAGCACCACTTTCAAAGTCTAAACCTTTATCTAATGCGGTAGCAACATCAACATGGTCTTTTACTTCAAAGTCAAATACACGCGGCGTACCCCAACGTTTAACTTCTACGTTATCGTCTTCACTTGCGCCGGCTGGTACTGACTGATGAATTAAATTAGGTATCGCTGAAGCGATAAGGTCAATTTGCGCCAACACTTGTGTTTGCGCTTCTTTCGCAGCTTCGAGCTCATCACCGAGTTTACTCACTTCGGCCAACAATGGCTGAATATCTTCGCCACGGGCTTTAGCTTGACCTATCGACTTAGAGCGAGTATTACGCTGATTTTGCAAATCTTGCGTGCTCATTTGGATCGCTTTACGTTGCTCTTCCAACATAATTAATTGCGCGGTGTCTAACTTATATCCGCGTTTAGCGAGCTCAGTTGCGGTATTTTCGATGTCTGTTCTAAGTAGTTTTGGATCAAGCATGATATATCAGTGTTTTCTTTGTTATTTACTTGTGAAAAATAGATACAATATACATACCTAATGCCGCTGCAAAAATGCATAAACTGACATTAAGTAATATGTTTATTGTCGCTTTAAATATGTCGCCTTGTTGTATTAATAACAAGGTATCTAATGAGAAGGTCGAAAAGGTGGTAAATGCGCCTAAAAAGCCAATACCAATAAGTGTTCGATAAATACTAACCTCAATAACACCTTGTTCAATTAACCCATAAAGTGTTCCCATAATTAGGGAGCCGAAAATATTAACCGCCAGCGTCGCAAAAGGGAACCCTTTTCCGAGCCAATTTAAAATTAATTGTGAAATATAAAATCGAAAGCTCGCACCAAATGCACCACCTATGGCGACAAATAGATATAAAGAAAAGTTACTTAGGCTATTAGTCATATCGTCGTTGGTCACTTTGTTGGTCTAACTGGTTTAAATAATTTAACTTATCACGCAGTTGCTTTTCTAATCCGCGATCCGTGGGTTGATAAAGTGTTGTTTGCGCTATCGCTTCTGGAAAATAATTCTCGCCGGCAGCAAAACCACCGACTTCGTCATGCGCATAACGATATTCTCCGCCGTGCCCTAATGCTTTAGTAATAGCGCTAGTAGCATTTTTTAAATGCAGCGGTACGTCAAGCTCGCTAGTTGCTGCAGCCAAGGCCTTTGCTTGATTGAATGCGGTATAAACGGCGTTACTTTTCGGCGCTAAAGCCATATAAACCGTAGCTTGTGCAATTGCTCGCTCGCCTTCACTTGGACCAACACGCTGAAAAGTATCCCAAGCGTTTAGGGCTAATTGCATCGCCCTTGGATCGGCATTACCGATATCTTCGCTGGCAATCGCTAACAATCGACGAGCAACATACAGCGCATCGCCACCACCGGTTAAAATACGGGCATACCAGTACAATGCAGCATCAGGGTCTGAGCCACGAACTGATTTATGAAAAGCGCTGATTAAATCATAAAAGGCATCACCACCTTTGTCATAAAGTGCAATTTTATTACCCGCTACCTGAATGAGCTGTGCTTTATTGAGTACTTGTTGATTATTTTCAACATTGGTAATTTCTAAGCAGTTTTCCAATAAGTTAAGTAACCTACGGGCATCACCATTTGCCAACGCAATAAGCTGCTTTTTGGTTGCTTCATCAATAATAATATCAAAGCTTGAGCTTTGCTTTTGATAACTTACTGCACGGGCCAACACATTACTGAGGTTGCTTTCACTGAGTTTTTTTAAGGTGTAAACCCGGGCTCGCGATAATATCGCCTGATTAAGTTCAAAAGCGGGGTTTTCAGTGGTTGCACCAATAAAAATGATAGTGCCATCTTCAATATGTGGCAAAAAAGCATCTTGCTGACTTTTGTTAAAACGGTGAACTTCATCAACAAAAAGTACCGTTCTGCGTTGTTGATGTGTGGCACGGCTTTTGGCATTTTCAATCGCTTGACGTATATCTTTAATGCCTGAAGTGACGGCAGAAACCCGTTCAATATCGGCATTGGCATGATTAGCAATAATTTCTGCAATCGTGGTTTTACCGGTACCTGGCGGGCCCCAAAATATAATGGAATGCACTTTACCTTGCTCAATAGCCAAAGGTAATGGCATGCCTTTAGCTAAGATATGTTCTTGGCCTTCATATTCAGCGAGCGATTTAGGCCTTAATTTTGCAGCTAAAGGCTTAAAACTGTCGTCTTCAGCAAAACCTAGATCAAGTGAACCATTAGCGTTGATCATCTAAATAAACACCTTTGGGAACAGAAAACGTAAATAAACTCGCATTAGGCGCTTTATCTTGATGTGTCAGGGTAATGACACTTAATTGCCCAGTGGCATCAAGAATATTAAACGCGGCGAGTTCAAGGTGGTTAAGTTTTTGTACAAAACTTAATTCTAAGCTTTTAACACGAGCATTTTCATTGTTAGCGCTAATCAAGTAACGGTTATCTGCTAACTGTCTTACGCTATAATCTTGCCATAGCTGCTCGTCAGTACTGGTGATCAATAAAATAGGTGTATTGGCTATCGCACTTTCTAAGGTATAGACACTGACCTGTTCAACAAACGGGTCATAAAACCACAGGTTTTTACCGTCTGATACAATCAGTGATTCATCTGGCATGATGGTTTGCCAGTTAACTAAGTTGGGTTTACTAACAGCAAGTAAGCCACTGCCTTGTTGTAATTCATTGCCCGCTTCATCAAAAATTTGCTGATTAAATTCAGCACTGAAAAATTCAATGGTGGCTAACTTTGCCATTAATTCACCTTTACTATTATCAGCCTTTTTTACAGCGGTATTGTTTGCTGTGCTGTTTAGGTTGTTCGCTGCACTGGTAGCAAAGCTAGTGGTTGATAATACTGTACTAAATAGTGCGGCGATAACAACAGCATTTTTTATTAATTTCATCTTGGTTGGCATGTTAAGGTTCCTTAATTGGCGGTGGCGCTAGTATTTCTCGTGCGCCATTGTTGCCAGGTTTGGTTACGACACCGTGTACTTCCATTTGCTCTACAATACGGGCTGAACGGTTGTAACCAATTCTAAATTTACGTTGAATACTGGAAATAGACACTCGGCCATTTTCAGTGATAAAGGCGATGGCTTCATCATATAAGGTATCGAGTTCTTCTTCGCTATCAGCGTCTGCTTGTTCACCTGGTAAGAGTATTTCTTGGTCTGCACCGCCTGACAAAATATCTTCGATATAATTAGGTTCGGCTCTTGATTTCCAATCATTGACTACCGCATGCACTTCGTGGTCATCAACAAAGGCACCATGAACCCGAATAGGCACGGCTTCACCTGGCGGTAAATAAAACATATCACCCATACCCAATAACTGATCAGCACCTTGCTGATCTAAAATGATACGAGATTCAATACGAGATTGTACTCTCAGCGCCATACGGGTTGGGATATTGGCTTTGATTAAACCGGTAATAACATCAGCCGATGGTCGTTGCGTAGCTAAAATTAAGTGGATACCTGCAGCACGGGCTTTTTGTGCTATGCGCGCTATAAGTTCTTCTACTTTCTTACCCACTATCATCATCATGTCGGCAAATTCGTCGACGATAATGACTATTGAGGGTAATTTACTTAATGTTGGTGGTGTTTGCGTAAATGCATCACTGGCTTGCCATAAAGGGTCAATCAGGGGCTCGCCTTCAGCAATCGCCTTAGCGACTTTGTCATTATAGCCTTTGAGATTTCTCACCCCAAGTTTTGACATTAATTGATAACGACGCTCCATTTCACCCACACACCAACGCAGTGCATTAGCGGCTTCTTTCATGTCAGTGACCACTTCAGAGAGTAGATGAGGAATACCGTCATAAACTGATAATTCAACTTGTTTAGGGTCGATCATGATCATGCGGACGTCTTCAGGCGAAGATTTGTATAAAATACTGACAATCATGGTATTTACCGCAACAGATTTACCCGATCCTGTAGTACCTGCCACTAATAAATGCGGCATTTTCGCTAGATCAGCAATCACAGGTTCGCCAGATATATCACTACCAATCGCCATAGCTAAATTTGATTTTGAGTTGGCAAACTTATCGCAAGCAATCACATCCGCAAAGAATACGGTTTCGCGATGTTTATTAGGTAATTCAATACCAATAACTGATTTACCTTCGATAACTTCTACTACACGAACACTTTTGGCTGATAACGAACGGGCTAAATCTTTCGATAAGTTGGTAATTTTACTGGCCTTAACACCCGGTGCTAAGTTTAATTCAAAACGGGTAATAACCGGGCCTGGAAAAACACCTACCACTTCGGCTTTAATGCCAAACTCAATAAGCTTTGCTTCCACTAAGCGAGAAACTAGGTCGAGTTGTTCTTGATCAATCGGATTTTTGACCCTGTCGGTACGATCTAACAAATCTAATGACGGCATGTCATGATGATTGGGCTCTGCGGGCTTATCATTTTCTAATTGCTGATAAATTTTGTCATGTAATGTGCTTGGCTCTTCAACAATAATTTTTTCAACTGGCTCAAATGCCGCTGCGATTTCATCTTCGCTAACATGCTCTTGCACATTCATTGCTAGCGGCTCGCCCATTAACTCGTCGATATCGACATAGGGCTCTTTTTCGCGGGTGTTATAGGCAATGTCGTCATCACTTTTCGCAAAAATACTCTCGTATTCAGTATCACTGATGGTCTCCAGGGCTTTTTTTACTTCTTCAGGCTCTGGTTCAAAAGCAATATAATGCTCAGTGACACTACTATCGCTGTCACTATTAACACTATTACTTGCAGTATTTAAATTTTGTGACGCTTGTTCAGTATCATTAAATGCTGGTGCTTTGAACCCTTGTTCAGTGTCATTAGATGCTGGTACTTTGATCTCTTGTTCAGGCCTGGTGCCTAAATGTTGTTTGATCAGCGCAGGTATCGTTAAGCTGTATTCAATGGCGTTAATGGCGCACTCCCCTACTCTGTCGATAGCCTTAAGTAGAGAGATTCCTGTTAGCAAGACAAATCCTGAACCGCAAAATGTAACAAATAACAAGGTGCTACCAATAAATGATAAGTATGGTAAGAGTGAATTACTCAAAACATCACCTAAAATACCGCCAGCAGAGAAGTAAAAAACATCGTCAAAATTCATACTCGCAATCGAGGTTACGCCGATATAAAACAAGATAAAACCAATAAATTTTAAACCAAGTGTTAGGTAATCTAATCGGATTAATTGGTGATATTTTTGAAATAGTAGCCAACCGGTAATGGCGATAACAAAGGGTAAACTGTAGGCAACTAAACCGAACAGGTTTAATAACAAATCAGACAAGTAAGCACCTACCGCGCCACCTAAATTACGCACAGAGTTTTGATAACCCGTTTGTGACCAGCCGGGATCTGCGGGATCAAAACTAAAGAGTGCTAACATAATAAACATGGCGAAAACGCAAAAGACTAAAAGCCCTGCTTCGAGAAGACGTTGAACGCCATTTAATTTTGGAGATGGAGAAGACAAATGCACACTCTTGAAAAAATTATCATTATGTTAAGGTTAAAATACCAAATATTAGCGATGAATAAAACGTAATACCGAACATTAGCGTTTTATTGGCAAAAGATTTGACGATTTCACCTCTTCCATCACAACATAAGTTCTACTTTCACTCACCGCAGGCAATCTTAATAAAGTATTACCGAGTAACTCACGATAAGCGGCCATATCAGCCACACGTGTTTTCAATAAAAAATCAAAATCTCCTGAAACCAAATGACATTCCTGAATAACATCTAATTCATGAACCGCTTTGGAAAAGTCATCAAATACATCTGGACTGGTTTTGGTTAGGGTGATTTCAACAATGACCAATAACGCGGCGTCTAATTTTTGTGGATTTAGTATCGCTTGATAACCGAGAATAAAGCGGTCGTTTTCCAGTCGTTTTACTCGTTCTAAGCAGGGAGTTGCGCTTAAACCAACCCTTTTTGACAGTTCAATATTAGATAAACGGCCATTTTTTTGTAGTTCGGTTAAAATATTTTTATCTATGCGATCAATTTTTTTAACTGGTGATGAACTCATATATAATTCGCTATAAAATAAAGGATTAACAGAATTATATCCTAGTTTAGTGTGAAAAACGACAGGTTAATCCGCTATAAAGCCACTATACTAGCTCCATATTTTACAGCAGAGATAAAACTATGATTATTGGTGTACCTAAAGAAATAAAAAATCACGAATACCGTATTGGGCTAACTCCAGCAGGTGTTAAAGAATTAGTGGTTAATGGCCACAAGGTTATCGTTGAACATAATGGTGGTGCAGAGATCGGTTTTGATAATGAGCAATACATTACCGCCGGTGCAAAAATTATTGATTCAGCGGCGGAGATTTTCGCCAGTGCTGACATGATCATCAAAGTAAAAGAGCCACAATCTAACGAATGTAAAATGCTACGCCCTGGCCAAGTGCTATTTACTTACTTACATTTAGCCCCAGATCCAAAGCAAACAGAGCTACTTGTCGCTTCCGGTGCTACTTGTATTGCCTACGAAACAGTGACTCAACAGGGCGGTGGCTTACCCCTTTTAGCACCGATGTCTGAAGTGGCTGGCCGTATGTCTATTCAAGCGGGTGCGCACGCATTAGAAAAAGCACAAGGTGGTTTAGGTGCATTATTAGGTGGTGTACCTGGTGTTGCTCCAGCAAAAGTACTTATTGTTGGTGGTGGCGTTGTTGGTACTCAAGCAGCACGTATGGCCATTGGCATGGGCGCTGACGTGACTATTTTAGATCGCTCTTTACCTCGTCTTCGTCAGTTAGACACAGAATTTGATGGCCGCTTAAAAACAGTTTACTCAACCGCTGATGCTATGGACCAGCTTATTGTTGAAGCCGACTTAGTTATTGGTGCGGTATTGATCCCAGGTGCAGCAGCACCTAAGTTGGTCACTGCACAGCACATTAAGATGATGAAAAAAGGCGCGGTTATTGTTGACGTGGCTATCGACCAAGGTGGTTGTTTTGAAACGTCTAAGGCAACGACTCATCAAAACCCAACCTATATGGTTGATGGTGTTGTTCATTACTGTGTCGCAAACATGCCTGGTGGCGTGGCAAGAACATCAACTATGGCTTTAACCAATGCGACTATGCCATTTACTGTTACCTTGGCAAATAAGGGTGCTAAGCAAGCGATGCTTGACGATGTGCACTTAATGGCTGGTTTAAATGTTTTAGGTGGGAAAATCACTTATAAACCTGTTGCTGATGTACTAGGTTATGAGTACATCGCTCCTGAAGCAGCTTTAGCAACGTTATAGGCTTTACTTAGATAATACCAAGTTGATTAATTACCTGCTCATTTTTAATGGTTAAAAGGAATAACTACAGCGTTATAAAATTTATAAGGTGAATAACTACTGACTAAGTTTTATGCCTTGTATTTATCCATTTTTCCTCATGAAAAAGGTGATCACTTAATTAATCAAATTGGTATAACATGCTCAAAGCCGCTAATTATTAGCGGCTTTTTTGTTTTTTATGAGTGGCTTTAATAGCGCCAATATTACACAGCTATGCGCCTATTTGTAAAAATAGCCTGACCGTTTTACAAAATCAGTTATTAATTATAATTATTTCTTTGTTGCTCTCTTGAGATATTCACTTAGAATCCCAACTATCAAGACATTAACATATTTTATTTTTTGGAGTAGTTCATGAGCGAAGCAAGACATTGCCCGTTACTCATATTGGGTTCAGGCCCTGCAGGATATACCGCAGCTGTTTATGCCGCACGAGCAAATTTAAAACCTGTGATGATTACCGGTTTGCAACAAGGTGGGCAATTAACTACCACCACTGAAGTAGAAAACTGGCCCGGTGATGCTGATGACCTAACCGGTCCTGGATTAATGGACCGTATGCAAAAACATGCGGAAAAATTTGATACTGAAATTATTTTTGATCACATCAATGAAGTTGATTTTAGTGAAAAACCGTACAAATTAAAAGGTGATTCAGGTGTTTATACCTGTGACGCTCTTATTATCTGTACTGGCGCCTCAGCACAATACCTAGGACTACCTTCTGAAGAAGCGTTTATGGGTAAAGGTGTTTCTGCTTGTGCAACATGTGACGGATTTTTCTATAAAAATCAAAAGGTTGCGGTTGTTGGTGGTGGTAACACCGCGGTTGAAGAGGCCTTGTATTTATCAAATATTGCTTCTGAAGTTCACTTAATTCACCGCCGTGATACCTTTCGCTCAGAAAAGATTTTGATTGACCGTTTAATGGATAAAGTTGCCAACGGTAACATCATCTTACACTTAGACCGCACCCTAGAGGAAGTACTAGGTGACAATATGGGTGTCACTGGTTTGCGTCTTAAAGACATGAAGTCAGATGCTACCGAAGAGTTTGATGTTATGGGGGTATTTATCGCGATTGGCCATAAGCCAAATACCGATATATTTAATGACAAACTTGAGATGAAAAATGGCTATTTAACCATTCAAAGTGGTACTCAGGGTAATGCAACACAAACCAGTATTGAAGGTATCTATGCCGCTGGCGATGTTGCTGACCATATATACCGTCAAGCCATTACTTCAGCCGGTGCTGGTTGTATGGCAGCACTAGATGCCGAGCGTTACTTAGACGCAAAAGGTAGTCACTAGTTAATGAACCGAGCTATTCCTTGGTTATCTTCGAATAGCTCGACTTTTCCTGATTTATCTAGCGCTTTAGATGAACCTAACGGCTTACTTGCTTTCGGCGATGATTTATCACCCGAGCGAATTATCCAAGCCTATCAATTGGGTATTTTCCCTTGGTTCAGTGATGGTGACCCCGTTATGTGGTGGAGTCCCAACCCACGAGCGCTTATTAATATTGCCCAGCTTAATATTAATAAAACCCTACAAAAAGTCCTTAAGCGTGAGCTTTTTAGCGTAACACTCAATCAAGATTTCAAGCAGGTTATCGAACTATGTGCTGATGCGCCCTTTCGCTGTGAGG
Source organism: Colwellia sp. C1TZA3 (assembly GCF_007954265.1). Lineage (GTDB taxonomy): Bacteria > Pseudomonadota > Gammaproteobacteria > Enterobacterales > Alteromonadaceae > Cognaticolwellia. The sequence goes on along the minus strand of NZ_VOLS01000002.1, from coordinate 132,396 downwards.
AGACTTGGATTGTCAATCCTATGTTATCTGCTTATAAAAAGCTCCATGCTCAAGGTAAAGCTCACTCGATTGAAGTCTGGCAAAATGAACAATTAGTCGGGGGCTTGTATGGTGTCGCTGTTAACGGTTATTTTTCTGGTGAATCAATGTTTTATCAACAAAGCAATGCTTCAAAAGTAGCATTAGTCTATTTAGCTAGCTTACTCAAATCACTAGATATTGAGCTTATTGATTGTCAAATTTTGAACCCTTTTTTAGCCTCAATGGGTTGTATTGAAGTATCAAGAGAACAATTTATCACCCAGCAAGTCGCTGCAAAAGCAATTATACCACCGGCCAACTTTTGGCAACCTAGAACTCTCACTTTAGCCTAATACAAACGATTATCTTAACTCGATCTTAAGTTTAACTGCTTATGCTCGTTGACTTGTGGTCAATTGTTTAATCTCTTAGGTATTATATTTTGCCATCACTAGGCAGCAAAATTGCTATAATGGTTAAGTCACATTGCTGTGCAATGATAATATTTCATCAGAAAATTTAGTTATAGGTAAATCATTAATGAGTTTAAATTATAAGCTAGGCATTACAAAGTCGTTTCCTTGTAATTACCTGCCTGAACAGGAAGAGCGATTATTAATTGCTGTTGATGATATTCTACATGATCGTGAACATTATGGCTGGCTAATGCAGCAAGGTTTTAGGCGCAGTGGTAATGATATTTATCGCCCCCATTGTGTTGCTTGCCAAGCATGTCAGTCGTTACGTGTGCCAGTGCAAGATTTTATCCCATCAAAAAGCCAAAAACGCTTATTAAAAAGCAATCAGCTCTTTAAGGTTACGTTAAGTAAAACAGTCAAAGACAGCTACTATCCACTATATGAACAATATATTAATACTATCCATCACGATGGCAGTATGTTCCCAGCATCGGCTGAACAATTTCAAAGTTTTACCCATAACCACATTACTGAGCAGTACTACATTGAAGTTTGGCATGACCAGGTATTAATCAGTGTTGCGGTAACAGATGATATTCCTAGTGGCTTATCGGCAGTTTATACCTTTTACCACCCAGACTATAGGAAACACGGGTTGGGTGTTTTTTCAATTTTAAAACAAATTGAAATTGCAGATCAACTTAATCGAGAATTTCTCTACCTCGGTTATCAAATAGAGCAATGTAGTAAAATGAATTACAAAAACCGTTACCATCCCCATCAAATATTGGTCGAAAATCAATGGAAAACCGTAAATAAATAACACTATAGCTTTACATTAGCGCCGCAATTCGGCATTATCTGCGCAGCTTTTTGTTTACGCACTAATTTAGAGGTTCGGCGCCCAATGGCGAAAGAAGAAAATATTGAAATGCAAGGTACTGTTTTAGATACTTTGCCAAATACTATGTTCCGTGTTGAATTGGAAAATGGTCATGTTGTTACTGCTCATATTTCTGGGAAAATGCGTAAAAATTACATTCGTATTTTAACTGGCGATAAAGTCACTGTTGAATTAACACCATATGACTTATCTAAAGGTCGTATTATCTTCCGTGCTAGATAGAAATTAATTATTTCAGTTTTAAAAGCGCTTTAGTATTATGTTAAAAGAGCTGCTTTTATAATTAAGATTTAGTTAACGCCAATTAAGTAATAACAAAAAACCGAGCTTGCTCGGTTTTTTTATGTTGAAAAATAACCGTCATTTCTTTGTTTCAGACAGAAATTAATACCAGTGAATTATTTAAATTAACAAAAGCAGCCCATCCTAAACACCTACCACATGTCATTAAAAGCATTAGAGATTTAAGCCAGTTTAGAATAATCGATTATTTATTTAAATGGCTGCAAATACCGACATCCCTGTCGGTAAGAATACGTTCACATGCGTATGAAAGCACGTTAATGTGCTAAACAACTGTTAGAGCTTAAACCTTAGAGCTTAGTGCTCTACTAGTTCTTTTTTCGATTCATAGTTAATCACTAACTTGTCTTTCTTCACAGCGACTTTAGCCACACCACCTTGTGTTAGCTCACCAAAAAGCAATTCGTTTGCTAAGGGTTTTTTCAACTGCTCTTGAATCAATCTAGCCATAGGTCGTGCACCCATCGTTTTATCATAGCCCTTAACAGCCATCCACTTCTTAGCATCTTTGGTTATCTCTAACGAAACGCCCTTTTCATCTAGTTGAACCTGCAGCTCGACAATAAATTTATCAACCACTTGTTGAATAACTTCATCGCCTAAATGATTAAACCAAACAATGTTATCTAAGCGATTACGAAACTCGGGTGAAAATACTTTATTTATTTCCTCCATAGCATCCAAACTATTATCTTGTTGTTTAAAGCCAATAGATTGCTTAACCGTGTGTTCTACGCCGGCATTAGTGGTTAACACTAAAATAATATTTCTAAAATCAGCTTTACGGCCATTATTATCAGTTAACGTACCATGATCCATAACTTGTAATAATATGTTGTAAACATCTTCATGAGCCTTTTCTATTTCATCTAACAATACAACGGCATGGGGATTTTTAATCACTGCGTCGGTTAATAAGCCACCCTGCTCATAACCAACATAACCTGGAGGAGCACCTATTAAACGACTTATGGCATGCTTTTCCATATATTCAGACATGTCATATCGCAGCAGCTCTACGCCCAGCACTTTAGCTAGTTGTTGGGTAACTTCTGTTTTACCAACCCCGGTTGGCCCAGCGAAGATAAATGAACCAATAGGTTTATGTTCGTTACCTAAACCTGCTCGCGACAAACGAATAACAGAGGTCAATTCGTCAATGGCATGATCTTGGCCAAAAACAACTAATTTTAAATTACGATCAAGTGTCTTTAAACTATCTACCTCTGATGACGACACTGATTTTTCAGGAATACGGGCCATTTTGGCGACAATATTTTCAATGTCGGTATTATCGATCACTTTTTTACGTTTATCTGCAGCGACCAATTGTTGACGCGCTCCAGCTTCGTCAATAACGTCAATGGCCTTGTCTGGTAAAAATCGATCGTTGATATATTTCGAAGAAAGTTGGGCAGCTGCCCTCAGAGCGCTATTCGTGTAACGCACGCCATGATGCGCTTCGTATTTATCTTTCAAACCATGCAAAATTTTTGTGGTGTCATCGACACTGGGTTCAACAACATCTATTTTTTGGAAACGACGCGCTAGTGCTCGATCTTTTTCAAAAATACTTTGATACTCTTGATACGTGGTAGAGCCCATGCAACGTAGTTTACCTGATGAAAGCAAAGGTTTGAGCAAGTTTGAAGCATCTAACATGCCACCAGACGCAGCACCTGCCCCTATAATGGTGTGAATCTCATCAATAAAGAGAATTGCATTACCGTCTTGTTCTAACTCTTTTAATAAGGCTTTAAAGCGCTTTTCAAAGTCACCACGGTATTTAGTACCCGCTAATAATGCCCCCATATCAAGGGAATAAATAGTCGCATCAGCTAAAAACTCTGGCGCTTTATCAGACACCAATAAATTAGCTAAACCTTCGGCTATCGCGGTTTTACCAACACCCGCTTCACCAACAAATAAAGGGTTATTTTTACGGCGACGACTTAATACCTGTAATGTACGCTCTAGTTCGTTATCACGACCTATTAGCGGGTCTATATTGCCTTTTAAGGCTTCTTCATTCAGATTAGTCGCAAAGTTATCAATTGTGCGTGGTTCTTCCTCACCTGCCGGTGCTTGTTCTTCGTTATGACTATTTTCTTGTTCAGTTTTAGCAATACCATGAGAAATAAAGTTAACAATATCTAAACGACTAATATCAGATTTCTTTAAAAAATAAGCCGCTTGTGATTCTTGTTCACTAAATATTGCCACCAGTACATTCGCACCATTAACTTCACTTTTACCCGATGATTGCACATGAAAAACAGCCCGTTGCAGTACGCGCTGAAAACCTAGCGTTGGCTGAGTTTCTCTTTCTTCCTCACCAGAAGGAATAACCGGCGTTGTATCCGCAATGAAGGCTAACAATTCTTTTCTTAAGTTTGTTATATCAGCGCCACAGGCTTTTAAGGCCTCAATGGCTGATGGATTATCTAACAACGCCAACAATAAATGTTCAACCGTCATAAATTCATGGCGAGACTCTTTAGCCTGACGAAAAGCCATATTTAACGATACTTCTAAATCTTTATTTAGCATAAGTTACTCCAATTTAAATCTTGCGTTTTTACACTTTTTCCATAGTACATTTAAGCGGATGTTCATTGCTTGTTGCGTAACTCAACACCTGATCAACTTTCGTTTCTGCTATTTCAGCAGTAAAGATGCCGCAACGTCCTTTCCCTTTATAATGAATTGCTAACATAATATCTGTCGCTTGCTCCGAGTTCATATTAAAAAATTTACACAACACATCAATAACAAAGTCCATTGGAGTATAGTCGTCATTTAATAACACTACTGTATACATTGGGGGTTTCTGAAATTTTTCAACAACCTCATCATCAAGAACGTTTTGATCGTCTATTAACTCTTTCCATTTACTCATAATTCTATATTAGTCTGTCAGTTAAATTTTTTCTTTAAGATTTAAGAAAAATAATAATTAAAAAGATCAAAAATTACAATGTAACACTTGACTATTTTTATTTATTATCTACGATTTACCTTGGTGGCTATTTTTTAGCCTCCAAAAGTTAATACTAATACTTTAAAGAGTACTTTAAAGAATGCTTTAGATAAAGCATACCTAATTACCGATGATTTTAGAAGGATGTTGAAGTATGGCTCACGGTACAGTTAAGTGGTTTAATAATGCAAAAGGGTTTGGTTTTATTCGTCCAGAGGATGGTGGTGAAGATATTTTTGCTCATTACTCAACGATTCAAATGGAAGGATACCGTACATTAAAAGCGGGACAGGATGTAAACTACGAATTAAATGGCGGGCCAAAAGGTGATCATGCGGCAAGTATTACGCCATCAGAAATAGAATCAGGAGCAGAGTCTGACAATTAAGTTAACATTATTTTGTGGCTTTAAATAAAAAACACAGCAACTTGGCTGTGTTTTTTTATGCTGGATGATTATTAACAATGCCATGTTTTGACTTGATCTATAAGCTATGGCCAGTTTTTACATGTCGTCAATTTACATATGATCAATTTACATATGATCAATTTACATATGATCAATAATACAATCACCAAATTCAGAACAAGTCACCAATGTCGCATTATCCATTAAACGCTCAAAATCATAAGTTACTGTCTTAGCGTTAATCGCACCCGACATACCTTTTAACAATAAGTTAGCCGCTTCTGTCCAACCCATATGTCGTAACATCATTTCTGCAGATAAAATAACTGAACCTGGGTTAACCTTATTAAGTCCAGCATATTTCGGTGCTGTACCGTGTGTTGCTTCAAAAATAGCCACCTCATCATTTAAATTAGCGCCTGGTGCTATACCAATACCACCAACTTGTGCCGCTAAGGCATCTGATAAATAATCGCCATTTAAATTTAAGGTAGCAATAACGCTATATTCTGCTGGACGTAGTAATATTTGCTGTAACATCGCATCGGCAATAACATCTTTTATAATGATTTCTTTACCTGTTTTAGGGTTAATAAGGCTACACCAAGGACCACCATTTAATAGATCAGCGCCAAATTCTTCTCGGGCTAATTCGTAACCCCATTCTTTAAAAGCCCCTTCAGTAAATTTCATGATATTACCTTTGTGTACCAAAGTAACCGACTCTCTGTCGTGATCAATAGCATACTGAATCGCTTTTCTTACCAGTCTTTGCGTGCCTTCTTTAGAAACAGGTTTGATACCGATACCACAATTCTCTTCGAAACGAATCTTTGTAACGCCCATTTCTTCAGTTAGAAATTTAATCATTTTTTTAGCTTGATCACTGCCCGCTTGATACTCAATACCGGCGTAAATATCTTCTGAATTTTCTCTGAAGATGACCATATCTACTTCACTGGGTTTTTTAACTGGGCTTGGCACGCCAGTAAACCACTGCACGGGTCGCTGACATACATACAAATCTAGTATTTGTCGCAAGGCCACATTCAATGAACGCATGCCTCCGCCTACCGGTGTGGTTAGCGGGCCTTTAATACCCACTTTGTATTCTTTGAACATAGCTAAAGTTTCATCGGGCAACCAAGTTTCTGAGTCATACATTTGTGTGGCCTTTTCTCCGGCATACACTTCCATCCAATGAATTTTCCTATCTCCGCCATAAGCTTTTTTCACAGCAGCATCAACCACTTTCATCATAGGTGGTGTGACATCGACACCTATACCATCACCTTCGATAAAAGGAATGATAGGGTTGTTAGGTACTTTTAACAAACCTTGCTCTGAAGTAATTTTAGCACCTTCACTAGGAATATTTACATGGTTCAACATATGAGCTCTCCAAAATTTACTGATAAAATAGCCGTTTGCTAATTTCTTAATCTTAAAATAATAGAAAAAGAGCAATGACACTAATACTGAAATCGTGATAGTGAAAATCATCACGATGAATAATTAAAACGCTTGTATAAATCAAATGCAAACTTTTATCAAAAATAAAGCTGTCACCAGCAATTAACTCTGTACTTTATTGGTTAAAATTTTGGCAAAAAAAAACTAGGCAACTGCCTAGTTTTAAAAAGTTTACTTACAAATGATACTTAGAGTAAGTTCGATAAAATCGTATTCAATGTCGCACTTGGACGCATGGCTTTTTCAACTAATGCTGTATCAGCAAAATAATAGCCATTAATATTCATACTAGGTCCTTGAGCAGCATTAAGCTCTGCAACAATTTTAGCTTCTTGTTTAGTCAGTGCTTGAGCAACAGCAACAAAGCTTGATTTCAAACTTTCATCGCTTGTTTGTTCTGCTAGTGCTTGTGCCCAATACATCGCTAAGTAGAAATGAGAACCGCGGTTATCTAATTCTTTAACACGACGTGACGGTGATTTATTTTCTTGCAAAAATTTTGCCGTTGCGAGATCTAAAGTATCAGCTAAAACTTTTGCTTTAGTATTGCCAGTTTTAATGCTTAAGTGCTCTAAAGAAGCCGCTAACGCTAAAAACTCACCTAATGAATCCCAACGTAAGTGATTTTCTTTTTCAAACTGCTGCACGTGCTTAGGCGCTGAGCCACCAGCGCCAGTTTCAAATAAACCACCGCCATTCATTAATGGCACAATCGAGAGCATTTTTGCACTGGTGCCAAGCTCTAAAATAGGAAACAAATCAGTTAAATAATCACGTAATACGTTACCGGTAACTGAAATAGTATCTTCACCTTTAGCGACGCGCGCTAAGGTGTAGTCACAAGCTTTAACCGGCTCCATAATCTGGATGTCTAAGCCGTTAGTGTCGTGGTCAGCAAGGTAGGTCTTAACTTTCTTGATCATTTGTGCATCATGACCACGGTTTTCATCTAACCAGAATATGGCTGGAACATTGGTTGCTCTAGCACGAGTTACCGCTAATTTCACCCAGTCTTGAATGGGTGCATCTTTAGCTTGACACATTCTCCAGATATCGCCTTCGCTCACTACATGTTCTAGTAGCGTTGTGCCATTATCGTCAACAACACGCATACTGCCTTCGCCCGACATGGTAAATGTTTTATCATGTGAACCATATTCTTCTGCTTTCTGCGCCATCAAACCAACATTAGGTACTGAACCCATAGTTGTTGGGTTAAAAGCACCATTTTCACGACAAAAATCAACAACAGAAGAGAACACACCGGCGTAGTTACGATCGGGGATCATAAACTTGGTTTCTTTTAACGTACCGTCTGGTGCCCACATCATACCTGATGAACGTAATGCAGATGGCATAGAGGCATCAATAATAACATCGCTAGGTACGTGTAAATTGGTAATACCTTTGTCTGAATCAACCATGGCTAATTCAGGACGAGTCGCGTATACCGCCGCAATATCTGCTTCAATTTCAGCTTTCTTTTGTGCTGATAAACGACCGATTTTTGCATAAACGTCGCCAATACCGTTATTCGCATCAACACCTAATTGGTTAAAAGTCGCGCCGTGCTTGGCAAAAACGTCTTGGTAAAACACTTTAACGGCATGACCAAACATAATCGGATCAGACACTTTCATCATGGTGGCTTTTAAGTGTAGAGAAAGTAAAACACCTTCAGATTTTGCTTTTTCAGTTTCAGTCGCAAAAAATTCAACCAGTGCCTTTTTGCTCATCACTGAAGCGTCAATGACTTCTTTATCTAATAACGCCAAATGCTCTTTTAATAAGGTTACGTCACCGTTGTTATTAACAAATTCAATTTTAACATTGGTTGCGCCATCAATAGTTACTGATTTTTCACTACCGTAAAAATCGCCTGATGGCATATGCGCTACGTGTGATTTAGTCGTCGGTGACCAAGCGCCCATTGAATGCGGATTATTACGCGCGTATTGCTTAACTGAACTCGGTGCTCGACGGTCTGAGTTACCTTCTCGTAAGACAGGATTTACCGCTGAGCCTAGTACTTTAGCGTAAGTGAACTTAATCGATTCTTCCGCTTCATTTTGCGGTTCTTCAGGATAATTAGGTAAATTATAACCTTTGGCTTGCAGTTCTTTAATCGCTGCTTGTAACTGAGGAATAGACGCAGAAATGTTAGGTAACTTAATAATATTAGCTTCAGGTGTTTTGGCTAATTCGCCTAACTCAGCTAAAGCATCGTCCATACGCTGCTCAACAGTTAAGTATTTAGGAAAGTTAGCTATAATACGACCGGCAAATGAAATATCGCGCGTTTCAACATCGATAGCAGAAGACGCAGCAAATGCTTTAACGATAGGTAAAAAAGAATGCGTTGCTAAAGCGGGTGCTTCATCGGTAATAGTATAAATAATTTTTGATGTATCTGTGGTCATTTAAAAATCCTTTGCTGATTTGCCATTTATCGATAAAATGAATGGTCATTTGAAACTCAATGGCTCTTCATTTTATCGATAAGAGATATATTTTCCGCGCAAATAATAGCGGAATTCAGAACGTATTAAAATAGATGAATTATTACTAGTCTATATTTCACAAGGCAAAAGTCAGTGACAATAAAACAAAATCAAATAGTTATGAGAAAACACAAGCAAAAAACCACAAAGGTACGACCAGTTGATTTTAAGCCAGAAATCGTGCTTTTTAATAAACCGTTTGATGTATTGTGCCAATTTACTGATGATCAAAACCGAAAAACGCTAAAAGACTTTATTGACGTTAAAGATATTTACGCTGCCGGTCGTCTCGATAAAGACAGTGAAGGCCTGCTTTTATTGACCAATGATGGCAAGCTCCAGCATAAACTTGCTAACCCAAGCCAAAAAACGGATAAAACCTATTGGGCGCAAGTTGAAGGCGTACCAACAGAAGCAGATATTGCTGCACTTCGCCAAGGCGTTGAATTAAAAGATGGCCTAACAAAACCCGCTAAAATCGACATAATAGCCGAGCCTAATATTTGGCCACGTATACCGGCCATTAGAGAACGAGCAGCGATCCCAACAACATGGTTAGCAATAACCATACAAGAAGGAAAAAACCGTCAAGTCAGAAGAATGACCGCTCACATCGGCTTTCCAACTCTGAGGTTAATTCGTTATCGTATCGGTAAATGGACCCTAGATGGCATTAATAATGGCGATTATAAAAGAGTAAATCATGAATAGTTTAGTATCAAACACAGCCGTATCAAACCCGCACGGTAGCGAACAGTTCAAACCTAACACTACGGTTGCTGTTGTTGTCGCCTGCCAAAATAAATTTCTGTTAGTAGAAGAAATAGAAGATGGTAAAACAGTTTATAACCAACCTGCGGGGCATTTAGAAGCCGATGAAAACTTAATCGCTGCCGCCATGCGCGAATTACAAGAAGAAACTGGCTTAGATTATTCTCCTGATTATCTTTGCGGTATTTACTATTATTATCGGCAATCATTGCAGCTGTATTATTTACGCTTTTGTTTTGTTATTGAGCTTGAATCGCTGGCAACATGCCAACCACAGGACGAGGAAATTATCGCCTGTCATTGGCTTACCTTAGCAGAAATTAAAGCAAAGTCAGCGCAATTACGCAGCCCATTAGTCCTAGAATGTATTGAAGATTACCTTAGTGGTAAAAAAATCCCCTTAAGTCACCTAAAATCTAATCTTTAATCTTTCATCGCGCTAAATGACCATGCTATAATTTCGCGCCATTTTCTATTGAAATCTAGTTGTCATGACCTCAAACGAACATGTAAATGTAAACTCAATAACGCCAAACGAAAAATTACCGCAGGATACCAAAGTAATCGTGGGTATGTCGGGTGGTGTTGATTCATCAGTTTCTGCCTATTTATTGAAAGAACAAGGCTATCAAGTCGAAGGCTTGTTCATGAAAAATTGGGAAGAAGATGACGACGATGAGTATTGCGCCGCGGCAGAAGATTTAGCGGATGCGCAAAGTGTTTGTCAAAAACTAGGCATCAAACTTCATACTATCAATTTTGCTACTGAATACTGGGACAATGTTTTTGAGTATTTTCTAGCTGAATATAAAGCGGGCAGAACACCCAACCCTGATATTATGTGTAATAAAGAGATTAAATTTAAAGCTTTTCTTGAATTTGCTTGTGAAGACCTAGGTGCTGATTACATCGCTACCGGTCACTATGTACAACGTAAATTTAGTGACGGTAAATGGCAGATGCACCGTGGTTTAGACAGCAATAAAGACCAAAGCTATTTTCTTTATACTTTAAGTCACGAGCAAGTGGGTAGAACGCTTTTTCCTGTTGGCGATATTGAAAAACCACAAGTAAGAGCCATGGCTGAAAAAGCAGACTTAATCACGCACAATAAAAAAGACAGTACCGGTATTTGTTTTATTGGTGAACGAAAATTCAAAGACTTTCTGGGCAAATATTTACCGGCGCAACCGGGTGTAATAGAAACACCAGAAGGAGAAGCTATTGGTGAGCATGACGGCTTAATGTATCACACGCTAGGTCAGCGCAAAGGTTTACGCATTGGCGGTCTTGCCAATGCGGGTGAAGCGCCGTGGTATGTGGTTGACAAAGATCTTGAGCGCAACGTATTAATCGTTGGCCAAGGCCATGATCACCCTCGCCTATTTTCTAAAGGCTTAGTGGCTAATCAATTACATTTAGTTGAGCGAGTTGAATTAACTACGCCGGTCAGTTGTACGGTAAAAACCCGTTACCGACAAGAAGATGTCGCTTGTAATCTTTCACCTATGGCCAATGGTGAATATTTAGTGATGTTTACTGAGCCGCAAAGTTCAGTAACACCCGGTCAGTCTGTGGTGTTTTATCAAGATGATATTTGCCTTGGCGGCGCTATTATCAATTCCCTTATTCGTTAATATAAGGCATACATGAATAATTTAGAAAAACAAACCATTACCATGGCGGCAGTTTGCCAAGCCTCAGTTTTAGTGCAAAAAATAGCGCGTACTGGCACAGTAGAAGACGCTGAGCTCGCTATCATGCTCAACAGTATTATGGTGACTTCACCCGAAAGCATTTTAGAGGTTTACAGTAACGACATTGCGCACTTAACCTCAGGATTAAAAGCCTTAATTGAACAATTAGGTAATCAAACCAGTAAAAAAGATCCAGAGCTAACTCGCTATGTGGTCAGCTTATTAGGTTTAGAGCGACGTTTAGCCAATAAAAAAAATCAATTATCACTACTGGGTGAACGTATCGAACAAAGCCAACGTCAGCTCGCGCATTACGAGATTACCAGTGACACGCTGATTGCTAGTTTAGCCAGTATTTATAGTGACTTACTTAGTCCAATAGGCACGCCTATTCAAGTGGCGGGTGAACCAAGCTTACTCAAGCAACAAAGTAATCAGCATAAAATCCGTGCCTTGCTCCTCGCCGGTGTTCGCTCAAGCGTGTTATGGCGTCAAGTGGGCGGCAAGCGCAGAAATATATTATTTGGCCGCACAAAGTTGGTGGCGTGCGCTCAACAGTTACTTAAAGAAATATAAAATTAGAATTAAAATTAACTTCAGGAAATTACTATGGAACTTTCAGCATTAAGTGCGATATCACCGGTTGACGGTCGTTATGGCAGTAAAGTTAAATCATTGCGCCCTATTTTTAGCGAATTTGGCTTAATTAAATACCGTGTTACGGTTGAAGTACGTTGGTTACAAAAGTTAGCAGCAACCGCTGAAATTGCCGAGGTTCCGGTGTTTTCTGCTCAAGCTAATGCGCTATTAGATACTATTATTACTGATTTTTCTGAAGCTGATGCCCAAAGTATTAAAGACATTGAAGCCACCACCAACCACGATGTAAAAGCGGTTGAGTATTTTCTTAAGGAAAAAATTAGTGGTAATGCTGAATTAAATGCCATTACCGAGTTTATTCATTTTGCTTGTACTTCAGAAGATATTAACAACCTTTCACATGGCTTAATGTTAACGGATTGTCGCGAACAAGTATTAATGCCGATGATTGACGATATCCTTGGTGATATAAAAGCCTTGGCGATTGAATATAAAAATATTCCCATGATGTGTCGTACCCACGGTCAACCAGCATCTCCTAGTACACTAGGGAAAGAAATGGCCAATGTTTACGTACGTTTAAAACGTCAACGTGAGCAAATTGCCCAAATTGAAATGTTAGGAAAAATTAACGGTGCCGTGGGCAACTACAATGCCCATTTATCGGCTTACCCTGAAGTTGACTGGCACAATTTTGCTAACGAATTTGTTAACTCGTTGGGCTTAAGCTTTAATGCATACACCACACAAATTGAACCGCATGATTATATAGCCGAGCTTTTCGATGCTATTGCGCGTTTTAACACCATTTTAATTGACTTTGATCGCGATGTTTGGGGCTATATTGCTATAGGCCACTTTAAACAAAAAACTATTGCTGGTGAAATTGGCTCTTCAACCATGCCACATAAAGTTAACCCAATTGATTTTGAAAACTCAGAAGGTAACTTAGGTATTGCGAACGCCTTATTTACCCATTTAGCCCAGAAGTTACCGATATCTCGCTGGCAACGTGACCTCACCGACTCTACCGTTTTACGTAACTTAGGTGTCGGTTTTGCCCATACCTTAATTGCTTATCAAGCAACCCGTAAAGGTATTAGCAAGCTACAAGTAAATGAAGCCAACTTATTAGCCGAACTCAACTCAAATTGGGAAGTGCTTGCCGAGCCAATTCAAACTGTTATGCGCCGTTACGGCATCGAAAAACCTTATGAAAAACTAAAAGAGTTAACCCGTGGCAAACGTGTTGACGGTGATTCTATGCGTGCGTTTATCATGACGTTAGCACTACCAGAAGCGGCAAAAGCACAACTTTGTGAAATGACCCCAGCTTCTTACATTGGCCGCGCAGTCACTTTTATTGACGAACTGGACTAAATAGACTGAGCATTTCGTTTTGCTAATCTAAAAAAAGGGATCCGATAGGCTCCCTTTTTATTATTTAATTTTTAATAATCACCAATCAATAGTAATGCAAATAAGGTTTCACTATGAATGTAGACTCGTTAAATTGGGGTGATTTAACTCCAGAAATATTTCTTGCACAATACTGGCAAAAAAAACCATTATTGATCAAAAAAGCCTTTGCTAATTTTAAAGACTCAATAAGCGCCGACGAACTGGCAGGATTGGCCATGGAAGCTGAAATACAGTCGCGTATCGTTAGTACTAATAACAAAGGCGACTGGCAAGTTGACCATGGTCCTTTTGAAGATTTCTCACAATATGGCGAGTCTGATTGGACACTATTAGTGCAAGCGGTAAACAACTGGTCACGACCTACCCATAATTTACTTGCCCCTTTTGCTTTTATTCCAAACTGGCGCATAGATGACGTTATGGTGAGTTTTTCAACCCCTAACGGCGGTGTCGGTGCACATTTAGATCAATATGATGTTTTTATTATTCAAGGCAGTGGCAAAAGACGCTGGCAGGTCGGCGCACCCGACAGCAGCTTAGAAAGCTTATTACCTCATGCTGATCTTAAACAGGTTTCAAGTTTTACCGCTATTATTGATGAAATAACAGAGGCTGGTGATCTACTTTATATTCCACCAAACCATCCACACAAAGGTGAATCAATAGAAAATTCAGTTAATTTTTCTATTGGCTTTCAAGCACCATCAAGCCAAGAACTCTGGTCAAGTTTTGCTGATAAACTCATTGATAATAATCTCGGTGAACAAAGGTTTAGTGACCCAGCAAGAGCCTTATGCCAAGACAATTTTACTATTACTCAAGATGACAAGCAGCAATTAAAAGCCTTTATGTTACAGCAACTTGAGCAAGAAGAATTCTATGAACAGTTTATTGGCCAATACCTAACACAAGGCCATCATGCTCTAGAAATTTTAGTCCCCGTTAATGACATAGATGAAGGTAAACTGCTCGATATATTATCGGAGCCAGATATTTTATTTATGCCGGTATCAGGATTAAAGGCCGCAATAATAAGTGATGTGCAACCCACCCTTTTTCTCAACGGAGAAAGTTTTCCATTAGATCAGCAAACCCTGGCACTAGCCCAGCACCTAGCAAAACAAAAGCCTTTAAGCACCAGTAAAATGAAAACGCTTAACCGTTGTTTGAAAAACACTCAGCTGTTAACCGGTGTTTTAAATAAAGGTTATTGGTATATAGAATAAAGCTCAAGTCATAAACGGTGAGTAAAGTTCAGCCAAGAAGTCACTTTGCTTACCGTCGTCTACTCACTTGTGCAGGTTAAACTATACTACGGCTGCCGTGCTAGCAATCAAAATAGCCGACTATTGCTCGACAATATGCACCGGCATTGTTCTACTGACTTATCCAGGTATACAACGTAGGACACCATTGCCAAGAACAACTATTCTCTTTAATCCTACCTTGTACCTGACCCTTTTTCGACTTGCACAAGTCTGCAGCTTAAAGCGCAACGGCTGTAGAAAAACTTGAACTCTCTATCGTGTTGAGATTTAATCACTCTCTATAAAGGCCTAGCGAATAAATTAAAGTAAAAATGTAATAATGTAATAATGGTTAGACATTTAGTCAACTTCATGACTATCATCGTTTCAAGTTAAAATGTATTGAGCAGACATGGATGGCAAGAAACTCGACATTAACAAGCCTTTTTCTTAGCACAAAAAGAAATATAAGTGGCTTGGTTAGTCATATCGTTAGGTTTGACGATATTGATGATATTGTGCAAGAAACCTTCGTTAAAACTTATGAAGCTGATTTAAAAAAAGAAATTAAATATGTGCGCAGCTATATGCTAAAAACCGCAAAAAATCTTGCGTTAAATCATATCGCTCGATGGGATAATAAATATAATGATTCCTTAGAGGATTTTACCCATCCACCGGTCCAATTAACTAGCGTCAATGTTGAAGATGATTATGAAAGCAAAGAACAGTTTTTATTTTTTTGCCGTGCTACCGATCAGCTTTCAGGTTCAGTGCAAAAATGTTTTATATTAAAGAAAGTTTATGGCTTAAGCCAAAAAGAAATTGCGAGCTATCTAAAGTTAAGTGAAAGTACGGTTGAAAAACACATAGCACAAGGCCTACTAAAAAGTGCAAGGTATATAAAGCGAATGAACCATGATCAGATGATTCAAAGTGCAAAACCAGAACACCAAGTACATAGCAGCCAAGTAAAAAAAACAGCTAGGAAATAGAGTAATACCAATGGGTGATGTCAGCCAGTTATTTACTAAAGCAGATAAAAAGCAAATGGATAGGAATATCCAAGAGCTTGCCTGTCTTTGGGTCAGCCGCATAGATCGAGGACTAAGTAAAACTGAAAGGCAACAACTTATGGCTTGGTGTAAGCAAAACACTGAGCACCATAACGTGTTAATTGAGATGGCTTCTTATTGGGATGATCTAAGTGTATTGAATAAATTAAGCTATGTACCCGTCAAGTGTTACTGATAAAAATTATTTTATAAACAAAAGCTTACAGTGGAATTAAACAATTAACTAACCAGATAAATAATCGTTTAGTTAACCTAATAATATGGCTCTGTTCAACAACACTGTTGTTAGCTTATAAAGTCTACTATTCAAAGGATTAGAGATAATATTAACATGTTAGCCAAATTTTTTGTAAATCAGACTTAAGTCCATCACCGTTAAACAGGCAATTAATGCGGTAGGTCAAAAACATCTACAACAGATATTATTTTTGTTGGTTGGCATTCATGCCAAAACGGTTCAATTTTATTTAACCTGATGCACAAAAACCTAACAGACTGTTGTTTTTGTTAACTAAAAGCTGATAGATATTTTACTGACAGCTGCCTCTTAAAACCTGACACACAAAAATCTAACAGACAAAAACCTAACAGACAAAGCAAGCTGACTATTGTCTCTGTTAACTGAAAGCTGATAGCCAAAAGCTTCTTTATGTCGTTGCAGGATAATTTTAGTATTTATTCTAACAAAAAGTTTAACGGCACTATCTTATACCAATCCCATTAAGTTATTGCTCACTTGTACTAGTTAAAATAGCTCAAGGCTGTGTTGCTCTCAATCCCAATAGCCAGCTATTGCTCAATCGAGCGCCTTACCTTGAGTTATTTTTCCTGCGCACAACAAGATCACAGACTTAATGGAACTGGTATTACTTACCTTGGCTAAATCTCCTTCCTAACGTTCATCAGTCTTATTTACTTTTTATTTATTTGATATTTATTTAATATTTATTTAATCAAGATAGTTAGCCGGCATTACTGGTTGTTTCATTACAGATGAAGAAAATAATAAACATTAAAAATAAATTGGAGGATTTCCCCTGCCTAGCTGTTTATTTATATTGCACAGTTGGCAAAAGAAATTTCGCCTGAATAAAGCCTTAATTACATTTGGCCAACAGGTCAGTCAAACGATTATGTTCTCTTTTGATTTGACCAAATAACATCAAGCAAAGGTATTAAAAATCTTATTATCCAGTTAACTTTGGCCTAAAAAATGACTAAATGGTTTAGTTGCTGTTGTTAATAACTTTGGTCATCCGAGTATTCCAGTTGATTCACATAAAAAAGAGAGATAACAATGAAAAATAAAAACATGCACGCCACGCTAATTCCCCTTTTAATCGGGGCAGCCAGTCAAACCGCGCTGGCACAAGAACCCGCTCAAGTACAAGAAAGTGAAATAGAGAAAATAGCGATTATTGGTAGTCGAGTTGCTGGCCGTTCTGCTGAAGAATTACCAGTACCAGTAGATATTTTATCCGCAGAAGCATTAGCCAATACCGGCCAAACAGAAGTGGGTCGTATGCTTCAAGCTATTGCGCCATCATTTAACTTCTCTAGCTCTTCCATCAGTGATGGTAGCGATGCATTACGTCCAGCGACACTACGAGGCCTAGGACCAGATCAAACCTTAGTATTGATCAATGGTCGTCGTCGTCACCAAGCCAGTTTAATTCATATAAATACCTCTGTTGGCCGCGGTACTGCAGGAACAGATATGAATGCTATCCCGGCGGCATCGATTAAGCGCATTGAAGTATTGCGAGATGGGGCTGCCGCTCAATATGGCTCTGACGCTATAGCGGGCGTGATTAATATTGTACTTAACGATGCCAGTGAAGGCGGTAAAGTTGCAGTATCTTATGGTGAATACTCAGAAGGTGATGGTGAAACAACCAATGTAGACCTTACTAAGGGCTTTAACTTAGGAGACAACGGTTACTTAAATACCACCTTAAACTTTAGAGACCGTGGCCTTACTAACCGCGCGGGTTTACATGGTTCATGCCAATTCTCCGGATGTACCGAGTTAGCTAATGGTCATTTATTATTAAGCGACCCAAGAGAAGCAACAGCTAGCAGATCCACTTTTAGAATTGGTGATGCAGACTCTAGCCAGTTTGGTTTAACCATTAATACTGGTTATGAATTAGGTGATGGTGAATTATACGGCTTCCTTACTTACTCAAATCGCGATAATGAATCTGCCGCATTTTTTCGCCACAACAATAATACCGGCGGTAATGCCCTGCTGCAAGATGGTGATGCGACTATTCCTAACGGATTTTTACCTAAAATTAATACTGAAATAAAAGATTTTTCTTATAATATCGGCTATCAAACAGGGTTTTCTGATGGCTCATCTTTAGACTTTTCTTATACCTATGGTCAAAACAATATAGATTATGTTACCAGTGATACCATCAACTCTTCTTATGCTAACTCATTACGCTATAGCTCAAGTTTAACGGCGGATGAAATTCGATCTTCTATTCCGCGCGAAGCTTCAGCATACGGATTAGAGTTATCACTGCAAACCTTAAACCTTGACTATACCCAAGACTATGAGTTGTTTTCATTAGCTATGGGAGCAGAAATTAGAACTGATCAGTTTATAGTCACGGCGGGAGATGAATATTCCTATCGCGATTATGACACTGATAATAAAGGCAACAGCTTATACATAGATGACCGTTCTGCCGGTACGCAAGGGTTTGGTGGTACCGCGCCGATGCAAGCGGTAGATGAAACTCGTGATGTTATCTCTTTTTATATCGATGTTGAAACTGAAGTAACGGAAGACTTAATTGTCAGTGCTGCAGCCCGTTATGATGATTACCAAGGTTTTGGTGATAGTACTAATTTTAAATTAGCCGCAAATTGGTCAATAACTGAGACTATCGCCATTCGAGGTGCGATGAGTACGGGTTTCCGAGCTCCGTCAATGCAGCAACTTTATACCGACAATATTAGTACCCAGTTTCAAAACGATCCAAATAACCCCGATGGCGATCAAATTGCTGTACAGGTTGGTACTTTTCGTAATGACTCAAACCTTGCCAAAGCGATCGGTATTCCTGAGTTAAAAGAAGAAGAAGCAACCAATTTTAGTTTAGGTACGGTAATTAATCTTAGCGATGAAATTAACTTAACTGTTGATTGGTACTCAATTGATATTGATGATCGTATTGTGCTGAGTAATTCATTAGGTCAAGGTTTATCACCAGCTCTAGATGCAGCATTAATTGCCTCTGGCGCGGGTGCTGGACAGTTTTTCCTTAATGGTGCTGACACTGAAACCAAAGGTATTGATATCATTGCTACTTGGAATACTGAGCTCTTAGGTGGTGACTTTAACTTAACCGCAGCCGCTAACTTTACTGAGACTGATGTAGTCAGTATCTATACGCCAAAAAACAGTGCGCTAGGAGGGGTAAACCCAGGTAATGTTTTTTCAGAACAAGATATTTCTATTATTGAAGAGTGGCAACCACAAGACCGTATTAGCTTAAGTAGTTTATATACTGTCGATAATGTCAGTATCAATTTGTCCTTTAACCGTTATGGCGAATACACAGTGACCGATGGCGGTAGTCAAACCTACGGCGCTGAAGTATTAACTGATTTACGCATCAACTATCATGTCACTGATGACTTGTCATTTAACATTGGTGGTAATAATTTGTTTGATGTTTATCCAGATAAAAATACCATAGGTAATTCACGCTCAGGCACCATAGAAGATGCAAGTGGTAATATTGTCGTCAGTAGCCCAGGAGTATTTACTTATTCACGTCGCTCAGCACCTTTTGGATTTAACGGCGCATTTTATTATGCGGGCGCTGAATTTAAATTCTAAGCTTATTGACTAGAAGGTAAAGCCAAGCGCAGAATCATCTGCGCTTTTTATTGCCGTCTTTTTAAATCAACTTGGTATTACCTTCATCATTAGACCTGAAAGAATAAAACCATTGCAATGTCGGTCTATTGCTAAACCCATAACTCATCTTTGGCATAAAGCTGATAAAGACCTTCCGCTTTATTCACTAGCAGTTTTGCATATTCAACTTGTTCCTCAACATCACTTTTTAACAAACTATCAGCTTGTACTTGCCATTTAAAAGTAAAGTGGCGTAATACGTTACGAGCCGGCTCATTTTGTTCCAAAACTAAATGGTCTGTGGGTAAATCGCCACTGATCACCCAGACCTTGGTTTTATCTAACAAGTTAATTTTCCATACCGCCATTAAAGGGATCAAATAACGACTTTCAGTGTCGGCAACACTTTCTGTTACTAAGCCTTTCTCTGCAAGATATTTAGTTGCTTTTAAGTACTGCTCTCGGATCCAAGCTTGTTGTTGTTCTTGAGTCATTGCTAATTTATCTGTCATGTTTAGGTTCTTTTTATTAATAAGTTAATAACGGGAAGTTTGTATGGATTAATTCACAGCAAAGTTCAAATTCATTTATAGCTTCACTAGCGAAGCATTTACCTAAATGGTATTGTGCGCAGCGAATTATTACAACCCTAGTTGAAGTAAAATTAATACTTGAACTATTTCTAAGATCAATGGAGATTTCGATAGTGGCCGTTTTTGATTTGGTAGATTTTGATAACCATGAACAAGTCGTTTATTGCAGTGACGAAGCATCAGGGCTAAAAGCCATTATAGCCGTTCATAGCACAGCCTTAGGGCCAGCAGCTGGCGGTTGTCGTTTTTGGGATTATGCAAGTGATGAAGCCGCACTTAAAGATGTATTACGTTTATCTAAAGGCATGACTTATAAAAATGCCATGGCCGGTTTAAAACTAGGCGGTGGCAAAGGCGTTATTATTGGTGACGCTAAAACATTAAAATCAACCGCGTTGTTTAAGGCCTATGGCCAAGCGGTTAATAATTTAAATGGTCGCTACTATACCGCTGAAGATATTAATATCACTACCGGCGACATGGCAATCGTTAACCAAAGCACCGCTTTTGTTTCTGGTCTTGAAGGTAAAAGCGGCAACCCTGCACCATTCACCGCATTAGGTACTTTTTTAGGCATTAAAGCCGCCGTTAAATTTAAGTTAGATAAAGATGACTTAACCGGTATCAAAGTGGCAGTACAAGGCTTAGGCAGTGTGGGTTATTCACTTTGTGAAAAATTACATGCCGCTGGCGCTGAGTTAATTGTCACTGATATTAATCAGCTTGCACTCGATAAAGCGGTTGCAAAACTAAATGCAACTGTTGTGGGTTTAGACGAGATTTATAGTCAAGATGTTGATGTATACTCGCCCTGTGCACTAGGTGCTTCGATTAATGATGACACGATAAAGCAATTAAAAGCTACGATAGTGGCCGGTTGTGCTAATAATCAATTAGCCGAGTCTCGCCATGATCAAATGCTATCAGAAAAAGGCATTTTGTATGTCCCTGATTATGTCATTAACGCTGGTGGTATTATTAATGTTGCTTTAGAAATTTATCCAGAACCTTATTGTGCTGACAGTGCGACAAGGTTAGTAGAAAATATTTACCACACCTTGATGACTGTTTTCGAAACAGCGGCGGCGAATAACATGCCAACGGGCTTTATTGCCGATGAAATGGCACGTAATATTATCGCTAATGGTGCGAAATAGCTTTAACATTAATCGGCTAGATTGCTAAATTAATAGCTATTAGTACTTAAGCTATTAGCTTTCAGTCTTCAGCTATCAGCATAAAGTTAGTCTAGACAATAAAAGCACCGAGAGGTGCTTTTATTGTCTATAAAGTATAGCGATATTTAAGTTGATTTTGTCAACACTTAGCCAAATAGGTTAGGTGTTTATGCTAAAAATAAGCTACAAGGTGTTTAATAAAGCCTGCACTGGATGCAAGGTTAGCTTGTTATCTAAACGCTTTATTTGACTACGACAAGAGTAGCCAGTAACCAATATTTGCTCAGTAGCCAAGTCTGCTACTTTATTATGCCAGCTCATTTTATAAAGTGTTTTAGAATTATCTAAATTAACTTTTTCATGGCCGTAGGTACCTGCCATACCACAACAGCCCACCGACACACTGGATAATGACAAACCAAAATGTTGGAATATATGCTGCCACTGCCCTTCACTACCTGCTAACGCGGTTTTTTCGGTACAATGAGCAAAGAGCTTATAATCTACAGAATTTTCGCTCTTAAGCACTTTATCAATCACCCTGCTACTTGGTGACTTGATAATCGCTATTAGCCATTCGTGCGCTAATTTGACCTCAAAATCACCACGATTATTACCTAACACTTGGTTATATTCGTCTCTAAAGCATAAGGCTAGTGATGCGTCTAAACCCACCATGGGTATGTCAAGTTGATGAATTTGATTTAGAAAATCTGCTGTTGATTTAGCCGTTTTGGCAAACTTAGCTAAAAAACCTTTTACGTGTTGCGGCTTACCATTAGGTTTAAATGGTAATAATATCGGTTCAAAACCAAGCTTTTTCACCAACAACATAAAGTCTTCAACCACTTTGGCATCATAAAACGACGTAAATGGGTCTTGAACAATTAACAATGTCTTCGCACGTTTATCAGCAGACAGGCTTTTAAGTGCTGATAAATCAAAGCTGGTAAATTTATGCTTCGCAATTCTTTGCGCTAATGTCGGAGTCGACAATAGTGGCGTGTCAACATAGCCGATAGTCACTTGCGAGAATTTATCATAAATATTAGACGCTAAAACACTGTTAATTATTTTTGGTGCTTTAGCCATTATTGGCGTCATAGATTCTACATTCGCCACTAAGTGATCTTTTAGCGGTCTAAAATATCGTGAGTGGTAAAGATTAATAAATCGTGCTCTAAAATCAGGTACGTCAACTTTGATCGGACACTGACTCGCGCAAGCTTTACAGGCTAAACACCCCTGCATAGCTTCCATTACTTCATGAGAAAAGTCATCGTTCTCAACGCCTTTAAACTGACTATTAAAACGGTTTTTTACCTTGTCTAATAATCTTTTTACTGACCAATGTTGTATATTTTGCTCTAACGCTAACACATCAACACCTTTAGATTCGACTAAACGCAACCACTCACGCATTAAGCCAGCTCTACCTTTTGGCGAATGCCTACGATCTCGTGTGACCTTGCTTGAAGGACACATCGGGCTGTCTACATCATAATTAAAGCATAAGCCATTACCATTACAGTCAAGCGCAGAACTGAAGGAGTCTTTTACCGTAATAGGTATTTGTCTATCGTAAAAGCCACGCTTGGTGTCATCAACGGACACTAGCTTTTCAGTGGAAAGGTAAGGCGTACAAATTTTACCTGGATTCATCTTATTTAACGGGTCAAAAGCCGCTTTAATCTTTCTTAATTCGGTAAATAAAGTCTCACCAAAAAATTCAGGGCCATATTCGCTGCGATAACCTTTACCATGCTCGCCCCACATTAAACCGCCATATTTAGCGGTTAATGCCACCACTTGATCTGAAATTTCTCTCAGTAAAAGTTCTTGCTCTGGGTCGCACATATCCAATGCCGGCCGAACATGTAAAACGCCTGCATCAACATGACCAAACATACCGTAGTGCAAACCATGGCTATCAAGTAGCTGTCTAAACTCAACAATATAATCAGCTAAATTTTCTGGTGGTACAGCGGTGTCCTCGGCAAAGGCTAGCGGCTTTTGGCTACCTTTAGTATTACCCAATAAGCCAACCGCTTTTTTACGCATAGCGTATAACTTGCCAATACTGGCTAGATTGGAGGTCACTTGATAACCAATAACACCGGTTTTATTAGCTATATCTTTATCAAGCTCGAGACATAACGCGCTAACTTGCTCGGCAAGGCCTTCAACACTCTCGCCGTTATATTCCACCATATTGATGCCATCCATTACGGCGCCATCAACATCTTGCAACATATCACTTACCAGTTGCCAAACAATATCTTGTTTAGCTAGATTCAATACTTTACTGTCAATGGTTTCCACTGACGTCGCTTTAGCTTGCACTAATCGCGGTGAATGGCGCAGCGCCGAGTCAAAACTGTCATATTTAATGTTAATGAGTGTTTTAGCTTTAGCGATCGGTGTTAAATTTAGTTTGGCTTCACAAACAAAAGCTAACGAGCCTTCAGAGCCAGTAATAATACGGCTTAAATCCACTACTGATAAGTCGTCATTAAAAACGTGTTCTAAATCATAACCAGTGAGGAATCGGTTCAAACGGGGAAATTTTTCTAAAATTAAGGCGCGATTTTCACCACAAGACTTAAGGACTTGTTGCATTAGTTTTGCTTCACTGCTGTCTTGCTGAGCTAATGCCTGTGCTTGAGCAATGGTTTGAGGTTTTGTGTTTAAAAATTCGCCATTAACTAATACGCTTTCAAGTGCTAAAACGTGATTAGAGGTTTTACCATAAACCAGTGAGCCTTGACCTGAAGCATCGGTGTTAATCATACCACCAATAGTGGCTCTGCTGCTGGTGGATAAATCAGGAGAAAAGAAAAAACCATAGGGTTTAAGATAATCATTTAATTGGTCTTTAATCACTCCAGCTTCGACTCGAACCCAATTCTCTTCGACATTGATCTCTAAAATACGATTCATATATTTTGATAAATCAAGCACGATACCTGGCGTTAAACTTTGGCCATTAGTACCAGTGCCGCCGCCGCGAGCACTAAACTTTATCGCGTTAAATTGCTCTTCACTGCCTAGTAGCGTTACTATTTGAATATCTTGCTTACAGCGTGGATGCAGCACTAATTGTGGCAATTGTTGATAAATACTATTGTCGGTTGCGTGCGCTAAACGTGCGCTATATTGAAAGTGTATATCACCGGTAAAATGTTTAGTCGCCAAGATTTTGGCAAACTCTTGATATAAAGGAGAAACTAACTCTTGAGGACTTAAGCGAGGTAACATAGGTGAAAAGTCTATTAACAATATTATGTGGCTGATATTATATCACGCCATATTGTCAATTTGATCAGTTAACAAAAAAAGCCTAAGAACTTTTTTATCATCGTCATGATAAAAAGCACCTAGGCGTGGTTTAATGAAAAAGTAATGTATAATTAATGTAAACCCGCGCCACTTCAACTTAACTTTAACTTAACTTCAAGTAGCAGATTTGTGCGGGATTAAACCGTTATTTACTTTTTATTGTGCTGTTCCGCTAAATATAACCAAGTGGGTAATACCGTATCAGGGTTCAGTGATAAACTTTCAATGCCCTTTTCGACTAACCATGCCGCAAAATCAGGATGATCTGACGGTCCTTGACCGCAAATACCGACATATTTCCCACGCGCCTTACAGGCTTTAATCGCCATTTCTAACAAAATTTTAATCGCAGGATCTCGCTCATCAAATAGGTGAGCAACTAAACCAGAGTCACGATCCAAGCCTAAGGTTAATTGCGTTAAATCATTAGAGCCAATAGAGAAACCATCAAAGTAGTCTAAAAACTGATCGGCTAATAAAGCATTAGAGGGTAATTCACACATCATAATAATACGCAGTCCATTTTCACCACGTTTTAAACCATGCTCTGCTAGAATATCAATAACCGCTGCAGCTTCGCCAAGGGTGCGAATAAATGGGATCATAATCTCAACATGGGTCATGTCCATGTCGTTACGTACGCGTTTAATCGCCTCACATTCCAGCGCAAAACAATCTCTAAAATCTTTCGAGATATAACGTGAAGCACCCCGGTAACCTATCATTGGGTTTTCTTCTTCCGGCTCAAAGCCTTCACCACCGACTAAGTTTGCATATTCGTTTGATTTAAAATCAGACATACGCACAATCACTTTTTCTGGTGCGTAGGCGGCAGCTAAGGTAGAAATACCTTCAGTTAACTTAGCAATATAAAACTCAACGGGGTTGTCATAACCAGCAATAATCTCGCGAATTTCCTCTTGAAGTTCTGCTGATTGCTCATCAAAATTCAATAACGCTTTCGGATGCACACCAATCATTTTGTTAATAATAAACTCCAAACGCGCCAAACCAATGCCAGCATGTGGCAAACGAGCAAAAGCAAAAGCACGATCGGGGTTGCCGACATTCATCATTATTTTCAATGGTAAATCTGGCATTGAATCAACTTCTGAAGTGGTAACGGTAAAGTCTAATTGGCCTTGATAAATAAAGCCCGTATCACCTTCAGCACAAGAAACTGTTACTTCATCACCTGTCGATATTTTACTAGTCGCGTTACCACAACCAACAACCGCTGGAATCCCCATTTCACGAGCAATAATCGCGGCATGACAGGTTCTGCCGCCACGATTAGTGACAATAGCAGAAGCACGTTTCATGATAGGCTCCCAATCTGGATCCGTCATATCGGTAACTAACACATCACCCGGTAAAATTTTATCCATTTCAGCCAGTGAAGATAATACCTTAGCTTTACCACTACCTATTTTATGACCAATCGAGCGACCTTCACAAATAATGTTGGCGGTGGCTTGTAATTGAAATTGCTCCATCACATTAGCATTTTCACGGCTTTTAACCGTTTCTGGTCGCGCTTGTACAATGTACAACTTACCGTCTAGACCGTCTTTAGCCCATTCAATGTCCATGGCACGACCGTAATGTTTTTCAATTACTACCGCTTGTTTGGCTAATTCTTCAACTTCTTGATCGGTAAGAGAGAAAGTATCTGATTGTGCTTGGTCAATACCAACAATTTCAACTTGTTTACCGTGCTCTGGATTATCAGCATAAATCATTTTAATGGCTTTACTACCAATATTGCGGCGTACAACCGCAGGTTTACCTTTTGCTAATGTTGGCTTATGAACATAAAATTCATCTGGATTAACCGCACCTTGCACCACCATTTCGCCTAAACCATAGCTTGAAGTAATAAAAACGACATCTTCAAAACCTGATTCAGTATCAATTGAAAACATCACGCCACTAGCAGAAATATCACTGCGTACCATGCGCTGAATGCCGGCAGAAAGCGCAACACCACGATGATCATAACCTTGATGTACACGGTAAGAAATAGCGCGGTCATTAAAAAGTGAAGCAAATACGTGTTTAATCGCGATCATTACCGCGTCTAAACCGCGAACATTGAGGAAAGTTTCTTGTTGGCCGGCAAACGAAGCGTCGGGCATATCTTCGGCGGTTGCTGACGAACGTACGGCAAATGAAGCGTCATCGGCAAAGCCACCGGCAAGTTTTGCGTAAGCTTTTTCAATATCTTGCTGCATGTCGGGTAAAAAAGGCGTGTCGATAACCCATTGACGAATTTTAGCACCACACTCGGCTAAGGCATTAATATCACCGACATCTAAATCATCTAACAGCTGATAAATTTTATCGTTCAGACCGCTTTGTTCTAGAAATTCATTAAAAGCAAATGAGGTGGTGGCAAAGCCCCCTGGCACTTGTACACCAACATTTGAAAGATTTGAAATCATTTCACCCAATGATGCATTTTTACCGCCTACGCGATCAACATCATTCATTCCTAAATTTTCATACCAAAGCACATATTCTTGCACGACAACATCTCCACTGAAAATAATAAAATTTAAGAAAGCTATTTTAAAAGAATCTATTAACCGATAAACAGAAAATAGCCCAAAAATAGCTTTCTTAACGCCTTTATCAAAGTATGTTTGATTAAATGGTGTATTTCACGCTACAGACATTTTACACTGCTAACCTTGAAACTAAAGCACTATTTGTAAGTTTTCACCAGGGACTATTGCATTATCCCCTATTCATCACGGCATAATATATAGGATTAACTATGCGAGCAGCTTTTTATATTTCTGACGGTACAGCGATCACTTCTGAAGTTTTTGGTCATGCCTTATTATCACTTTTTCCTATGGAATTTGAGCACGACACCATTCCTTTTGTCGAAACAAAAGAAAAAGCACTTGAGGCTTGTAAGCGGATAAATAAAGCAGCGAAGCGAACTGGCTTACCGCCACTGGTCTTTCATACCTTCGTCAATCCAGACATTAGAGAAATTATCGACGCTTGTGACGGCGTTATTTATAATTTTCTTGAACACTTTGTTGCGCCTCTTGAGCAAGAGCTTGGTATTGAAGCTAAGCCTAAAGCCCATAGAACACATAGTATTCATGAGAATAGTTATGACTATCGCATCGAAGCGGTTAATTACTCTATGGCAAACGATGACGGTTCAAATGTCACTAACTATGAGCATGCTGACGTAATACTGGTCGGTGTTTCTCGCTCAGGTAAAACACCAACAGCACTTTACTTAGCCCTGCAATATGGTATTAAAGCGGCAAACTACCCATTTACTGATGATGATATGGAAGAACTACAAATACCTACTTTTTTAAAAATGCATAAAAAGAAAATATTTGGTTTAACCATAGATGCAGAACGTTTAGTTGATATTCGCGATGGCAGAATGGCCAATACTAAATACTCATCAGCACGCCAGTGTCGCATGGAAGTACGAGAAGTAGAAAAATTATATAAACAAGAAAAAATTCCGTTCCTCAATACCACTAAGCTTTCTATTGAAGAAATAACGGCGAAAATATTGTCAGAAACAGGTCTTCAGCGCTACAAATATTAGCTTAAGAGCATTTAGTTATATAATAAAGTTAGAAAGCGGTTCACTTAACCAACTATTTTCGTTATGTTAGCGCGATATTATTATTGCGCTGCATATCTATATGCAGGCTAACAAGTATTTGATAGCCCATGACCATAAAAACTGATGAATTTAGAACCACATTAATTGACAATTTAGTTTCTCCTGCTGAACTTGCTCAGCAGATCCCACTTGACGATGAAACCGCGAATTTTATTATCAATAGCCGCAAGGATATTGAGGCCATTATTAAGGGTGATGATAAACGCCTACTGGTCATTATTGGCCCTTGTTCTATTCATGATACTGATGCCGCAATAGACTACGCTAAAAAATTAAAAGTCTTGCAAGAAAAATATGCTGATGAATTATTGATTGTCATGCGAGTGTATTTTGAAAAACCTCGCACAACCGTAGGTTGGAAAGGTTTAATTAGTGACCCTGATTTAGATAAATCATTTCAGGTCGCTAAAGGACTCAACCTAGCGCGTAATTTGCTACTGCAAATCAATAAATTAGGCTTAGCTGCCGGCACTGAATTTTTAGATATGGTCACTGGTCAATATATTTCTGATTTGATCAGTTGGGGCGCTATTGGCGCACGTACCACAGAGAGCCAAGTACATAGAGAACTGGCTTCTGCACTTTCTTGCCCGGTTGGTTTTAAAAACGGTACCGATGGCAATATTCAAATTGCGGTTGACGCCATTAAAGCGGCCAGTGTGCCACATGTACTTTATTCGCCAAATAAAAGTGGTCAAATGTGTATTTATCAAACCCATGGCAACCCTTTTGCTCACGTTATTTTACGCGGTGGTAAAACACCGAACTATCAACAAGAGTATATCAAGGCTACTGGTGAAACATTGACTAAATCTGCATTAGCAGAGAAAGTAATGATCGATTGTAGTCATGGGAACAGCTATAAAGATCATAATAAACAAATGGATGTAGCACAATCACTAGCTGAGCAAATACAAGCTGGCAACCAATCTATCTTTGGTATTATGATTGAAAGTTTTATTGTGGCAGGTAATCAAAAAGTAGTCGCCGAGCAGCCTTTGGTTTATGGACAAAGTATTACTGATGCTTGTATTGACTTAGATACTAGTGAAGAGATTCTCAGTGTTTTAGCAAATGCGATTAAAATAAGAATGTTATAAGTAATCTGTTATCAGGTAACTGAATTTAGAAAATAATACAGCCTGGGGTGCATCGACGTACAAGGGTGCACTAATGCCATGGAGCCATGGATGGTTAGGAACAGCCATGCACCCGCGATATTGCCGACATGGATCTTGGTACTAGTTTTTGTCTGGAACTAAAAAACTGACCGTACATCCTGTACATAAAAAAGCCAGTGATCAAAATGATCACTGGCTTTTTTTATACTAACTTTCTAAACTATTTCTGAACTATTTTTAAAGCTACTCTGCTGATTAAAAGAAGTTAGCTTTAAATTCAACACCCCAAAAGCGCGGTTCATTAACATAGCCGGTTAAATTGTTGAAATCGATAGCACCGGTAAGTTTTTCTTCATCGGTAATATTACGACCAAAAACTGCCACTTCGTATTCTGCATTATCTGTATACCATTCGTAACCAACACGAACACCACCTTCTAATAACGCATCACCAGTAAACTCTGTTGACTCGTATAAGAAGAAGTTAACTTCGCTACGGTAAGACCAATCAGTGTAAACATAAAGTTGACCTTCACCCATTTCTTTCGTCCAACGGGCCGCTAAGTTTGAAATCCACTCAGGCGATTGTGGTAATGAGTTACCATCAATCAAGGCTAAACCGTCACTATTTAATGGTGACGTTACCGTACAACCACCGCCACAACCCGGCACAGCAACATTGCTATCTTGCAATTCTGTGTGGTTATAACTTAGGCTCGCTGTTAATGCTAGGTTGGGGGTAACAAAGTATTCTGAGTCAAGCTCAAAACCATAACCCACTGATTTATCTGCGTTGAGTAGGCTTGCTACGTTACCCGAACCACCAACAGCCGTTAGCTGCTGATCATTAACAACGTAGTAATATACTGAGCCATCAACACGCGCGGTGTTTTCTAAAAATACCGATTTAAAACCTGTTTCTACAGAATCTACTGTTTCAGAATCTGCTGTTGTTGAATTTGCCGAGAATAATAAACTACGACCTTGAATACTTGGCGCACGGTAACCGCGAGCTAAACGTGCATAAACGTTAGTTTCATCGTTTAATACATAAGTAGCACTTAAATCACCGCTCACTTGTGAGTCTTGCACATTATTACTTTCAGAAAAACTTGGCGCACCAAATGGTGACTGAACTAATTCTCCATCCCAGTCACGTTTATCATCTGAATAGCGTAAACCACCGTTAATGCTTAACTTATTAGAGACTTCATAATCGAGTGACGCAAAAACTGCCCAGGCTGAAGTTTTCATTTGTTGTATCGCAATACCGTCTTGTACTCCGCCGCCTAAGGTATTAAAACTTAAATTATTAATCGTTAAGTCTTCATCAAATAAGAAATAACCGAATTGATAATCTAACTTACCTAAGTCGTTACTCGCGATACGTATTTCTTGAGTAAGTTGCTTATGATCTGGCATTCTAGCGCCAGTTTCAGAAGGGAAAGGAATAAAACCAGGTCCCATGTAATCATCTAAGAATGCAGCACCGTAACCACCATCAATATCGCCTACTGAAAACATTTCAGCTGACTCATAACCGGTTACAGATGTTAAGGTATGATTACCCATATTGTATTCGATTTTTAAACTAGCGCCTTTCATATCAACCGTTTGGTTATTACGAACAGCAGCATCTTGAAATACAGTTTCGCGGTCAAAGTTATCAATTAAGTCATTGGTGCCAGGTTTAATG
The DNA here is from genome assembly GCF_007954265.1 of Colwellia sp. C1TZA3. GTDB lineage: Bacteria > Pseudomonadota > Gammaproteobacteria > Enterobacterales > Alteromonadaceae > Cognaticolwellia. Next base: position 101,096 of record NZ_VOLS01000002.1, on the reverse strand, counting down.
ATATTGGCTCTGAAAACGCGTGAATCGGCTTGGGCATCGCGATAATGGTAATTAAACAACGCAGAAAAATCGTCACTTGGTTCCCACAATAGTTGCAAACGGCCTGCGGTTTCAGCGTAACCGCCTAATTGATCTTTTTGCTCAAAGCCAGGTGCTTTGTTGTCAATCCAATCGTCACGGTCTTGTTGTAATAATGCGATGCGTGCTGACAAAGTGTCTGTTAAGCCACCACCAACAGCAACACGAAAATCAGTGCTACCAAAACTACCATACGAGCCAGAAATATTGGCGTCAAAGTCTTGTGTTGGCTTTTTCGATTCTACTTTAACAATGCCCGCTGGCGTATTACGGCCAAATAATGTGCCTTGAGGACCACGCAAAACTTCTACACGTTCAATGTCAAACATTGGCATACCTTTAGTTAAGGCATTTTCTAACACAACATCATCATAAATCAATGAAACGGGTTGTGATGCTAGCAAGTCAAAATCTGTATTACCTAAACCACGAATGTAAAAACGTGGAAACGTTCGACCAAAAGAAGACTCGATTAATAAACTTGGTACTTTTGCAGACAGTGATCTAACATCCATACCTGAAGAACCTAATACTTCAAGTTTTTTAGCCGTAAGTGCTGATACTGAAATAGGCACATCTTTTATATTTTCAGTACGCTTACGCGCAGTTACTTCAATAACTTCAACGCCGACAACATCGGTTTTATTAGCATTTTCTTGTGCTAAAGCAGCTGTAGATACACCTGCACCACACGCAAAAATAGCCGCATTGACGCAAAGCGCGAGCGACGTTTTTTGAAAAACATTCATTAAGTACTCTCCCAAGAACTGTTTATGTTTTGTTTAAATTTTTTTATTAGCCTTGCATTTTATGCGAGTGCCAAGTTATTAGTGTTGTTTCATAGCTCAAGATCAGACAAAAAGCTTGTACCATAGGGCATTTTATCTAATTTAAATAATTCTGCGATAGTTTGACCAATATCGGCAAAAGTACTACGTTCGCCAATATTAACAGATCGTATCTGTTTGTGGAATGCAATAACAGGTACATATTCTCGCGTATGGTCGTTACCATGCCAAGTTGGGTCACAACCATGATCGGCGGTTAAAAAAAGCACATCATCTTCATTCATAGCCGCCATCACTTCGGGTAAACGCTGATCAAAATTTTCTAATGCCAAAGCGTAGCCTATCGGATCACGGCGATGACCGTAGTCTTGGTCAAAATTGACTAAATTAGTAAATATCAGACTATTATCTTGTGCTGTATTGATATGCGAAATAGTTGCATCTAATAAGGCATCAATACCCGTGGCTTTAGTTTTTTCGCTGATACCTTGATGCGCATAAATGTCAGCAATTTTACCGACACTGATGACATAACCACCGGCTTGAGTGAAAGTGTCTAACACCGTGGGTGCTGGCGGTAAAATAGAATAGTCGCGTCGATTACCCGTACGGGTAAAATCTTCAGGGCTACTGCCAACAAAAGGTCTGGCGATAACACGGCCAACATTTCTGTCAGCAAGTAACTCACGCACTGTTTCACAATATTTATAGAGGTTATCCAAGCCAAAGTGTTCTTCATGAGCCGCCACCTGAAACACACTATCAGCAGAGGTATAGCAAATAGGCAATCCAGTTTTAATATGCGTTTGCCCAAGTTGGTTAATAATATCGGTACCTGATGCGTGGCAATCGCCTAAAATACCTTCAAAGCCAGTTGCTTGGTTGATTTTTTCAATCAAATCAGCGGGGAAAGCGTTACCTTCTTTTGGAAAGTAGTCCCAATCAAATAATACCGGTACCCCCATCATTTCCCAATGGCCACTTGGCGTATCTTTACCTGTGCTGATCTCAGCCGCATAACCATAGGCACCTTGCACAGGCGCTTGCTTTGCCACAGGAAAACTAGCTTTTCCAGCTTCAAAAGCGGCTTGAACCAAGCCCATTTTTGCTAAATTAGTTAATTTGATTTCACGTTTTTCGTGCTGATTGAAATATCGTGCTAAATTAGCAAAAGTATTGGCACTGATATCACCAAAGTCTGCCGCATCGGGTGCATGCCCAATACCAAAACCGTCGATTACTAAAACTATTGCTCTTGCCATTTTAATTTCCCGTTATTAGATTGTTGCATTTTAAAAATTTTAAAAATTCATCCTTGTTTATAGCGATAAATTTCATGACCAAATGGTCAACATGTGATACTTTACCAAGCAATAAATTATAGACAATAGATATTTTATAAATATTTAAGGCACGAAGTCCCCTTTTGCCTAAATTTTAATGAATCTCAGCATAATTAGTTCATAATACGAGTGCGTTGACTTGTCGACAACAACATCGTTATAAATAATAACTTAACCCTTTTTTAACCCTATTTTTAAGGCTCTCTGTTTTGCAAACTAATAAACCGACGATTATTGCGGTAACCGGTGCTTCGGCATCTGGAAAGTCACTTTTTGCTCAAACTATTTACGATGAACTGTTACCTGAGCTAGGGTCGAGCGGTATTGCTATTATCAAAGAAGATTCTTACTACAAGTCTCAATCTCATCTCTCGATGGCAGAACGTATAAAAACAAATTATGATCACCCTAACGCCTTTGAACATAGTTTGCTATCGCAACATTTAAGTCAGTTAAGTGCAAATAAAAGTGTCGATATACCCACCTATTGTTATAAAACACATACCCGATTAGATGAAACTCAACATTTAGCACCGACACCGATAATTTTAATTGAAGGTATTCTTTTATTTGCCGATGAAGAATTGCGAGACAAATTTAATATTAAAATATATATTGATACCCCGCTCGATATTTGTCTAGTGCGCAGAATAAAGCGAGATACGCTTGAACGTTCTCGCAGCATAGCGTCAATCACCGAACAATACTTAACCACTGTTCGTCCTATGTACCACCAGCATATACAGCCAAATAAACCCTTTGCCGATGTTGTGGTGACTCGTGGCGGTAAAAATAGAATGGCAATAGAAATGCTAAAAGCAAAAATTCGTCAACTGATGCAGAGACGTCTTTAATTTTTACCAACAATAGAATTAAAAATTGATGTAATTAAAGTAAATATAATAATGATAACAAAACAATTTATGAGGTAATTATGGAATTAGGTGCACTTAGAGGCGTCATTGGCATTTTCGCGTTATTGGCAGTGGCGGTTTTTTTCTCTAAAGATCGCAGCGCAATTAACTGGCGAACCGTAGGTTTTGCCTTTGCATTACAGATATTACTCGGTGCATTTGTACTTTATGTGCCTTTTGGTAAAGATATTTTGGGTTCAATAACCAATGGTGTTCAACAGGTTATTAACAGTGCACAGGCCGGCATAAACTTCTTGTTTGGCGGTTTAGGCACTGATGCCATGTATGATAACGGTGTGGGCTTTGTTTTTGCTATTCGTGTGCTGCCCGTTATTATCTTCTTTTCATCACTTATCGCGGTACTTTACTACCTTAATATTATGCAATGGGTAGTAAAAATTATTGGCGGTAGTTTACAAAAGCTATTAAAAACCTCAAAACCTGAGTCACTGTCTGCCACGGCTAATATTTTTGTTGGCCAAACAGAAGCTCCTTTAGTTATTCGCCCCTATATCGCGAAAATGAGTCAATCAGAGCTTTTCGCCATTATGGTTGGTGGTTTAGCCTCGGTCGCAGGTTCAATATTAGCCGGCTATGCTGGCTTAGGCGTTAAACTTGAATACTTAATTGCCGCATCATTTATGGCAGCACCTGGTGGCTTGCTGATGGCAAAACTACTGATGCCTGAAACAGAAGTCATTGATAATGATTATAGCGATGTTGAATTGGCCGAAGCAGACGCTAAACCCGTTAATGTTATCGATGCCGCAGCCACAGGTGCCGCCTCAGGCTTGAAGCTTGCGGTTAACGTAGGCGCAATGTTGTTGGCCTTTATTGCCATTATCGCCTTACTTAATGCTATGGTCTCAGGCTTTGGCAACTTATTAGGCTTTGAAGGCATAACCATTGAATGGTTACTGGGCTATATTTTTGCCCCATTTGCCTACCTTATTGGTGTGCCATTTGAAGAGATGCTGCAAGCAGGTAGTTTTATTGGCCAAAAAATTGTCGTCAATGAATTCTTTGCCTACGTAAATTTTATTGAAATTAAAGATACGCTATCTCCAGCAACTCAAGCGATAGTGACCTTTGCTTTATGTGGCTTTGCTAACTTATCTTCTATTGCCATTTTATTAGGTGGCATTGGGTCAATGGCACCTAATCGTCGCCCTGACATTGCACGATTAGGTATGAAAGCCATGCTAGCAGCGACCATGGCTAACTTAATGAGTGCCGCGATTGCTGGGGTTTTTGTTAGCTTATAACGGTTAGGGATTAGAGATTAGCTCTCACTTTTAAGCTCTCAGTTATTTAAGATTAATTGTCGATTATTAGTGATAAATTTTGCTTTTGAGGTGAATATGAGTACTATTGAAGCATACGCACAGCGTGCACTTAACATGATGGATCTAACCAGTTTAACTGACGCTGAAAGTGCTGATGATATTATTCAGCTCTGCCAAAAGGCTAAATCACCTTGTGGTAACACCGCTGCTATCTGTATCTTTCCGCGTTTTGTGCCATTAGCAAAGAAAACCTTAGCGGCACAAGGTACGCCTGAGATAAAAGTTGCCACGGTAACTAATTTTCCTCACGGTAACGATGACATTGATATTGCCGTAGCTGAAACTAGAGCCGCTGTTGCCTATGGCGCAGATGAAGTCGATGTTGTCTTTCCCTACAAAGCCTTAATAAACGGTAATGACAGCCTGGGGTTCGAGCTTGTAAAAGCCTGTAAACAAGCTTGTGGCAATAACACTAAACTGAAAGTTATAATTGAAACCGGTGAGCTTAAAACTGACCAGCTTATTACTCAAGCGAGTGAAATTTGTATTGCTGCAGGTGCTGACTTTATTAAAACCTCAACCGGTAAAGTTGCGGTAAATGCCACGCCTAGGTCAGCTGAGCTGATGCTAAACGTCATTAAAGCTAAAAATACTCAGATAGGTTTTAAACCTGCTGGCGGCGTAAAAAACGCTGAAGATGCCGCAATTTATCTTGATTTAGCTGAAAATATTTTAGGCGCAGATTGGGCGACTAAAGCGCACTTTAGATTTGGCGCCAGCAGCCTATTAACCAATTTACTTAATACCTTAGGGGCGAGTAAACAAACGGCTGAGCCAACAAGCTATTAATCACATTGCACCTGACCGATTAAATACCCCCCAACAACCATAATTAGGATCTCAATATAGCGATGGCGCAATTATATTTTTATTATTCAACCATGAATGCCGGTAAGTCGACCCATTTATTGCAGTCTTCGTATAATTATCGTGAACGTGGTTTAGCAACATTGCTGTTCACCGCAAAAATTGACGATAGGTTTGCCAAGGGCAAAGTATCATCAAGATTAGGTATCGATGCCGATGCTTTATTATTTGATGATAAATCAGACATCTTCGAGCAAGTGAAGCGCCAAATGAATAGTGGTAACGTTGCTTGTATATTAATTGATGAAGCCCAGTTTTTAACTACTTCGCAAGTAAGGCAATTAACCGATATTGTCGATGAATTAAAAGTTCCTGTTTTAGCCTATGGTATTCGCACTGATTTTCTTGGTGAAACCTTTGTTGGTAGTGCCGCACTTCTTGCTTGGGCTGATAAATTAGTCGAATTAAAAACCATTTGTCATTGTGGTAAAAAAGCGAATTTTGTCATGCGCTGTGATGAACATGGCAATGCAGTTAAAGGTGGCAAACAGATAGAAGTGGGGGGTAATGAGCGTTACGAGTCTTTATGTCGTCGGCATTTTAAAGCCCTCGTTTGGCATTAACTAAGCGACTACCCTATTTAATATTTAACATAACTAATAACAAGGAATGCCATGGCATTCCTTGTTATTTTACTTATTTCAATAATGCTCATTTATTAACACTAGGTTGATTAACCCTACGTTTATTAACCTTAAGCGGAAATAGTTTGATAAATAACCGGTTGTTGCTCCGCTTGCTTGTCATCAATAACTAAAGCCCCTTGATACTGTAAACTGGCTAATAGTGCAGAGCTTTCATCTCTAGCATGTACTCGGGCCACCACATCGCCACGGTTAACTAAGGTACCAATGGGCAATACTCGGTCAAAACCAACACTATGATCAATTTTCTGACCATTTGCTGTCCGTCCACCTTTTAAGCCCACTACAGCCAAGCCAATATCACGGGTTTGCATACCATTAATGTAACCATGATCTAATGCAATAACATCTTTAATACATGCGGCGCGTTGCATTGAACGCCAAGGATCTTCCATAAAGTCACTTGGGCCACCTAAGGCGTGAATCATTTTACTAAATACTTCAGCTGCAGCGCCAGAAGCTAACACACTATTAATTTTTGCCAATGCGGCCTCTTCAGTGTCTACAACTTTTGCACTCACTAACATCGCTTTAGCTAATGCTACGACCACGGCATGTAAGCGAGGTTCACGCAGCGTGCCAGTTAAATATTTAACCGTTTCGGCCATTTCCAAGCTATTACCTGCTGTTGCACCTAATACTTGGTTCATATCTGTGATAATAGCTTGCGTCGGTACACCAGCACCATTAGCCACATTAACAATACTTTGCGCTAGCGCTTTAGCATCATCAATATTTGACATCATTGCACCGTTACCAACTTTAACGTCCATAACCAAAGTATCAAGCCCTGCCGCCAATTTTTTCGACAATATAGACGCCGTAATCAACGGAATAGATTCCACCGTGGCAGTAATATCACGGATACCATATAAGCGTTTATCGGCAGGCGCTAAATTATCAGTTTGAGAGATAATCGCCATACCTAAATCTTTTACAATAGTTTTAAATTCGGCGATACTAGGTTGGACATTAAAGCCAGCAATGCTTTCTAGTTTATCTGCTGTTCCACCGGTGTGGCCCAAGCCACGGCCTGCAATCATCGGGACATAAGCACCACAGGCTGCGACAATAGCGGCCAACATAAAGCTGACCTTATCGCCAACACCACCGGTTGAATGTTTATCAACTACTGGGCCGTCTAATTCTGGCCATGACAATACGTCACCTGAATTTTTCATCGCCATGGTAAAATCGATAATTTCACGGGTTTGCATGCCTTTTTGAAAAATCGCCATTGCCATTGAGCCGGCTTGAGCATCATTAAAATCTGATGTGACTAGGCCATCAACAAAGCTTTGAATTTGTGCTTGGGAGAGTGAACCACCATCACGTTTGGTACGAATTATTTCTTGCGGTAATAACATGAACTAAAATCCTTATTTTTCAAGTAAATCTTTGGGCGTAAAAGCATCCGGTAATAATTCATTAACTGTCCATTGCTTTTTATCATTGTTGTGATTAACCGCCATAACAAGTGCGTCGGGCGCTAAAAATTCAACAATGACTTGTCGACAAGCACCACAAGGTGGCGTTAATTTTTCCTGATTGGTATAAATAACCATGGCTGAAAATGCTTGTTCACCTGAAATAACCCCTTGTGCTAAACAATTACGCTCAGCACAAACCGTTAGCCCATAAGAGGCATTCTCTACGTTACAGCCTTTAACTATTTTACCGCTAGCCGTTAACGCTGCGGCACCAACATGAAAGTTACTATAAGGTGCATAGGCGTTTTCAAAGCCTACTTTTGCTGCATTAACCAGCGTTGATATTACATTATCTTCAATATTTGACATTATAGGAGCCTTTATCTGACCATGTGGTCAACTTATACTCTATCCTAGTAAATCAGGAATAGAAAAGCAACAGAAAAAAAACGTTAAATAAAATCTATTAAAGTGTATTGCCATTAGCTTATTTTTAGATCGTTATTTAATGATAAATTTAAAGATAAAAAAAAAGCCAACATTACTGCTGGCTTTGTTAACAAGGTTTAAAAATGATTAGAAAGTATATTTAACACCAATCTTCATAGACCACGTAGACTCACGGTCTTTAAATCGAGCAGGAGTCTCTCCTTCAGAAATGTTTGCACTTTCATAGACGTATTGACCGGCATCGTTAATGCTGTAATCGAGTAATTCTGTTGCCGATTGACCAAATGGCAATTGGTAAACACGTGCAGCACCTTCATCAAAAATAGCTAATGCGTTTTTAATATCAACATAGAACAAACCTTTATGGCCTGCTAAGAAACCTGGGATTTCTTGTTCAAAGCGTAAATCCATAGTCGTTGTCCAAGGTGCTGTATAAGCATTCTTGTCAAGATAACCACCATCAGAGCTAATACCAGCAGTTGCTAGCTCGGCCATAATATCGTCGTAGCTTAAGCCATTATCGAAATCAACCGCACCATCACTGGCACTGGTTGGAATATAAGGTAAATTAGCGGTAGTAAGATCTAAGTTTCCTGATAAACCGTCGCGGTTGTTATAGCCTAACAAGTAACTAAATGGTCTACCTGATTTACGTTCCCAAAACATATGCATACCGGTGTTATAACCTTCAAACATTTCAGTATTGTATGAAAGGTTAAACGTTAAACGATGTTTAACTTGATATGCCGATGTACCTACACCAGGGTTTTCAGGGTCAACTACTGGATTATAGTTATATGCAGTGTTTGACGAAGTGCCCGTAGCATCTACACGGTTACGAATAGTTGAATGGGTATATGAAAAGTTAGCTTTAACACCACTCTGCCAATTTTTTGCGATGCTCAGTGTTTCAATTAACGTATGGCCACCAGAGGTATTAGTTAATGATACATCACGATCATCTCTATTAGGATTGGCAAAAGTATAAATTGGACGACCTTCAACGGTTAAACCATTATTACCCTTTGAGGTATCTAATGTACGCGAAAGATCAGACCAAGCCATATCTTTTTGAATGTCTTTGTAAAGCACTTCACCACTGATGCGCCAATCGTCTCCTAAACCTATGTTACTTAGGTTAGCAACATAATCTGCAGCTAAACTATATTGCCACGTGGTAGGTATTTCAAAGTTTGGATCGATTGCATCTATGTTAGAGTTTGGTCCACCTAACTCAGACTGAGCAATTTGATCTTGTGCGTGCTGAGGAATACCGCTTGGGTCTGCATCTTGTAAAAATGTATTCGCTGCGATGTCATCACCAAAACTACGATATGACGCAATTCTAGAGCCGTCATTACTGAACGCATTTGAGATAAATACATTTGGACGGCCACCACTAAATAAACCAGCACCACCACGGATAGTTAACTCATCAGTTGCGCTCCAAGTAAAGCCAAAGCGTGGTAAAATGATATCTAAACCGTCAAGATTTTCATTATTTGCATAAGCATAGCGGTCGAAGAAGCTTTCATTAAAGTTTGGTGCATCATCATTAACTGTTGATTCATAACGTAAACCATAAGTTACGTTAAGTGAGTCGTTTATATCCCAACTATCTTCAATATAAAAAGCGTGGTTTTCAAGCGCAAATGCAGCGGCAGCATCATCACGGTTTAAACTCGGATTGTTTTGGTATTCAAACGAGTCAGCTTTACCCGTTTCAAAATCATCAATACTATCAAAATACCAAGACCCTAGAAAGTGTTGCATAAAGAGGTTATAAACATCTACTTTTTCGTATTCCCAACCAAATGAAATCGCATGATCTTCATACAAGTAATCACCACTAATACGCACTTGTAGGGTTTCATTGGTTAACTGGTTTGCGTGGCGACTATCATCAGCGCCCAACATAATTTCGCCACCATTAACGGTGTCAATTTTAACTTCACCAAATTCATAACCACCTAGTGATACTTGACCGTTAATAGATTCCTTTTTCGATACCTTAACTTCTGTTGAAAACTCTTGATTCCAGTTTGAAAATACTTGAGCAACGTAAGTGTCAAACTCGTTAGAGCGATTATACCAATGAGAAGATAGGTACAAGTCATCAGATCTACCACCACCCTGATTACCGGCGCTATTACTAGAACCATGAGCATAAGTAAAAGTCGCACGATGGTCTTCATTAATATTCCAATCTAACTTCAATGAATATTTTTCATCTTCTAGTGGAATAGAGTTGTCCCAACTACCGGCATCATAGCCATATTTATCTTTAGCAATATTGACCACGCGATCAACTTCTGCTTGCGACACTTGGCTAACTTTATTGGCTACATTTGAATCTGATGGGCCTTTATCTACCGCACTTGGTGATTCAAAAGTTTCGTATGACGCAAAGAAGAATAATTTGTCTTTAATAATGGGGCCACCGAAAGTTGCGCCCCAAGTCTCTTCATCAAATTTTAAATCAATTGTATCGCCGTCATCTGTTTCAGGTGTTCCTGCCCAAGCATCTTTAGCTTGCTCGATAAACATAGAACCATGAAATTCGTTAGTACCCGATTTAGTCACTACACTAACTTTACCACCAGAAAAACCACCTTCTTTGGCGGTAAATGGTGCGATAGCGACACTGATTTGAGCAATTGAATCAAAGGCAATCGGAGAACGTTCTGTTGGGTAACCGTTACCGGCTAAACCAAAGTCATCGTTAAGGTTGACACCATCAACCGCCAAACTGTTATATTTAGGGTTACTGCCTGCTAAAGATAAGGAATTGCCGTCATTACTAACAACGGCCATTGGGTTTTGTCGAACAATGTCTTTTAAATCACGGTTAAATGCTGCTGATTTAGTCAAATCATCACCACTAAAAACACTTGATGAACCTTTTGACGGGTCAAAAAATGCTGAAGAACCTGTCACAGCAATACGTTCAATATTAGTATCTTGTAATACTTCATTAATTCGAAATACATCACCTAAAGTAATGTAAATACCTTTAAGGGTTTTATCTGCATAGACATCAGAATCAATAGTGATGGTATATGGACCGCCAACACGTAAACCTTGAGCAGAAAAATTACCGGTGTCATTAACCTTTAAAGTTTTACGTGTACCTGAAGGTTCGTGAACAATAGTAATTGTTGCATCAGTAACGACACTGCCATTGTTGGTTAGAATGTTGCCGCGAATTGACGATGACGTATCATCAGCCATGGCCGATGTTGACAATCCAAGCGCAAGTACGATTGCGCCCGTAATACTTGAGAGACGATGAGTTTTCATCATGTTATTCCTTGATATAAGTTAAGTTTTTATTTATTAAGTGTTTTATGTAAGTTTTACTGAGTTAATTTTAATGCTATTTATTATTTTTTTAAGTCTATCTACCGTGAAATTAAAACAGAGTTTTCTTACATTTTCATTACAAAATTTTACAGGTCACTTGCTGTGAATTTATATTTTTTAACTTTACGAAACAGCAAAACAAAGCGAAGGCACTTAAAGCTATATATAACAATAGCCTAGTCTTGTTTTTAAAACATGCCTAAAAACACCTTATAACTATAATCAGATTAAATTCAATTAACTATAACAAAACATGATAAAAACAAACCATTTGGTCAAGATAAAATAAAGTATGATTTTAGCCAAGTTAATAAAGGCCTGTATTAACTAATATAAATTAACCATAGGTAAACTATTTTTTAAAAAACATCAAAAAAATACTTATGAAGTAAGACAAAACTTATTAAAACAGTGTCTTAACACTATATTTAGTTAAACTAACCAGCTTTTAACCCATGGGCATTAGTTCATCGGTGTATGTAGCACATTAAATCCGTAAAATTTCTAACCATGCTAACAGTTAAAGTTTTAATTTTTTATCGGCTTAGATCAGCCAGCAACTGTAATATTAACCTACTACAATAGCGTTAATGAATATAAAAATATAAAAAGAAAGGTTATTCACGTGAGCAACAATACCAGCAATGAAAAGCAAGGAAGTATTCGGGCCCGCAGTGAAACTGTAATTTTAGCTGCGGCTCAAAAAGAGTTTATTCTTCAAGGCTTTAAAGGCGCTACTGTTCAGTCTATCGCTGACAGTGCAAATCTGCCAAAAGCCAACGTATTATATTATTTCAAAAATAAAGAAAATATCTATCATGCGGTGTTGCAGTTAACTTTGGATACCTGGGATCAAGGCATTGGTGAGCTTGATATTAACGACGGTCCTGTTGTGGCAATTGAAAAGTTTATTGCTTCGAAAGTAAAAATGTCTTTTGAACACCCTCAGGCATCTAAAATTTATGCTATGGAAATTATACAAGGGGCATTACACTTGAAAGAGTTTTCTCGCACCTATTTACGCCAATGGGTAAGGGAGAAAGCTAAAGTATTTCAAGTGTGGATCGATAGCGGTGAAATGAAAAATGTTGACCCGGTAAAGCTTATCTTCTTAATTTGGTCTTCAACTCAACATTATGCTGATTTTGAACAACAAATATTAACCATTATGAATCGTGCCGACTACGAAGAAGACGATATAACCCAAGTTACCGAGTTTTTAACTGATTTTATATTACGTGGTTGCGGTTTAAAATAGGAATTTATATGCGAGTATTAACCCATTTAGTGGCAACTACCTTGCTAGTCTACTCAGGTGTTGCTATGTCACAAACATCAAACAATTCAACGTCAAGCTTACGCATTGCCACTTTTAATGTCAGCATGGAAGCATTAAATTACTTACCTTCAGAATTAGGCAAAGAACCAAAGCCTACAGGAGATGAGTTGGCCACAGCGTTAGTAGAAAATCATCAACAAATTAAAAATATTGCTGAAATTATTCAACGAGTAAATCCTGATATTATTTTATTGAATGAATTTGATGGTAATGATCCTAAACATCAATCACTAAAACGCTTTTTAAGCGATTATTTAGCAAGAAGTCAGCAAAGTAATGCGGCTGTTGATTACCCTTATTTTTATCAAGGCCCAGTTAATACCGGTGTTGCTTCTGGTGATGACTTAAACAATGATAACAAAATAGGTGAATTACCCAATGATGCCTATGGTTATGGGCTTTTTTCGGGGCATTTCGCCATGGCATTGTTATCGAAATATCCTATTGTTGAAGAAAAAATCAGAACCTTTCAACTGTTTAAATGGCGCGATATGCCCAATGCCTTAATACCAGTAAATCCTGATTCAAAAACGCCTTGGTATAATGAGCAAGCGTGGAATAACTTTAGACTATCGTCTAAATCTCACTGGGATATTCCGGTCAACGTCAATGGTCATGAATTGCACATTTTGGCAAGCCATCCTACCCCACCGGTATTTGATGGACCAGAAGACAGAAACGGCAAACGAAACTTTGATGAAATACGTTTCTGGAGTGATTACCTAACCCCTTCGTTATCCAATTACATTTATGACGATAATCAGCATTTTGGTGGTTTAGCTCAAGATAAAGCTTTTGTTATATTGGGTGATTTAAATGCCGATGCAATAGAGGGTAGTGCAATAAAGTCGGGCATTGAGCGTTTAATAAATCATCCCCGAGTTGTTGATGCTAAACCAAGTAGCGAAGGAGGAAAGCTACACCGAAAAAACAATCCAAATGCAAAAAATCACACCGCATTTTGGGGCATGCGAGCCGACTATGTTTTACCTGCAAAAGCACAATTTGATGTGCTTGGCTCAGGTATATTTTGGCCAAAAGCAAATGCAGCTGAGTTTCGTTTAATAAAAGACCGTGCTGCCTCGTCAGATCACCGACTGGTTTGGGTGGACGTAAAGTTTAAAAAGCCAATTAATAAATAACTGTTTTAAATTAGCCAAGTTAAATTCAACTGAGTTAAATTCAACCGAGTTAAGCAGTTATATCTACCAATAATATTTAGCGGAAATAAATATGAAAAAATTCATTCCAACCTTATTAACCAGCTTGATGATCATGTCTTGTGGTCAACTACAAGCATCTGATCATGCTAAAACAAACACTATTGCAGCAAGTACACCAAAAAATATCATTATGGTTATTGGTGATGGTATGGGCCCAGCCTATACCAGCGCCTATCGCTATTTTAATGACGACCCTAATACCCCAGAAATAGAGCAAACAGTGTTTGACCGTAACTTTGTTGGCAATAGCAGTACCTATCCAGCAGCTGAGTCAGGCTACATTACCGACTCAGCTGCCAGTGCTACCGCATTATCAACCGGTGTTAAAAGCTATAATGGCGCTATTGGTGTCGACGTTAACAAACAAGCCGTTGAAACCGTTTTGGAATATGCCAAACAAAGTGGTAAGAAAACCGGTGTCGTCGTTACCTTGCAAATTAATCATGCCACCCCTGCTGCTTATTTAGCTCATAATGTTCATCGCTATAACTATAATGCTATTGCCGATAGTTACATCGATGATGGTATTAAAGCCGACTTATATTTTGGTGGCGGCTGGAAATATTTTATCCGTGAAGATAGAAATCTTGTTGATGAGTTTATACAATCAGGTTTTCACTATATTGATAAATATAGTGAAATAAGCACTATTCCAGCAAATAAACCTGTACTAGGTTTATTTGATAAAACCGGCTTATCTTGGGCATTAGATGATACCAATAAGCACCGCCTATCAACAATGACGCAAGCAGCAACAAAGCAGTTAGAAAATAGTAAAGGCTTTTTCATGTTAATTGAAGGCAGTCAAATTGATTACGGCGGACATGCTCGAGATGTTGCCGCCGCTATGCATGAAATGGACGATTTAGCCAAAACCTTAGAATACCTTGAAACTTATGTGGAAGAACATCCAGATACATTAGTCGTAGTCACCGCAGATCATAGTACTGGTGGTTTAAGTATCGGTAAAAAAACTGAGCGTTCTAACGCTGATATCAACAGTAAATATTTATGGAAGCCCGAATTTTTACGTAGCATGACCATATCGCCAACAACAGTGGCAAAGCGATTTACCACTAAGGAGTTATCACTTGCACAAGTGGGTGAATTACTGTCCTTTGAAATAACAGCCACAGACATGGGAAATTTACAACAAGCTAAACTTGCTGACCACGGCATTATTAAGCAATTTAAGTTATTGGCTACTGATGTTAAAAAAGGTAAAAGGGAACCTAGACCCTACCAATCTGTGCTTAACGTTATAACCAAAATTATTGATGTAAAAACCAATACAGGTTGGGGATCAATTAGTCCTTCAGGTACACATACTGGTATCGATGTACCTGTATTTGCCTTCGGTAAAGGCAGCGAAATATTTTCAGGTTTTCAAGATAATACTGACATTGCCAAGAAAATTTTCACTCTATTAGGTAAAAAATAAAACAGCGCTATACCTACAAAAAAGTAAAACAAAGTAAAAATACCGAGTGGTTTATAAATCATCTATAACTTGCTCGGTATTTCTTTTACCCTATCCCGTCCTGAAGTGTGTTTACCTGCAAAGCTAAGTTATACCAATCCCATTAAGTTATTACTCACTTGTACTAGTTAAAATAGCTCAAGGCTGTGTTGCTCTCACTCCCAATAGCCAGCTATTGCTCAATCGAGCGCCTTACCTTGAATTATTTTTCCTGCGCACAACAAGATCACAAACTTAATGGAACTGGTATTAGAGCTTGCCATCGTTAACAGTAGAACGAAGGGGTTTATGGTCAACCACCTAAAATATAAGGGATTTTTTACTTTTACTGCAACTTGGCTGAGCATTAAAGTAACCTAAATATAGCTTCTTATATATCTTCAAAGCTTATTTATTCACTTGTTTCATTGTTTAACAGTTAACTTTTTTATAAAAATATTTATAGTATTCTTTGACTTATATTAGAT
This sequence comes from Colwellia sp. C1TZA3, assembly GCF_007954265.1. GTDB lineage: Bacteria > Pseudomonadota > Gammaproteobacteria > Enterobacterales > Alteromonadaceae > Cognaticolwellia. The sequence continues at coordinate 85,364 of NZ_VOLS01000002.1, read as the reverse complement.
ATGACGTTTATATTCTATTAAGCTGAGTGGCCGAATCTTAAGCTCAAAAAGACATCCAGCCTATCTTTTTACATAATGATAATTATTACTAAATTATAAGGTGATTTACCATGCTTCAATCAGTTGATTTACGCGATTATATGATCACTAACCCGATCAAGGTCAAAGGTGATGATAATTTGTTAGATACGATGAAAATCATCATAGATAATAAAGTTTCAGGGGTTTGCGTAATAGATGAAAAGAAAGTCCTCATAGGCGTACTTTCCGAAATGGATTGTTTAGCCGCCATACTCGAAAGCACTTACAATAATGTTGGTGTGGGTTTGGTCAGTGAATATATGACTAAAGAAAATATAGTTGTGGCTCATCCTAGTGATGACATTATCAATGTCGCTCAGGATATGCTATTAAAAAAACACCGTCGTCGACCCGTTATTGAAGATGGTAAGTTAGTTGGGCAGGTATCTTGTCGGCAATTGCTCACCGCGGTTAATAAATTTAATAAGTAAATTTTAAGCCTGTAACAAATTTTTATCACGGTACCGGCTAATAAAGTCGATGACTTTGAGCGCATTGATTTTATTAGCTAACCGCGTACCCTATTTTTAGCTTCATTAGCAATAAGCTTTATAGCATTATGCTCTAGCCATAATTAATTATGTGTCTTTAGCCTCTATTTTTGATTATTTTGGCTATCTAATTAGTTAAATTAAAAGTATTTTCTATAGTGTTGTTAACTGAATTTGATCGCTTTATCGGCGATTGAATAGGTAAAACCTTTAGCTATTAAATGCCGCAGCGCTTTTTGCTTTAATTTTATATCTTCAATAGGTTCTTCACCAAACTTTCTTATCTTTAATGAAAGCGCCTTGGCAAAATATTCATCATCAGACGTTTCTAGCGCCTCGACACAATCATTAATTATTTTAGATGCAAACCCCTTTATATACAGTTTTTCTTTGATTTTATTAACACCAATATTTTTTTCTGAAAAGCTGGTAGTTAAGCGTGTTGCATAGCGAAAATCATTAATAATGTCATGTTCTATCAGATAACTAAGTGCTGGCTCATTAAATTGAGTATCATCTTTAAATAACATATTGGCTTTTTGAAGTAACGCTTTTGCTGAGTAATCACCATACCTCTCAATCATCCAAATCATATAGGATTTGACCCGATCATAAGAAATCACTTGCGGCTTTGTATCTTTTTTATTTGTTTTTTTATACATGTGAGTGCTTTGCTACTTTAAAAGTCGTGTTTATCATAAAATTAATCCAAACCAGAACACTTACTCATTAAATGTCTATCTAATTTTTCATTTAGAGCCGGTAAAATACCTTCTGATGATTATTAGTTTTGATTACTACATTGCCATGCATTTAAATAAGATGAGTTAACAATAACTCCATCAAAGCCCTGCTCTTTTATCTTAATCAAGTCTTTAAATGCTTGACGATAACCTTGATAAGCACCTGTCATCAACGCCACCATTTGCCAATCAGAGGAATAACATAAATGATAATAATCGCTTAACAATTTATTTTCTGTAGCAAATCTTATAACAGAACGTTTATGTCGATATACGCCGTACTGAATATAGATTTGATTATTTTCTGTCTGTAATTGATGATTCAAATTAATATTATATTCACTTAGCCAGTCACTAGGTGATAATTTAAAGTACCAGTGGGGGGGGTCTGCTTTTACAATGTGCTCTACAACTTGCTTATTGTGCATTTTATCGTTGTTTTTTTCACTTATATTATTTGTTTCGTCTGTATTACTTGCTAGTGTTATAGCGAGGTTTTGCCTGTTTTCTTTAAATTCTATACCCTCGTTAAGTGTTAGGAAGTTTGATTGTTTAAGTATTTCTTTTTGGCTATTATTATCATCCACATCGTCAAAGGCAGGCTCTGCCACTATTGCTTTTGGCGTTAGTTTATCTATTTCTATATTACTGACTAAATTTACTGTTGGCTGTGCTGAACTATTATAAATATTTGAAAAATTCTCTAGCAAAGGTTTTATTTGTGGGCCTAAAAGTAATCCCCCTATCAAGGCAATGAACAGCTTAAAGTTAATTGATTTGAAGTTAAACAAGGCGATTTTGGACTTAAGATTGAGGTTTTCATCAAGATTAATAGGATAAATTTTACTTTGATAATATTGACTAATTTCCCCTGAGCTATATGACTTCTCTAGTAATGTATGACCCCATAATTCAATAGTCAATAATGAGCTACCATAGCGTTGCCATGCCAGTAGTTGTCCTAAGAGATAATGTATATCACTTGAAATCAAATCAGCATTTTCAAATGCCCAAATAGTGATAACTTCCTTATCTTTGTTTTCAATTAAATATTGCTTAGCATTTTCAAGGAATTGTTCGTTATTTTCTATTGAGGAAAACTGAGCGATACCTGCTGTTACTAAAACACAAGTTAAATCATCAAGGTGCTCAATTTTTCCTGGTAAAAAAACAACTTGATGATGTTCAGGGATATTTTCAATATAGGTTTTTTTTAAACTCGCTAACAGCTTTGAAGATTTGCTAGTAATAACTCGGCAAACACCTATTTCTATCACAGAATATAAAAGTTGAAATAAACCTTTTCTTATGGGCGAAACATTATTCATTCAACTCTCTTTTATCAAATACTATACGTAGAAGACGGATCACAAGCCACTTTATCATAATGCTGACTACAATTATGATTTCTCACATATTACAACAAGGCGAAGGATGAAAACAAGTAACTATCGGGGTCAGAACAAAGTTAAATAATGCATAGGCTAAGTAACTATCGGGGTCAGAACAAAGTTAAATAATGCATAGGCTATACTTGTTACTTGCTTAACTCAATGACAAGGACATCCTAATGAGTCGTTTACCTCGTATCTGCCCAGTTGGTATTGCACAACATATTATTCAACGGGGTAATAACCGTCAAATTTGTTTTGGCAGTGAACAAGATTTTTTTGCTTATATTGCTTGGTTAAAAGAGTTTTCTGTTAAGTTTGGAGTTGCTATTCACGCTTGGGTATTGATGACTAACCACGTCCATTTATTGTGTACGCCGCGCGAAGAAGATGGCGTTAGTCAAATGATGCAGGCTTTGGGTAGGCAATATGTCAGATACTTTAATCATAGCTATAAAAGAACGGGGACATTGTGGGAAGGACGCTTTAAGTCCTGCTTAGTGGAAGATGAAGTGTACCTACTTCATCTTTATCGTTATATTGAGCTAAACCCAGTTAGGGCCTCGATGGTGGCAGAGCCTTCTGAATATGTTTGGTCTAGCTATCAGATTAATGCATTAGGTAAGGTTTCAAATTTATGCACTCCACATCTTTTATACACCGCGTTAGGTCTTAATGATACTGAGCGCCAAGCCACCTATCGTAGTTTATTTACTTGTCATGTCGATGGGGAATTGTTAGAAGACATTAGAGCAGCCACTAAGTCAGGTATGGCCTTAGGTAATGATAGATTTAAAAGCGAACTGACATCACTAACAGGTAGACGCTTACATCCTTTACCGCCAGGCAGGAAACTTGGATGGCGAAAAAAGTTAATTTAACTTTGTTCTGACCCCGATAGTTTAGTTCTTTGTTCTGACCCCGAGATATGATGATAGATTTAAAAGCGAACTGACATCACTAACAGGTAGACGCTTACATCCTTTGCCGCCAGGCAGGAAACTTGGATGGCGCAAAAAGTTAATTCAACTTTGTTCTGACCCCGATAGTTATTTAAAAGTTAATTTAACTTTGTTCTGACCCCGATAGTTAATATTCTGACCCCGATAGTTAATACTGAGCGCCAAGCCACCTATCGTAGTTTATTTACTTGTCATGTCGATGGGGAATTGTTAGAAGACATTAGAGCAGCCACTAAGTCAGGTATGGCCTTGGTATGGCCTTAGGTAATGATAGATTTAAAAGCGAACTGACATCACTAACAGGTAGACGCTTACATCCTTTGCCGCCAGGCAGGAAACTTAGATGGCGCAAAAGTTAATTTAACTTTGTTCTGACCCCGATAGTTTCTAAAAGCGAACTGACATCACTAACAGGTAGACGCTTACATCCTTTACCGCCAGGCAGGAAACTTGGATGGCGAAAAAAGTTAATTTAACTTTGTTCTGACCCCGATAGTTGTTCGATAGTTCGAACATCAGCCATTACACAAAGTTTGTTACTGGCTCTTAGTAATCACTTGCTATGCTTAAGTTCGCGATTACAATGCTAACTTGATATTAGTTACCTTGTTGCTCAAGCACCTGATTAAAACGCGCAAAGCCTTGTTCCAAATCATCAATTAAATCATCAACATTTTCCAGACCTACGTGCAAACGAATCAAAGGGAATTGATATGGCCAAGTAGTGGCAGTACGCATATTGTTAACGTTTGAAATACCTAAAATAAGACTTTCGAAACCGCCCCACGAATAGCCCATTTTAAAATGATCCAAGCCATCTAAAAATGCGGTTAATGCCGCTTGATTACCCTTGTTCAATACAAACGAAAACAAACCATTTGAGCCAGTAAAATCACGTTTGAACGCTTCATGGCCTGGGCAGGATGGCAGTGCTGGGTGCAAAATAGTGTCAACTTCTGGGCGTGTTGACAACCAATGCGCAATTTTAAGCGCACTAGTTTGATGCTGCTGCAAACGCACGCTTAATGTTCTAATGCCGCGCATGGCTAAATATAAATCATCCGGTGACGTACATTGCCCCATAATATAGCTACTTTCACGCAATTGTGGCCAATACTCAGCGTTTGCCGTTGCAGTGCCTAACATGACATCTGAATGGCCAACAATATATTTTGTCGCCGCTTGAATTGAAACATCAACACCGTAATCGAAGGGTTGAAAATTTACCCCCGCTGACCAAGTGTTATCTAGCATCACGATACAGTTGTGCCGATGAGCCACTTCAGCTATGGCGGGAACATCTTGCACCTCCATAGTCACTGAGCCTGGTGATTCTAAAAACACAATTCGGGTATTTGCTTGAATTAACGCTTCAATATCTTTTCCAATCAGTGGATCATAATAAGTTGTTTCAATACCTAACTTAGCTAATACTTTATCGCAATAATCACGGGTGGGTTCGTAGGTGCTATCAACCATTAAAATATGATCACCGGTTTTAACAAACGCTAATATCGCATTAGTGATTGCTGCAGTACCCGACGGGTATATTGCACAACCTGCTCCCCCTTCTAAGTCGGTCATCGCATCGCAAAAAGCGAACGACGTTGACGTACCGCGCCGGCCATAAAACAACACCTGATTAGCTTTATTTGCTGTCGCATGCTTCATTTCTTTAACCGAGTTAAATACCACCGTAGAGGCACGCTCTACTGGCGGGTTAACAACACCACGTGTCCACTGGCTTTTACGGCCAGCATTAATAAGTTTTGTTTCTTTTTTCATCTCTAGGTTACATTCCATGGTTGCATTTTTTGGATATCGCTCGATAAGGTACGGATCCTTTTGACATCAAGCAAGGCTGACAATTCAAAAATTTGCTAACTAATTTTAAACTTCAGCTTTCTAAGGTTTAGACTTTTTAAAGTTATTATAGCTGTCTAACCATCTATAGATATTTGTATCGCGAATCAGGCAAAGAAGCACACTTTATTTTGTCATAACATAGTCGTGAATAGCATTATGGGAATAAAATAGTATCATATGAGTAAGACTCATTGGGTTAATTAAGTGATCTACTTTTCTAATGGGAAATAAATACCGGATATAACCTGCAGTGAGGAGTTGTTGACCTTATAAATTTTAGCCCTTAAGAGCAAAGCCTTTATTAAAAGGCTATAACTCTAACCGTTAGCTCAAGTATCAGCTTTAGCGCTAAAACAAATTCATTTGGCTATTGGTAATTTCATCAAAACTGGTATTAATAAAGGGTAAAATAGCATCGGCTACCGCCAGTAATTGTCGGTCAATGTAAAATTGATAGTCCAAGGCTGCACTCTGGCAACCTTTCGCTTGTGGGCCGTTGATGGTCATTAGATATTCAATCCAGCCTTTATTTTGATACTTAAGCGCTTTGCCCTGTTGTTTATAAATTTCATCGGCTAGCCTTGCTGCTCTAACATGTGGCGGCACATTTTTAACGTAAAGCTCAAGTTTTCTGCGCAAGCGTTTACGATAATAAAGTAAATCATCATGCTTACCAGCTAAGGTGTCGGCGACCATTTGCTTGATGTAATCGACAACCGGTTCGTCATTAAAAATTTTCAAATACAAAGTGCGTTGAAATTGCTTGGCTAACTCGGTCCAGTCGGTACGAACACTCTCTAAACCTTTAAAAATAAGTTGTTGTTCATCACCTTTTTGCACTAAACCTGCGTAGCGTTTTTTTGTCCCTATGTCTTGGCCACGAATGGTGGGCATTAAAAATTGACTAAAATGGGTTTCAAATTCAATATCAAGTTCACTAACAATATTAAACTGTTCTTTAAGTAACTTTTGCCACTTTTGGTTAATGTAGTCTTGTAAATTTTTACCAAGCGCCCTGCTGTGCTCCGCGCTTTGATTATTACCAGCATGAACAAATATTGAGTCAGTGTCGCCGTAAATAACTTGATAACCTTTTGCTTCAATCCATGATTTAGTGGTTTTTAATATACTATGGCTGCGTTTAGTGATGGAGCCAGATAGACGAGGATCAAAAAATCGGCAGCCGGTTGAGCCTAAAACACCATAAAATGAATTCATAATAATTTTTATCGCTTGCGACAAAGCGGCGTTATTATCTTTTTTGGCGATATCACGCTCTTGCCAAAGCTCAGTGATAATACCGGGTAAAAAATGCTGTTCTCTTGAAAAATAGGCACCATCAAAGCCTGCTATCGCTGTTTCTGGCGACTTTAAACCTTCAATTAAGCCCATAGGGTCAATATTAAAACTGCGGATAATACTGGGATATAAGCTTTTAAAATCTAGCACCAACACGTTTTGATAAAGTCCAGGGGTAGAGTCCATGACAAAGCCACCCGGTGATTCAAAGCCTTGATCGCCATCACCCATATTGGGCGCAATATAACCACTACGGTGTAATTTAGGCAGATATAAGTTGGTAAACGTGGCGACCGAGCCACCAACTCTGTCTATGGCTAACCCCGTTAATTGCGCCCTGAGCATGGCAAATTCTAATAACTGCGTATGTTGAAAAATTAACAGCACTAAGCGACAATCTTCTAAATTATAAATCGCCAGCGCTGTTTTATCATGATGAAAGTTTTCAGTTATTTCCTGAATTCGGTGCTCAACATCGTCAACTTTCTTACCAATACCTAATAAGGTATTCGCGACATTATCAAGTGAAAAACTGGGAAAGTTATAAGTAGCACTTTTTAATAAATCGATACCATCGAGCACTACCCGGCCACTAATTTCAATAAATTTTTGCTCACTGGCTTGATTTTTACGCCAATGAGGCGCTTTACCGTCTCGGCCAATGCTAAATTTAAGTCCATGTAAATCATAACGCTTTTGCAATAAAGCAAAATCGAAATTGATCACGTTCCAACCCATCACAATATCCGGGTCATGTTGGGAGAACCAAGCTAATAAGCTGACTAATAACTCTTGTTCATTAGCCTGCCAGACAATATCAATAACACTGGTAGCTTGTTGCTCGCGGGCTATTTCGTCTGCATTGGCAATCATCAACACCTGCTGACAATGCTCGCTATATAGGCCGATAGAATACAAGTCACCCGACATGGAACATTCAATATCAAGCGATACACTCGAAAGCTCAAGCTCTGTTTGTTGCGCTTTATCAATACCTTTACATTTAACCTGCTCAAAGCGCTGGTAAGCTTGATTGTTGGCTAAAGTTAAATTTACCGCTTGTCCAACAAAGGTGATATCTGCGGTAATAAAGCGCTCCATTAAAAAGCGGTCATCCGGGCGAATGTCATCTTCATAACATTTAATACCCTTTTGCTTTAGCACGGCGCGGGCTTGGTAAAAATCACGCAAAGTTAAAAAATACACTGCTGCTACTGCGGCTTGATTAAAGGCTTTCAGCGCAAGCGCTTTTATCTCATCAGGGTTAAGACCTTGTTTAGCTAAAACTTCTCTAGCATGTTCTACATCACTGACTTCAACAAAAAAAACAGCACGCTCGTTATCAATAATCAATTGCACCGGCCCTTGTGGCGTTTTCAGCCACAGGGTAATTTCAATATGATTGTTTCTATCTGCTGCATTTCGGGTTAACAGAAAACCACGGCTGCTAGCGGACGATTGTGCTGATTGAGCAAATTTTTCAGGAGAAAGTTGCATTAATGGTTCTAATTGTTAATGACAAACTGTTAATATATACAGCAGTGTAAATCATCTTTTGTCGATAGGAAACTACAGCCGCGATGTTAAGCGATAAAATTAAACAAGTTATTAGAACCTCCTATAAAAGCATAGGTGAAAACCTAACTAACTTTAATCCGCGTAAACAGCAAACCTTTTTAATTGCTGAAATTGCCAAAACGCTAGCGGGTGATTACGACAAAGTACGTAAAATTATTACTATTGAAGCGGGCACAGGTACGGGTAAGTCTTTAGCTTACGCACTTGGTTCGATTCCGTTAGCGTTAAGTCGCAACAAAAAAGTCTGTATCGCAACCGCGACCGTAGCATTGCAAGAGCAACTGGTTGATAAGGATCTGCCTTTTTTGAAAAAACACAGTGGTTTAGACTTTAAATTTACTTTGGCAAAAGGACGCCAACGTTATGTTTGTCGGCAGAAACTCGCCCTAGCGGTAGCGAATGACGACAGTCCACAAGCCGGTTTTACCTTCGCAGAAAAGCCTCAAGCAAGTGATATTCGCACTTTAAATAAGATGCACCAAGCGCTCAATGACAACGCTTGGCCTGGTGATATTGACGCTTGGCCAGAGTCAGTTAATCATCATATTTGGCAACAAATACAAGCCGATAAACATAGTTGCTTAAAGCATGTCTCAGAGCATAGTCATTGTCCATTTCATCAAGCCAGAGAGACCATGGACGCTGCTGATGTCTTAGTAGTTAATCATAGTTTACTGCTGGCTGATTTAGAACTTGGTGGTGGTAAAATATTACCAGCTCCTGAAGATACTTTTTATATTATTGATGAAGCGCACCACTTGCCAAAAGTGACCAGAGATCACTCCAGTGCAAACCTCACACTTAAGGGCGCAATCGACTGGCTTAGTAAACTGCAAGAAACCGGTGATAAAATCGCAAAATTGATCAATTCAAATAGTGCCATTTCTCCTTCAATAAAAATGGCTGACGATTGCCAAGATATATTAGCTGACATGCAAAAAGTGTTGAGCTTTATCGATAATAATCGCAGCCTTTATTTTCACCAACCGGTAACAAATAGTAAGCAGATGCAAAACCAACCACTGCAATTTCGTTTTGAAAACGGCATTATTCCGCAAACATTAAAAGATTGGGCAGAAGATTTAACTCAGAGCTCTAAAAAATGTTTGACGCATTTAAACAAGCTTTATAACCTGCTAATGGAATCGGTGAAAGACGGCGATACGCAAATGTATTTAGCTGAGCCATTGTTGGCCGAGTCTGGCTTTATGATCCAACGCTTAGAAAATTTTAATGCCTTATGGCAAATGTATGCCAAAACTGATAGCGACAAAGGTGCCCCTATGGCGCGTTGGTTGGAGCAAATTGAAGGCAAACGTAGCGACTATTTAATTAGCGGTTCGCCTATTGAAGTGGGTTTCACCTTAGAAAATATGCTGTGGTCTAAATGTGAGGGCGCAGTGTTGTGCTCTGCCACTATTCTCGCTTTGAACTCATTCGATCATTTTCGCCGACAAGCAGGTTTAAGAACTGATGACGGTAGCCAATATCAAAAAGTTGACTCACCTTTTGATTATCAAAACAACGCGCAGCTGATTGTGCCTAAAATGCAATATGAGCCGAGTGCGGATCAGTTCACTGACGAATTAATTGCCAAATTGCCCGCACAAATCAAACGCGGTAAAGCGAGCTTAGTGTTATTTTCCTCCTATTGGCAAATGGACAAAGTTGTTACCGCCCTGCGAGAAAAAACCAAACTCAGTATTTTGGTGCAAGGTGAGCAGTCTCGACAAAAAATTATTGAAACTCATAAAGCGCTTTGTGACAAAAAAGAAGACAGCATTATTTTTGGCACACAAAGCTTTTCTGAAGGCTTGGACTTACCCGGCGACTATCTCACTAATGTAATTATTACCAAGCTACCGTTTTCAGTGCCATCATCGCCAGTAGAAGAAGCACAAGCTGAATACATTACCGCTAAAGGTGGTAATCCGTTTATGTCTATCTCAGTGCCTGAAACCTCAAAAAAACTGATTCAAGCTACCGGACGACTACTGAGAAACGAAAAAGATTATGGTGTTGTTACGCTAATGGACCGGCGTGTGGTCAATAAACGTTACGGTAAAGACTTATTAAACTCTTTACCGCCATTTAAGCGAGTTATTGAATAGTAGATGACTAATACCAATCCCATTAAGTTATTGCTCACTTGTACTAGTTAAAATAGCTCAAGGCTGTGTTGCTCTCACTCCCAATAGCCAGCTATTGCTCAATCGAGCGCCTTACCTTGAATTATTTTTCCTGCGCACAACAAGATCACAAACTTAATGGAACTGGTATAATGCGATGGTTGCAGATAATGAGGCTAATCCCTTATTATTTGCTCCATCAATCTGAGCTAGATAAAAATTAGCATAACAACACCTCATGGTGTTTCCATTTATCTACCGGTTGTAAACAATATCTAGACAATTATCATGGTGTTTCAAATACCTTTAAGCCATTAAAAAAGCATGACATTGAAATTTAAGCTTGATTACTCGGTCTTTAACATTGTTATCAACACTTTTATTTAATTGAGGAATTTATATGTCGACAGCTGATCCCCTAACCAACAAAAACTTACAAAGCAACTTGCAATGGTCATTACTATTTTTACGGCTCGGTGTGTTTATCGTGATGTTTGTTTGGACGCTAGATAAGTTTGTTAACCCTGCTCATAGTATTAAAATTTTCGAACATTTTTATAAAATCAGCGGCTTTAATGACATCATTGCTTATTGCTTAGGTGCGCTACAATTAATATTGGTTATCGCATTTTTATTTGGCATTAAAAAACGCCTCAGTTACGGTTTGATTTTTCTGATGCATGCGGGTTCAACGTTATCAGCTTACGCGCTGTATATTGATGCCTTTAATAATTTATTGTTTTTCGCCGCATGGCCTATGTTAGCGGCTTGTGCAGCGCTATATTTACTTCGAGATGCTGATACTAAATTTACTTTAGGAAAGTAACCTATTTATAACGAATGCCTAGTAACTATTCATTATAAAGCCTGCCAAAAGCTCTTGTTCTGTTCACTTTATAGCGTAAATATTAAGTTAAAATTTAAGTTAAAACCAAACCAAAAGCCAAGACAAGACGTCTTGGCTTTTATTTTTATTTCAACCAATTTTATCAAAAAATTTAATGCTTGGGGTTGGTTAACTTTTGTTATTGCAGCTAGTTTTAATTATTTTTAAACTATATTTTTCTTAGCTTCTTATACAGAATTAAAATATAAAGTTTACACCTTAAAATTTACACCTTAAAATATGTAGCATTAAAAGTTCTGCGCCGTTTGTGAGTTTTTTTGCTTAATGGCATCATTTGCTAACGCAGTATTTTTTAACTTGATAACCACACGGCGATCATAAAAACTCACCTCTTTATCTAATGATGCCACCACAGATTGCTGTTCACCAAAAGCAAATAAGCTAATGCGCTCAGCCTTAACACCTTGCTCAATCAGTGCATTTTTAACCGCATTAATACGCGCTAATGAAAGCGCTTGGTTTAGTTCATCACTGCCTTGTTTATCGGTATAACCAGAAAGATCTAAGCTCAAATTAGGTGATTGTTGAACAATGCGCGCTAAACTTTCTATTTGTGCTTGATAATGTGACTTAATTTCACTTGAGCCAGTAGAGAACTGTAAGCTCATTAATAAGTTTTGTGCTTGTAACTGACTCGCCGCTTGATAGTTTTGCTCTAGCGCTAATAACTCAGTTTGATAGCCTTGCTCTGCTTGCTCAATTTGGCTTTGGTAGCGAGCTAACGATACTGCACTACTGTGTTTCTCTGCACTATAGGCAGTTGATAAACTTTCAATTTTATCGGTGGCATTGATGTTTTTTGCAATCATATTACCGGCGACTCCAGTGATAAATGCGCCAATAGGCCCACCTAAAATAGCACCAATAACCATACCTGTGCCAAAGCCAATTTCTTCCTTCAATTGTGCTGAATTATCTTGCTGCACTTTATCTTGCGCTGTTTTTTCATATGAACTTGCAAAGACGGGGCTGACCGTTAAGGCGGAAATTAAAGCAACATTAAGCAATGTTTTGGCTCGAGAAGTTTTGCTTACACTGCGGTTATTTGCTGTAGTTAATTGTCTTGTCATAATCGTGTCTCTCATTAATAGTGTTGGTATAAATAGTTGATGGATAGTCGCGAACTAAACCCTTAATTCGCTTGTTTGTTTTTGATGGTGTTATTAAAGCTTAAAAAAACGACGACTAAAGGCCACAAACATGGCAATTCAGTGAGCAAATGTGGCAACATTATGGCAATGACAACAATTAGCAGCATCGGTGGCGTTTATTCGATATTATTTGAGCCAGATTTTACCCACAACTAGATAAAGGATAAGCAACAGCCATGTCGAAACGGATCGCTATTGTTGAAGATGATGCCGCCATCAGAGAAAACTATGCTGATGTACTGCGCCTACAAGGTTATCAAGTACAAACCTACGCTAATAAGGCAAGTGCTATGCAAGCGTTTAATCTACGCTTACCTCATTTAGCGATTTTAGATATTGGCCTTGAACACGAATATGATGCTGGCTTTGAGTTATGCCAATGGTTGCGATCCAAGTCGACAAGCTTGCCTATTATCTTTTTAACCGCGCGTGATAGTGACGTTGATACGGTATCGGGCTTACGTATTGGCGCTGATGATTATCTCACCAAAGATATTAGCTTACCGCACTTGTCTGCCCGTATTGCCGCACTATTTCGTCGCCAAGACGCCTTAGGTAAACCGCAACAAGCCGACTATATGTTAACTATTGGGCCGTTAACCGTGGATAGTCAGCGCATGAGTATTCAATGGCAAGAGCACAATGTAGATTTAACTATTACTGAGTTTTGGATGTTATACGCCTTAGCTAAACATCCCGGCCATGTAAAAAATCGTAGCCAGTTAATGCAAGACTCAAACATCTATGTTGATGACTCAACCATTACTTCGCATATCAAGCGTATGCGCAAAAAATTCACTCATATCGATAGCGACTTTAATTGTATTGAAACGGTTTATGGTATGGGTTATCGCTGGAACCAAAGCGCCAAAGAAAACTCAGGTAACTAAGCACAATGACAATGAGATGGCGTTTTGGTTTAAGAAGTAAGCTGCTGTTACTCTCGAGCTTTCTATTCACCATTCCATGGTTTGGTTATCAATATGTTTGGGAAATGGAAAAATACCTACGTTATGGCCAAGAGCAAACCATTATCGGCACAGCCAGAGCGCTTGCTACCGCGCTGCATGAGCGAGCAAACTTGTTTAATAATCAAGCCAGTTTTTTACCTAGCGTTGAGAAAGGTAAAGACCTATATAGCTACGGCTTATCAGCACCGATTCAACTCGACGGTTTAAATCAAGACTGGCCCGACTTTGCTAACAAAGCGCACTTTTACCAGCAAAAAAACCAACTTTATAGCCAACTAACACCTGAACAATTATCAATAAATTTTACCGCAGCGGTTGGCACTTATGGTCAGTATTTGTATTTATACTTTGGGGTGATTGACGACAAAGTCATATATCGTGACAGCAATGCCCGCAGCATTATTAATAATGACCACTTAGAGCTGGCTTTTATTAATCCACAAGGTGTTTTTAGTCGCTTTATTATCAGCAATAAAACTACGGGCTGGATAGATGCTTATCGTATTACCGATATTAAGGCAGATATTCCTGAGCCTGCTAGGCAAATTCAAGGACATTGGCGAAATACCGCGCAAGGTTATAATGTTGAAGTGCGTGTGCCATTAACTGAGTTTAACGACAATATCGCTTTTGCGGTGCACGACGTTGATAGCCCCTTAGGTAGCATTCAAGCCTCGCTAGGCTCAGCAGACCCGAGTTCTGCCAACACTTTAGGTACTATTTTAGTACCCTCGCCCGAAATTGAGCGCATTGTTAAAGGCATGAGTTATACCAATTCTAGCATTTGGGTGGTCGACCAACATCATCGTGTATTGGCCACCACAGGTAATATAAAAAAAGCCAGCGGTGTGTGGAATAAGCGCGTTAACATTAATAACAAACGTGTTGATAATACCAATGATAATTTTATATTAGCCACCTGGCATCACCTTGAAAATAAACTACTGAAACCGTTATATGAAAGGATACTAACGCAACCGCCCAGTAATTTTATCGACCAACTTTATGACTCAGAAAACCTCACGGGCAAACATATCAAAAGTGCTTTAGCCGGTGAGCCTATGTCACAGTGGCGTTTAAGCACAGATCAACAGGCGGTGGTGCTATCAGCCGCTTACCCAATATTTATTGATGAACAGGTTAAAGGTGCTGTTATTGTTGAGGAAACCACCAATGGCATTCGCACCTTAAGAAACCAAGCGCTTGAAAAGCTTTTTAGTTCTATTCTGGCCATTATGTTATTGGGCGCGTTGGCATTCTTTTTGTTTGCCTCGCGCATTTCAAATCGGATCAGAACCTTAAGTAATCAAGCTGAAATGGCGATTGACGAACACGGTCGCATCAGTGGCAATGTTGATACCTCAAATACCAATGACGAAATTGGTGATTTGTCGCGTAGTTTCTCCACCGCCGTTAATCGCCTGAGTCAATATAATCACTATTTAGAAAATATGTCGTCACGTTTATCGCACGAATTGCGCACGCCCATTGCCGTAGTGCGAACCTCGTTAGAAACCTTAGCCATGCAACAACAAAGTATCAGCGCAGCAACACAAGCTAATAGCGATAAAAGCCAAGAAATCGCCATTGAAAACCCTTATTTAGTGCGTGCTCAACATGGTATTGAACGTTTAAGCTTAATTTTAACCAATATGAATGAAGCGACCCGAATAGAGCAAATGTTACAAAATACTGACAAAAGTGTCTTCGACTTAGGTCAGGTTTTCAACGGATGCATGCAAGGTTATCGCTTGATTTACCCTAAGATAGATTTTTCATTTAGCGATATGCCAGCAGGAAAACATCAAGTTTTCGGTTCACCAGAACATATAGCGCAGTTATTAGATAAAGTGATTGCCAATGCGGTAGAGTTTTCTGACGATAAAAAAATTACCGCTAGCGTCGCCAGTAATAATCACCAGATCACTTTAACCATAAGTAACAACGGTGAGTTATTGCCTGAACAAATGAGTGAACAGCTGTTTGACTCTATGGTATCAATCAGGAAAAAACACAATAATGAACAGCCCCATTTGGGCTTAGGCTTGTATATTGCGCGCTTAATTTGTCAATTTCATAGCGGCACGATAAAAGCAGTGAACCAGCAAACTCAACAAGGCGTTGAGGTTATTATTACCTTGCCATTAACAAAATAATGTTAACGGCTTAAGCTCTGATGTTTGTCTGACAATTAAACCCGCGCTTTGACGGGTATTGTTGCTACGGCTATTGTTGCTACGGCTATTGCAAATTTGATCATGGCAACTCAGATTATTGAAACTAAGACAAAGGCTATTCAATACCAATATATTTGTGTACTTGCACCGATAAGCGCCAGTTATTTTTAATACAAGCGGCAATAGCAAGCTCGGTCGCACGTTGTTTTTGGCTAATCGGTTGTAAATAAATTTGCTTGTTTTCTACTTGATGTGTTGCCAATAACGCTTTTAAATCGTCAATATGTTGCTCAGTAGCTACCGGATGTTTAATTTCATTTGCCCTTTGCATAGCACTGGCTAAAATTTTGTAACCGCCACGCATATTCACTTTTGGCGACACAGTAACCCAACATTGTGTAGAAACTCTAATTTCAAAGGTGCCTGAGGTTTCTACCTGACAGCTATAACCTTGTGCTTCAAAATATAAACACAAGGTGGTTAAGTCTTCCATGCAAGGTTCGCCACCGGTAATAACAATATGTTTAGCGTTAAAGCCCTGTTTAACAAAAATTGCGGCAATATCATCTAATGATAAATTTGACCATTGTTCGGTCTCTTCTATCTTACTTAACAGTTGCTTACTGGTGATTTCCAATTCAGGATGAATGTCCCAGGTATGTTTAGTATCACACCAAGAACAACCGACAGGACAGCCCTGTAAACGAAGGAAAATTGACGGTTGGCCGGTAAATGAGCCTTCGCCTTGCAGAGTTTCAAACAATTCATTTATTTTATAACGTGTGGTCATTTCTTTAATGCTTAGATAATTTCTAGTAGAATGCGCAAGTTTATTATACCCCAAGAGACCTGCAAATATGAGTAATAAAGTCGTAGTAATTTTTTCTGGTGGCATGGATTCATTCACCGTACTGCACCGCGCTTTAAAAGACGGCAAAGAAGTCTATGCATTAACCTTTGATTATGGCCAAAAACACGTGAAAGAAATTGCCTGTGCCAGTAAAGTTTG
Organism: Colwellia sp. C1TZA3; assembly: GCF_007954265.1. Lineage (GTDB taxonomy): Bacteria > Pseudomonadota > Gammaproteobacteria > Enterobacterales > Alteromonadaceae > Cognaticolwellia. Next base: position 68,609 of record NZ_VOLS01000002.1, on the reverse strand, counting down.
TCAACAACTGGGGGTTGCTCATAAGGTTATTGATATTTCATCAATTAATCAGTTATTAGCGGGATCGTCTTTAACTGATGATATTGACATTCCTGAAGGTCATTACGAAGCCGAAAGTATGAAGTCAACGGTTGTACCTAATCGCAATATGATTTTACTCTCGTTAGCGGTGGGTTATGCGGTATCGGTAGCAGCGGCGCAAGTTTATTATGGTGCCCATTCGGGTGATCATGCGATTTATCCTGATTGTCGACCTGAATTTGTTATGAAAATGAATGAGGTTTGTCAAATCGCCAACTATCAAGCGGTTGAGATCTTTAGCCCTTATTTAGCCAATAGTAAATCTGATATTTTAACTGATGGTTTGAAAATGGGCTTACGCTACGATGACACTTGGACTTGTTACAATGGCCGAGAAAAAGCCTGCGGTAAGTGTGGCGCATGTCAAGAACGCCTAGCAGCCTTTGCTGACAATAATGTCACCGACCCGTTAGCTTACGAATAAGCTTATTTGATAAAAGCTATTGATTAAACTGATTTTCTGCACTAGCTGACTCAAGCTAGTTAAGTAAAATGTAAAAAGGGACAATAAAATGTCCCTTTTTTGTGTCTATGTTTCAGTGCTTAGCTTTGCACTAATTATTTTTCATGGCTTAAACAATATACCCATCTACTGACCGTAAACTTAGTCGGTAAATAACGTACTGTGTAAACGCTCAACCACTTGGTTAGCATCTGCTTCTGGCACAAGAAAACAAAGATTATGATTGCTCGCGCCGTGACATATCATGCGAATATTAAAATCATTCACTTTGTCAAAAATACTACTGCCGACACCTTTAGTGCCGTGAATTTTATTACCGATCACCGCTATTAAACTTAAACCATGTTCTACACTGACTTCACAAAGTTGTTCTAACTCTTCTACCACCGCTTGAGTTAACAAAGCTTGTGTTGAGCCATAAGGGTTGTCAAAGGTTAGCGCGACACTGATTTCACTGGTGGTAATTAAATCAACACTTAATTGGTGTTTTGCTAATACGGTAAAAACTTTCGCTAAGAAACCACTGGCATGGAGCATTTCTGGGCTTTTGACTGTCACTAAGGTTTGCTCGCGTCGCAGCGCAATGGAACGATAGGTAGGGTTAGACTCAACTTGGCGCTGTATTTTGGTGCCTCCCACATTAGGCTCTTTACTTGAACCGACAAAAACAGGAATATCTTGTCGCATAGCGGGGATTAGTGTTGCTGGATGGAGAATTTTCGCGCCAAAGGTTGCCATTTCTGCCGCTTCACCAAAACTAATTTCATTGATCGAACGTGCTTGATCTGTTATCCGTGGATCGGTAGTAAAAATACCCACCACGTCAGTCCAAATGCTTAAATTACTGGCTTGAACCGCTTCAGCTAACAACGCTGCGCTGTAATCAGAGCCACCGCGGCCTAAGGTTGTAGTATTGCCTTGCTGATCACAGCCAATAAAACCTTGCGTAACGATAACTTGTTCATTAAGTAAGGGGTAAAGTAGTGTTTTAGTATTAGCCGCCAATTGAGTTAAATCAACTTGCGCTTTGCCATATAAGCTATCAGTTTTCATCACTTGGCGAACATCAAAATAATGACCATTAACATCGACGAGTTGTAGCACTTGGGCAAAAATTCGTGAGCTAAATTGTTCACCAAAACTAAGGATTTCATCACTGGTTTTTGTGCTGTATTGCTTGGCTTGTTGCTCAGCACAAGCGCGTAAAGCATTTAACAAGCCAGATATTTCTTGATCAATGGCTTGATGGTGATCAAAATGTTGAGTTATGGCAAATTGAATATCAGCAATATGGGTAATAATTTGTTGTTGTTCGCTTAATGAAACGTCTGCTTGGCTTAAACGTACTAAATGATTAGTAACACCGGCACTGGCTGACACCACCACTAAGCGGTTAGTGCTATTGTTTTTAATAATGTCCGCGCAGCGTAACATCGCATGAAAATCAGCAACACTGGTGCCACCAAACTTTGCAACGGTAATATTTTCAGTATTGGTATGATCAATGATTACAGACATACAAATTCTCCATGAGTTCGAGCTTGAATGGTTAAACATTCGAGTTTATCGCAAGATGTATATTTGGATAATAATGTGCTAACGCTAAGACGATTAAGGCTGGTAAGATGGGATATTAACATAAAAATTCTTCCTAAACGCCTGCATTGCTGATGGTATTTTATTAAATATAGCAAATCTAACAGGCAAATAACTAACAGGAAGAGCATGACTGAGCGTAGAGCGAATTAGGTTAAAACCAGTTATTCAGTCGGTACTATTCAGCCAGAAGCTCTCCACCCTATGCTAAAAAAACTTGTGTTTTTTTAGCGGTGACAGCCCTAAGGATTCAGCCCTAGCGACCGAATATGATATGCCCCCATATCAATATTCTCGGCAAATGTCCCCTTCAGTAACAGTCAAAGGATTGGGTCCTCATGTTACCTGCCTGGCAATTGCGCCTCTTCTGGTGCGAAAGTTTGTCTATTTCTGCACTACTTCATTAACAACATCATCATACCTGATTGATAAAGGCATTATAAAAGTGGAATAAAAATTCTAACTTTCAACACAGTCATTAAACCCTATCTAAAATTAAATATCAACAGACTTTTAGACGTCCAAATAAAATAGTTTGTCACAATTAGCTACTGCTTCAAGGTCTTATAATTGTTATGCTTGAATATATTGCAACTTATTATCCTATTTTTATACCCTATTTTGGACTGAGTAACATGGATCTATTTCTACTAAAAAAAATTATCAGCTTAATGATCATGCCACTGAGCATAATTATATTACTGTTAATTATCGCCATTATTTTTTATCGTTTAAAACCAAAGTTGAGTTTTTGGGCGCTATTTAGCGCAACCACTTTTTTGTTTTTGAGTACCTTCCCGCCTTTATCCGATAACATCATGGCGTCATTAGAGGATAATTATCCCGCGTTTACCCGCAGCAATAAACCGGTTGATTATATTATTATTTTAGGCGGTGTTCACACCAGCGTTCAGGGTTTGCCTGCAACCAGTGAGTTAAAGTCTAGTTCACTAGAAAGGTTAGTTGAAGCTGTTCGTATTTACCGATTGCACCCTGAAGCACAAATAATTACCTCAGGTTTTTCGGGTGGCGATGTTAGTTCAAATGCGGAAAAAGTTAAGCAAGCAGCGATATTATTAGGTGTGCCAAAAAATAAAATATTAACCGAAAATTTTCCACAAGATACTGAAGAAGAAGCGCAACTTATCGCACCACGGGTGTTAAATAAAAATGTTGTACTCGTCACTAGTGCAAATCATTTACCCAGAGCCATGGCCTATTTTCAACGATATGGCGTCAATGCAATACCGGCACCGGCAAGCCCATGGGTTAAAAGCAATGGACTTACCCCATGGTCTTATTACTTACCGCATGCTAAAAAGTTACAACAAACCACTACGGCTTGGTACGAAACGCTTGGGCGGATTGTGCAATGGTTTAAAGGCTAACGGCTGACAAATCAAGCAATAGCGGCAATTTGCACAGCGCTACTTAATGACAAAGACACCATAGTGCAGCGACAAATTTTCATAACGCTAGCTAAATACAAAACACAATAGTGCTGCATGATCAGCAGTATTCATCTTACAGCTATATTGCTATTGATAATCGCCGCTTATGCCGGATTATCAATATCAATAAACTTAGCTTCGAGTGGCAAGTGTTGATTAAAATGTTCAGCTAAAGCTTTAGCTCCATAGCGCTCGGTGGCATGATGGCCAGCACAATAAAAGTGAATGTCCATTTCTCGCGCCACATGAGTGGTTTGCTCAGAAACTTCACCACTGATAAAAGCGTCTATGCCCTGCTCAGCTGCTAACTCAATATAGCCTTGCCCGCCACCGCTGCACCAAGCAACCGTTTTAATGGCTTTATTTGATGGTGGTGCTATGTGCAAGCAAGTTCGGTTAAGCTTTTCATTAATACGTTGCTCAAGTGCTTGTGGGCTAAGTGCACTGTTAAAGTCTCCACGCACAGCAACACTCAAAGCGTTACCCTCTTCCAATGGCGCAACATTATTGATTGAAAATAACGTCGCTAACTGAGCGTTATTACCTAAGCTTGGGTGAATATCTAAAGGTAAGTGATAAGCAAATAAACTGATGTCATTTGCCAATAACGCCTTAATGCGTTTATGCTTCATGCCGCGAATGACATAACTTTCATTCTTCCAAAAAAAGCCATGGTGCACCACTAAGGCATCGGCTTTTTCAGCAATCGCTTGTTCGATTAACGCTTGTGTCGCGGTAACACCCGTAATAACCTTACTGACTTTGTCTCGCCCCTGAATTTGTAGGCCATTTGGACAAAAATCTTTAATTTGTTCAGGCTTTAATAAGCTGTTTAAATAGTTTTCAAATTCATGAAGTTGCATTAATTAATTCTGACCTTAAATATTGAGTTGTTATATCTAGTATTGTTTTTAGTTATTATATTCAGTACTGCTTTACCATTACTGATTGGATTTTTTACTTATTTTTCTTGATGAGTTCATCGTTGGTACCTTTACCGGTTCAAAGTGAGGCCTAAGTTGCCATTTGGGTTTGATCGGCGTTAAAGGTAATACGCGCTTTTTCGCCACAATGACATAAACAGAGCCTAAACTTGGAAAATAACGTGTGGCTATATTCTGCCAATGGTTGCAAAAAACACCTTGAGTAAGTTGCCCAGATAATGACGAATGTAAAAACCGTTTATCTAATTGGATTTCAAAGCCCATCAAGTGTAGCCAATCTTTCACTCGCATGGGTGAGAAAAATCTTTCATTCCAAGGTGTTTGCTTGCGCCTATAAGGAATAAATTGATTAAGGCCAGCTAAGCTAAAAGGATTAAATCCAGTGATCACTAAATAGCCATTAGGAATTAATACTCGGTTCGCTTCACGCACCACATGATGAGGGTCTAACGAAAACTCCAAAGCATGCGCTAACACGCAGACATCAACACTGTGCTTTAATAACGGTAAATCATCAATTTCAGCAATAATATCACTTCCCCCCACCTGGTTAGTTAAGGTTAATTGATGCTTAATGGGGCTATCTACACTCGCTATTTCACCGCTTAAAGCGCCAATTTTCAGCATATGATAGCCAAAAAACTTTGGCCACCATGGGGCTAGTACTTGATTAATATTGGCAACTATCAAGTCACCATTGGGTATCTTCTGCCAAGATTTTGGATAATTAGGGGGCCTAAACGCGAGTGCTGGCTTCATTATATTAAACAGTCGAAAAAGTAAGTATAATCATATCTTCAGTATACTCAGGAGCTACACATGCAGCAAACCCAAAGCAGCACTAATATGAAAGTTTCCATGATAAAGGCCTTTTCAGATAATTATATCTGGGCTATTTCATCCGACTTAAGTCACAACATGGCTTTAGTTGACCCCGGTGACGCCGATGTTTGTATCGAATTTATTGAACAACAAAAACTGCAACTGTCGAGTATTTTGATCACTCACCATCACCCAGATCACGTTGGCGGCATAGACAAACTCGTTGAGTATTGTAAAAACAAGCACTGGCCATTGACCATTTATGGTCCTGAAAGTGAAAAAATTCCACATTGTGACGTCGCGCTCAACGAGAACTCTAAGGTAAGCCTGACTGATCTAGCCCTTGAATTTGACATTATTGATCTTCCGGGTCACACCAGCGGCCATATAGCCTATTTATCACAAGATAATTTATTTTGTGGTGACACCTTGTTTTCAGGCGGCTGTGGCAGACTTTTTGAAGGTACGCCGAGCCAAATGTTATCATCATTAGAAAAGCTTAGCGCATTACCTGAGCGCACCCATGTATATTGCGCACATGAATATACCCAAGCGAACCTTAACTTTGCTCTAACCGTTGAACCCTGTAATAGTGAGTTGGTCCATTATTATAATCAAGTACTACAAAAGCGTGAACAAGACATTGCTACTATCCCAACATCAATCATGCTTGAAAAGAAAATCAATCCGTTTCTTCGCTGTAACGAGCCTAGTCTGATGACAAGTGCGGCCGAATTCAGTGGTGATAACGTCAATGATAAATTACAAACATTCACCATTATCCGCGCATGGAAAGACAATTTTTAAGGCGTTTTTATTGCGCAAATCTTGAATAACCGCCCTAAATAAGTAACACTAGCGGCTAGTAAATTTAAATAGACTTTGCATGAAGAATATAACCCTATCTATCGCAACCGTACTACTATTGTCCGGTTGCCAATCAATTTCAAACCAAACTAAACCGAATAACCTTGAAACTCATACAGAAAATCAAGTATTTATCGATGTAGCCTCATCAGCAGAAATCAATCAAGCGCTGCTAGTTGATGAAGCTATTGACGTTATTCATCCCGTTGCCGATGGTGATATAGATCTGGGCAATGATTTAAAAGAAAACTATTTGTCAAATGACCTTTGGCAGCGAATTCGCAGCAAGCTTGAATTTTCGATACCCGAGGAGCCTCGTCTTGTGAGCCAACGAAATTGGTTTATTAAGCACCCCGACTACCTAAATCGGGTTGCTAAACGCGCTGAGCCATTTTTGTATTACATCGTTGAAGCGTTAGAAGCGAACGATATGCCAATTGAAATTGCTTTATTACCTATTGTTGAAAGCGCTTTTGACCCTTTTGCTTACTCACATGGTCGTGCATCAGGTATGTGGCAATTTATTCCCAGCACAGGCAAACGCTTTGGCATGAAACAAAATTGGTGGTTTGACGGACGACGTGACATTGTTGCCTCAACCCAAGGTGCTATTAAATATTTAAAATACTTAAACGAGTTCTTTGATGGTGATTGGATGCTAGCGCTCGCCGCTTACAACTCAGGTGAAGGGCGAGTAAGACGTGCGGTTAGAAAGAATAAAAAGAAAAACCTACCTACAGATTTTTGGTCTTTAGATTTACCCAAGGAAACTCGTGCTTATGTGCCTAAATTATTAGCGTTAGCTGATATTGTAAAGCGTAGCGACGAATTTAAAATTAAACTGCACGAAATTGATAATAGCTCAGTGATCAGTCAAGTCAATATTGGCTCACAGCTTGATTTAGCCAAAGCAGCGCAATTAGCTGACTTGTCATTAACAGAGCTGCAGCGACTCAATCCAGGTTTTAATCGTTGGGCAACGGACCCTGACGGCCCGCATTATTTATTGTTGCCCAATCACAAAATAGCGAACTTTAAGCAAGGCCTTGCCAAATTGAGTAAAAAAGAGCGTCTAGCTTGGCAACGCTATAAAATTAAAAATGGCGACAATTTAGGTGAAATAGCGCAAAAATTTAATACCGAAATAGCGTTAATAAAACAAGTGAATAACATTAAAGGTAATCAGATCAGAACTGGGAAATTTTTATTAATTCCTGTTGCTACCGCATCATTAGACAGTTATTTGCTCTCACAAAATCAACGTTTAGCGAAAACACAAAATAAAGTACTGGCCGGTGAAAAGCGCATTCATATGGTGAGGTCTGGTGATACCTTATGGGACATTAGCCACGCCTATGGTGTTCCAACCCGTAGTCTCGCAAAATGGAATGGTATGGCACCAAGAGACCCTATTAAGCCCGGACAAAAACTGGTTATTTGGCAAAAAACAGCGGTTACAACACTAGATTCAAATACCATGACGCCTAGCGAAAAAGCGATAATGCGCAACATTCATTATCGCGTACGCAAAGGTGACTCTTTTGCTCGTATCGCTGATAAGTTTAACGTGAAGATAAAAGATATTGAACGTTGGAATAGCCTTAATCGTGACAAATATTTACAACCGGGACAAATGTTAAAGCTTTCGGTAGATGTCACGAATAATATTTAGCACATTAATATTGATAAACTAGCACTGAAACTTTAGCTGTAAGCAGATAGTTGTTAAGGAGAAAGTTGCTAAGTAAAAAGTGCTAAGGAGAAAGTTAAAAAACGCTAACTGGGTTAGCGTTTTTTTGTGCTGAAATAAAGCATCATTCATTTGTCATATAAACACTTTTATAATATTAAAGTGTTTATAACTAAACGGTTATAACCCGGCAACACCTTGAGTAATAATGTTTTTTGTTTGCTTAACAATATCCATCAATGCTTGTTGATCAAAGGCTTTAATTTTTGGGGTATGAATATGACCTACCGGTAAAGTTAAATAATATTGGTCGCGTAATAAGATACTGCGATAAGATATTTCATTAGAAAGGTAACCGCCACCTGAGCCACTAACCGAGGTTTGCTTAACAATATCTGCCAGTGATTGGCCCTTAAATGTACCACCTGATAAGGTCGATATTTTTCGATTATCGTTGACTTGATATTTACCTGCGCCCTGTAACATTACCGATATAGGTAGGCTAAATTCAACAAATTCAGGGCCCTGCAACGGTGCACTTTTAAGCTTTGGTACTAAGGGCTTATTTTTTGTCGCACCGGTTACTATATTAAGATTATCTGGCGCGTTAGCACTGCGCCTTAATGCTGGATAGCGTTCTAAATCAAAGTTTTCTCTGCCCATGCTGAATGTTAATACCATATCAACCGATTTACCCTGAATATAAGGCGCTAGTAATTCTTCTATCATGCCTTGGTCAAAATCAGCAAAACGTACTGGCACGATTAACACTTCAATTTCTGCGCTTTTCCCTTCAATACTGATCACTAAGTCATCCAAAGATAATGCAACAACGCCTGATGGATTACTTTGGTCGATATGCCTGTCTAGAAAAAAGGGATCAAAACCGGTCAATAAGATTTTCTTATCTGCTTTTTTATCAAATTTAACATCCATTTGCCCACGAGATAATAACTCCAGTGTCCATAGCAGCTTGTGTTGTTGATTAGGAAACAATATCGCAAATGCTTTTGTAGCGCGTAACGCTTTGCTCATTTGTAAGCGCGCCCAATATAACGGTCGGTCGTCATAGTCGTTCAATTGATTAAATGACTTTTTCGCATCCAACCATAGCCCGGTACCGTGACGAATAGTTAACTGGGTCAACACCGTATAGCTAGTTGCTTTATTTAATTGGCTGGCAAACTTTTTGACTCGTGCGCTTAGTCTTGGCACAACATTTGGCATTACTTTAAGTGCTTTTTCAATGCGCAGCTCCTCAACCGTTAATGCAACATAGTTAATTTCTTGGCTACTGGTTGATAAACTTAAGCCAAGCGAAATGGCGACAACAAAGATATTTAAGGTTATTTTACTTACAGTTTGTAACATTTATTGCTCTTACTTATGATTAAAATTCAAATAAAATGGCGAATTTTTCTATTCCTATCATTAATATATTAGGGTATCTACTTTTTTAACACTAGTGATTATTGGCGCGCAAAAACCGATTTTTATACCTTATGGTGTTATTAGAGTAAAAATACTATTGATTTTTTATCAAATACTGTAAGGTGTTACAACAGTAATATTGCTGAGCGATAGTTTCTGTAAACATGATCATGTTTACTTCGAAGTTTACTTTGAAGTTTACTTTGAAACAAAACGCATAATACGTTTCAGTAAACTTGCTGAGGTGTATCCACCACACAATTTGTCATTAATAAATATAAAGGGGTAGCACTTCAATGTGTTCGATATTTTGTATATTAGATATTAAAACCGGTGCAGACGCACTACGTCCAAAAGCTTTAGAATATTCTCGCTTACTTCGTCATCGTGGTCCAGATTGGTCTGGTATCTATAACAATGACCATGCAATTTTAGTGCATGAACGCCTATCAATTGTCGACACTGAACATGGTGCTCAACCATTATATAACGCTGATAAATCGAAGGTTTTAGCGGTTAATGGTGAAATTTATAACCATAAAGCATTAGCCAGCCAATATACGCCTGACTATGATTTTCAAACGGCTTCTGATTGTGAAATTATCATTCCAATGTTTGAGAAATTTGGCACTGATTTTGTTGACAAACTCCAAGGCATGTTTGCTTTTTGTTTATATAACGAGCACGACAATAGCTACCTAATTGCCCGTGATCACATGGGTATTATTCCACTTTATACCGGTTATGACGCTGAAGGTAACTTCTATGTTGCCTCAGAAATGAAAGCGTTAATGCCCATTTGTAAAACGGTAGCAGAGTTTCCTCCAGGTCACATATTAGATAGTCGAGTAGGTAAAGTTGAAAAATATTATCAACGCAACTGGCAAAAATATTCAGCGATAAAAGATAACAATACCAGTAAAGAAAAAATACGTGAAGCATTAGAAGAATCAGTTAAAAGCCATTTAATGACTGACGTACCCTACGGTGTGTTACTTTCTGGCGGTTTAGACTCATCGTTAATTTCAGCTATTACACAAAAATTTGCTGCTCGACGTATCGAAGAAAACGACTTGTCTGAAGCATGGTGGCCTAAAGTTCACTCTTTTGCCTGTGGCTTAGCTGGTTCCCCCGATTTAATTGCAGCTAAAACTGTTGCTGATAGCATAGGTACAATACACCACAGTATTATATTTACCGAACAAGAAGGTATCGACGCACTTAAAGAAGTGATTTATCACTTAGAAACTTACGATGTAACCACTATTCGTGCTTCTACACCTATGTATTTAATGGCGAGAAAAATAAAAGCCATGGGTATTAAAATGGTGCTTTCTGGTGAAGGTGCCGATGAAATATTTGGCGGCTATTTATATTTTCACAAAGCACCTAATGCGGAAGAGTTTCATAACGAATTGTTGCGTAAGCTCGATAAACTGCATATGTTTGATTGTCTACGTGCTAATAAATCTATGTCAGCATGGGGCATTGAAGCACGCGTACCCTTCTTAGATAAAAACTTTATGGACGTTGCTATGCGCATTAATCCAGAAGATAAGATGTGTGGCAATGGCAAAATGGAAAAAGCTATTTTACGCTCATCTTTTGAAGGTTACTTGCCAAAAGAGATTTTATGGCGTCAAAAAGAGCAATTTTCTGATGGTGTGGGTTACTCTTGGATTGATGGTCTAAAACAACATGTTGAGGCACGAGTCAGTGACCAACAATTGGCCAGCGCAGAGTTTAAGTTTCCAGTGAATACACCAGAGACTAAAGAAGCTTATTTTTATCGCACTATTTTTGAAGAAAACTTTCCGCTAGCATCAGCAGCAGATTGTGTACCTGGCGGAAAATCAGTCGCCTGTAGTACACCCGAAGCCTTAGCTTGGGATGAAAGTTTCGCTAATATGGCTGATCCATCAGGACGTGCCGTGCAAAGTGTGCATAATGATAGTTATTAATCTTAGCTAACTAAGTTACTTTGAGCTCAAAAATTAAAAACCGACTAATAAAGTCGGTTTTTTTGTACAATATTTGCTAAATATTATACAGTTACTCTCAACTTGGTATGGTACCAAATAAATCAATTCATTAACCCAATGGCTATTATAGCCACTGTTAGTAGGAAGCTCTCTTGTCAAAACGTGTAGAACCTGAAATTCCAACGATTAGTATCGATCAAGATCAAGTTAAGATGGCTCGTGAACCTGTTGCTAAAACACACAAGTCAGAGCCAGTGCACTCTGCAGATAATGCACCCAAAGCATTATCTGCGGTGCAAACATTATTAATATTAATACCTTATTTCGCTCTAGCAGGTACTGGCTGGTATTTTTATCAACAGCAAATAAGTGTAAACAATATTTTAGTGTCGAGCTCTGCGCGAATTCAACAGCTAGAAAATCAACTTTCAGCTACCGGTGAAGAAATGGGTGAGTCAACTATTGCTTTAAAGGTGAAGTTAGAGACAATTAGTGAAAAAACAGAGTTATTATTATCTGAAATGGATAAGCTTTGGGCTTCTGCTTGGCGAAAAAATCAGCAAGAAATTAAAGCCTTAAATTCAAAAAGTATAAAAATAGCCCAACAGCAAGATAAAAACACTCGTTCGGTTAGCCAACAAAATAACGCACTTAATGACTTAAAAGATAAAATTACCACCAACGAGTTTTCAATCAATGCTGTGTCTGAGCAAATGGTTACTGCCAGCAGCTTAAAAGAGCAATTTAAAAAATTATCTACTCAGCTCAATACCTTAGATGCCAATGCAAAAAGTCGTGATAAACAACAAATGTTTACCGCAACTAGTGTCAATCAGTTTGATACTAGTCTGCAATTATTGGTGGAGCGACTAGAGCGCTTAGAAGCTAGGTTAGTAAAGCCAGGTCTTTAAACTAAGAAGGTTAAAACACTAAGGCAGTTGTTACATAATTAGTCCTTCTGCCTTTCTCACCTCCTACTTTCCTCCCTGTAAAAATAATAAAATAATTCACAGGGAGAAAAGAAGGAGGACGGCAGAAGAAGTTAAAGTTAAAGTTAAAGTTAAATGATATTTTAAATCAGCATGATGGCATGACAACCGACCCTACAATATTTAAATCGCTACTCATTCTTTTCTCCTGCTTTCCTCCCTGTAAAAAATAATAAAATAATTCACAGGAAGAAAAAAAGGAGGACGGCAGGAGAAGTTAAAGTTAAAGTTAAAGAAGAAGTTAAATGATATTTTAAATCCGACTGTCTTGATTAAAATACGCACTGTACACTCAATAAATACGATCACAACTACAGTGAGCAATTAAAAAAGGCGATTACCCGTTGTTGGTAATCGCCTTTTTTATTTTTTCATTTATCTTAAGTGCTATTGATAATGCTTATCAGCTTAACTTTAGTGTCTGAACAATTTCTTTAACTAATGGTGGGCCTTGATAAATAAAGCCGGTATACACTTGGACTAATTTTGCACCCGCCGCTATTTTTTCTTGAGCATCTGCGCCCGATGCAATACCGCCAACACCAATAATGGGCAGTTTGTTATCAAGTGCTTTTGCTAGTAATTGAATAACTTCAGTACTTTTTTCTTTTACCGGTGCGCCACTTAATCCACCCTGTTCATTACCAAAAGGTAAATGTGACACTTTATCCCGTGCTAAGGTGGTATTCGTGGCAATTACGCCATCAATATTATTGGCAATTAAACACTCGGCAATAGACTTTATTTCCTCGGCATTTAAATCTGGCGCTATTTTTACCGCAACAGGCACGTACTTACCATATTGCTCTGCTAACGCAGTTTGCTCAGTTTTTAATGCGGATAATAATTCATTAAGTGCATCGCCATATTGCAATGAGCGTAAACCTGGGGTATTAGGTGATGATATATTAACCGCAATATAAGTAGCATGGTTATAAACTTTGCGCATACAGTGAATATAATCATCTTTGGCATTTTCATCTGGCGTATCTTTATTTTTACCAATATTAATACCTAAAACACCGCGGTACTTAGCTTTAATTACTTGGTCAACAAGATAATCAACACCTTTATTATTAAAACCCATACGGTTAATAATAGCGTTAACTTCTGGTAACCTAAAAATTCTTGGCTTGTCATTACCTGGTTGAGGTCGCGGTGTTACGGTTCCTACTTCAACAAAGCCAAAACCTAACGCTTCAAAGGCTTTAATACATTCGCCATTTTTATCTAATCCTGCGGCTAAACCAACTGGATTAGGAAAATTAATGCCCATAACCTCGACCGGCTTATTTGCTATGGTTTGCTTATAAAGCAAATTAAGCGGCGAAGCGCCAGTTGCTTTAAAGCCTTTAATCGTTAAATCGTGAATTGCTTCTGCATCGAATTTAAAAAACACTTTACGAATAGCTGAGTAAAACATAATACCTCTTTAATTAAATATAATTGCCCTGCGAGAAACTAACATCAATCGCTAAACATAAACTTGATGACAAAAAAATCCCCGCTCATGGCGGGGATCTTAACACTTATTTCACGGGGTCGCAGTTCAAACTTAACAACATTAATTCTCGTAAAGCAACTGAGAATTTTGCAAACTCATGAGTTTGACCAATTCTAAAGTTAGCCAAAATATGCTGCCAACGCTCAAGCGGTTGAGCATTATCTACAAACCAGTTTTCCAACATGGCATCAATATCAGTCGAATTTTTATTACCACGTAATATTACCGAAGTTAATGAACGTTGTTGCCAATCAAGTTCTTCTCTAAATGACGACCTTGCCAGCGCTTGCCAGTGATTCGACACCGGTTGTGTGGTAATTTGATCTAAGAACCAGTGTAAGTCTAATCTCGCACCTAGTTTAAAGTAAAGATCAGTCGCTAATTCGGTTGGCACCGCTTCAGATTTTGCAATTTCTGCAATATCCATTACCGAGAACAAAGTGCTCAGTAATGAAATTCTTAATGCCACAGACTCAGGCGCACCCGCTTGAATCAAATCATCTTCCACGCGCTTAATTTGCGCCGCTTCATTGTCAACCATATAACTTGTAATGTTACTCGAAAGTGCAGCAAATGTTGTATGGTAAAATTCAATTGACTGAGCAATATTCAATGACTTAGTACGATGACGAAGGAACCAACGCGTAGCGCGGCGCACGGTTCTGCGTAACTGAAATAGCATTTCTGTTTGAATAGAGGTAGATATTTTATTATCTAAATCACTGATCTGCTTCCAAATATCAGACAACTCAAACACTGCACTCGCCATACTATAGCAATTAGCTATTTCAGATGTTGTTGCCCCTGTTTCTTCTTTCATACGGTGAACAAAATTAAAGCCCATATCGTTACCAATATTATTAGCTAATTTAGTCGCTATAATTTCAGCTCGCAGAGGATGGTGTTGCATTTGCGCACTGTAATTATCTTGTAGAAATGTTGGAAATGCTTTAATCAATAAGCTCTGATGAAATTCATTATCACTAATTTCAGGACAAACAAGTTCTTCTTTTAACACCATTTTACTGTAAGCAAGTAAAACAGAAAGCTCAGGGCGTGTTAGCCCTTTACCTAAAGATAAACGCTCGGCAATTTCTTCATCGCTTGGAATAAACTCTAACGCTCTATCTAATTTACCAGAACGTTCTAACTCAGTAATAAATTGCGCTTGCTCTTTTAATTGCTTAACACCACGTAACTCTGTAATTGACAAAGAATGGGTTTGGCGATAACAATCGTCTATTACAATATCACCGACTTCTTCGGTCATGTCATAAAGAATTTTATTACGCTGCTTAACGGTTAAATCTCCTTTTTGTACTAAACCGTTTAATAAGATTTTGATGTTAACTTCGTTATCTGAACAATCAACGCCACCGGCATTATCAACAAAGTCGGCATTAATTCGGCCACCTTTAGCGGCAAATTCAATTCGCCCTAAGTGCGTTAAACCTAAATTACCGCCCTCACCAACAACTTTGGCTTCCAAATCTAAGCCGTTGATACGTAGTGAGTCGTTAGCACGGTCACCTACTTCTAAGTGAGATTCTTTTGAACCTTTGACATAAGTACCGATACCGCCGTTCCATAACAAATCAACCTTCATTTTTAATAAAGCTTGAATTAAATCATTGGGCGCCATACTTTGTTTTTGTGTACCAATCATTTTCTTAATTTGCGGCGTCAACTTTATTGACTTAGCAGAGCGATTGAATAATCCCCCTCCTTCTGAAACCAGAGACATATCAAAATCTTCCCATGAACAACCTGGAAGATTAAATAAACGCTCACGCTCAACATAAGTAGCAGCAGCATCTGGCGTTGGATCAATAAAGATATGCAAGTGGTTAAATGCGGCTTGTAGACGGATGTGCTTTGATAATAACATGCCATTACCAAAAACATCACCAGCCATATCACCAACACCAACGACAGTGAAATCAGTGGTTTGACAATCAACATCCATTTCGCGAAAGTGACGTTTTACTGACTCCCATGCGCCTTTAGCAGTAATTCCCATGCCTTTATGGTCGTAACCGACACTGCCACCTGAGGCAAATGCGTCGCCTAACCAAAAATTAAACTCGTCAGAAATACCATTAGCAATATCCGAAAATGTCGCGGTACCTTTATCGGCGGCAACCACTAAATAAGGGTCATCTTCATCGTGGCGGACAACGTTTAATGGTGGCACTATTTCACCGTTAATAATATTGTCGGTAATATCAAGTAGGCCACGAATAAAGGTACGGTAGCACTCTTTACCGGCTTCAAAAATTTCATTTCTGCTGCCACTAGGTAGTTGCTTACAAACAAAACCACCTTTTGCACCCACAGGGACAATAACGGTATTTTTAACTTGTTGGGCTTTCACTAAACCTAGCACTTCAGTGCGAAAGTCCTCACGGCGATCAGACCAACGCAAACCACCACGCGCCACTTTACCGCCGCGTAAGTGCACACCTTCTACTTGCGGTGAGTAAACGAATATTTCAAATTTAGGCAAAGGCAAAGGTACGTCAGTAATTTTCGCCGGTAAAATTTTGAATGAAATATAAGACTTCTCACCCGTAACAGGATGCGGCTGAAAATAGTTAGTACGAATAGTGGCACTAATCATTTCAACAAAACGACGAATAATACGATCATCATCTAAGCTAGCAACACTGTCTAAAGACGACTCAATGCTAGTGTGGACCTTATCTATTAATTTTTCATTTAACTTTTTAGTGGGTGAAAAACGTAAATTAAATAGTTTAATTAATAACTTAGCAATACTTGGATAGCGTGCAAAAGTGTTTTCAGTATAATTTTGACTGAAGGTACCCCCAATTTGACGCTCATATTTAGCATAGGCACGGATAATCGATACTTCACGACCACCTAATTCAGCGCCTAAAATTAAACGGTTAAAACCGTCATCTTCTAACTGCCCTGACCACACTTTTGCAAAAGCATCTTGGAATAAGCTTTGAACAATCTCTAAGTTAAACTTACCTTTACCAGTAAGTAACATTGAAAAATCTAAAATCCAATAGACTTCACCGCTTTCAGATTTTACTGCATAGGGGCTTTCACCGATAACACGTAAACCAAAGTTTTCTAACATCGGTAAAACATCAGATAAATGCAATGGTTCACCTGAGTGGAACAGCTTTAGTTTTACCGAGCGGCTGTTAGCATCTTCTTCTTGCGGTTGGTAAAACAACATTTCAAGTTTGTTATCAGCAGATAAAGCTTCAAACTTTTCAATATCGACGATGGCTGTACCCGGTAAAACTTCATCTTTATAAGCTTGTGGGAAGTTAGTATATTTTCTACTTAACGCTTTACCTTTCGCTTCGCCTTTATGTGAGTTTAATGAATCAGCTAAATTATCATCCCAACTGCGTGCAGCATGGTTTAAATTCTTTTCAATTTCTTTCACATTAATGTCTGCTTTTGTCGAATTAACTTTAACGATATAGTGTGTACGAGCTTGTGCGGACTCTGAGAAGTAAGTGGTGAATTCTACTTCTTCATTGCTACCTAATGCTTCTTGTAGCAACTTTTGAGTATTAACACGTAACGCAGTGTTGTAACGTTCGCGTGGGACATAAACCATACAAGAGTAAAAGCGGTTGAAGGCATCACGGCGCATAAACAAGCCTGAATAATCACGCTCTTGCATTTGAAATATACCCATAACATTTTTCAATAATTCAGCGGGTAAACTTTGTAAAATCTCATCTCTTGGGTAAGTTTCAAGTATGTTAATTAATGCTTTATAAGCATGGGTGCCTTTAGCAAAACCAGAATTGTTACAAGCGGCTAAAACTTTAGACTTGATTAGTGGCAAGTCTAACGCGCTATTGGTGTAATAAGCCGAACCAAATAAACCAACAAAGCGCTCTTCACCAATAACATTACCTTTATTGTCAAAACGTTTAACGCCAATATAATCAAGGTGAGCGGGACGATGTACACGCGACTTGGCATTGGTTTTTGTTAAAACAAGTAGGTTATTGCCTAAAGCTACTTCTCGAGCTGATTCGCTCAAATCAGACATCAGGCGCTCTTTGCTGCCGCCATACTGGTTCATTAAGCCTAAGCTAGAGTCAATATCGGCCGACAGCGCTATATCGCCTTCCAAGGTTTTAATTTGGTAAGAGCGATAACCTAATAAGGTAAAATTATCGGCTAACATCCATTCTAAAAAGCTCACACTATCGCCTTGCTCTTCTTTAGAACAAGGTAAAATAGCTTGCTTAACTTCGTCAATAACACTACGTAAGCGTGCTTGCATGGGTTGCCAATCGTTCACCGTCACCGCAATATCACTGACAACTGAATGTAATTCTTTGGCAATACTTTCTAGTACCTTAGTGTCTATTTGACGATCAATTTCGATAAAAAATACCGTTTCAACTGACGTTGACTTAAACGCTTGGTCGACAGAAGAGGAAAGCTTGGTGATATTTTTGCTTTTATCACGAATAATTTTTATTGGCGAATTTAGCATTAAATGTGGTGTTAGGTTCAATCGACTTAAGGCAATACGCACAGAGTCAACTAAAAATGGCATATCACGGACAATTATTTCGATGATGGTATGGCTAGATTTCCAACCATTTTTTGACACCTGTGGATTAAACACTTTAATCACAGGTTTGTCATCTTGAGAATCGTTTAACGTATTCCAAAGGCTTAGCGTGGCACCGTACATGTCACTGTCATTTCTATGATCTAAATCTAAAGTTGAAATGTTTTTATAAAGCAACTCAGAAAATTGATTTACAAGGGGAGCTGTTGCCGGTGGAACTTTTTTTTGTATTAACTGTGCTACGTTTGAGAGTATCACTGAGGGTAAACCGTCTACTAACGTCATGCCTTTTTCCTTTTTGGATAAAACGCTTGAAATAATTACTATTTTTTAGTCTTTGTAAGCGAAGAGACTATAACAGTGATCTTATTAATAAACATAGGGGAATGCGAGGACTATTTTAGATACATTACTTTAAAAACTGTACATTTATGTCCCTATCAGAGCGACATTTTCTATTTATTCATTAGTTATAAATAGAAAATGACCTTTCGGTCATTTTCTTGTTTATTTATGCATAATTATTCTTTCAATTAATTAGCATTTATTTTCGTTGTGGCCATAAAAATGCAGCGATAGCTGGTAATACTAGTACGGCAGCAATCATATTGACTAAAAACATAAAGGTTAATAATATGCCCATATCAACTTGGAATTTCAAATCAGAGAAAAACCAGGTTGAAACACCAATAGCTAACGTCACTCCGGTGATTAATACCGCACTACCTCGCTCTTTAAGTGCGTCAAAATAAGCACTTTGAACTGTAGCGCCATTGCGAAGCTTAACACTCATGGTAGACAGAATATAAATGCCGTAATCAACACCTATACCGACACCTAATGCAATAACCGGTAACGTCGATACCGTTAAGCCAATATCAAGTGCGGTCATCAGCCATTGTGCAAGCGTTGATACCACGTAAAGTGGCACAACTACTGCGATTGTTGCTCTTAAACTTCTAAAGCTTAATAAACATAAAATAATCACCGCACCATAAACATAAAGCATCATCGGGATCTGAGCAGCTTCTACCGCTTCATTAGTCGCCGCCATAACCCCAACAGGACCAGAGGCAAGCTTAAACGATAAGTTATCATTACCAAAATCAATCGCAGCTAGTTTTGCTGCATCAACCACACGATTAATTGTTTCAGCTTTATGATCTTCTAAAAACAAAATCACCGGCATAGCACTACAATCGCTATTGAGTAAACCACTCGAAGATGGCACTCGTGCAATTGATTGCACTAAGGTTTGTGGGTTACGTGATAGTACACGCCATTTTGGATTACCTTCGTTATAGCCCGAATTCACTATTTTTGCGATGGACGGTAAACTCACCGCTGACTCTACACCTGGAATATTTTCCATACGCCACTGAAATCTATCAATAGTGTTCATGTGATCATAGTAAGTACAAGCGTCTGCCGTAGTTTCAACAATAATCGACATATAATCGACACTAATGGCATATTTATCAGTAATTAAAAAGGTATCTTGGTTATAGCGCGATTCTTCATGAAGTGACGGTGCACCGGCATGTAATTCCCCTATTTTCATATCCTGGGCTTTTTGGTAGCCAACAATATAAAGCACAGCGGTACAGGCTAATATAATCAATGCTACCTTACGTGTTGCGAATAATGACATAAAATGCCATATACCATCAGCTGCAGAAGCCGCTTTACTTGGCTGCTTTGCTTTGCTTTTTGGTACATGCAGATAAGAAACTAACAGCGGCAACAACACCAAGTTGGTCAAAATAATCATCGCAACACCTAGTGAGGCGGTGATGGCAAGCTCACGAATAATACCAATATCAATAGATAACAGTGTCATAAAGCCAACCGTATCTGACAACAGTGCGATACCACCTGGCACTAACAGCACCCGGAAACTCAATTGCGCGGCTTCTTTACTGGTTTTTCCACTATTAACCATTTTGGAGACTGAGTTAATCATTTGCACACCATGACTAACACCAATTGCAAAGACTAAAAAGGGCACCAATATCGACATCGGGTCTAAGCCAAAACCAAGTGTTGATAACATACCAAGTTGCCATACCACAGCAATCAATGAACATGAAATGGGTAAAATAGTTAAAGCAAGTGAGCGACAAAACCAAAATACCATTAATGTAGTAATAGCAATGGCAATAGCAAAAAAGGTTACAACCCCTTTTGCTCCTTTTGCAACATCGCCCACCATTTTGGTAAAGCCAATGATATGTATTGAGATATTATCTTTTTCAAACTCACCCCGAATTTCATTTTCCAATTGTCCGGCAAGTACAATGCTATCTAACTTCTTACCGGTATTTGGATCAATTTCCATTAATGAGGCTTTCACCATAGAACAACTGTAATCATCAGCAACAATACTACCAACAATACCCGCTTTTTCTATATTACCTTTTACAATAGCTAAACCCGCGGCATCTGGTTGAAAGCTTGCAGGTATTACCGGGCCACCGGCAAAGCCATCTTCAACAATTTCAACAAATCGTGTACTCGGTGAGAATAAAGATTTCACCTGAATTCTATCAACACCGGGTATAAAAAACAGCTGGTCGTGTACACCTTTTAAGGCGGTAAAAAACTCAGGATTAAAAATATCCCCGCTACTGTCACACACTGAAATTAATACGTTATTTGCACCACCAAAATTCTCCCTATGCTCGAGATAGGTTTTCATATAAGTGTGGTTAAGTGGAATATGCTTAGTAAAGGCCGCATCAAGTTTAATTTGTGTTGCTTGAAACAACAAAAAAATACTGGTTAGAGCAAAAAATACCAATACCGCTAAACGACGACGAAAGAGTGTTGCTTCTACAACATTAATAATAGAGTTAAATTTCATGACAGTTACTTAGTTACGTTAATGGTTTTGATGCCAACATCAGAGACGGCGATAATTTTATTTTTATACCAAACCCCGGCTATAAGTGCTTTACCGTCTTTTTGAAGATGTTGGGTAAAGGTAGCACCATCATCGCGACTTTCTAATAATACGCCGTTATTACCCAATATAAACACCCGTTGATCGTCACTAAGCACAATAGCGCTTAACAAGGCGGTAACATTGCTATCAATTGCTTGCCATGGTGTACCATTTCGTAAACTACGAAAGATATGACCTCGCAAACCCACAACCAGTAAGTTGCCTTCCTGTGTGCGATTTATATCGTAAAATGAGCCTGGATATATCTCATCAAGTTTTTGCCAACTAACACCAAAATCATTACTTTTTGCAATTAGGCCCATTTCTCCGGCTATGTATAAGGTACGACCATCGGCAACAACGCGATTAAAATGCGGTAATATACTGCTTTGCACATCTAAATACGCCTCTTCATCTTCCCGTTTTAATTCGGCTAAATACGCTTGGTCTTCTGGATAAAGAAGTTCATTATGATGCTCTATAGCCCAATGCTCGCCACCATCATTTGTGCGATAAAATAAACCATAGGAGCCAAGAGCAATGCCATTTTTTTTGTCCAAAAACAATACATCCAACAGCGGCTTCTCTACTTGTGGCAGATGCTGTTGTACTTGCCAAGAAATACCACCATCTTTTGACGATAATATGGTCGCGTCATGACCAACTGCCCAACCGTTGTTTTTATCGGTAAAGTAAACCGCGGTTAATGTCACTTGTACCGGCACTTGTGCTTGTTGCCATTGCACACCATCTGTCGAAAATAGAATGTGACCACGCTCACCGACAACAACTAATTTTGACTGATTAATCACCGTAATATCAAGCAAGAGTGATTTACTCGCCAGTGGAGCAATGACCGAGTCTAGTGTTTGCGCATTAATAATAGGGATAGTAAGAAAACTGAGTAAAATAACGAGAAGACGCATCATTAACTATATTAGCTCCATTGATTTGAACTGTAGAGACCGTAGGCCTCAAGTTAGATAGGTTAAGGAGAAAATGAGCCTGAGTGATGCCCATTGATACCATGATATCCCCAGTCTTTAGCTTAGCTAAAAAACAGAGGAATGAAAAATTTAATAACGCTTTGAAAACTTTAAAACAAAAACGGCTAGCACTAGCCAGCCGTTTTATTAACCTTCTTACTTATCTGCGACCTTCACGACGTAATGCTGAAGACGTAAAGTCTACATCATTTAAATCGGCGGAAAAGTCATACATACTAGCTTCATTGTCTAAGCCCATCGCAATATAGCGGCGAGATTGTAGATCATGAAACACTTCTAAAGTTGACCATTGCGTTGGTACTTCATAGTAATTAATACCATGAGCAACACCCACTCGATATAGCTCATCACGGTTGTCATAAATGTCAGTAACCGCTACTTGCCAGCTATCTTCGTCAATATAGAACACCCGTTTTTTATAGGTATGACGCGTATCTGATTTTAAGTTCGCCTCGACCACCCAAACGCGATGTTTCTCGTAACGTACTAGTTCAGGATTAATATGACCCGGTTGTAAAATTTGATCATATTTTAAATCATCACTATGCAAACGATAATCATTATAAGGAATTAACAACTCTTGCTTGCCTTTTAATGTCCAGTTATAACGATTAGGTGCCCCGTTAAACATGTCAAAGTCATCTGTTGTTCTTAAGCCATCTGACGCTGTACCTGGTGCGTCATAAGCAACATTAGGTGCACGACGAACACGACGCTGGCCAGTATTATAGGTCCAAGCTTGACGAGGCGTCTTTATTTGATCCATAGTTTCATGAACCAATAAAGCCGTACCCGCTAAACGTGCTGGCTCAGTCACTTTTTGTTTAAATTTAAATAAAATATTGGTTTTTTGAAGCTCTTCAGCTTTAACACCCTTAACGCCATAGGGTATAAGTAACTGATCATCAAAGCCCATATAGGTATAATCGCCTGATGCTGTTGGCGCTGCTTGACCACCTTCACGAACTATTTTTTCACCGCGATAACGTAAAATGTGATTCCAAATGGCTTCTAAACCGTCACTTGGTACTGGAAATGGGATACCAATTGCCGCTTGAATAATACCATTGCCACCTTCAACTAATTCAGTTCTAGTGGCATTGTCCAAAGTCGCCTGATAAACATGCTCAGGATACGATGCTGAACGACGAGATTGATAAACACTCATTTTGTAAGTATCAGGGTAGGTTTCAAATAACTTAATTTGGCCTGGCGTTAATAAGTCTTTATATTGCGCAAGATTCTTAGCCGTGATGGTATACATCGCCTTATCATCAGCAAATGGATCTATATGATGATCGCCTACAGTATAACCCGCCGGTGCTGATTTAATACCACCGGTCCATGCAGGAATAGAACCATCGGCATTAGCTGCACGAACAGCACCAAACGGCGTTAATTCTTTTTGTAACTTAGCCGCATCTTGATCGCTAATTTTTGCAGTAGCACCGGTTGATGCTAATGCGACGGTCACCGCTATTGATACTAGCGTTGCCTTTTTAAAGGTATTTTTAAAAATATTTTTCATGTAAGTAGTCCTCATACAGCTTTAAATTGAATACTTGATGTTAAAAGATACATAATCGCGATCTTCCATTTGATTAGTCGTGCCTACGCCACCAAAAAAGCTGTTGTAACTAAAGTCTGCAGACCAACGGTTTTGGTAGTCAAAACCTAAACCTAATGACACTGACTTTCTCTCTTCAACAAACAAGAATAATGGATCCGGT
This sequence comes from Colwellia sp. C1TZA3, assembly GCF_007954265.1. Lineage (GTDB taxonomy): Bacteria > Pseudomonadota > Gammaproteobacteria > Enterobacterales > Alteromonadaceae > Cognaticolwellia. The sequence continues at coordinate 44,526 of NZ_VOLS01000002.1, read as the reverse complement.
GTAATACCGTTCACATCATGTGAAAAGACAACTTTTGGTGAAACGTTAATGCCAGCAAACACATTGGTATAATCCAACTTACCCACAAAGCGGTAACCCCATGCAAATGCACTTGGGAATGGGTTTGTTTCAACGCCGTCTTGTAGCGCTAGTTCTAAACCTTCTTTACCTGCAACACCACCATTTCGACTAGTGCCGGGGCCATTTAGACGTAAAACTTCTTGATCAGGCATATCACGAATATCAATACCACCCACTTCAAGTAAAGTCACAAATTGACTAGCACCCAATGTTGGGCCCCATAAATGGGTTAAGGTCATTTGTGCTTGTATGGTATCAGATAAAATATAGCCATTAGCACGGGTACCACCAGCGAAAACAGGCATTTGTGAAATACCATCAAGCTCATTACGACCTAAATCGTTAGCTAACTGTTGTGGCATAGCCGCAAATAACAATTCAACATCATCTATTTGCAAGGGTTCATCTTGACGGAAGGTCACTTCACCGGCAACCGATGTTGTGCCAATAGCGGTATTAAAGCTCAAAGCGTAAAGCTTTATATCTTCAATATAATCCAGTTCAACACGTGAAAAAGCTTGTAGATTTGTATAGTTTTGTTCGGTTATTTCGTTAGCTAATAAATAGCCAAGATCACCTCCAGGCACGCCTGTTGTTAGTAAATCACCAATTAACGCTTGCTCAGAAAAATCAGCTGTAATACCTGAAAAAACTGGACGGCGACTATGGTAATTCATGTGGTATAAACTAATTTCAGTGTCATTAAAATCAGGCAAATACCAAGATAGTCTCAAGCCATATTGGCCACCATCTTCAGGTTCATTTTCAGCGCCAGCTTCACGCAAGGTTAATTTTGTTGGGAAACCTCCAACATAAGCACTCGTCGCGTCGGCAATTGGTACAGTGCCATTTAAAATTTGCGCTCTTAGTACGTTCAAATTTGTAACAACTGAGTCTAAATCCATATCTGGATTACTAGCAAAGTTTAATTGCACATTATTATAGTGACCACCGTCACCAGCAAAATCATTGGTTGAAAAATAACTTCCTGGGGCAGGTAAAACCGTTTTTTCCCAGCTATATTGATAAAACATTTCAACGTTAAAGTTTTCTGAAACACCTAACGATGCCCACACGGCGCCAAAAGGAATAAAGGCTTCTTTTAGCTCTGCGCCTGGCGCTTTTAAGCGGGCAATATCTACCGGGTTAAGTTCACTAATACCGTGAGAGATTAAGGTACTTTCGCCCCAACTAATCACCTGTTGACCAACACGGACAGAAAATGGCATGGCACCAATATCAAAATCACCATAAACGAAAGCATCTAACATACGAACGTCACGACATACTTGATCTTTCGCTTCATTGTCACGACATGGGTCATTGACCTGACCAGAACTTGGATTTGTCCAAGCTCTCGATTTATCGACCATTTCAAAATCATAAAAATACATCGCACGGCCAAAAAAGCCTAAATTTTCATAACGTACACCAAGCTCATGGGTACCTTTAATTAATTTTGAAAAGCTTTCACCCGAATTAAAGTTTAAATTACCGTTGTCACCATTAGTAGAATAACTTCCAGTACCATCCCATACAGTAGCGGCACCTGGATTTGTATTGAGTATTGGATGATATTGGCTAAAATCAAAGCCATTATTAACGTTATTAGATTTTCCAACGTTATCATTCCAATTACGATCTTCTACTCGCCAGCTTGTACCTGCTGAAAATGTAGAATCAAAAGTAATGTCAAAATTTCCTAACTCAAAGGTTTTTGCCTGAACATTAACGTTAGCGAATGTTATCAAAGCAGCGGCTATACTCAGAGCAAGCGGCTTTTTGTAGAAGCCGTTACGAAGGTTCTGTTTCATTTTCTATCTCCCCAGATGTGATTTTGCATTTTATTTTTATATGCTACGTACATGGTATAAAACAATAATTACATCATTTTGACCCAGTGGCAAGCGCTAAAGTCTTTGTTAAAGCCCTTTATATTCAAGACTTGAATCAAGTCATCTGATGAGAACAAAAAGGCGTTTAAAACACTTGTTTTAAACGCCTGATCTTAATAAGCTGCAATCCTCAAATAGTGAACAGAAATAACCGCCGACATACAACCTAGAATTAACGACACTTATTTCAAATGGTCTGACCACTGTTTAAAGCAAAAACTCTAATCATAATGTTTTATCTAATGATAAAAACTTATTGTTAAGTGTTTGTAAGCAAAAGCGCCCTTTTATGCCATTTCCAGTTAAGTAAACGCGTAAATGCATAGCTGGAAATTCAATCTTTACTCTCTGCTCCGTCATAACAATAATTGAGTTAACTCGCCCTTGATAATAAGGTAAATATTCTTGACTCGTTATATTCAAGCTAAAATAGTACTTCATGCTCCTTTCCTAATGCGCCAACGCAGCATCAAGTTTTTCCTTTAAATCTTTTGAAATATTTACTTGCTTAGCAAATTGTTCAAGCTTGGTTTTTATCATGGTTTGCCTGTGCTGATCAAACGACTTAAATTGAATAAGCGGCGTAATTAATCGTGATGCCACTTGTGGATTAATATCGTTAAGCAGAATTAATTGTTCAATTAAAAACTGATAACCCCGGCCACTTGCACAATGAAAGTAACGCGGATTATTGGCGACAAAGGCACCAATGAGTGCGCGAGCTCTATTAGGATTCTTTAAGCTAAATAAGGGATGTGCAATAAGGAGCGCTAAATTTTCATAAATAACCTCTTCATTAACACTTGCTTGTATCGCAAACCATTTATCCATCACTAAGGGTGTATCACGCCATTTATGCTCAAAGTCTGACATCATAACTCCAAAAGATTGATGATGATTTTTCGCCGCGCAGTTGAGCACAGCTAAAGTGTCGGTCATATTATTCGACTGCTGAAACTGTCTGGTTAATAAAATTTCTTGGCCACTAAGCGAACTCAAATAAGATAGGCAAATATTTTTTAATGCCCGTTTGCCAGTAGCAATACCGTCGCTGGCATATTCAGCTTGTGTATTTTGCTGATACTGCTTTAAAAATAACGGGGCTAACTCTTTCGCTAACACTTGCTTAACACTATCAATGGCGTCAAGTAGAGCGATAGGGTCAACTTCTTCAATATTGTCAACTAATTCACTAAAGCTGGGTAATGTTAATTGTTCCGCCTTAAAAGCGGCTGAAATATCGGCGGTTAAAATTGTCCTAAAGGCCTGATATATATGTGCAGGTAGACTCAATGTCGGGTCTAGCATTAACTGAGTGATATAAGTGGTTAGTAGCTTTTGCCCCGCATCCCAACGACAAAATTCATCTTTAGCATGTGTCATAATACATTGCAGGTCTTGATCCGATCGTGCGAATTGAGTTTTAACTGGAGCAGAAAATCCGGTCAATAAGGCCAACACAGGTTTTTTGTTAAAAGCTTTAAAAGTCCATGTTTGCTTTTGCTCGGTTAATTGTAGCAACTGCGACCGGTTTGGCTGACCATCATTGGTAATGAGTTCAATACCAACAGGAATATGTAAGGCCAGATTTTCACCATTAGCTTGTGCTATGGTTAATTGATATTCAGACAAAGCTTCATCAAAGCTTTCGCTAACCTGTAATACAGGCGTGCCTGCCTGGGTATACCAGCGCTTAAATTGACTAAGATCAACACCCGAAGCATCTGCCATGGCACTGATAAAGTCATCACATGTCACTGCCATACCATCGAAGCGTTGAAAGTATAAATCTACACCTTTTCTAAATTTATCCACGCCAAGCAAGGTATGGATCATACGTATAACTTCAGCACCTTTTTCGTAAACTGTTAAGGTGTAAAAGTTATTCATTTCGATAACTTTTTCTGGGCGAATCGGATGTGCCATTGGGCCAGCATCCTCGGCAAATTGCAGCGAACGTAACACCCGCACATTTTGAATACGGTTAACGGGCGCTGAATGCATATCGGCACTAAACTGCTGATCTCTAAATACTGTCAGCCCTTCTTTTAAACTGAGTTGAAACCAATCTCGACAAGTAACACGATTACCCGTCCAGTTATGAAAATATTCATGGGCAATAACCGCCTCAACATTAAAGTAATCAACATCGGTTGCGCTCGCTTCATCTGCTAAAACAAATTTGCTATTAAATACATTCAGTCCTTTATTTTCCATCGCGCCCATATTGAAAAAATCTACAGCGACTATCATGTAAATATCAAGGTCGTATTCAAGCCCAAAGGTTTCTTCATCCCAGTTCATCGCATGTTTTAACGACGCCATGGCATGATGCGCCTTATGAATATTGCCCTTATCAACAAATATTTCTAAAGCAACGTCACGGTCAGAGCTCGTGGTATAAGTGTCTTTTAAGACATCAAAATCACCGGCAACTAAGGCAAATAAGTAACACGGTTTAGGAAAAGGGTCATGCCATTGCACAAAATGCTGACCATTGGCTAAATTACCTACTGCGATCTTATTGCCATTTGATAACAAATAGGGAAACTGCGCTTTATTGGCAATAACTTTAGTGGTGAACGTTGCCATGATATCGGGACGGTCAAGGTAATAGCTAATACGCCTAAAACCTTCCGCTTCACACTGAGTACAATAGGCCTCGCCTGACTTAAATAAGCCTTCAAGTGCGGTATTTTCTATCGGATTAATTTCAGTCACAACTTCTAAGGTAAATTCGTTGCGATCAATAGCAATAGTTAAACTGGTATCACTAACGCGATAATCATCACTTGAAAGCGGCTTGTCATCAATCAAAACTGATAATAAAGTTAAGTGCTCGCCATCAAGTATTAGCGGGTCGTTGTTTGACACCTTTTTGATCATTTGCATACGATTGATAACACGAGTTTTATATTCATCGAGTTCAAAAGTTAACTCAACGGTAGAAATAGAAAAGTTTGCTTCGCTATAGTCAGCTAAATAGCGGGGGGTAAAATCACTCATGCGCATCCTTAATAGATTACATTGTATATTATACCGATCCCATTAATTTATTACTCACTTGTGCCAGTTAAAATAGTTCAAGGTTGTGTTGCGCTCGCTCCCAATAGCCAGCTATTGGTCAATCGAACGCCTTACCTTGATTTATTTTTCCTGCACGCAACAAAATCACAAACTTAATGGAACGGGTATTAGTTAGAAATTAACGCCTGAAATAGACATTAAAAAGCCTGTATTAAACAGGCTTGGTGAATATTTATTAATTTTGTAAATTTTTAGTTCTTTGTCACTAATCTCTTTATCTTAAAGCCCATATAACCATATGTCACGGCTAAAATAGGGTTAATTAAGTTAAAAAAGCAATAAAATATATAATCATAAGAGGTTAATGCCATCGCGCCAAACATAAAGGCACCACAGGTATTCCAAGGTATTAATGGTGAAGTAATAGTGCCAGAGTCTTCTAATGTTCGGCTTAATACAACAGGGGCTAAGCCCCTTTTTTCATATTCTTCTTTGTACATTCTTCCCGGCATCACAATAGCCATGTATTGGTCGGCCGTAATCAAGTTAGTGCCAATACATGTGGCTACGGTACTGGCAATTAAGCTACCTGTTGATTTGGCTTTCGCTAAGATTGATTCAACAAACTTTTTCAACATGCCTAGATGTTCTAAAATTGCACCAAAGCTTAATGCAGTAACCACTAGCCAGATGGTATTTAACATACCTGACATGCCGCCACGGCTTAGTAGCTGATCAATTTCAGTATTACCTGTTTCAACCACTACGCCATCAAAAAATGCCGTCCATACCACCATAATGGTAGCTTTAGTTGAATCTACACCTGCTTGAGCCATGCCCGAGATCAAATCTTGTTGAAAAATCACCGCCCAAATAGCACCTAATACCGCGCCGATAGCAACCGCCGGAAAAGCGGGCATTTTTTTATAAGCCATAATTAATAGTAGCAGCAAAGGAATTAAATTCAAGGCTGATATGTTGTAGGTGTTTTCCAACGTGCTAGTCAATGACACAATACTGTCGGTGTTACCCACCCCTGAAGTAGAATGATTAAAACCAATAATAAGGAATAAAATGAGCGCAATAGTAATCGAAGGAATCGTGGTCCATAACATATAACGAATGTGAGCAAATAATTCACTACCAGCTACGGCAGGTGCTAAATTAGTCGTTTCAGATAATGGTGATAGTTTGTCGCCAAAATAAGCGCCTGATATCACGGCCCCCGCAGTAACCGATGGTGATAATTCAAAGCCACCAGCAATACCAATAAACGCAACACCTACGGTCGCAGCCGTGGTCCAAGAGCTACCTATGCTCATCGCTACAATACCGCACACTAAGCACGTTGCGGCATAAAACCAACTGGGGTCTATTATTTTCAAGCCATAATAAACCATCGTGGGCACAGTACCTGATAACAACCATGTACCAATTAATGACCCTACCGCTAATAAAATAAGCACCGCGCCTAAAGAAATTGATATGCCATGGATAATTGCTTTTTCCATCGCGTGCCATTTATGACCATTTTTCAGCCCGATCACTGCGGCGACACCCGTTGCTAAAAGCAAGGCTATTTGGTTAGGTCCTGATGATGAACTATCACCAAAAAAAGTTACTGCGGCAATTAATAAACAAATAAGGACAACGATTGGAATAAGAGAATCCAACATGGAAGGTTGTCGCAAAGATTGAGGGTCAGACATAGATAAATTTACACCTTATTATCTTAATTATTATAGTGGTTAAATTATTTGTGCTAGTAAGATGCCGACTGTTCGCAGATAGTGCAAGTTATTTTTGACAATAACCATCTAACTAGCCCTTTGTTTATAAGGATTTAAAGAATAATTATGCAATTATTTCAGCTAAAAAGCAGTCATGCCTGTTGCATTAAGTTTGTGTTCTTGTTGTGCGCAGAAAAATAAATCAAGCAACGGTACTCGATTAACTCATAGCTGACTATGGGTATTGAGAGCACAATTTTTTAGTTTTATAAAAATCTAAGTACTCACCACCAGAGAGGCGATATAGTCTTAGCTTTTTTTAATCTAGCACAAATAGGTAATAACTTAATAAAATGGCGTGCAAAACACCCTAGCACTAAAAAGCCACCCAAAAGGTGGCTTTCATTATTATATCAATAAAATTGTTATTTTTTTGCGACTTTACCCAGTGACACTAAGTCAAAAGTAATTTTTGCTGTTTCGTCTAAAAACGGGTCTAGTGCTTCTAAATCTTCTGGTAAGTCATCTAAATCAGCGACTTTTTCTTTACCCATAACGGTAAGTCGTTCATTAGCTCGCTTTAATTGCTTAGCTTTACGGCTCTCTCTTTTTTCTTTACGCTTAGCTAAGTTTAGCGAAATGTTTTTATCATCTTTTTCAGCTTTATATTCTGCAATATCAGAAAGTAAATAATTAAACTCTTGGTTTTTTTCGATACGTGAACTATGCAATGAAGTCAAATATGATACCGCTTGACTAATATCATTAAGCTTACGATATCGGGCTTTTGGAATTTGATCCCAAGGTAAGGCATTTTCTTCCTTACTTTCGCCCCAATCAGCTGGATCTATTGCCGATGGAAATTCAATATCAGGTAATACTCCCCGATGTTGGGTACTGCCGCCATTAATACGATAAAACTTGGCAATAGTAAATTGGATACTGCCAAACGGTTTTTCGTACAAATCATAAACCCGGCCTAAACCTCTATGTTGCTGCACAGTACCTTTGCCAAAGGTGTGCTCACCAACAATAACGCCGCGTCCATAATCCTGAATTGCCGCTGAAAATATTTCTGACGCAGAAGCACTGTAGCGATCAACCATGACCGTTAACGGCCCATCATAAAAACTGATACCGTCTTTATCACTGTTAACTTGTACGCGGTTAGCGCCATCACGCACTTGTACTACTGGGCCTTTATCAATAAATAAGCCAGTAAGTAAAGTCGCTTCTGTTAACGAGCCACCACCATTGCCACGCAGGTCAACAATGATACCTGCCACGTTTTGCTCTTTAAGTTTAGCTATTTCTAGCTTAACATCACGAGAAAGATGGTTGTAGAAGCTCGGAATCGTGATCACACCCAGTTTTTTAGTGTTTTCATCGCCTTCTTTTTCAAAATAAACTTCTGATTTTGCCGCGCGATCTTCAAGTTTTATGGTATCTCTAACAATAGAAACCACTTTAATACTGCTATCATCTTCTGATTCTGGCCCTAAAACTTGTAACCTGACCTTGCTGCCTTTAGGTCCTTTAATCAGTTCAACCACGTCATCTAAACGCCAACCAATGACGTCAACAAACTCTTCATCAGCTTGTGAAACACCGACAATACGATCTTTAGGGCTTAATTCGTTAGACTTATCTGCTGGGCCACCAGAAACCACACTTTGGATAACGGTATAGTCTTCTTCTGCACGTAAAACTGCGCCAATACCTTCCAGTGATAAATTCATTTCCATTTGGAAACGTTCGGCATTACGAGGAGATAAATAGGAAGTATGTGGTTCAACTACGCGCGCAAAGCTGTTCATGACGACTTGAAAAACATCTTCACTCTCACTTTGCTTTAAGCGTTTAATCGCATAACGATAACGTTTACCTAATACTTCTTGAATTTTTTCCCACTCTTTACCCGCTAAAGTTAAGTTTAGTGCATCAAATTTAACTTTTTTACGCCATAACTCGTCTAGTTCATCAACAGATTTAGGCCATTGAGCATCTTCACGATCAAAGTTGTAGGTTTCATCAAGCTCAAAATCAAAAGGTTTTTCGCTTAATAAAAGACTTAATGCATATTGATAGCGTTCTAATCGGCGTTGTAAATTAAGGTTATAGATTTCGTAAGCAACATCGAGTTTACCGCGAGAAATTACCGTATCAAACTCATCACGATATTGCTCAAAGCCCTGAACATCAGAAGCCAGAAACACGTTACGGGCGTAATCTAACTGCTTAATGTAACGATCAAAAATTTGCTCAGAAAGTAAATCGTCAATTTTTATTTTTTTGTAGTGTGCACGCGTAAATTGTGCCGTAATTCGCTTTGTAGAAGTGGCATGTTGGCTTTCTGGCGCCAATATCAACAAGCTTTCATTGTCTGCCTTGGTCTCAGCAAAACCTGAGATACTGACAAGTGACAATGATATTGCAACAGCTATACAACAAAATTTATGCATTCACGTACTCCAAAATTATTCGGTAAAAATATTTTTAACTTGTGTTTTAACAACCATACCCGAGTTTAATTGCACACTAACATCCTTGCCGGAAACTTCTGTGATAACAGCGTCCATTGAAGATTGTCCTAATTGCACTTTGATATTTTTGCCTACAACAACATTACTTGTTTCAACCGGTTTAAGTGTAACAGCTGGTTTTGCAACTACACGCTTGGTTGATTTAACCGTATTAAACTTTTCTTTACGGCTATTATCGTCTGTAGAGTCTTTACTCGAAGGTTTAGTTCCCTTAGCAGCATGACTTTTGTAAGGTTTTTTAGCGACTTTGTCTTTGGGCTTTTTGTTACCAAACTTTTCTTGGCTTTCTTTTAATGTTTTGCTGGCATAATCTGCTTGTTCTTGATCAATTTCTGCCGAGTCATTGCCATCAATGTCAATGCGAAAACAGCCGAGTTTAATCGCTTTCAAATAGCGCCAGCTACTTGTGTAATGTCTGAGTGCTTGACGTAGACGAGTTTTACTTACCGTTTCATCACCAATTAGTTTTTCAGCTAAGTCTTGAAAAATACCAATTTTCAATGGTTTTGCAGCACCTTCAATAGAAAAACATGCTGGAAATTTTTTCGCTAAATAGGCGATAATTTCTTTCGTGCTAATGCGCTTCACTTCAGCATCAGTATTTGACGTTGTTTCAACTGCTGCGTTTGTTACTGGTGTTATTTCAACTCCCGCATCTGTTACTGACGTTGTTTCAACTGCCGCATCTGCTACCACTTTTACTTCACTTTCTGTTTTAGTTTCCATAAATACAACTTTTCAAAATTTTAATTCTGCTCTGCTAGATATTGTTCACGATTTTCCAACATATGTCGGCACCAATCATAAATATCTTCACTTTCGATTTCAGCTAAGGCTTCTTGCCCTATCCACGTGTCCCACACCAAAGAAAGCAACTGCTCTAAAACCTCTGGTGCAATATCTTCTTCTGCTAAGTCATAAACGGTATGATAAATCTCGTTAATACGCTCAGCAACTATCTCTTCATCACCTTCCCAATCACCAACAACGGCTTCTGATACTAGGTAGTCATGAATAACAACAATCTCTTTCATCAGTTTACCACGCCATGGTTAATCATAACATTTTCAAACAAACTAATTATTTTTTCTAATCCTGCCTGATCATCTTTATCAAAACGATTAAATGCGATGCTATCAATATCAAGTACCGCTATAACCTTTTTGTCTAACGTTAAAGGTAATACTATTTCAGAATTAGTACTCGCATCGCAGGCAATGTGACCGTCAAATTCATGGACATCGGCAACACGCTGCACTTTGTTTTCACTTGCAGCAGTGCCACATACGCCACGGCTTAAAGGGATGCGTATACAAGCCACTTTGCCTTGAAATGGACCAAGTACAAGTTCGTCATTGACCATACGGTAAAATCCAACCCAATTAACTTCAGTTAATTGTTCAAATAACAAAGCACTGACGTTGGCCATGTTAGCAATAACATCAGTTTCATCACTGATCAACGCTTCAACTTGCTTATATAAGTCCCGATAAAAGGTGTTTTTTGTCATTAATGATCATGCCTGCAATAAAAACGCATAACATACCCTGATAGCGCATAAAATTAAAGCGCTATCAGCAGCAATTGGCAATTATCTGGTAATTTTATGATAAATGCTAACTTTAGTGGCGCATTTATCATTTTTTAATCGTTAAATCGTTTACGACTAGCTTTTTTACTAGATTTTGTCTTATGGGTTAACTTGTCTTGAGCTTAAAACGAATCAGCAGGAATTCGCACCCAACCTTCCATTAATACCCGGGCACTTCGACTCATAATGGCTTTATTTACCGTCCACATACCATCAATTTTTGACGCTTGAGCTCCCACTTTAAGGGTACCCGATGGATGACCAAAAACCACAGCCTCACGTTCACCGCCACCTGCTGCTAAATTCACTAAAGTACCCGATATTGCCGCGGCAGTACCAATAGCAACCGCCGCTGTGCCCATCATCGCATGGTGTAATTTACCCATTGATAGCGCGCGAACATGCAAGTCGATATCTGCTGAAAAAACCGTTTTACCACTTGATGTTAGATAGTCTTTAGCGGTACTGACAAAAGCAACCTTCGGTGTATGTTGACGTGCAGCCGCTTCAGAGACATCGTTAATCAAGCCCATTTTAACCGCGCCAGCTGCACGAATAGTTTCAAAACGCGCTAACGCTGCTTCATCATTATTAATAGCATCTTGTAATTCTGTACCGGTATAACCAATATCTTCTGCATTTAAGAAAATAGTCGGAATACCCGCGCTGATCATCGTTACTTTATATTTTACGGCTTTGAAATTACCAACAGCGGGCACGTCAAGTTCATCAACGACATTACCGGTTGGAAACATTGCCTCTGACGGATCCACTGGCGCAATAAACTCCACCGGCACTTCTGCGGCAGGAAATGTTACGCCGTCGAGTTCAAAATCACCAGTTTCTTGTACTTGGCCATCGGTAATTGGCACGCGAGCAATAATAGTTTTATTAATGTTTTTTTGCCAAATACGTACCGTACATACTCCATTTTCAGGAATACGACTGGCATCAACTAAATCTGACATAATAGCAAATGAGCCCACTGCTGCGGTCAAATTACCACAATTGCCACTCCAATCGACAAAGGCTTTATCTATCGCTACTTGACCGAATAAATAATCCACGTCGTGATCGACAACCGCACTTTTAGCCAAAATAACGGTTTTACTGGTACTTGATGTCGCCCCACCCATACCATCGGTTTGTTTACCGTAAAGATCTGGGCTACCGATAACTCGAAGTAACATATTATCACGAGCTTGACCTGCAATTTGGCAACGCTCGGGTAAGTCAGTTAAATTAAAAAACACACCTTTTGATGTACCACCACGCATATAGGTTGCGGGGATTTTTACTTGAGGAACTGAAGACATTTAACACCTCTAAATTTTATCAATATGAGTCACTTGGTTCATCTTCCATAATAGCGACTTAACATTTGTTTAACGCATCAACGTTCTTTCACATCCATGTGATCACGTCATACCGTTCGTCCTGAACATCAACGTTCTTTCACATCCATGTGATCACGTCATACCGTTCGTCCTGAACATAAAAAAGCAGCAATTGAATTGCTGCTAATCATTCTTCATCAGAATTTACTACTAAGGGCAATTATTTTGATTAAGAACAACGTATATGTACACAAGCTACATTTATAGCTCAGCACAGGTAACGCCACTATTTTCAAAAATAAGCTTTTAGCCATTAGACTCTAAGAAATCATTGGCAAACTTTTGTAAGACACCACCGGCCGCATAAACAGAGACTTCTTCAGCGGTATCTAAACGACATTTCACTGGGATCTCTATAACTTCGCCCTGACCTTCATCTGAGTGACGAGTCATAACCACCGTCATCGCACCACCTGAGGTTGGTGTACCCACTACATCGTAGGTTTCTGAACCATCAATATGATAAGTATGACGGGTTTCACCGTTAATAAATTCTAACGGTAACACGCCCATACCGACTAAGTTAGTGCGGTGAATACGTTCAAAACCTTCAGCAACAATCACTTCAACGCCCGCTAAACGAACACCTTTGGCTGCCCAATCACGTGAGGAACCTTGGCCATAATCAGCACCCGCGATAATAATAAGCGGTTGCTTGCGTTCCATATAAGTTTCAATGGCTTCCCACATCCGTGATTCAGTGCCTTCTGGCTCAATACGTGTGAGCGAGCCTTGCTTAACTTCACCTTTGTCATCACGACACATTTCGTTAAATAATTTAGGGTTAGCAAATGTTGCACGTTGCGCCGTTAAATGGTCACCACGGTGAGTTGCATACGAGTTAAAATCTTCTTCTGGTAAGCCCATTTTATCTAAGTAGGCACCTGCAGCACTATCTAATTGAATAGCATTTGAGGGTGATAAATGGTCAGTGGTAATGTTATCACCCAATACCGCTAGTGGACGCATATCTTTCATGGTACGTTCACCGGCTAATGCACCTTGCCCCTCAGTATCCCAGTAGGGAGGACGACGAATATAAGTGCTGGTATCGTCCCACGCATATAACGGACTTTCTGCCGGCTCAAAAGCGCCTAAATCAAACATGGGTGTGTAGATTTTTTTGAATTGCTCAGGTTTAACGCATGAGGCCACAATCGCATCAATTTCTTCATCACTGGGCCAGATGTCTTTCAGGGTAATGTCGTTACCCTTTTGATCTTGACCTAAGATGTCTTTTTCAATATCAAAACGAATAGTACCGGCAATCGCATAAGCAACCACTAAGGGTGGTGACGCTAAGAAAGCTTGTTTGGCATACGGATGAATACGACCATCAAAGTTACGATTACCTGATAATACCGCTGTTGAATATAAATCACGGTCAATAACTTCTTGTTGAATTTTTGGATCTAACGCACCACTCATACCGTTACACGTTGTACAGGCATAACCCACGATACCAAAACCTAGCTTTTCCATTTCAACCAGTAAACCCGCTTCTTCTAAATAAAGCTTGGCTACTTTTGAACCTGGCGCAAATGAAGATTTAACCCAAGGTTTACGCACTAAGCCAAGTTCATTGGCACGTTTGGCGATAAGACCTGCAGCAACAACATTGCGCGGATTAGAGGTGTTTGTACAAGAGGTAATAGCAGCAATAATAACCGCACCATCAGGCATTTGGCCGTTAGCTTCTTGTACTTTACAAGCATCAAGGTCTTTAGCGATGTTTTTTGAGGCTAAATCAGCTGTCGCTAAACGACGATGTGGGTTAGAAGGACCGGCTAGATTACGACCTACGCTTGATAAATCAAATTCGATTACCCGTGGATATTGCGCTTCTACTAAATCATCAGCCCAAAGGCCAGTGTGCTTAGCATAAGTTTCAACCAGTGCTATTTGCTCTGGTTCACGCCCAGTAATTTTCAAATAATCAATGGTTTGTTCATCGATGTAGAACATACCTGCTGATGCACCATACTCTGGGGTCATGTTTGAGATAGTGGCTCGGTCACCAATAGTTAAGCTTTTAGTGCCTTCACCAAAGAATTCTAAGTAAGCAGACACCACTTTTTGATTACGTAAAAATTCAGTGATAGCTAAGACTATATCAGTTGCTGTGATACCTGGTTGACGTTTACCGGTCAGCTTTACACCAATAATATCAGGTAAGCGCATCATCGATGGACGGCCAAGCATAACGGTTTCAGCCTCTAAACCACCAACACCTATAGCAATAACTCCTAAGGCATCAATGTGCGGCGTGTGAGAGTCAGTACCAACACAAGTATCAGGAAAAGCTACACCATCACGCGCTTGAATAACCGGTGACATTTTCTCTAAATTAATTTGGTGCATAATGCCGTTACCGGCGGGGATAACATCAACATTTTTAAAAGCAGTTTTGGTCCACTCAATAAAATGAAAGCGGTGTTCATTACGACGGTCTTCGATTGCCCGGTTTTTCTCGAAGGCTTCGCTATCAAAACCAGGAGCTTCTACCGCTAGAGAATGATCAACAATTAATTGTGTTGGTACAACAGGGTTAACTTTGGCTGGATCGCCACCTTGATCAGCAATGGCATCTCGAAGGCCCGCTAAATCAACTAAAGCGGTTTGACCAAGGATGTCATGACAAACAACGCGTGCTGGGTACCAAGGAAAGTCGAGATCTTGCTTGCTTTCAATAATTTGTTTTAGCGCATCGGTTAATGTTGCAGGGTCACATCGGCGAACTAATTGTTCAGCAAGCACACGTGAAGTGTAAGGTAGTGTTTTATAAGCACCAGGTTTAATTGTTTCAATCGCTTCTCGCGTATCGAAAAAATCTATCGTGACACCATGATGTTTATAACCTGGCAAAGCTTTGCGGTAATCGTAATTCATAATTTACTCCACATAGTAAAAAAGAGTACAACAGACTCTTTTTAAGTAATTTAATTAATGACACGGCATATCACTAGCAACTTACAAAAGCCTTATCGGGATAGATAAGGCTTTATTTATCTAGATGCTAAGTAATAAATGCCTGCCAGCCTACCTATTAGCGATAGGTTGCACTTTACGAGGCTCTGCACCAATATAGTCAGCCGATGGGCGAATAATACGGTTATTTTCACGTTGTTCCATAACATGAGCCGCCCAACCTGTTAGGCGTGAGCAAACAAAAATAGGGGTAAATAATTTCGTTGGAATACCCATGTAATTATAAGTTGAGGCATGAAAAAAATCGGCATTACAAAATAATTTTTTGCTGTCCCACATAAACTCTTCACAGGCTACTGAAATATCGTACATCGATGTGTCACCATTTTCAGCGGCCAGTTTTTCAGACCAGGCTTTGATGATGACATTACGTGGATCAGACGTGCTGTAAATCGCATGTCCAAAACCCATTATTTTTTCTTTACGCTCAAGCATACCGGCCATCTGTACTTTAGCATCAGCAGGTGAGTTGAATTTTTCAATCATGTCCATGGCGGCTTCGTTAGCACCACCGTGCAGGGGCCCACGTAAAGTACCAATAGCACCCGTCACACATGAGAACATATCAGACAACGTTGAAGCACAAACACGTGCCGTAAACGTAGAAGCGTTAAATTCATGCTCAGCGTATAAAATTAATGAAACATCCATCACGCGCTCATGCTGCTTAGACGGACTTTTACCATTTAATAAACGTAAAAAATGCCCACCTAACGACGCTTCATCTGAAGTACAGTCAATTTCTAGCCCCTCATGTGAAAATTTATACCAATAACACATGATGGCAGGAAAAGCAGATAACAAGCGGTTTGCGGCTTTATTTTGTTCACTAAAATCATTTTCTGGCTCTAAATTACCTAAAAATGAACAACCCGTACGCATAACATCCATTGGATGTGCTTCTTTTGGGATCAGCTTAAGTACAGCTTTTAAAGCTTGCGGTAAATCACGCATCGCCAATAAATCAGTTTTATAGCTAACTAGCTCTTTTTCATTAGGAAGTTCACCGTTAAAGAGTAAGTAAGCCACTTCTTCAAAGGTTGAATTTTCAGCTAAATCAGCGATATCGTAACCACAATAAGTTAAGCCCGAGCCTGATTTTCCTACGGTACATAAAGCGGTATCGCCAGCACTTTGACCACGTAAGCCAGCACCTGATAATTTTTTATCTTTCATTATTCTTTCCCCTAGTACTTAACAACGATTAATTTACTGTTAAGGGTTAAAATTTAATTTCTTATTGATGTATTTTAATGGTGATACCCGTTCCACTTTGAGCTTTTAAAGTAGAGCGGATATAGCTACTTGTTTTTACCTTCAGAAAACAAGACATCAAGCTTTTGCTCATAATCGTGGTAGCCCAAGTAGTCATATAAATCCATACGTGTTTGCATGTTGTCTATTTCTGTTTTTTGGTCGCCATCTGCAAGCAATGTTTTATAAACAGACTCAGCTGCTTTATTCATCGCTCTAAATGCTGATAATGGATAAAGCACCATGGCACAGCCCCACTCGCCTAACTGCGCTTTATTCCACAGCTCTGTTTGGCCAAATTCAGTTATGTTCGCTAATACCGGCACATCAAGTGCTTCAGTAAAAGCTCTATAATGCGCTTCTGTTTGAATCGCTTCAGCAAAAATACCATCCGCACCGGCCGCTACATAAGCTTTAGCACGTGCAAGCGCGGCTTCTAAACCTTCCTGAGCAAAGGCATCAGTGCGAGCCATAATAAAAAAGTCGCTATCAATACGCGCGTCAACCGCAGCTTTAATTCGATCAGCCATTTCTTCTGTAGAAACAATTTCTTTATTAGGACGATGACCACAACGCTTTTGCGCCACTTGATCTTCAAGGTGTACTGCAGCAGCACCGGCTTTTTCCATATCACGAATAGTTTTAGCAATATTAAATGCGCCACCCCAGCCGGTATCAATATCGACTAAAAGCGGTAAGCTACAAGCTGAAGTAATGCGTGATACATCCGCAATAACATCATTCAATGATGTCATACCTAAATCAGGTAAACCATAGGAGGCATTAGCAACACCACCACCAGATAAATAAATGGCTTGATGACCTAATTGTTCGGCCATCATTGCACAGTAGGCGTTAACGGTACCGACAACTTGCAAGGGTTTATTATTTGCTAAAGCTTGGCGAAACTTAGCACCAGGAGATAATTGTTTAGACATTGCTTTATCCTTTTTTAGTCATGTATATGTTGTAATTAAATTAATGTTAAAAGCTTGCCGCTATTGTTGCTGGGCAATTTTATTTTCGATATTTTTACGCGATGCGGCAATGTGACGCCTCATTAGCATTTCGGCTAATTCACCATCACGATCAGCTATCGCTTCAATGATGCGAGAATGTTCATCAAACGCTTTGGTTGCTCGAGGGCTATTCATGCCGAATTGGCAGCGGTACATACGAACAAGGTGATAAAGTTGGCCACACAAGATATTAATGAGTTGTTGATTATGACTACCGAGTATCACTTTATAGTGAAAATCTAAATCGCCTTCTTCTTGATAGTAGGCGATACCGTCACGCAATGCCTTAGCACTTGCATGTTGTTTGAGCATAGCCTTCATTTCGATAATTTCATCTTCAGTCATATTGATCGCTGCTTGGCGACATGCCATACCTTCGAGAGCTTCGCGAACGACATAAATCTCTAGCAACCCAGCGATTGAACATTCAACCACACGAGAGCCAACATTGGCTTTACGTTCAATTAAATGACATTTTTCCAAACGATTTAACGCTTCACGCAAGGTTGAACGACTAATTTGATAGTTTTTAGCTAATTCAGGCTCACTAATTTTACTACCTGATTTGATGGTACCATCAACAATGGCATGTAACATTTGCTCGAATACTTTATCTGCAGTAGTAACCGCGGCTTGTGTTGTAGGGTTGTCTAACGCCATTAGTATTGTCGACACTTATAAAAACAATACACTGATGATACCGAAACTTCAGCATTAGTCAATGTTAGTCAAAGACAATTGTCGACAATACCCACTATACTTTGGTCGTAAACATGATAAAAATTGTTTGATGACATGGAATATTACTGCTAAAAAATAAATCAATTAATTGTTAAATAAAGAAATTTTTAAAATAAAAGCCCCTTAGTTCATTAACCTATACTTGTTACCACCATTTTTAAAGATACTGAATAAATGTCGACAATTTATCGATTAGCCAAAAAACCAATAACAAACACCAATAGCAGCGGTAATACCAGCAAGATCGGCAATAAGTCCACAAGCCAAGGCATGGCGACTATAGCGAATACCAACCGAACCAAAATAAACCGCTAAAACATAAAATGTAGTTTCGGTAGAGCCTTGCACAATGGAAGCTAAACGACCAGCGAATGAATCAGCGCCATGTGTGTTCATGGTTTCTATCATCATGGCACGAGCGCCAGAGCCACTTAATGGCTTCATAAATGCAGTAGGTAGCGCATCAACAAAGCGGGTGTCACCGTTAAAAAGCAAAACTAACTCTCGTATGCCATCAATCAAAATATTTAAAGCACCACTGGCCCTAAATACCCCTATTGCACACAACATGGCTAATAAATAAGGAATAATCTTAATACTTGTTTCAAAGCCCTGTTTAGCCCCTTCAATAAAACTGTCATATACATTCACCTTGCGTTTTAAGGCGACAAACAAGAAACTAATTAGCGTGGAAAATATTAATAAATTGCCCATCAGGGATGATTGTTGTGCCAAAAGCTCTGCACTTAAGGTAGTGAAATAAACCACCACGCCACCGACAAGCGCGATGCCTGCGGCTAAATATAATAAAATAACTTGCTGATAAATTTTTATTTTTTGCACAAATGCAACCGCGAACAATCCTGCCAGAGTCGAGGCAAATGTTGCCAATAAAATAGGGACAAAAACGTCGGTCGGGTTTAGCGCCCCCTGTTGTGCGCGATAAACAAAAACAGTCACAGGGAATAATGTCACCGCGGAAGTATTTAACACCAAAAAGAGTATTTGCGCATTGGATGCGGTTGCTTTGTTTGGATTCAGTAATTGCAAATCTTGCATGGCTTTTAAGCCTAAAGGCGTAGCCGCATTATCTAAACCTAAGAAGTTTGCTGACAAGTTCATGGTCATCGACCCTATGGCTGGATGCCCTTTGGGTACCTCTGGCATAAGACGAACAAATAATGGTGAAATAAACTGTGCTATTTTGTCGATAATACCGGCATGTTCCGCTATCTTCATCATGCCTAACCAAAAACTTAAAATACCAATCAGGCCAATCGCAATATCAACTGTTACCCTAGACATATCAAAAATAGCGTTAACAATTTCTTCAAAAATTAAAAACTGATCAAAAATCAGCCACTGCACCATGGCTGAAATAAAGGCCACAAAAAAAAATCCGCTCCAAATACGATTTAACAAAACTGATCTCTTTTATTTTTATACTTAAGATAAATATCATGACACACAACACTAAAATCACCTAGCTGGGTAATAGGTAATAAGCCATGTAGTGCATTGAAAAATCAACAAACAGTGCTCCGGCTATTTAATGTTTCAATGTAATATCAATTTCAATTTCATTAATTAGATGGTCTACTTTATACACAGGAAAAACGACCCAATATAAGGCATTTATTTTAATAACTCGTTGTGCTAATTATTAAATAAATAACGCAGTAGTGGGTGGTTTTAACCAGGTGAAATGAGTAGGTAATTAATCAACTTGGTATAATAGCTTCGTTGAACCAGCCTTTGAGTCCAAAATCAACCATGGTTTTAGAGCTTTTTTGGCTGATCATATTTGATAATTCTATTAGCGAATATGCGACTGAAGAAACAAACGATGAAAGTTCTCACTTGATTGCTGTGCAATTTCTGTAACCGAGGTACCACGAATACTAGCAAGATGCTTTGCTACTTCAACCACATACGCTGGCTGATTTTATTTACCACAATGGGGCACGGGTGCTGACCATAAATATCGCGTATCAGTTTCAATTAACATCGCTCTGCAGCTAGTTATTGTACGACTTTATTGTTTAATACTATTTTTATCTAATAATATTTTTATCTAATACCATTAAACCGTTTGAGTCTCAGGGAACAAACGATGAAAGTTCTCACTTGATTGCCGTGCAATTTCTGCAACCGAGGTACCACGAATACTAGCAAGATGCTTTGCTACTTCAACCACATACGCTGGCTGATTTTGTTTACCTCGATGGGGCACGGGTGCTGACCATAAATATCGCGTATCAGTTTAAATTAACATCGCTCTGCAGCTAGTTATTGCACGACTTTATTGTTTAATACTATTTTTATCTAATACTATTTTTATCTAATACCATTAAACCGTTTGAGTCTCAGGGAACAAACGATGAAAGTTCTCACTTGATTGCTGTGCAATTTCTGCAACCGAGGTACCACGAATACTAGCAAGATGCTTTGCTACTTCAACCACATACGCTGGCTGATTTTGTTTACCTCGATGGGGCACGGGTGCTGGCCATAAATATCGCGTATCAGTTTCAATTAACATCGCTCTGCAGCTAGTTATTGCACAACTTTATTGTTTAATACTATTTTTATCTAATACCATTAAACCGTTTGAGTCTCAGGGAACAAACGATGAAAGTTCTCACTTGATTGCTGTGCAATTTCTGCAACCGAGGTACCACGAATACTAGCAAGATGCTTTGCTACTTCAACCACATACGCTGGCTGATTTTGTTTACCTCGATGGGGCACGGGTGCTAAATATGGCGCATCAGTTTCAATTAAAAAGCGGTCTGAGGGAACTTTTTTAGCAACTTCTCTTAAGTCAGTCGCATTTTTAAACGTCACGATACCGGAAAATGAAATATAAAACCCCATCGCTATCGCTTGTTCAGCCATCTGCCAACTTTCAGTAAAGCAATGTAGGATCCCGCCAACATTTTCCGCCTGCTCAGCCCTTAACATAGCTAGGGTATCTTCTTGAGCATCTCGAGTATGAATGATCAGAGGTTTTTTTAACTGATTAGCAACACGGATATGTTTTCGAAAAGAGTCTAACTGTACCTGTTTTGTTTCTGGCGCGTAAAAATAATCAAGGCCGGTTTCACCAATAGCGATTACGCGTGGGTGAGCCGCTAAACGAGTTAATAGTGCAGGGTCAATTTCATCAGCTTGATTAAGCGGATGCGCGCCACAGGTTAGCCAAACATTGTCATATTTAGCCGTTGTTTCTGCCATCGCTGGAAAATCTTGCAAAGTGACGCTAACGCACAACAAGGTATTGACCTTTTCTGCCAATGCGGCATTAACAACATTATCTAAATTATTGTCAAAATCTTCGAGTTTTAAACGGTCTAAGTGACAATGAGAATCTATGAACACAGGGTTACTCCGCACAAATGTGCTTAATGTTAGTTTGGAAATTTATCATAGCTATTGAATTAATGAGTTGCTGACATGATGAAAATTTTCTCAATAGGCATAGTATTTAATAGTGCTATTTCAGTTAAAATAGGCCTTTTACATCGATAATGTTGGTTCAGATGAACTCAATAAATGCCCTATTGATTTGTCAATTTGGCTACGAACATTATCAGGATCTTCGACAAAGCTAACACCTATACCAGCAGGTGTACCATTTTGTGCACCAATGGGGGTAATCCAAGACACTTTGCCTTTAATTTTAGAAGGCTCTAAGGAGTCGGGCAAGGTAACAAGTAAGTTCACATCAGTGGCTAATTCATAATGCTCTGTGGTGCGAATAAATAAACCGCCATTTTTTATAAATGGCATATATGACTGATATAAATCACCATCTGACATAAAGTTAAGTGTAATATTTTCCAAAATCATCCCTCTGTTTTTGTTCGCTTTTTTGTTAATTTTTTTGTTTAACGACAACGCTAATATCAGCGAGTAATTTTTCACTTAAAAACTGCCGGTTAATTTGTACTAAGGTCTTTAGCTTAATATTGGCCGCTTGTACTAAGTTATACACCTGCCATAACTGTTGTTTATTGATAACACTTTCTTGTTCGTTTTGATGCCCTGCTGTTGGCCAGCCCCAATGATTGCGCATCAAATTGACTACAATTTTTTCCAGCCAACGAAAACCATCACGGTGTTCAACCAATATGGCTAATAGCTCTGCACGATGTTGGTGAGCACATAAATAGCCTTTGACCTTATCACGAAACGCTGTAAACGCAACGGCTGTTGCTTCGTCGGTTAATTCGCTAAGATGGCTGAGGTTTACAAAAGCATCATCACCCTGTTTTTTATATTCAGCCAAAAGTTTTTTGCCCACTGGTGGACGAATTTCAAATTTTTGACAACGACTAATAATAGTAGCTAGCAGCACATCACTGCTATGCGTTGTTAGCATAATGAAACTTTGAGAGGTTGGCTCTTCTAAGGTTTTTAATAAGGCATTTGCTGCTGAGACGGTCATAGTATCAGCATGATTGACTAAGGCTGTTTTAGCGATGCCGATATGAGCGGTTTTCTCAAAAAATTGGCTCAGTTTCCGTATTGCATCTACGCCAATAGTATTTTTGTCATTAACGATAGTCAGATGATCCGGATAACTATTATTTGCAAACAACTTACAGGTTTTGCAATCACCACAAGGCTGAAAAGTAAACGGCTTATCGCTGGCTGCTTCTTGGCTTACTTGGCTTAAGCTCTCGTCTTTTTCTTGTGTTATACCTTGTGTTATACCTTGTGTTAAGTCTTGTGATGCGTCTTCTTTTAAGTTTTGGCATAGCAGCACATTAATTAGCCAGTGCGCTATTTCTTCTTGGCCAGCACCATCAACCCCAGAAAATAATAAGGCATGAGGCAGTTTGTTTTCACGAATTTGTCGAGACAATTGCTGTTGAAGCGCAAGTAACCAAGTTTTCATCTATTCGCCTTGTTCAACGTGGATAAAAGCTTCAATTGCTTTAACAACAGCTTTGTGCACCACGTCCATCGCTTGACTCGCATCTATAATGTTTGTGCTGTTTGACGCTTGTGCTAAAGCTAAGTATTTGTTTCGTACGCGCTGAAAAAATTCAATTTTTTCTAACTCAATCCTATCTAACTCGCCTCGGGCTTGTGCTCGAGCTAAGCCAAGTTCTGGCGCAATATCTAAATAAACGGTTAGGTCGGGTGTAAAACCCTTTAAGGTAACATCGGCTATAGCATTCATTATTGCATCGTCAAATTGCCGACCGCCACCTTGATAAGCGCGTGATGATAAGTCATGACGATCGCCAATCACCCATGTACCCTTTGCTAGAGCGGGTAAAATTTTATTGGCTAGTAGTTGGCTGCGGCTAGCATACATCAACAAAAGTTCAGTTTCTTGCGTTAGCTCTTCATCATGGCTGACTGATTTTACAATCTCTCGCAGCGCTTCGGCTAATGGTGTACCACCAGGCTCTCGAGTTTTTATAAAAGGGATATTATGTTTATTCAACACCGCTTCAATCACGCTAATTGCTGACGACTTACCCGCGCCTTCTATGCCCTCGACAACAATAAACTTACCTTTATTCATACTGAAATTATCCAAAATATTTTTATTGAAATGTTAACGTTAGTTTTTTTTACGCTGGTACTTTGTTACCGCACGGTTATGATCGGCTAGATTTTTGGAAAATATATGCTCGCCCTCACCATTGCTGACAAAATACAAATATTCACTCAACTCTGGCTGCAATGCAGCTCGCAGCGCTTGGGCGCCAGGCAAGGCGATTGGTGTTGGCGGTAAGCCTTTTATTTTATAAGTATTATAAGCGGTTTTTTCCCGTAAGTGTGCGTAGGTGATATCGCCTTGGTAACGCTCACCTAAGCCATAAATTACCGTTGGATCGGTTTGCAAACGCATTTTTTTATTGAGGCGATTAACAAATACTGACGAGATACGCGGATGCTCTGTATGGCGACCACTTTCTTTTTCAATAATTGACGCCATGATAAGTGCTTGATATCGCGATTTATAAGGTAAATTTTCAGCCCTATTATGCCATTGCACTTCTAACACGCTTTGCATTTTTTCATAAGCACGTTTAATAATACTGAGATCCGTTGTATTTTGGGTAAAGGCATAGGTCTCGGGGAACAACCATCCTTCTGGATTATCTTGCTCAATGGATAATTTTTTCGCGATGGTCGCTAATGGTAAATTAGCAAGTTGATGAGTAATATGTGGATGTTGTGCTAACTGAGCTAATACTTGCTTAAAGGTACTACCCTCTATAAAGGTAATAGAAAATTGATGTTCTTTACCTGACACTACTAAATTCAGCAGTACTGCTGTACTCATATTTGCCTGGACTTGATAGGTACCTGATTTTATTTTGCTATCTTGAGGATTAAATTTTACATAACTGCGTAGCCAGAAACGCTCTTGCAACCAGCCTTTATTAACCAATTGCTTAGAAAAAGCATTAAATGAAGTGCCTGGCTTAATGGTTAAAAACTCAGCTTGTTTAATCGCTAGTGGCTGCTGAACTTTCATTTCTGACATTATCATAACAACAACAACAGCCAAAATACTTAATAGCGTGCAAACCGTTAAGGTCATTAACGTTCTGCTAACTAACAACGGCAAGTTTATAAATTTTTTTTTCATCTTTATATGTTAACTTTCAGTGCTAAGGCATTGGCTTTGTATGCTTTTAACCTGTGAAATATCCAATTGTTGACCATTAAAAATATTAACCGGCACTATACCTAAAATAGCGTTACTAATAAACATTGCATCAATATTATCTAATTGAGCAAGTGGATAATGACCTTGTTGAATATTTGGATAATGTAGCAAAATTTTTGCCCGCATTAAGCCCGCGACACCAGCGGTGGTTAAGACTGGTGTTTGCCATTGGCCTGCCTTTAACCAAAAGACATTAGCACTACAACATTCAATAACACTGCCATTGATATCACTAGCGACTATATCATCTTCTGGACGCCTATCTAATTCGGCTCTTAACATCACTTGCTCTAAACGGTTTAGGTGCTTTAAACCAGCCAACATAGGGTTAATACCTAACTTTTGCTCACTAATCCCTACGCAGATCCCCTGTTTTTGCCATTGAGGATAGAATTTAGGGTAATCACTAACAGAAATAATTACCCGCGCCTGCTCTGCGCCAAGGCGCGAATAGCCACGGCCGCCGCTGCCACAAGTGATAATAATTTTGACGATGCCAATCTTAATCCCTATGCTGATCTTTTTTATACTTTCTTCTAGCGCAGGCAATGCTAATTCAGGCAAGCCTAGTTGCTGGCTTTGCTGTGCCAAACGATTGAGGTGCTCTGACAACATAACCACCTTACCATCAGTAATCAAAGCGGTGGTAAAACAACCATCACCATAAGCTAAGCCACGATCATCAATTGATATCGAATTAGCTATTTTTCCGTCTACAAAACTTAATACCATAATTGCCATAAAAAAGCCTGAATACAGCAGTATTCAGGCTTAAGCTTTTAAATTCAAGCGCTATTAGAATTAAAAGTACATTTGATGTAATAATCTACTCTTTGGTGTTTACAACTGACTAAATTCTTTTAAAAATTAGTGAGCCATTTGTGCCACCAAAACCAAATGAGTTACACAACACGTAGTCTAAATTAGCATCTCGTGCAGTATGCGCAACATAATCGAGATCACAGCCTTCATCAGGGTTATCTAAATTAATGGTCGGTGGCACCGCATTATTAACTAATGCTTGAATGCTGAAAATTGCTTCAACGGCACCAGCAGCACCGAGTAAATGTCCGGTCATTGACTTCGTAGAACCTACCATAACATCAGCAGCTGAAGCGCCAAATACAGACTTAATCGCATTAGTTTCGGCAATATCGCCTGTCGGTGTTGAAGTACCGTGAGCATTAATATAGCCAATTTTAGCTATATCAACTTTCGCATCATTGATGGCATTTTTCATCGCTAAAGCCGCACCTGCACCATCAACCGGTGGTGAGGTCATATGATATGCATCACCACTCATACCAAAACCTGCTAGTTCAGCATAAATTTTTGCGCCACGGGCTTTTGCATGCTCATACTCTTCAAGTACAAGTACACCTGCACCATCACCCAAAACAAAACCATCACGGTCTTTATCCCATGGACGTGAAGCTTGTTGTGGTGCCTCATTTCGGGTTGACATCGCACGTGCAGCACCAAATCCCCCTAGGCCTAATGGGCTTGAAGCTTTTTCTGCGCCACCAGCAACCATAGCATCAGCATCACCGTAGGCAATCATACGCGCGGCATGGCCAATATTGTGTACACCACTGGTGCAAGCGGTAACAATCGATATATTAGGACCTCTCAAGCCAAACATAATAGATAAATGGCCCGCAATCATATTAATAATGGTAGAGGGTACAAAAAATGGTGACAATTTACGCGGACCGTTATTTAACAATTTCGCATGATTTTCTTCGATAAGACCTAAACCACCAATGCCTGAGCCTACAGCCACTCCGATACGAGGGGCATTTTCTTCGGTAATTTCTATACCGGAATCTTTAACGGCTTGCACACCAGCAGCAACGCCATATTGAATAAATAAATCCATTTTTCTGGCGTCTTTACGAGCCATATAGTCTTCTGCATCAAAATCTTTGACTAAACCGGCAAAACGCGTTGGATACTCAGTGGTATCAAAATGCGTAATGTCAGCAATACCACTTTTACCAAGTAGTAAATTTTGCCAGGTTGATTCAGGGCTGTTGCCTAAAGGGCTAAGCATGCCAAGACCGGTTACTACAACGCGTCTCATGAGATTTGCTGCCTCCGATAGAATTGAATAGTAGCGGGAGTTTAATTTCAGCTCACTTAACGCTTAATTTGACTTAAGTTAGGTGTTTGCTGTAAATATTTTCAAACCATAAAAACAAATCAGGCGGTAATTAAACCGCCTGAAATTAATCACATTCGTTTATTATTACTGGTTAGCAGTAACGTAATCGATTGCGGCTTGAACTGTGGTAATTTTTTCAGCTTCTTCATCTGGAATTTCAGTATCGAATTCTTCTTCTAAGGCCATTACTAATTCAACAGTGTCTAAAGAATCGGCACCTAAGTCATCAACAAAAGAAGCTTCAACTTTAACTTCGTCTTCGCTTACACCAAGTTGCTCAATAGTAATTTTTTTTACACGTTCTTCAATAGTACTCATTTTTCTTCCTTTACTAGAAAATACAATTTTTCAAAATTGTATATAGTTTATTCGTCAAAAGCCAACCATGCAAGCTTCTAATTTTACTTTTTTGCTGGTCTAAACTCTTGACAGTATATAATTTATTCGAATTTAACACAAAGTCGCCAAAAAGCACACTTTCATTAAACCATGTACATGCCACCATTTACGTGTAGTGTTTCACCCGTAATATACGCCGCACCGTCAGATGCTAAAAAAGCAACAGCGTTAGCAACTTCTTCCGGTTTACCTAAGCGATTTGCCGGCACTTGGGCAAAAATGCCTTCTTTTTGTTCATCCGTCAATGTTTGGGTCATATTAGTATCAATAAAACCAGGTGAAACTGTATTAACGGTAATACCACGAGAAGCGACTTCACGTGCTAAAGATTTCGTAAAACCAATTAATCCGGCTTTCGCTGTCGCATAGTTAACCTGACCCGCATTACCCATAGTACCAACAACAGAGCCAATATTGATAATACGACCATTACGTTTTTTCATCATCGCGCGCAGTACCACTTTACTGATTTTAAAAACTGATGTCAGGTTAGTATCTATAATATCATCCCATTCATCATCTTTCATACGTATCATTAAATTATCACGCGTAATACCGGCATTGTTAACTAATACATCAACCGAACCGTGCTTTTCTTTGATTAAATCGAACATAGCGCTAATTGAGGCATCGTCAGTGACGTTTAATACCAAACCTTGACCTTCACCTAAATACTCACTGATATTAGCGGCACCGTGTTCAGAAGTTGCCGTACCAATAACATTACCACCTAAGGCTTTAAGTTGTGTTGCAATAGCTTTACCTATACCACGACTTGCGCCTGTCACTAAAATGACTTTACCGTCTAATGAAAACATATAATTTTACTCTACTGATTCTAATGCTTTAGTTAACGACGCACTGTCATTAACAGATTGACAACTGATGGTTTTATCAATGCGTTTTAACAAGCCCTGTAATACTTTACCTGGTCCTGCTTCAATCGCAACTTCAATGCCCTGTTGTGCTAAATACTGAATAGTTTCCGTCCAACGAACTGGACTATATAGTTGCTTGATTAGGGCTGTTTTAATCGCTTCAACCGAGTTTTCAGTAGCAACGTCAACATTGTTAACTACAGGAATACTCGGTTCATTAAAGCTAACATTATTAAATTCTTCTGCTAGTTTTTCTGCTGCATCTTTCATTAATGCACAATGTGATGGCACACTTACCGGTAATGGAAGTACGCGCTTTGCACCAGCTGCTTTACATAATATACCTGCACGCTCAACTGCTGCTTTATGACCCGCAATCACTACTTGGCCAGGAGAGTTAAAATTCACCGCTGAAACAACGTCATCATTGGCTGCTTTTGCACAGGCATCAATAATAATTTTATCGTCTAAACCAATAATAGCCGCCATCGCACCAACCCCCTCTGGCACCGATGCTTGCATGAACTCACCACGTTTCTCTACGAGCTTAACAGCATCTGCCAACGATAACACCCCTGCGCACACTAGCGCAGAGTATTCACCTAAACTATGACCCGCTAATAGTTTGGGTGTTGTTGATGAATTAGCATGCCATACACGCCAAATGGCAACACTAGCAGTTAATAAAGCAGGTTGGGTGAAATTTGTTTGATTTAATTTTTCAACTGGTCCTTGTTGAACCAATTGCCATAAATCGTAACCTAGTGCTGCAGATGCTTCAGCAAAAGTACTTTGTATTACTTCATTTTCAGCAAAATCAGCCAACATAGCTAGAGATTGTGAACCTTGACCGGGAAAAACAAACGCTAAATTATTTTGCATTATTAGACCTAATTAAATTTAATTTTTCACTGTATCAACGTAAATCATTACCTGATCTACGTTGCTGTAATTGCTTAAGCTTATATTCACTTGTTACATGACTATATAACCATAAAAATATAATTATTTATGGCATAAACTATGTTCAAGCTTATCTTTAATTTTTGTCGGTACTTGCCGATCAACCTCGGTAATAGCTTCAGTAATCGCCGTATAAAAAGCTGTTACATTGGCGTTACCGTGGCTTTTTACCACAATACCGCGCAATCCTATCAAACTTGCGCCGTTATACTGGTCGGGGTTCATGGGTTTAAAGAGTTTTTTTAAGGTTTTAGACAAGAGTTTGCCCATTATTTGTGCTAAAAAGTGTTTTTTGATGATTTCTTGTAGTTGTGTGTAGACCATTCTTGCCACACCTTCACACGTTTTGAGCGCAACGTTGCCAACAAAACCATCACAAACAATGACGTCAGCCTTATTAGTAAAAATATCATTACCTTCTATAAAACCAATATAGTTAATCTCATCGTTGGCCTGCAAATAACTAGCGGTTTGTTTGATATGATCACTGCCTTTATTATCTTCTGAACCCATGTTCAACAACGCAACTTTTGGGTTTTCAATACCATCAACCTCTTTTGCCATGACTGAGCCCATAATAGCAAATTGGTATAATACGCTCGAGTCACAAAAAACATTCGCCCCTAAATCCAACATAAAAACATGTTGATCAGGCTTGTTACTAGGTAATGCAGAGATTAGCGCGGGGCGCTCCACCCCAGGTAAGGTTTTTAGAACAAAGTGAGCCATTGAAAACAATGCCCCGGTATTACCTGCGCTCACACAAGCTTGTGCTTGGCCGTCGTGAACCAAATCTAAAATTTTACGCATCGATGATTGTTTTTTATTACGCAGAGCAAAAATAGGCTTGTCATTCATCTCAACAACTTGAGTTGTTGGATATACGGTTATCCTTGGATGAGGGTAAAATTGTTTTCTTGAAAGTGTTTCAATAATGACGGATTCGTCACCACACAGTAATAAGTGAAGATGGGGGAAGTTTTCTATTGCGAGCATTGCCGCAGGAAGTGTTACGTGGGGGCCTTGATCGCCCCCCATAACATCTAACGCTATGGTTAGATTAATCAAGGTAATCGTTACAGATTACTTATTGATTACTTTAACACCTTTGTAAAAGCCATCAGCTGTTACATGGTGACGACGGTGAGTTTCACCAGATACTGGATCTGTTGATAAATGCGTTGCCGTTACTGCGTCATGTGAACGGCGCATGCCACGTCTTGAACGAGACTTTTTGCTCTTTTGAACTGCCATTGCCTACTCCTAAAAATTCGGTTATTAGCTAAAATTAACTACTTAAGTTTTTTCAATACATCAAATGGACTCGGTTTTTCAAGCTCTTCAGGCAACTTACCCCAAACACTATCAGCCGGAGACTGACAATCTTTGATCGAGTGCCTTGGAATTAATGGAATCGCGAGTAAAAACTCATCTTCCACCAACTCAAGCAAGTTGACCTCACCATTTTCATCTAATTCAATTGCGTCATAATATGACGGCAACTCAGCTTCGGCTTCAACGTCTTTCACCGGACTAAAAGTAAAACTTACTTCTAGTTCCAATTCGAACTCTTCAGTACATCGCTGACAAGTTAATGCAACTGTTGCCGATGAGGAGCCTGATATTACTATCAAGCCAACTTCATCCACATCAAAAGTGGCATTTACTTGGACCTGCTCAGACCGTGTTTGACACACAGCAAGCAATCTCTTCATCCCAGATACTTCAAAGTATCCGTCACACACTAACTTTCGCTGTGCGCTTCTGGATGGGTCTATCGTTATCGGGAGTTTAAGATTTTTCATAAGGCGCGCATAATAAGGTGCCAATCACCTAGTGTCAAAAGAAAAATAACTAAATTTGTTTAAAAACTCAAGATAGGCCATATATTAACAGTAATCTGTGTATATTTTGAGTGATATTAATGAAGAAACTTGTTTTAGGCTCCACCTCCCCTTTTCGTAAAGAAATTTTATCGAAACTTAATATTCCCTTCGTCTGTGCTAAACCTGATATCGATGAAAGCCCGTTTGACAACGAATCACCGGTCGAGTTAGTTGAACGTTTAGCCATTGAAAAAGCTAAAGCGGTTGCTGGCGAATTTCCTGATGCTTTAATTATAGGCTCAGATCAGGTAGCCATGTGTGACGGTGAAATACTTGGCAAGCCACATAATTTTGAAAATGCCGTTAAGCAACTCGAAAAATTTAGCAATAAAACTGTCGTTTTTTATACTGGCTTATGTGTTTATGATAGTGGTTTAGATTATACAACTGCCTTAATAGAACCTTTTTTAGTGCATTTTAATGAGCTCTCACTAAGCGACATTGAAAATTACCTGCACGCCGAGCAACCCTATAATTGTGCGGGTAGTTTTAAAAGTGAAGGGTTAGGCATTTGTTTGTTCAAAAAATTGGAAGGTGATGATCCCAACACTTTAATCGGTTTACCCCTTATCAAACTGATTGAGCTATTAAAGCAACATGATATTGATGTGTTAGCTGAACAAATAAGTGTTTAAATAAGTCCACTGGGCTGCTTATATTGAGGCTTAATTTGACGTTTAGTCGCCTCGGGTAATACAGAATAATATTATCTGTTCTAATCGCCGCTCAATATAAGCACTTAGATTTAAATAATAAGTGCATAACTTGAATTTTCGCTATCACCACTCCATAACTTAACGTACATTAACAATTTATTTTAAGTTTACCTAGGCAAGGTTTAAAACAATGTTTAAATTTCTTTTCATTATAAGCATGCTATTACCTACTGTTTCAGCGCATGAAATAAATTTAATCTCTTTAAGTGATGTAAACTTTACAAAGTCGAATGTCACTGAAATTGAACCCACTGACCAGCTAGATTTTGATAACAATTCATTCTTTTCTCAATCCCCTGTTCAGTTTCAACATTATAGCTATATTAATTTAAATTATTTTAGTCCCTTCATTGTGCAGCATTATTCTCACAGTTTTCACTCTAGAGCTCCCCCACTAGTTATTTCTCACCATACGCTTATCGCATAACATTAAGGTTTGATGTTACTGATTATTCGCTTTCTCGCTTATTAAAATTAAGCACAGCAATATATCGCTAATACCAAAACCTGACTTTGAGGTGAATAAAATGGCCCAAGACCTTATGTTTAACGCTATTTGTTTTCCATGCACAGTGTTTGTCTCGGTTTTTAATCCAGAATTTACAACCGTTAACTCACACTCAGTAGCTTGTTTTTAGTCAGACGAGTCTGCTTCGATAAGCACTAGGTTATCAACCTTGAGAAATAAAAAGTATTCAATAACAACTAGCAAAATTAAGTTATTGATAATTAATAATTTTAACATTTATATTCTCACTTATTATTCTAATGTGAGGTTAAATAGATAGTTAAAAAGCATTTGTCTAAATATCAATCGCCTAAACATATTACAGGCAACAAATGCGCAAAAAATTTAGAGGTAAATATGAAAAAATTACACTTAGTTAACTTAGACGCTACAGATAATATTGTTTCACCAGAGCAGTTTGATGAAATTAGCTTACAATCACCTGCGGTAAAAATATTTACTGATTTTAAAGTTCACAAAGCCATCATGATTGACGGCGATACGATGGCCGTAACCGCATTAGAATTAATGTTAAAAACCCACGTTAGAATGAACATTGTGATATCAGAAAAAAATGATTTTATTGGCCTTATTAGTACAAATGAATTGTCAGAGCAGCAAATTGTGGCAAAACTATCTAAAGGGGTTTGTCGGGAAGATGTGTTAGTGAAAGATTTAATGATCCCAAAATCAGATTTTCACGCTTTTGATTACAGTGAACTGTTAAATGCCTCCGTTAGTGATGTCGTGTCAACTTTAGAAGATTATCAACTTCGTCACTGCCTAGTGCTCGATAGAGAAAGTCATCATATACGTGGGGTGATATCATCTAGTGATATAGCGAGAAAACTCCATATGAATATGGATCTAAATGTTAAACAATCATTTGGTTCGATCTATGATGTCGTGCATCAAAAAGCAAGTTCAATGTAAGCAAGTACATATGCTGAACATCACAGACTTAAATAATAAGCTTCGATAACCCCGACTGGCGTCAATCTAATAATCGGCTATTAGATTGGTGTCACTCGTGATAGTAGGACGGTAGTTTTCCTACTTTGAGAGAATATGTAACATGCAGGTTGCTATACTGCTTGCATTCTACATTTTCAAACCGATAACATTGCGATAGTCGATAGTCTAATAACTTGAGCGATGGCAAAGCAGCTAAATACTCAATAACTTTTTAATTTCAGATAATGACTCATCAATAGCTTTTGACTTATACAAAGCTTATATAAACCAAAAGTAGGTCATAAGCGTTTATTATGTACACCAGAGGTAACGATGATAAAGCGGCAGTTTGTTGCTCATAACGCTTCAACAATACAATACTAATAGCTTTAGTAAACTTATAAACCCTGTTACAAAATCAGTTACAAAATCAGTTACAGGGTCATATTAAACCAACAATATCTTTATTTGCTCAGTATTTACGTTTTACTGAACATCTGCTTTAGTCAATTTCTTTAATACTTTTTCTAATGATGGTTCTAAAGGTGCTTCAATTTTTATACGTTCATTACTTAATGGATGAATAAATTCAATACTAGCCGCATGTAAAAACAAACGCTTTAAACCTAAATGTTTCATTTCGTGATCAAAGTCTTCATGGCCATATTTTGCGTCGCAGGCAATTGAATGGCCTTTAGTTTGACAATGGACACGAATTTGATGGGTACGCCCTGTGACGGGAAAAGCTCTAACGAGGGTGGCATTTTTATAGTGTTGAATGACTTTAAAACGAGTTTCTGACTCTTTGCCGTTGATATTATCTACCACTACTACGCGTTCACCAGACTTTAAGTCATTTTTCTTTAAACCTTCCACAACACGGGTTAGTTTTGTTGACCAACGACCTTTAACCAAAGCATGATAATACTTTTGCACAGTTTTATTTCTAAGTTGCTCATGTAAGTGTCGTAATGCCGAGCGTTTTTTTGCGACAACTAAACAACCGGAAGTATCTCGGTCAAGTCGATGCACTAGCTCTAACATGCGCGCATCGGGTCGCAAAGCTCGCAGTGCTTCAATTAAACCAAAACTTAATCCACTGCCACCATGCACCGCCATACCAGAAGGTTTATTAATAACAATTAAACGCTCATCTTCAAAGAGAATTTGCTGTTCTAAATTAGCGACAACATTTAATTGTGTCGACACCGTATTAGTGTTTTCCGACACACGAATAGGAGCAACACGAATAATGTCTTCATCCACTAATTTGTACTCAGGTTTGGTACGCTTTTTATTAACACGGATTTCACCTTTTCGCAGCAGGCGATAAAACATACTTTTTGGCACACCTTTTAATGTTTTCATTAAAAAGTTGTCAATACGCTGACCCGCATCTTCACTGTCTACGGTAAAAAACCTCACTTGAGGTCTAGGGCTATCTGTCATGTCTGTTTTGCTAGGCGCTTTTGGGCTATCTGTCATATCTGTTTTACTAGGAACCATAATTATCGGCAGTTTAACATATTTTTTTTCTAATTATAGGCAATTAAAACGAGGATTTAATTGCCTTATCCATAAATAAAGTGTGATAATAAGATGGTTATTGCTACATATTAGCCATAACAAGTAAAAAGGATGCTTTAAGCGAGACGTAAGAGGCAAGTATGCGGCCACGTTAGTATGAAACAATTTTATCAAACATCATTGTTGAGATATTAACAGTAAGGCCTATTGTGAATTTGACGCGTGTAACTTGTCAAAAATAACGCATAAACATATTGTCCAGCGCAATTAAAGCAATTATGTAATTAAACAGAAAAAATAAGTCACATTTTCAACCGTTAAATTATTAGAAAACACGATAATAATATCGAACTAAAATTAACGAAGCACTTAATTTTCTGTTGCGCACAGCACACAGGCTGAGCACATAAAGAATCGATTTTACTGCGGTGTCGAACACCTCAGTTATATTAGACAATCAGAATTTTTAACAGCTTGCTACGTAATATGGCGTAGTAAGATTGACACCCGTGAGG
The DNA here is from genome assembly GCF_007954265.1 of Colwellia sp. C1TZA3. GTDB lineage: Bacteria > Pseudomonadota > Gammaproteobacteria > Enterobacterales > Alteromonadaceae > Cognaticolwellia. The sequence continues at coordinate 9,050 of NZ_VOLS01000002.1, read as the reverse complement.
CTGACAAGTTGCTGTTACCATAGCGATAGGTTACTTTGTGTTCTAAGCAATGGTGTGTTGTGACTAAAAAGAGTCACACAAACTATGAAACGTATGTTAATTAATGCTACACAATCAGAAGAATTGCGTGTAGCACTTGTCGATGGTCAACAACTTTATGATTTAGATATCGAAAGTCCTGGTCACGAACAAAAAAAATCAAATATTTATAAAGCCAAAATCACCCGTATTGAACCGTCATTAGAAGCGGCGTTTGTTGATTACGGCGCTGATCGTCACGGTTTCTTACCGATGAAAGAAATCGCGCGTGAATACTTCCCTAAAGGTTACAGCTTTCAAGGCCGTCCTAATATCAAAGAAGTACTGCGTGAAGGCCAAGAAGTTATTGTGCAAATTGATAAAGAAGAGCGTGGCCAAAAAGGCGCTGCGTTAACTACTTTTATTAGTCTTGCCGGTAGCTATCTAGTACTAATGCCAAACAATCCTCGTGCTGGTGGTATTTCACGTCGCATCGAAGGTGATGAACGCACAGACTTAAAAACGTCATTAGGTAAGCTTACCCTACCTAAAGGTATGGGCTTAATCGTTCGTACTGCTGGCGTTGGTAAAGAATATGAAGAGCTTGAATGGGATTTAAATGTTTTATTACACCATTGGAACGCTATTTCAGAAGCTGGCGCAAGTCGCCCTGCACCTTTTTTAATTCATCAAGAAACTAACGTTATTTTACGTGCTATTCGCGATTATTTACGCCGTGATATTGGTGAAGTATTGATTGATCGCCCGAAAATATTCGAAAGTGTTAAAAAACATATTGAAGTTGTGCGTCCAGACTTTTTGAGTAAAGTTAAGCTTTATAGCAATGACGTACCTTTATTTACGCATTATCAAATTGAAACGCAAATAGAAACAGCCTTTCAACGCGAAGTGCGTCTACCGTCTGGTGGTTCAATCGTTATTGACCCAACAGAAGCGATGACCTCTATTGATATTAACTCTGCCCGTGCAACTAAAGGCAGCGATATCGAAGAAACAGCATTCAATACTAACTTAGAAGCCGCTGAAGAAATTGCTCGCCAATTACGCTTGCGCGATTTAGGTGGTTTAGTGGTTATCGATTTTATCGATATGACCCCAGTTCGCCATCAACGTGAAGTTGAAAATAGAATGCGCGATGCCGTGAAACAAGACAGAGCTCGCATTCAATTAGGTCGCATATCTCGCTTTGGCTTGCTTGAAATGTCGCGTCAGCGTTTACGTCCTTCTATTGGTGAAACTAGCCAAAGTGTATGTCCTCGTTGTAGTGGTACCGGTCATGTTCGTGGCGTTGAGTCATTGGCATTATCAATATTACGTCTAATGGAAGAAGAAGCCATTAAAGACAATACACAACAAGTGCAGGCGCAAGTTCCTGTACCAGTTGCAACTTATCTATTAAATGAAAAACGCCGCTCAGTATTTCATATTGAAAAACAACATAGCGTCAATATTCTTATTATCCCTAATCCGAATATGGTCACGCCACAATATGAAGTTATTCGGGTAAGAAATGACGAAGGTATCGAAGAAGCCAGCTATGATGTGGTGATTAGAAAAGCAGCATCTGAAGAAGCTGTCATGCCAAAATTTGATAAAGAAGTTAACAAGCGTGATGAGCCACTACTGCAAGGTATGTCTTCACCTAAACAAGCACCGAAAAAGCCAGAGCCTGTTGAGCCTGTTGTAGTAAAACAAGCTGAAACAAAAAGCTTACTTGATAGCGTTGTGTCTTGGGCTAAGTCTCTTTTTGCTGCAGAAGAAAAAGAAGAAGTTAAACCTGAACCCATAAAACCTCAAGAGAGCAACACTAAGAGCAGTGAGCGTCGCCCTCAAAGAGCCCGTCAAGGTCAGCGCCGTAATAATCGTAATGATTCTCGTAACGAAAACCGTAGCGAAGGTCGTAATGATTCTCGCAACGAAAACCGTAACGAAGGTCGCAATGACTCTCGTAACGAAAACCGTAACGAAGGTCGCAATGACTCTCGCAACGAAAGCCGTAACGAAGGTCGTAATGACAAACGTAAACCTCAAGATGCCAGTAACGATAATGCAAATGGTACAAACAATGTAACATCTACTACACCTGCGGCACCTGCAACAACTGCAACAACTGCTAAGCCTCAAAAAGAACGTGTGCAAAAACCTAAAGAAGAAAAACTAACTGAGCGTCGTCAACGACGTAATATTCGTCAAAAAGTGCGTGTTAATAGTGATGTTAAAAATAATACACATGTTGAGAATATAAAAGCTGAAGGTAACGTAGCTCAAGTGGCGACACCTGAGCACAATACGGTTGAAACTATTCCAGCTGAGACTAATAAAGTTGAAACTAGTAAGGTTGAGACTAATAAAGTTGAGACTAATAAAGTTGAAACTAGTAAAGTTGAAGCTAATAAAGTTGAAGCTAGTAAAGTTGAAGCTAATAAAGTTGAAACTAGTAAAGTTGAAGCTAGTAAAGTTGATAATTCAACAGTCGTAGACACGGTTAGTAACGTTGATAATTCAGCAGTCGAGCAGACAGCTAACAATGCAAAAGAAGAGCAACGCCCAAGAAGCCGACGCTCTCCTCGCCACATGCGTGCGCACGGTCAACGTCGTAGACAAAATACTGAGCTGAACGATGTTAAGAGTGAAATTACTGAAGATCCAGTCACGGCTCGTTATCCAGAACAAAACACAACTGAATCTAATCATGATGTAGATGATGCTAATGCTACTACTGCAGTACCTAATTCAACATCTAATGTTGAAAAAGTTCAAAAAGTACAAGCAGACGCATTAGCACAAGTGATTGATGATACAGAAAATGAAGTTCAACAAAACTTACCTTTTGATGAACCTGAAACAGTTGTTATTAAAGCTGATGTGGTTGTTAATGAGCAAGCAGCAGACGTAACAACCGAAGCAGCAACATCACTGGTTAATGAAGTAACGCTAACAGCTGAAGTACAAGTAGAAAATACTGATACTACTAAAGCAGTTAACAGCAAAATACCTGAGGCACCTGTAGCTGAAGCTAAGATAGAAGAACCCGTTTCTATCGAGCAACCGACAGTAGCACCAGAGATTTTGGTAGCAACAACTGAAGTAGAGACGCCAGAAGCGGTAAATACTGTTGCAGCCACTACTGAAGATAAACTAGCACCTGTTGATGAAAAACCTAAAAAAGTACGTGCTAAAGTAAAAAACATTAAACGTAAAGTTAAAGCGGCAGCAAGTAAAACATCGGGTAAAGCATCGGCACCAATGACGAAGCCAGAAACCATTGTTAGTGATGGCGCTATTCCTCGTGATTTTGTAGCGAATGAACAAAGAGCGTCGCATATTAAGTCAGGTAAATCAGCACTTTTTTCTAGTGCTACTAGCCGAAATTCAGCTGGTCCAACTAAACCAACACTTGGTTAAGTCACCCAGTAATCTTCAGTGTAAATATCTGAAAGGCTAAAAAATAAAAGCCAATTGCATCATGCAATTGGCTTTTTAATTTATGTTTTTTTATCTATTTTAGCTATCTGTCTTCTAGTTATCTAATACCATTTCATTAATATTAGTTTTCTGATCATTTTTGGTCGTTCAAACAACCAACTACTGCGTTATTTATTTAATCATTAGAACAACTAGTTATACCAATCCCATTAAGTTATTACTCACTTGTACTAGTTAAAATAGCTCAAGGCTGTGTTGCTCTCACTCCCAATAGCCAGCTATTGCTCAATCGAGCGCCTTACCTTGAGTTATTTTTACTGCGCACAACAAGATCACAAACTTAATGGAACTGGTATTATTAAAATAAATGCCTTATATTGGATCGTTTTTCTTGCGTATAAAGTAGACCCGCTAATTAATGAAGCTGCCATAACACAGCTTAAAAGACGTTTATGCACTTATCAGATCTTTAATTAAGCCATCACTAGCATCTTCTACTAAATCTAAAACAAACTGGAAGCCTTTTGCACCACCGTAGTAAGGATCTGGCACCTCTTTATCCTCAAAATTTTGGGCATAATCTAAAAATAGCTGCACTTTATACTGAAGACCTTCAGGTGCGACTTTCATTAAATCTTTAACATTTTTTTTATCCATCGCTAATATCAAATCAAAATTTTCAAAGTCTTGTTCAGTAACTTTACGCGCCTTAATTTTATCAAATGAATAGCCTCGTGCTATACCCGCTTTTTGTGCGCGGTGATCAGGTTTTTCACGGGCATGTGAGCCAACAATTCCAGCTGAATCTATTGTTAATGAAAGCGCTTGCGATTTTTGACGAAAAACAGCTTCTGCACTTGGCGAACGACAAATATTGCCCATACAAACAAACAATACAGACTTCACATTTTTTAAGTCTTTCAAAATTAATTCCTTTATTATAATCAAATACTTAACAAATCCAACCGTACAACTAACTGTATTATTAAGGGTTAAAATAAACTTTATTAATATCAATAGGTTACATTTTTTAGGGAAGAATATAAGTCACTTTAGGGTATTCCTAGAGTACTTTCGAGTTACCCTTTTAATGCTAGTGTAGGTAAATACTCATTATTTTTCTATGCAACAGCATAGTATATTTAGGCATTTTCTTCAGTAATGGAATAATTTTTAGGATCGAGATTAAATAAATATGAGGCAAAAATAGCTATAAATATATCCTAATAATTTGAATTTTCATGCCTTGTAGGAGTTCAGCTTGGTATAATACCAATCCCATTAAGTTATTGCTCACTTGTACTAGTTAAAATAGCTCAAGGTTGTGTTGCTCTCAATCCCAATAGCCATCTATTGCTCAATCGAGCGCCTTACCTTGAGTTATTTTTCCTGCGCACAACAAGATCACAAACTTAATGGAACTGGTATAATGCATTATGTTAAAAAATTAACTTGAATGTGTATTTAGAGGTGTCGCTATTTCTGAAGACCTAAGGTTTTACAAGCATAATGTCAGCTATGGGTAATAATCGCTCATAAATTTAGAGCTAAAATAGCATAGTTAACAGGCCTATGAGAACGAAAGGGTAGCAAGCACACTACCCTAACTTGATCATTCTAAGACAACAGAAGACACCAGTTCTTCGAGTTAGGGGCTAGCTAAAACTAACTGCCCCTCCTAAAAATAGTTAATACAATATAAATCCAACAAATTTTTATACTAATATAGTATGGTTTTAACTGCCAAATTTAAAACGTAAACCAGCATTAACGGTAAAACCATCGTTTCTTGACCAAATGTTTGTTGTCCATCGACCGCTAGGCGCTTGTTCCGGTAACACTAAAGAGTCTTCCTTCGTTTGTCGCACATTTAACAAGTTTTCAGCATTAACAAAAAAGCTTACTTGTCCGATGGTAATTTGACCTAATAGCCCTAAGTGCCAATAAGGGCTGCTTCGTTCTCGGTACGGGTTGTTTTCAAGTTGCTGTGTGCCCGTATAGTAAGCTTCAAACCCCACCATATGACTGCCATGCTCTTCCCACATTACAACAAGGCCAGCAGAATGTTTAGGGGTCAACGCTAAGGGTACTCGGTCAAAACCCAAATCCCTTGCTTTAGTGGCGTCTGTATATAGATAGCTACCGGTAAATTTAATATCTTGCCAGCGATAGCGTAGTAATAATTCAGCACCACTAATTTTACTTTCACCCACAGTATTTACGATATGAACTTGCTTCCCCGAAGTGTCATCAACACGATTAATGACTTCTAATTCAGTCACGTTATCAATATCTGATGCAAATAATGTCAGGCTAGTTTCTACGCTGCCCAGCACATAGCTAATATCAATAGAAGCGGTAGATGCACGTTCCTCATCAAGATTTTCTAGCGGCGCAAGACGGGATAAACCTGCTTCATCAATATCTTCAATGAAAGGGCTTGGCGCGAAAAAACCTTGTCCATATGCCCCTCTAACCGTCCAGTTTTCTGGGCGGTACAATAATGAAATTCGAGGACTTACTTGCGTGCCATATTCATTATGCCAGTCAGCGCGTGCACTAAGCGACATAGAAATATCATCTCTTACTTCATAATCTAGTTGCGAGAATAGTCCAGGTACTTGATAAGAATAATTAAATTCAGGAAAGGTATCAGATTCGAACTTTTCAGACTGAAGTGCTAAGCCAACTAGCCATGCCGCTTTATCAGAATACCCTGATACACTTGATTCAATAAGGCTGCTTGTGTGGCTGTCGTCCTCTTGAACAATACCAAATTCATGCGCGTGGTTTTGTTTCATTGCAGCGCCACGGACATTAATAGTCATCACCTCTCCTAATGGACGGTCGTATATAAAGCCAACATCGGTTCTAAGCGTATCCTGTGTTTGAGGAAACTTATTACCATCAGGTACAGTAGCTTCACCTAAAGTGCCACCATCCCTTTGTTCTTTCATTGCCCCCAAGGTAAGGTAAAGATTTGCACCATTGTCGTCCTGCCAATAGAAACGAGGCCGGACACTATGCCTTTCGTAGCCAGCCAAATCGATCCAGCAATCATCATCTAAGTCTTGCGCTTCTTGATGATGTATTCCGGCAGTTATTGATGCACTTAAGGCGTTAGTTAACGGTGAGGCAAAGTACGAAGTAATGTCTTGACCATTTTTAGAGGTAGCATTGACTAACACTTCGCCTTCATAAACATCTGCCGGCGTGCGTGAAATGAGATTGATCACCCCACCAAGTGCTGAGCCACCATAAAGAGAAGAAGCAGACCCTTTGATTATTTCAACATTGGCAAGGTCTGTAGGTGGAATCTGTAACAGGCCAATTGAAGCTGTTTGGCCTCCGTATAAGGGTAAGCCATCACTTAACAGCTGTGTGTAACGACCATACATTCCTTGTAGTCGAATGTTAGAACTTCCTAACGCAGGCGAAGTGGTTTGCACTCTAACACCACCGGTTTCAGCCACTAACATAGAAATATTGCCAGGGCGCATTAGCGCTTTTTCTTGTATTTCTTCCCCGTTGATAATTTCGGTTCGTGTTGCCGACTCGGTAACAATACGGCCTAAACGAGAAGCGCTTACTTGAATTCTTTCAATCTTGCTATCGTTATGTTCATGGTGCTCTTGTTCTTTATCGTGATCGTGTTCACTCTTATGTTCAATGTTATTTTCATTCGCGTAGGTAAACGCAGGTATTAACAGTATTGCTACTGCCGTTTTCAATGACTTTTTAAACATTTTTTTACCTCAGGTATTACTTGATAATCATTCAGCACGATGGCGCTGATTAACTTGAAAAGTTATAAATTGTACAATTTTTGGTGTGCTAAGTTCTTATGAGGTAAAAATGGGAGGGCGATAGAGTAACGTAGCAATGGACTTAGGCTGTGCAGATTGTTGCATATAAAAAACCTCAGCTAAAACAGCTATTTTAGCTGAGTTAACTACAGTATTAAAATATACAGATGATGAACATGCATTAACAATACAAGTGCAATTAACATCGCAACATTCAATACCACAGCAATCTTCTAGGCTAACTGTATTAAGGGTGCTTAAATCGTAATGCTTTACGCGTTCACTGGTCTTAGAAGAATGAGAGTTTACTGAAGTTTCGCAAGACATAGAGCTATTAAAGGTCATTGCTTGCCCGACAAAGGCAACAAGCATCATCGCTATAACAAACATTCTTGAAACTGCTTTTAACATATAAACCTCTAAACACAATACGTACAGTATTATAATAGTTTATTCATGATATGTGAACATTCATGCGCAACTTCATGCTAGTGCTGGATTAATACCAAGTTGATTAATTACCTGCTCATTTTTAATGGTTAAAATGAATAACTACAGCGTTATAAAATTTATAAGGAGAATAACTACTGACTAAATTTTATGCCTTGTATTTATCCCTTTTTCCTCATGAAAAAGGTGATCACTTAATTAATCAAATTGGTATAAGTTGTCGCTGTAAACTGCCTAGGAGCTGCTTAATGATAATACCAGGTTTACCGGATCAGCAGATGTTAGTATTATAAACATTGGTGTCAGCAATACGCACAAAGTTAGCATTAGCCATTTTTTGATGAACGACCGCTTTGGAGGCGCAGGAGCCAGTCAAGTTGAGGAACAATCAGAATTGATGCGTCTCCTGCAAGCTCAGTATTATAAAGTATCATTATATATGTTAGAATTTAGCAATATTATTATTTAAAATCATTAGGTATATTTCATGTCTGAACACTCAATTATCAACATTTGTGTTGAACCTATAGAACTTTGTAAATTACTCAAAATAGCCGATATGGTTGGCGGTGGCGGCGAAGCTAAAACCATGATCAGTGAAGGTAATGTTTTAGTAAATAATGAAGTTGTAGTTCAAAAGCGTAAAAAAATTCGAAACGGCGATATCATCGAATACAACGGTAAAATTATTGAGATCGCTTATAATCCCACCAAAAAATCAGCAGCGTTTATCAATACCGTAGTTTTAGCGGGTAAAAAAGAACAAAGGAAAAAAAGAGCTAAAAGTAAAGCGCGGATTCTTTCACCAAAAACTGTTACTGAATCATAGCTCGAACGTTAAAAGGCTAAATTTGTAGAACCTACTACCCTCTAAATAGTTCCGCAAAGTGGTAGAACCTGTCACAAGCCAAATGTGAGTTCTTGTACTAACTACTTTTAGCTTTGCGCACTAAAGATCATGCTTCTGCAATTATGTGAACGACCGCCCTGCTGGCAAAGCTGACTATTAGAGCAAGTTGATTAATTACCTGCTCATTTTTAATGGTTAAAATGAATAACTACAGCGTTATAAAATCTATAAGGTGAATAACTACTGACTAAATTTTATGTCTTGCATTTATCTATTTTTCCTCATGAAAAAGGTGATCACTTAATTAATCAAGTTGGTATTACTAGTGATAAATTCACGTCTAATCTATATTATACCAGTTCCATTAAGTTTGTGATCTTGTTGTGCGCAGGAAAAATAACTCAAGGTAAGGCGCTCGATTGAGCAATAGCTGGCTATTGGGAGTGAGAGCAACACAGCCTTGAGCTATTTTAACTAGT
>NZ_VOLS01000029.1 GCF_007954265.1 Colwellia sp. C1TZA3 | reverse complement strand
GGTCAGAAATTGCGAACCAGCAGGCCCAGTATCATTGAACCCAGAAAAGGAAAGTATAAAAAACGCACAAAAAGAAGTCGCTTAATAAAATTAGGGGAAACAGTGTCAACTATCTTGAAAAACACCGCTATCGGTTGTACCTTTTTCATTTAACAAAGGTTTATGTTGGTAAACTTTATGACCTAAAATATCACTCCAATAAATGGCTTGTTCTGCAACAGACCAAATAACAGCTTCGCCAATACGACAATGGCTTTGATGGACTAATTCGACGTTAGACATATTTATCCTTAACTTCTTATTTCACTTAAAAATTTAGTGTTTAATCTTTGTTTTAGATTGATTGCGATGAAAACTTACCATTAACACGACGCACAATGTTGTACGGATTAGCGTTCTGTAGCGCTGCAGGTAAAAGCTGTGCTGGCGTGCTTTGGTAAGCGACAACACGAGTAAATCTGTGAATTGCATCGATTCCCACACTGGTTGTAGAACCATTTGATGAAGCAGGGTAAGGACCTCCATGATGCTGCGAACCACATACTTCTACACCCGTAGGGAAGCCATTAAAGATGATTCGACCTGTATTTTGTTCTAGTAAAACAATGAGCTCTTTCACTAAGGCGTTATCTTCATCAACGGCATGTATGCTGACGGTTAAGTTACCTTCTAAACCTTGAGCTATTTGTGTAAATTGCACATCATCATCACATTCAACCACTAAGGTTGCAGGACCAAATACTTCACTTTGCAATTGTGGATTTTTCAGGAAAGCACTCGCTGTGGTTTTTAATACAACGTTAGGTGGTAATAAGGCATTGTCGGTTGTTGAAGTTAAGCTAGCCTCATCATTATTAACCCATTCAACTTCACCTGTTGCTATAAACTCTTGAATACCTTTCAAAAATGCTTGTCCAATACCTGCATTTAGCATAATACCTTTAGGGTTAGCACTCATGGTTTCGGCTAAAGTATTTACAAAGCTGTCGTTCTTTTGAATCACAATGACACCTGGAGACGTACAAAACTGTCCTGTTCCCATGCAAACAGAGCCAGCAAGTGCTTTAGCGAGTGATTCTGCTGATTGAGTAAGTACATTATTTGTAAAGAACATAGGATTTACGCTGCCCATTTCTGCAAACACAGGAATAGGTTTAGCGCGTTTAGCTGTAGCATCCATTATTGCTCTGCCACCGGTTAAAGAGCCTGTAAAACCAACTGCTTCAGTTAAAGGGTGGCAAACTAATTGAACTGATAACGGGATGGCGTTACCTTGCAATAATGAGAAAACTCCTTGTGGAAGTTCGCAACGTGAAATGGCGTTACCAATAGCATAAGCAAAAAGCTCGTTGGTTGCAGGATGTGAAGGATGACCTTTAACAATAACTGGGTTACCTGCAGCAAGTGCTGATATGGTATCGCCACCTAATGTACCGAAAGCAAAAGGAAAGTTAGACGCGCCAAATACAGCAACTGGGCCTATAGACTTAAGCATTTTACGTAAGTCTGGTTTAGGTAAAGGTGCTCGCTCAGGTTCAGCTGTATCAATACTTGCTTGTACCCAGCTGGCATTTTTTACTATTTCTGCAAAAGCTTTTATTTGACCAGTAGTACGGCCACGTTCACCTGTTAATCTTGGTAAGCCTAATCCTGTTTCTTGGTTACAAACTTCAAGTAGTTGATCACCTAAAGCTTCAATTTCTTCTGCTATCGCTATTAGAAAGTTAGCGTGATCTACAGGTGAAAGTTGATTAAATACAGGATAAGCCTGTTGCGCTGCTTCCATTGCTGAATTTATTTCACTTTCAAGACAATTATTATGCTCAGAAAGGAGTTCTTGAGTTGCTGGGTTTTGTGCTTGAAAAGCTTCTCCTTTTGGAGAAACCCAAGTGCCGGCGATATATGATTTTTGTGTTAGCTTGTACATAAATTGGATATTCCTAAATTAGGTTCAGTTAATTTTGCTTCAGTTAATGTTGCTTCAATATGGCTCAGTTATATAAGGTTTCGTTGAGCAAGATTTTTAATGAGTGCGCTAATACCAAATTCCCATGGTGAAATTTGGTCAGAAAAATGCACATTATTTTGTAGAGAGCCAAGTTTGCTCGTAGATATAACAACACAGTCGTTAATTTTGTGTGTAAAGCCCATATTAGGTTCGTCACGATCTTGAGTTGGTGTGAATAAAGTGCCCGTGAATAAAGCAAATCCATCGGGATATTGATGAGATTTTGAATAAGTTTGAGCAACAAGATCTTCTACATCACGACTGATTTGTGTCATGTCGTTAGTGGCTTCAAGTATATAACCATCTTCACCTGTAACCTTCAGGGTTACTTGTGTTGACTTAACGTCTTCAAGGGTAAATGTTTCATCAAACAAACGAATGAAAGGCCCGATAGAGCATGATGCATTATTGTCTTTAGCTTTACCTAAAAGCAGGGCGCTTCTGCCTTCAACATCACGTAAATTTACATCGTTACCTAAGGTGGCACCGACAATATTTCCTTTGTTATTTACTGCAAGTACAACTTCTGGCTCTGGGTTATTCCAACTAGAAATAGGGTGTAATCCTACTTGTGCGCCAAGGCCTACCGAAGAGAGCGATTGAGATTTAGTAAATACTTCAGCATATGGGCCGATACCTACTTCTAAATACTGAGACCACATGTTTTCTTTGATTAATACTTCTTTTAGCTCGAGCGCTTCAGGCGAACCAGGTATTAGGTTTTCAATACTCGAACCTATGGTTTCATCTATCTTAGAACGAATATTTTTAGCGACTATCGGATCGCCACCGGCTTTTTCTTCAATCACTCTTTCAATCATTGAGCAAACAAAAGTAACGCCACAGGCTTTTATTGCTTGTAAATCAAATGGAGATAAAAGGTGTAAATACGCTTGATCACTTGGGTGATTTATCGAGTTAGACAGTAAGGTTTCTACACTACCAATAATAGGGAAGTTACTCACTAATAATACTTGTTTGGTAATGCCGACATTAAGTAAATCTGAACACGTTGGCGCTAATGAAGATAAATCGTAAACGTTTGAATTGTTTATCCAAATAGGCGACGGACCACTAACATTTATCGTGCTTTCACTTACGTTAGCGGGTACCCAAGCTCTACCGATTAATGTGCCGGCGTATTGGTCTGATGGTAAATATTGATCTAATTGCATAATGTTTATCTTCTAATTGTTCAGAGTTAAGTGTTTATGAGCTTTTATTGTAAGTTTGTAGAGACTAATGATTGTGTCTTGGGAGCTTTTTAGAGATCCCTTGATACTTAGTTGCTAGCTCAATAACGGCGCCTTGTGATAAATCGCCAACGGTATCGCGGTAAATTTCTTGCCAAGGTGTTTGTGATTTAGGAGGTGAAAGTGGCATTGTTGATTTGCGACTTTCAAATTCACCTTCAGGCAACAATACGTCACAAGTTCCCTTGTTCATATTGACCCGCAGCATATCGCCTGTTTGTAAATAGGCTAAACCACCGCCAACAGAGCTCTCTGGTGAAACATGTAAAATTGAAGGACTGTCTGATGTGCCTGATTGTCGGCCATCCCCCAAAGTCGGTAAGCTAGTAATACCTTGCTTAATTAAATGATCAGGTGGCTGCATGTTGACAACTTCAGCAGAGCCTGGCCAACCAATAGGACCAGCGCCACGAATAACTAAAATACAGTGGGCATCAATATTTAAGGATGGATCGTTAATACGTTGATGATAATCCTCAGAGTCTTCAAAAATTATCGCCCGAGCATCAAAAACGCCTTCGTTATCTTTTTCTGAAAGAAAACGTTGTGTAAACTCAGGTGAAATAACACTGGTTTTCATAATGGCGAAGTCGAAAAAGTTACCTGAGAACACAGCAAAGCCAGCGTTTTTCAACATAGGTTCATCAAACGACTTAATCACTTCTCTATCGGTTTTAGGTAAGTTTTGTAAGTTTTCAGCTAATGATTTACCCGTAACGGTTAATACATTGCCATTAAGTTTATTTGCATTTAATAGTTCCCACATAATGGCAGGAACACCACCCGCTCTATGAAAACGTTCACCTAGGTATTTACCCGCCGGTTGAACATTAGCAAGCAATGGAATAGGTCGTGCAAGTTCATTCCAATCTTCAGCGGTTATTTCAACACCTGCATGTCTAGCCATTGCCATAAGGTGTGGTTGCGCATTAGTTGAACCACCTAAGGCTGAGATAACTTTCATGGCATTAATAAAGGTTTCACGTGTGAGTATTTTAGAAGGTGTTAGATCTTCATAAGCCATTTCAACAATTCGAACGCCGGTACGATAGGCCATTTGGCCTCTCTCTTTATAAGGTGCGGGTATTGCGGCACAACCTGTTAAAGACATACCTAACGCTTCAGCAACCGAGTTCATAGTTAATGCAGTTCCCATTGTATTACAGTGACCTGCAGATGGAGCTGAGTTCATAGCTAGGTTGAGGAATTCAGTTTCATCAATTTCACCGGCAGCTAAACGCTTTCTTGAGCGCCAAATAACTGTGCCTGAACCCACTAATTCACCATCGTGCCAGCCATCAAGCATTGGTCCGCCTGATAAAACAATCGCTGGAATATCAACCGTAGATGCCGCCATTAGGCTAGACGGTGTAGTTTTGTCGCAACCGGTAGTTAATACAACGGCATCAATTGGGTAGCCAAATAATATTTCGACCAAACCTAAGTAAGCTAAGTTACGGTCAAGTGCAGCAGTAGGGCGTCGACAATTTTCAAAAATAGGATGAGCCGGAAATTCTATTGGAATTCCACCTGCGGCTCTAACGCCATCTTTTACGCGTTTGGTCAGTTCAATATGAATGCGATTACACGGCGCTAAGTCGCTGCCTGATTGCGCTATGCCAATAATAGGTTTACCTGAACGTAGCTCTTCAGGCGTAATACCATAGTTCATAAATCGTTCTAAATATAAGGCGGCTAAATCAATATGTTCTTTGTTATCAAACCAATCTTGTGAACGGAAACGGTGGTTTTTATTTAATTTCATTATAAGGTTTCTTATTAGATTAATTTAAAGGTGAGGGACATATTCAAAATGATGGAAGTCTGCAAAAACGCCTTCACCACTTTGATCTGAACAATGTAAACAGACAAACGCGCCAGTAAAAAAACCTTTACCTTTTATGTAATCATCTGAGAGTTTCCAAGCATCGAAAACCACATCTAATGGTTGCCAAGTTGAGTCATCGAATGAGTATTCAAACGTTAAATTTTTACCGCGCACACAAACTTTCAACGATATATTACTGACAGAGTCAGGTATATGTATCGGTTGTTCATAGAGATAATAAGAAGCTTTGCCTCGATCCACTTGAATAATTTTAAGCGCACGAATACCTAAGCTTTCATCAAAATCAACAAAACAGTAAACCCAGTTTTTAGTGTTGTAATAACACGCAATACCTGCATTTTGTTGTTCATTAGTTGGGGTGAAAGATACGGTGGTTGTTGCTTCAAAGTCGAAATGCTGCCATCTATACCCAACTGTTGATTGAGGGAATTGTGAAATAAGCGGCTCTTGTCCGTATAACCTTAACCCTGATTTGCTTTCTGTTAGCGCTCCCATTTCTTCACAAAAAGGAACACGTAAAGTTTGCCATTCTGGGTGTAGCGTATTGCGATCAAAATTATCGATAAAACCGTCTGACGAGATTTGAGAAGTCGCTGTTGTAGACGAAAGTGTAGCAAAAGTTGGCGCTTCAACTTGTAGCTTAGTGGATGCTCCGCCAACCACATAAGGCCAACCATCACGCCATTCAATTTTGTCGATAGCGGTTTCTCTGCCTAAAGGGCAATAGCCTGAAATTTTGTTATCGGTAATTTTAATGGTATCTGGTAAAGGACGACCCACAAGAAACACCATATACCATTCGTTTGAATGGGTTTTAATCATTGAACCATGTCCTGCTTTTTGTAGAGGAGCTTCTGGTTTATCAATGGTGGTTAAAATGGTTTCATCAGGGTGTAATTCAAAGGGGCCAAACACACTTTTACTGCGTAATACCGTAACAGCATGGTCGTAAACAGTGCCACCTTCAGCGACCAATAGGTAATAGTAGCCATCAAATTTATATAAATGAGGGGCTTCAGTTAACTTACGTTCTGTTCCACCAAAGATGATTTTACGGTCGGTTGATAAGCGTTGCTCGTCATGAAAATATTCTTGGATGATAATGTTGTTATGCGGATTGCTATGATGTCTAGGTCCCCATTGTCTGTAAGTCATAAACTTTCTACCAGACTCATCATGGAATAGCGAAGGATCGAAACCGCCAAATTTTAGCTTGATTGGCTCGCTCCATGGGCCTTCAATATTTCCCGCAGTAACCAGAAAGTTGTCGCCAGATTTCCAAGGGCTATCAACACTTTTTACATTGGAATACACCAACCAAAACAAACCATCGCTATAGGTAAGGCAGGGAGCCCATACACCGCCAGAGTCAGGTATGCCGTTCATGTCTAATTGGCTAACGCGATCTAAAGGTTGGGCGATTAAGTTCCAGTCGATAAAATCTCGACTGTGATAAATGCGAACACCCGGAAACCATTCAAATGTTGAGGTAGCGATATAATAATCTTCGCCTTTATTACAGATAACAGGATCTGGATTAAAGCCTTTAATAATAGGGTTAGATATCATAATTAATGACTCATAGGAATGTAGTGTATTAAGCCATCAAAGCTACAATTGCATAAGTTAAAATAACATTGGTATTTACTCTTGTTCATATTTGATCCCATTATTTTATGCTGAATTAATTGAATATTCTATTGGTTTTGATGCGTTCAACAGAACGTAATTCAGGTGAACCACCTTGCATTCCTGAACCTGATGCAATCCACAAATAACCATCCATTTCAACAATGCCACTGCCATGTCTACCTTGTTTTAATGAGGCAACTTTCAACCATTCATGTTTTTTTAAGTTATAAAAATGTACTTCTTCATGCGCTTTATTTGGATTGGCGCTTTCGCCACCAACAACAATAAAACCGTTGTTTTTTGCAAATACAGATACACCGGCTCGAGGAACAGGCAATACTTCTTTGAACGTATCCCATTTGTTGGTTGTGGTATTAAATACATCGACTTTATCTACAACTAAATCGAAAACGTTATTTGTTTTTCCAAATGTTTTACGCCCACCAGCAACATAAATTTTATTATCTATAACGGCAGCTTGCGCATGATCTCTAGCATGTGGAGCATCAGGCAATGTAGTCCAAACTTTTGTTTTTAAATTATAACGATCAACCCATGCAACATTACCGTCTGTATGGCCATTTTTTATGCCACCAACAAGAAAAAGAGAATCACCAATAACTACGGTAGATACACTTCCTCTACGGCGTTCTTTAGGAATTTCAGGACCTTTTTCCCATTTGTTTTCGTTAGGGATAAAATAATAAATGTTAGCAACGGGTGTTTCAAAAGGGTAACCACCCGTTAATGCGCCAGCAATGATAATTTTTTTATTCCAAATAACAGGTTGAAAGTGATGCATTTCAAAGGGTGAGGCAGCAAGTGATTTCCAAGCGAGTGTTTTAGGGTTTAACACGTTAACAGGCTTAATTCCGCGCCCACCAATTAAATAACCTTGATTTTCGAAGGTGATAAACCCAGCTTCATGTCTAGCTGAAAATTCATTATTGGTTTCAATAGGATCCCAGTTGTCAGCATATACATTTGAACAGGTTATAAAACTCATTACCGCCATGAGGGAATATTTGCGTAAACAACACATAGAACGATTATTTAATAACATGTACTACTTTTCCTTGTTGAATTGATTAAAGAAACTGGCAACATCGGGGGTGTTTTTAATACCTAAAATCCAAGTAACTTCAGATAAATCTGAAAAATCGACGCCACCATTACTGATCGCTTTATTATGATATCTACCGTTGATACCGTTATATTGCGCAGAAACTTTATTTGCTTCAATCCATGTGTCAGAAGATAATAATTTTTTATTTTCAAGGGGGGTTGTTGAAAACTTTTCTTCGTTAAATCCTGATGAACCGTTGCCAGCTTTATTACCATCTGCAATTTTTATGTAGGTTGTATTTTCTTTCACGTAAAGTAGGGCGTCATGGCTAGTTTCTTTCTCATTCCATTCGCTGTGTTGAACAACAATGATGTTATTTGTAGGAACAGTAATATTTTCAGACTTTAGTGTCTCAAGTAATGTTTGCGTATAATCGCTTTGTCCCGCTTCGGCAATCCAAATGTTACCGCCCATAGTTAATGTAGCTTTGATCTTGTCTGTTGTTTGAGTAATGGATTTTTTTCGCGATTGGTGAGCATCTGTCCAATGTTCAGAAAAAACCATATTAAATAAATTATTGGCTGGCACATATAAACCCGCTTGCACGCCATAAGTGCCAGCTACAGCAAAATAGTTAAGCTCTTTGTAGGTTGGAGAACGTAAAATTAAATCTAATGCAGCAATAGTGTGAACATCATCTACGTCTGTTTTCAGATCAAAATTTAAAAGAAGTAGATCGTTTTTAATATCAAACACAGGTGCTTTGGCAATTGCGCCTAACGACAAAAGCGTTGATATCATTATCGTAAAACTTATTAGTATTTTTTTCATAGTCACTCTCAAAAGTTAGGGTTAAGCAAATGTTTTGTGTTAATGAACTTTTATTTTCTTGCTTTTTCAATTTCTTTTTTAACTATTGGGTACAAGTCATAAGTGGGGTAAAATTCGGTTGTATAAGCTTTCCAGCCATAGCGCTCTACAGATAAATTAAGTGCCGCCAGTTTGCTTGGCGGTACGCGTAAAGTTACCACTTGACCAATGCCCATCATGACCTTCCATGATTCAACTTCAACACCTTCAGGAGGGAAGTGTTTATAAAAGTTAGACTCTTTTAATAATTCTTTTATTTCAAACAGGTTTTTTGATTGGTCATGCTTTAAAAAAACAGTAATGCTTATGGCTTCATCTGTATCGGCAAATGAAGGAAAGGTGATGAGTAAAAACAGTTGCGTTATGAGTATTAATTTCAGATTTTTATAAAGTTTCAAAAGTTATTCCTTTTATGAATGTTACTGGTAACATTGGGTTTGCCAAATACTACCAATAACTTCTCATGCTAACAAGTGCCATACCAATATTTATGCTACAATTCACATACTATTTACTGCTTTTTAGAACTATCTTACTAATAAATATATGAAAAAAGTTAAAAGAACTTCACTGCAAGATATTGCAAATGCTATCGGTATAACCAAAATGACGGTAAGTCGTTATTTAAAAGATGAAAATCTTGTTGCTGAGCCGCTGCGGATAAAAATTAAAGAAACAATTGCCACACTTGGATATATTCCCAATCGCGGCCCCAGTATTTTATCTAAAGGTAAAAGCCAAGCCATTGGTGTGTTATTTCCCTCTATTTCAAATCATGTTTTTGATGAAGTATTACGTGGTATTGAGTCGGTTACGGAGCCTGCAGGCTATCAAATTATGATCGCTCATTATGCATATTCTCCTGAGCTTGAAGAAAAAAGAATTAGCTCTTTGTTAGGCTATCATGTTGATGGGCTTATACTTTCTGAAAGTGTTCATACGGGTAATACTTTACGTATGATTGATTCATCTGGTGTTCCTGTTACAGAGATTATGGATACTTGTACTCCACCTATTCAGCAAGCGGTTGGTTTTGATAATTTAGCAGCAGCTAAACAAATGACGTTAAACATGCTAGAAAAAGGTTATAAAAATATTGCTTATATTGGCGCTAAAGGAGATACACGTGATTTATTACGACAACAAGGTTACGAAGAAGCGGTTCTGTCTTATCAGTTAACGCCTTTAATTTTTCGATCACCTGAATTTTCTTCTATCCGGTTAGGATCAGAAATTTTAGATGATATTATATCTATTGTATCTAAAGTAGATGGCGTAATTTGTACGAACGACGATGTTGCTATGGGGATGTTGTTAAGTTGCAAAAAAAAGGGCATAAAAGTACCTGATGAATTAGGGATTACAGGTATGCATGGACACGATATGGGACAGCTTTATTCTCCTGCTTTGGCTAGTGTTATTACCCCAAGGTTTCTTATTGGACAAGTAGCAGCTGAACAGCTATTAGCTAGAATTGATGGCTTAGAAGAAATAGAAACTTATATAGATTTAGGTTTTACGTTAAACGATGGTGAGAGCATTTGATGTTGTACCAATCAGACTAACTAAGTGATCTTTTTAAATGGGCTAAATACCCAATAACATCGTTGCTTTCAATCCCAATAGCCAGCTATTGGTCAATCAAGCGCCTTGTTCTTGAAAATTTATCCTCATTAAAATTTGAACCATTAATTAATTTTATTGATATTATACAGTTATTGTAATTAGGCTTACATTAAGTTAATAGTAAATAATGTAAACCTAGGGTCTGTTGAACTATCGATATTACTTTTCTTGGTATTCAAAATACTCAAAGTCGGCGTGAATTTTCTGTCCTGAAAGATCTTGGCAAGCTAGTCCATAAAATGCGCCCGTAAAGTTAGGTGAATAGCCTTTTTCTGTATGCACTACATAATCGTCTGATAGAATACTACCGTCTAATTCTGGTCCTATTGCTTGCCATTTAGGTTGGGTAGATCCAATTTCTGTCGCAAAGAAAAACTGTATAACAGCCCCATTAAATTCAGCCTTTAGATAGACTTTTTTAACCTCTGATACATCGATAGCTTGGCTGATAGGGTGCGATGTTTTATTGTCATCGCAACTTAAAACGTTAATAAACTTTTTACCTGAATAAGCATCTATATCGTCACCTGAAATATACACATAATGATAATGAGTTGTATTGTAGTAACAAACTAAGCCTGCCATCTGTTGAAAATTTTCGGGTGAAAAATCAATACAGGTAGACGCTGTTGTATGGTGAGCTTGTACTCTTCTGCCGAGTAAACTTTGTTCAAAACAAGAACTAAGAGATTCACGGCCATATAAACGTAGGTGTTTTTGTCTATCTGTTTGACTTATCCATTCATTAGTCATGGGAACACGTAAACTTTGAAAGTTAATATCTAAAGTAGGGGAGTCAAACGTAATACGTTGTGTTTCAGGTTTAAATGTATGTTCAGGTAAATTTGGTGCAGGAACATGTTGGCGTGCCTCTTGAGAATCATGGTCTAAATAAAGCCAGTTATCTTCTTTCCACACAACCTTTTCTATTGCTGTTTCTCTACCTGTAATGCATCGCCCTTGTTCAGTTAACGGACGACCCGTTAGAAATACCATATACCATTCACCATTTTGGGTTTCTACTAGATCTGCATGGCCAGTTTTTTGTAAATAGTTACTTGGTGAATCTTTAGAGGTGATGATTGGATTATTAGGCGCAATCTCATAAGGACCAAATATAGATTTAGAACGCGCTAAAGATACACAATGGTTATAACTTGTGCCACCTTCCGCTGTTAGTAAATAAAAGTAACCATTCTTTTTATAAATGTGTGGGCCTTCTGTTAACCCATGTTCGCTTCCTGAAAATATATGATGAACTTTTCCTATAGGCTTCTTCAGGTAACGGTCAAATTCCTGGATGACAATACCACCAAAAAATTTACTGTTTCTGTGATCTACCATCATACTCATGTAATACGACTTACCGTTATCATCATGAAATAATGAAGGATCAAAGCCTGTCCCACTTACAAATGATGGTTTAGACCAAGGGCCTTTAATATCTGAAGAGGTAACAACATAATTAGGTGTGTCTTTCCAATCACCATTAAAGTTTTTTACTACGGTATAAGTCAGGTAAAAAACACCATCTACATGAGTTAAACAAGGTGCCCAAATACCACATGAATCAGGTACACCTTTTATATCAAGTTGTGATTCTCTATTAAGGGGTCGAGTAATTAAATTCCAATTTACTAAGTCTCTTGAATGATGGATTTGTACACCTGGGAACCATTCAAACGTTGAGGTGGCAATATAATAATCATCGCCAACTCTAATAATGCTAGGGTCAGGATTAAAGCCTTTTAAAATAGGATTAGAAATTGTATTCATAAATTACTCTTAGATTAAAATTAATCACTTACTTTGAATAAGGGTGGTAATCATAACTGGCCAAGCTTATGATTACCGGGGAAGGGGGGATATTTATTACTATTTATGTTTAAGCGTTTTTGTATCTAAGGCTTATTGCTCGCTCAAACTAAGTACAAATGACTTAGTCTTTAGTTGACGGTCAAATAATAATGGATAGTCAGATCTACCTGTCATTGGCCAATCATTCCTCCATGTTTGAGCATCACTTACGCCCCAAAAGGTTACACGTTTTATAACATCTTGATGCCTATTAAATATTGCAAACAATTCCTGATAACGCGCACCTAACTGATTTTCCACTTCAGTAGGTAGGCCGTCAGGGTAAGGATTAAATTCAGCCTGAAGGTCAAAATTAAGTGATACATCTGCGCCCATGTTATCTTCGTCAGGAAATGGAATAACTGATACATCTAATTCAGTAATTAAAACATCCATATTTAAGGCGCTATAAGCTTTGATAGAGTCTTCAATTTCGTTTAATTCAGGTGAAGTTAAAGAGTAGTGAGCTTGCATACCTACGCCATCAATACGTATACCTTTATTCTGTAAGCTTTTAACTAACTTTAAAACACCGTTACGTTTTTCTGGTTTATATAAGTTGTAATCATTGTAATAAAGTTTAGCTTTTGGAGCGGCTTTTGCTGCCATGATAAAAGCTTGCTCGATAAAGTCGTCGCCAATAATCGTAGACCATTTAGACTCTCTCAAAGAACCATCTTCATTTAATGCTTCGTTAACTACATCCCATGCATCAATTTTACCTGCATAACGACCAGCAACAGCGTTAATGTGCTCTTCCATACGCTTAAGTAATTGAGCTCTATTTAATGGTTTGCCATTTTTATCTTCAAATACCCAATCAGGTACTTGTGAATGCCACACTAATGTATGACCTGTAAAAAAGTGGTTGTTTTTGTTTGCAAACTCAACCAATGCATCGGCTGCTTCAAAATCGTAAACACCCTCAGAAGGGTGAATACGTTCCCACTTCATTGAGTTCTCAGGTGTAATGGCATTGAATTGTTGATTAACAAAAGGTAATACTTCAGTTGCTTGACCCATTATTTGCTCACGACTTAAAGCCGTACCTATTTTGTATTTATCTAAAAATAAGTCTTTTAGTGCAACAGAATTGTTTGTTGTGCTTTCATCTATTAATGCTTTTGCGCTCGAGGTATTTTCTTGAATACTATGATTTGAATTAATACACGCAGACAAAGCCATTGTAATAGCAGGGATCAGTAATATAGTTTTAATTGATTTTTTATGTGACATAGGAATTAATTTCTAATTGTGATTATGACTATTACAATTACTATAATCGTTTAAGAGGGAAACATTCAATAACTTTTAACAATAAAATGATTTTATTCATCTTACCTATTGATATTAAGAAGTTTATTTATATTTATTTAGAATTATACTATTTTCTTTTAGCCAGTGTAAAAGCTTTATTCATACAATTTATTATTAAATTAACATTGTGCGTTATCTGCTAACTATCTATTATTTGATATCAGGCTTAATAAGCGTATTATGCTTTTATGTTTTGTTATTATAAATAAAAAAGTTACCGGTAACATTGTAAGTTATTAATATTATTAATGAAAAGTCCATCTATTTTCCATGATATTATATCGATTTATTGATTTGTTAATGTGGAATATGTATCCTCATCTTAATCAAATAGTCTTTATAACTATATAGGTAGAGAAAGTGACTTTTTTACCTAACATATAACGTACTGCATCAAAATGAGTTAAGAGCCAAATTATGCACCATAGTTCATCTAATATACCAAGCACAGTGCTTGATGAAGAAAAAATACCTGAAGATTGTATTAGTAATCTCACTGTTGATAATCTTATTTTTACTTTGCACGACAGCAAGCTTAAAGTTTTGTTGGTAAAGTATAATAGGGGACTGGCTACTAATAAATGGGGGTTAATAGGACACTGGGTTAGAAGTGATGAAAACTTAGAAGATGCAGCTTTACGTGTAGTTAAAAAAACAACCAATGTCGATAATCTTTACCTTGATCAATTAGGCGCCTTTGGTGCTGTAGATAGGTATCCAGCCGATCGAATTATTACTATCGTTTTTTATTCCTTAGTTAGGCATGAAGAAACTAATTTAATTAGCGGTGAAAATGCACTTGAGTGTGAATGGTTTGATGTTTACGACTTACCTACTTTAATGTTCGATCACGCTGATATTTTAGCTGCGGGTTTAAATTACTTAAAATACAAAGTACGCCATGAACCCATTGGTTTTAACTTATTACCTGAAAAATTTACTTTGCTTGAGTTACAAGAAATTTATGAAGCAATGTTAAATAAATCGTTAGATAAACCTAATTTTAGACGAAAAATTCAAAAAATGAATTTGCTTATTAATTGTAAAGAAAAACAGAAAAAAGTTGCACATCGTGCAGCTACTTTATATAGATTCGACATTAATGTTTACGAAAAATTAAAAGAATTTGGCTTTACATTCGAGTTTTAGTTCATTTATTACTTTTCCCTTAAAGATAACATTTGTTGTCTTTTTTTTTGCTTTACTCTCTGCGGGTTCAATTCCTCGGCGCTTGCGGCGTAAAGGTTTTTGACCTTTGACTAATTTAGAACCCCCCTCTTCGCGAAGCGAATTAGAGCCTAAGCGAGAAGCCTTGGCGTGGGGTAGTTCATTTTCTCTCTTAATCATATAGCTGTTTACATTCGAATAATTTGGATATAGTATTTTGGACTATATCGATGATTAAACAATTATAAAATTATACTTGGGGTATCCATGCAAAACGAACAAAAGAAATTAACAATAAAAGAAAAGTTAGGCTACGGATTAGGGGATACGGCAAGTAATATCGTTTTTCAAATGGTCGCTAATTTCATGCTAATATTTTACACCGACGTTTACGGTTTATCTGCAGCAGCTGCGGGGACATTATTATTAGCGGTTAGGTTATTTGATGGCTTTACTGATCCAATAATGGGTGGTATTGCCGACAGAACGAGAAGTCGCTGGGGCTCTTATAGACCTTATTTACTTTTTCTTGCTGTACCTTATGCTGTTTTTGCGGTACTGGCATTCATCACGCCTGATTTTGATAGTACTGGTAAATTAATTTATGCCTATATAACTTATGGCTTATTAATGACGTGTTATACCGCGATTAATATCCCTTACGGTGCGCTAGGTGCGGTTATGGCAACCGATCCAAAAGAAAGAACATCGTTACAGTCATATCGCTTTGCGATGGCCATGGCAGCATTAGTTGTAATTGTTTGGGCTATCCCTAAGCTAGTCAAATTTTTTGGTGAAGGTAATGATCAAATAGGGTATCCATTAGCCATGGTATTTATGGGTACGTTAGCTGCGATTTGTTTCTTATTATGCTTTAAATATACGAAAGAAAAATCGGTACCTAAAATTGAACTTAGTACTGATAGTTCAATAAAGCAGCGTAAACGTGGAATTAGTAAGGCAATTTTTACTGACTTTTTGATGCTATTCAAAAATGATCAGTGGGTAATTATTGCCCTAATCAGTCTTATTACCTTAATACTTATTGGTATACGTGCATCAGTAGCACCACATTATATTAAGTATTACGTGGGTGATGAATCGCTATTATCAAGCTTTTTAACATTATCAGCTATAGGCGCAGTGTTAGGTGCCGTATCGACTAACTTCTTAACCAAATTTTTTGAGAAAAAGACCTTGTTTCAAATTGCTTTATTGGTTGTTGTGGTTTCTCATTCTTTGTTCTACTTCTTAGGTGCTGATCAAATTGTCACGATATTTATCGTTTACTTTATTGCCAACTTTGCTCACATGATAATCACGCCAATTATGTTTTCAATGGTTGCAGACACTGTAGATTACGGCACTAAAAAACTTGGTAAAACATTAACGGCTATTACATTTTCAGGGCATCTATTAGCGATTAAATTTGGTTTTGCGATTGGTGGTGCTTTAGCAGGGTGGATCCTTGCCTTTACAAGTTATGAGCCCAATGTCACGCAATCAGCAGAATCATTGTCAGGAATACTATTTGCCTTTGCAGGGGTACCTGTAATTTGTACTTTATTGTGTATTGTCGTTATATGGAAATATAAATTGACAGAGCCAGAAGTTAGAAAGATACAAAGCTCACTTGTAAAAAGTTAGTTAACGAAGTTAAGTCGGCATAAACCATTTAAGGTGATGAATTATTACGTTTTATATCGCATAAAATTAAATAATTTACTCACCACATAAGTAATAGAAATAAAGCATAGGAATATATATGACAACTAATATTCAATCGGATATTGATTTAGCAGAATCATTGAGTCACGCTGAGCAAATTCAATTAAAAGATTTAGAGCGCGCTAAATCTCTAAAGCAAAAAAGTCAGCCACTCGTCAGCCACATTTATACCGCAGATCCTTCTGCTCATGTATTCGATGGAAAAATTTATATTTATCCATCTCACGATGTAGAGTCAGAAACGAGCATTAATGATGATGGTGATCATTTTGCGATGAATGATTATCACGTTCTTTCTCTCGACCCTGAAGATTTTAGTGCTACAGACCATGGAGTATCACTTTCTGTTGCCGATGTACCTTGGGCTGATAAACAAATGTGGGCGCCTGATGCTGCTCATAAAGATGGAACTTATTATTTCTATTTTCCTGCACGAGATAAAGACGGAATTTTCCGTATTGGTGTTGCTTCGGGAACCTCTCCAACAGGGCCGTTCACTGCAGAAGAAAATTATATACAAGGTACATTTAGTATAGACCCTGCTGTTTATGAAGATGATGACGGTAGTTATTACCTTTATTTTGGTGGGTTATGGGGTGGCCAATTACAAAATTGGTACGATGGTAAATTTAATAAAGAAGACAAATACCCTGCAGATAACAAAGCTGCTTTACCGGCTAAAATGGCAAAGCTTTCTGCTAATATGCTTGAGCTAGATGAAGAACCTAAAGATATAATTATTATTGATGAAAACGGTGATTCAATAACAGTAGGTGACAATAATCGTCGATTTTTTGAAGGACCATGGGTTCATAAGTATAATGGCGTTTATTACTTTTCTTATTCTACCGGTGATACTCATAAAATAGCTTATGCAACTGGCTCTTCACCTTATGGGCCGTTTACTTATCAAGGGGTTATTTTAAACCCTGTACTAGGCTGGACCAATCATCATTCTATTACTTGCTATGAAGGAAAATGGTATTTGTTTTACCACGATAGCAGCTTGTCAGGAGGTCAAACTCATTTACGTTGTGTAAAAATGACTGAATTGATCCACGATAAAAATGGAAAAATTGAAACTATTGACGCCTACGAGTAAGGCTAAAAATTTACCTATGTAAGATATGGTCAAATAGACCTTTTCTGGTGTTGGGCTAGGCTCAATTTATTAAAACAATCATTTAATGTAGAACACTGAATTCGTTGTTTTTAGTTTAGTTATTTTAGTGTTTAAAGCATTTTTATTCTAGTTTTCAAAAAAATAATTTCATAAGTAATAGAATGTTTTTTCGCCAAAACATCTTATTGTCATATTGAATATAATGTGATAGTAATGTAATTGTCATTTTGACAATAATAAAATAATTATGTAAATCAGGGGAATCAAATGTTTAATAAAAAGATATTAACTACCTCCATCTTAGCGGCGCTTGGCTCAATGTCCATCTCAACTATGGGCTATGCACAAGAAAGCGAAGCGAAAGATATAGAAGTTATTACGGTTTCAGGTATTCGTGGCGGTTTAATGCGAGCTATGGATTTAAAACGTGGCTCTGAAGGTATTGTTGATGCTATTTCAGCAGAAGATATGGGTAAGTTTCCAGATACCAACTTAGCTGAATCTCTTCAACGTATTACGGGTGTTTCTATCAGTCGTGACAACGGTGAAGGTAGCCAAGTAACTGTTCGCGGCTTTGGCGCAGCAAATAATTTAATTACCTTAAACGGTCGCCAGCTACCAACCACAACCGGTAACAGAACATTTGATTTTGCTAATATTGCCTCTGAAAGTGTTTCAGCAGTAACCGTTTATAAAACATCAAATGCAGCCGTTACCTCAGGTGGTATTGGTGCAACAATTGATTTGCAAACTCATAAACCACTAAATTATAAAGAAACAAAAGCATCGTTAGGTGTAAAACTTGTTGAAGATACCTCAACAGAGCAAGGTAGTACTACACCAGAGTTAAGTGGTATTTACTCAACTACTTCTGCAGATGAAACATTTGGTGTTTCTATTTCTGGTAGCTACCAAGAACGTGAAAGTGGAATGCAACAATTTACTGACTCTCAAGGTTACAGAGGAAGTGAATACACAAATACAGGTTGGGGTGGTGTACCTGCTGGTGAAGCAGGTGGTACAAATAGACCAACTAGCGGTATTTATTCAAACCCTCAACAACCACGTTATGTATTTGAAGAACGTCAACGTGAACGTGTTAATGGTCAACTAGTTTTACAATACCGACCTGTAGACAATATTACCGCAACTTTAGATTATACTTTAGTACGTAACACGGTTGAAACACAGCATACTGATGCTTCGGTATGGTTCAATTATGCTGGTGATAGAAGTGAATCAGTTTGGGCCGGTGAACCTAATGCTTATCCGCTTATTTACTCTGAAATTTATGAAATTAACAGTGATGCAGATCTTAAAGATAGCTCGTTAACTGTTGGTTCTTGGGGACGTGAAGAAAAAACTGATTCAATCGGTTTAAATATTGAGTGGCTAGTTAATGATGCACTGACACTTACATTAGATCATCATGATTCTAAAGCTTCTATGGGGGCAACTGATCCACGCCACGGTACAGGTAACAACATTCAATTACCTTCATATACTCGTACTCGTACAGGTGTTGATTTAACGGGTGGTTTACCTGGGATAGCAACTGGTGATATTGAATCATTTAATCCTGAAACTATGCGTTTATCAGGTAGTTGGTTTGCGAACGATAAATACTCTTCTGAAGTTAACCAAACACAATTAAGTGGTGAGTACTTTATTAACAACAACTTAAGTATTGATTTTGGTGCGGGTGTTAATACGGTTAATAACCATTATCGTCATACTCAAGTACAGCGTGCTGATTGGGGTGGTGTAGGTGTTGCAGGTGATTTTGCTGATATTAATTGGCGCGAAGATACTATCTTAGATAAGTTCCAAGAAAGCCCCGGTAACTTTGACGGCACAGCAACACAGTCAGAATATGATTTATTCAATCGTATATTCTTTGCTGATTTTGATGAAATAGTACGCGCAGCAGAATTTGCAGATCCGTTTGCAAATGTTGATACGTTATGGGGTGATTGTTTAGCTCCAGCAGGTGCTTCAGCAGGGCCAAATGGTGAAGGTCATTTCTGTCCATCATCTAACTTTGATGCAGATACTAACCGTTTTACTGAAGAAAAAACCACATCATTATTCTTTCAATTTAATTATGAAAGCGAAATTGGCGTCATGCCGTTCAGTGCATACTTAGGTCTTCGTTATGAAAAAACCAAAGTAGATTCTAAAGCAACTGCACCAGGTTATAGTAGTGTTATATGGAGTGAAGCAACTTCAACAGCTGTTACGGGTGTTACAGGTATAGAAACACAAGTTAAAAAGGCTGATTACAGTTATGTTTTACCTGCTTTAAATATTAATTTAGAAGTAACAGACGATATAACGCTAAGAACAGCATTAAGTAAAACAATTTCCCGCGCAAGCTATAATAGCTTACAAGGTGGAACATCAGTTAACACGGGTGGTAGCTTAAGTGGTTATTCAGGAAGTACAGGTAACCCTGAACTTAAACCTTTAGAGTCTGTTAACTTTGATTTTTCAGCTGAATGGTATTACGAAGAAGGTAGCTATGTATCTTTAGGTTACTTCAGAAAAGACGTAACTAACTGGATAACAACGACAAACGTAGATTCGCAAATTTATGATTTACCAAATCCATTAGATGGTGAGAAATTTGACGCAGCTGTAACCGCTTTAGGTCCAGGAGCTACAAATCAACAACTTCGTACTTATATATTCGAAAATTATGCTGATGATCCAAATGTACAACCTAAATTTGACGAGCTTGGTGAGTTAGATGGCGGTACCATAATTGGTGACCCACTTACCGATAACACAGTAACATTTGGTCTTAATGTTCCTGTAAATGGTGATAACAAATACACGGTTGATGGTTTAGAGTTTAACGTTCAACACTTATTTGGTGACTCAGGTTTTGGTGGTATATTTAACTATACTATGGTTGATACCGACCTCGCATACGATAATACTTCTCTTGATGATACTGAAGCTTTACAAGGCTTGAGTGATACAGCTAACGTTGTTGCCTTTTATGACAAAAACGGCTTCCAAGCACGTATAGCTTATAACTGGCGTGATAAGTACTTAACTGAACGTCGTATAAATTCTGATTTAACAGCACCTATTTATACAGAAGCTTATTCTCAACTTGATTTCAATGTCAGTTATGAGATCCCATCTGTTGAAGGGTTAACTGTATTTTTCGAAGGTATTAACATTACTGATGAATACACTAAAAACGTAGGTCGTGTAAGTCAATTGACTTATCAGTTAACACAAACGGGTGCTCGTTACGCTTTAGGTGCTAGATATAACTTTTAATATTTACAGTATGTAAATAAAGTTTTTAACCTAAGTTAAACATAATCAAAAGCCGCTTTTATAGTGGCTTTTTTTTTATGCTTATTTTTGTTGATTTAGTTATATTAATCTATTTGGCATTTCCCCAATTTCCACTTCGATTTTATGAAACAAGCATCTTCAAGTGAAATGGATATATAAGCTTACTATTGGAAAAATAACTCAACAGGCACTAAAGTTTACCTTATTATAGTTATTGCTTCTTTATTTACTTAACCATATAAGAACCCGGCTTAATAGATGTTTTTCTGGCAGATACTTTCCTGATTTCATCGTTAAACCTACTTGAAATAGACCAACTATTGACGCGAAATTTAACTTGGAGTAATAAAAACTATCTAGCTAGCGCATAAGTTGAAAGAGTACTTTTTAACTTATTTAAAATCATTAAAAATATATTAGCCGAGTTGGGATCACTTAATAATCTGTCCTTGATCACCTTGACTAGTAATTCAATTACTTACTTGTTATAGTCAAATAAACTTTAAGTTGTTAGTGAGTGAGTGAGTGAATAAGTTAAAGCATTAAAAATTTATTGATGACAGGGATAGCAAGTTTACGTTTCTTGAATGGTTAAGTGGTACAGATGCAATCAGAAATAAAAAAAATAGTTATTATTGGTGGCGGCACAGCAGGTTGGATTACTGCAGGATTAATTGCGGCTAAACATTTAGCCGCTAATTCTACTTCATTATCAATCACTGTTATTGAGTCTCCTAATGTTCCTACGATAGGAGTAGGTGAAGGTACTTGGCCTTCAATGCGAGAAACCTTAAAAACAATAGGTATTAATGAGGCTGATTTATTTACTTATTGTGATGCAAGTTTTAAACAAGCGTCTAAATTTGTCAATTGGGAAAAGCTGCCTGACGAGGACGTTGCAACTCATCCTTTAGATAATGCTTACTTTCATCCTTTTTCTCTCCCCGCAGGGATCAATAAATTAGATTTAGGTGCATATATTGGTGAACAGTCTTCGTTAGTTTCATCGTCTCAAACTTTTGCACAGCAAGTATGTTTTCAGTCTATATTGTGTGAAAAAAATTTAGCGCCAAAACAAATTACTCATAAAGTTTACGATTATGTGGCTAATTATGGTTATCATTTAAATGCCACTAAATTTGCTGAACTACTAAAAGCTCACTGTTTAAATAAACTGGGTGTTCAGTATATTTCAGCCCATATTACTCAAATAAATAATGATAAAGTTGGTGATATTTCTTCTCTAAGTACCGACATAGCAGGCGTTATTGAAGGGGATTTATTTGTTGATTGTTCAGGTTCGCAATCACTATTGTTAGGTAAGCATTATAATATTGAATTTTGTTCAAAAAAATCTGTATTGTTTAACGACTCTGCGCTTGCTGTTCAGATTCCATATGAAAACCCAGAAGCAACGATTGCTTCAAGTACGCTTTCAACTGCACAAACAGCCGGTTGGATTTGGGATATAGGTTTACAATCTCGT
The DNA here is from genome assembly GCF_007954265.1 of Colwellia sp. C1TZA3. GTDB lineage: Bacteria > Pseudomonadota > Gammaproteobacteria > Enterobacterales > Alteromonadaceae > Cognaticolwellia. Next base: position 30,799 of record NZ_VOLS01000029.1, on the reverse strand, counting down.
CGTGGTGTCGGTCATGTGTTTTCTAGTCGCCATACCAGCGATGAAAACGCTAAACAAGAATTACTACAATATATAAAACAGTCGGGAACAAGTGTAAATATTGATGATCATTCTATAAGAAAATTATCCTTTACCCCTGGTTACTATAAAAAGTTTTGGCATCGTAACTGCGTTGCTGTAGGAATGTCAGCAGGCTTTATTGAGCCCTTAGAAGCTTCGGCTTTAGCTATGGTTGAACAAGCCGCTCAAATGATCAGCGAACAATTACCAACAACTAAACTCACTATGGAGATAACAGCCAAACGCTTTAATGAAAAGTTCACTCAGCATTGGCAGCAAATTATTGAGTTTTTAAAATTGCATTATGTGCTATCTAAACGAATAGACTCTAGCTATTGGCTTGATAATAAAGATCCGTTAACGATCCCTCAATCTTTACAAAATATGTTGGAATTATGGAAGTTTCAATCACCATCTTCATACGATATTCCACATAATAACCCATTGTTTCCTGCAGCAAGTTATCAGTATGTTTTGTATGGTATGAATTTTACAACTGAGCGATTAAGGGTAAATAATCAGAACGAGCAATTAATGCATCAAGTGTTATCCGATATACAAAATAAACGACAACAATTGGTTAAAGCGATGGGGACTAACAGAGACCTTATTAATAAAATAAAACAGTATGGTTTAACAAACATTTAACTTGGTGATCTATACGTAAATAACAAAGAACTTATAAAATAAAAATAACAATTACAAAACTATAACGGGGAATTTCATGGCAAACCATGTACTACTAAATAATATTGAACATAAAAATTTAAAAATTAATGGTGAATGTTCAGCGGCAATGGGCGATAACGTATGGTATGCACAAACCTTTCCTATTGAGTTTAGAAGTGCTCAAGCGCATTATCCTATCTTATTTCAAAAAGACAGTAACACTGGGCAGTTTATGCCAATTACTTTGTTTGGTTTTGAAGATGAAGGTAATTTATTTTTAAAAGAAAGCAAGTGGGACGCAGCCTATATTCCGTTAGCGGTACAACGACTGCCTTTTTATATAGCGCAACAGAGCGTAGTAAAAGATGGCGTAAACGAGCAAGAGCGTGTTATTACCATTGACTTAGATTCCCCTAAAGTAAGTACAGATCAAGGTATAGATTTATTTTTAGAGTATGGCGGTAACAGCGATTATTTAGAACATATGGCTAATGTTTTAGAAGCATTGCATATTGGTTTACAAGAAAATGATGACTTCATAGAAGCGATGGTTACATGTGAATTATTGGAATCAGTGACTTTAGATATTGAATTAAATGACGGTAGTAAAAACCAGTTAATGGGCTTTTATACCATTAATGAAGATAATTTAAATAATCTATCACAAGACAAATTAATAAGATTACACAACGCAGGGTTCCTCCAAGCTGTGTATATGGTGATTGCATCACAAGTACACATCCATGACTTAGTCGCACGAAAAAATGCTCAACTAACCGCTTAGTTATTATTTATGTTATTTATAAAAAATACAGTAAAAACCCTTTTTGACGTAACGCCGAGTAATATTAGCGAAGCAATATTAACTTCTGACGAGCCTTTAGTGCTTAAAGGTTTTGGGAGTGATTGGCCTATTGTTAAAGCAGCACAACAGTCTAACGAGCAAGCGGTTAAATACCTTAAAAAAATGGAAAAAGGTATTGCCATTAATGCTTGCTATTTAGAGGCTAAAGAGCAAGGGCGTATTTTTTATAATGATGATATGAGTGGTTTTAACTTTCAAACTAAAACGCAAATATTAAGCGACGTATTAACTGAAATACTCGAACAAGCTAATGCTAAAGTACCTAAAACTATTTATATAGGTTCAACCAGTATTAAACAAATATTGCCTAGCCTTGTAGAAGAAACATTAGCATCGCCATTATTGTCTAACGCCATTTATAACATTTGGTTAGGTAATAAAAGTAAGGTTGCCGCACATTTTGATTTCTTACAAAACTTAGCCTGTTGTGTAGTAGGTAAAAGGCGTTTTACTTTATTTCCACCTGACCAAATAAAAAATCTTTATTGTGGGCCATTAGACAAAGCGCCCGGTGGTCAGCCAATTAGTATGGTTGACTTTGATCAACCTGACTTTGAGAAATACCCTAAGTTTAAAGCAGCTATCGATACTGCTATGGTTGTAGAACTCGAAGCAGGTGATGCTATTTTATTGCCTAGTATGTGGTTTCATCATGTAGAAGGGTTGGGTGATCTTAACGTACTCCTTAACCATTGGTGGAGGACAAGCCCAGCCTATATGGGCAATCCTACCGATACACTTCATCACGCCATATTAAGTATTAGAGATTTACCTAAAGCACAGCGTAATGCATGGAAGCATTTATTTGACCATTATGTTTTTGAGCATGATAAAGATAACTTTAATCATATTATAAACAGTGCAAAAAGCATTCTTGACAGCCCGTTAAACGAATTACAAGCGCGAAGTTTAAGAGCCAATTTACAAAACAAATTAAGACGTTAGTGCCATTTTAGATGCACTCACTTTTAACATTATTAACAGAGTAGGAATTACATCATGAATTCATCAGCAATTAAGAATGTGGTTATTGCCGGCGGTGGCACGGCAGGTTGGATGGCTGCGGCAGCATTTGGTAAGTTGTTAGGTAAAAATTTAAATATTACCTTAGTGGAGTCAGATCTTATTCCTACGGTTGGTGTAGGTGAAGCCACTATTCCTACATTACATATATTTCATGACCTTTTGAAAATAAAAGAAGCTGATGTAATGAAGGCAACTAACGCCACTTTTAAGTTAGGTATTTCTTTTGAAAATTGGCGCGATGTAAATCAAGACTACATTCATTCTTTTGGTTATTTAGGTCAAGGTTGCTGGGCGGCAGGTTTTCAGCATTTTTGGGTTAAAGGAAAACAGCAGGGCATGGTTAGCGAAATAGGTGACTATTGTCCTGAACATGTAGCAAGTAGGCGTGGTAAATTTGCTGTTGTACCGAAACAAGACCGTAATTATGCTTATCACCTTGATGCTGGGTTATATGCTAAATTCTTAAGAGCTATGGCTGAAGAACATGGTGTGAAACGTGTTGAAGGTAAAATTAATCAAGTTAACGTTAATGAAGAGAACGGCTTTATTCAATCAATAGCATTAGATAACGGTAAGCTTATTGAAGGCGATTTATTCATCGATTGTACTGGTTTTAAAGGATTGTTGATTGAACAAGCCTTACATACGGGCTACGAAGATTGGAGCCATTGGTTGCCGTGTGATAGTGCTATTGCAGTGCAGACCAAAATACAAAAGAAAACAGTACCATACACTCGTTCTATTGCTCATAAAGCAGGTTGGCAATGGCAAATACCGTTACAAAATAGAATGGGTAACGGTGTTGTATTTTGTAGTAAACATCTATCAGACGAAGACGCTAAAGAATTACTACTTAATAACATAGAAGGTGAGTTGCTTAACGAACCTCGCGTTATTAAATTTAAAACGGGCACACGTCGCAAACATTGGAACAAAAACTGTGTTGCTGTTGGGCTTTCTAGTGGGTTTATTGAGCCACTTGAGTCAACGAGTATTCACTTAATTCAACAGAGTATTATTCGCTTAATGCAAAACTTGCCTTCAAAAAATATGGAGCAAGCAAATATTGACGATTTTAATAACAAAATGCGTTTTGAAATAGACAACATTAGAGACTTTATCGTGTTGCATTATCATGTGACACAACGTGCGGATAGTCCCTTTTGGCGTTACTGCAAAAATATGGAAATACCTGAAACCTTACAACAGCGCATCGACTTATTTATAGAAAACGGTAACGCTTATAAAACTGAACGCGAGCTTTTTGGCGAAACCTCTTGGATTCAAGTGATGATAGGACAAGGTCTAATGCCTAAGTATTATCACCAAATCGTCAACATGATGTCTGATACAGAATTAAAAAGCTTTTTAGATAACATAAAAATGACCATTGAACGCCGTGTAAATAGTTTTCCTGATCATAATGAATTCATTAAAAATTATTGTAAATCAACGGTAGCTTAACATCTATGATTAAGGTTAATCGTCAAGCAACATTTAGCATTGAATATATTGGACAAGATAAAACGCCAATAATTATTTTTGATAATTATATCGAAAACGTTGATGACTTAGTTAATGACATTGTTGAAAATGGCCAATTTAAACCAGATGAAATAAGCTATTATCCTGGGGATCGGTCAGCAATCCCTAAATCCATTATAGTTAGCTATTTAAAGCCATTGATGGACGCTTTATACCGAGTGTATAAAGTGCCAAATAATTTACAACCGGCTCCAAAAGACAATTATTTTTCACTTATATCAACGAAACCTAAAGAACTTTCGGCAATGCAATCTTGGCCGCATTTTGATACACCTAATCCTAATCTTATTGCTATTATTCATTACATAAATAAGAATGAGCATGGTGGTACCGCTTTTTTTAAACATAATAAAAGTGGCTTGGATCGTATTGATAATCAAAGTATAGAAACTTACTTAAAACATGCTGATAACTATTTTACTTCATTAAATACAAATACTTTTGACTACTGCGATGAACAACATAGTGAATTTACTTGTTATAAAAAAATAGCCTACAAACCAAATCGCTTAATTATTTTTCCGGGACAATTACTGCATTCAAGCTTAGTGAATACCGACACGGATCTTAGTTCAAATCCTGAAGAAGGGCGCCTTACTGCTAACATGTTTATTGAATTTAATTGACCTCGTATTTTAATTTAGAAATTGTAATATCTAATCGAAAAGCAGTCATTTTATTTCATGACAAAAATCACCCGGAAATCACCAAGTTTTCTGAAAAACTAAGTTTATTGTTGAATAATCAAGTTCAAAAATAAGGGGTATTCAGCACCAAAAACCACTGGATACCATGGGTATGACGTTTTATGTTACTTTATAGGGGAATGTTTCTAGAGCGCAAAATACTATACGATTCATGGAAAGAATACTGGATGTATAAATGAAGTTATTAACCAAGGTTTTAGCAACGGTTAAAAATCATAAAGCTAACCCATTTCAGGTTAGCTTTATTAATTGTAAAATAGCGACTTAATTACCGATTTTCTATTTTGATAAGTAGAATGCTATTTGCTGTAGTCTAGGAAAATGATCTTAAGCGTATTTAGTTGCTAATTAAAAATGATATTTATGGACTAACTCTGTTTTGTTAAAAACAATAACGTTAAACCTTGTGTAGTATCTTCGGTATATCGGCAAGTGATAACTCTTTTCCACCTTGTTGCATCGACTGGTAAATCTTTTCAACAATATACATATCGCGCATGCCCATTTCACCTGGCACCAAGACGTCGGTATTGTTTAATACACTAGTGGCAAAGGAGTCCATTTGTAGCACTTGCTCGTAAACCGCGTTGAACGGCATATTACCTTCTGGTGTAAAGCCTTTAAGGCCGTCATACATATAAGCGGGACCTAGTCCGAACTTACCTTTGTCGGCTGTCGCAACCAAACTATCCTGGTAGTCCTGCTCGTAACTGCTTACAGAATTAACAACCGCACCCGATTTAAATTTCAATGTCCATTCTAGCGAGCCTTCTACCGTTTTCCATGCGGCTCTATTAACTGTTGTATCTCTTGCGCTAACGCTAATAGGTAATTCACCTAAGGTATAAATAGCACCTTGAATACAATAAAGACCTATATCCATTAACGGTCCGCCACCAGAATATTTTTTATCAGCACGCCATTGCGATAGATCTCCCATTTTAAAACTAAAATTTGCCTGCATGGAGTTAACTTTGCCATACACTTGATTTTGACCAAGACGCATCATTTCAAGATTATGTGGTTCGTAATGCAAACGGTAACCAATACCTAGCTTTACTCCTTGTTTTTTACAAGCATCAATAACTTGTTGGCATTCAGCCACTGATACAGCCATTGGTTTTTCACTAATAACATGTTTACCTGCTTTGGCAGCGCGAATTGAATATTCGGCATGCATTGAGTTTGGCAACACGACATAAACAATATCAATATCGTCGTTGTGGGCAATGTCGTCAAAATTGTCGTAGTTATAAACATTTTTATCTGGAATATTATATTTTTGTTGCCACTGTTTTTCTTTAGATTTTGTGCCAGTGACAATACCTGCGAGATAACAGTTTTCTGTTTCAAGCAGTGCTGGTGCTAATTGGCTTTCGGCATAATTTCCCAAACCAACAAGTGCAATACCAAGTTTTTTATTATTCCCTTTTTTTGCCGCAACTAAACCAGAGAAGGAAAGGGTAGAGAATCCTAATACAGCAAGACCTGTGATAGAGTTTCCTATAAATTTTCGTCTGGTAATTATTTGTGGTTTTTCGTTTGTTTTTTTCATCATAAATCCTCATTATCTAGAATTAATATTATGATTAAAAATATACTCTTATTTGATTGGAAATACATGTTTAATAAGAGTTGGCAACTAATTTGCCATTAGCATTAAAATAAATGGTGCTATAAATGTGAGCTGGTTTTAAAAACTTAAACTACTGAAGCAAGTATTTCCTTGGGCTTTATCATTTTGGTGTTTTTTCTTTAGCGGCTGTTGATCTTTCAACTCCACAATATAACCGAATGGAATAACTTAAATGAGTCAAATTTTTCAATCATCGCATATTACAACTTTTTATTTGCCTATCTATACAAGTAAATAATATGTCTCAGAATTTTAATTGGCCAAATAATAAATCGGCAACAGTTAGCCTTGCTTTCGATGATGCACTTGATAGCCAATTAGATAATGCGATTCCAGCATTAAACAAACATAACTTTAAAGGCTCATTTTGTTTCAACTAGCTCCCCCCCAAAATAAACTATCTTTCAAAATTATGTAGCAAAAAATCAATCAATGCTTGTACGCGGAGAATTTTATAACGCGCCTGTGGGTAAACCAGCGACACTATACTGTCGTTTAATTGCCAATCGTCAAATACCGTTACTAAGCGTCCTTGCGCTAGGTCATCTTTAATATGGTAATCGGTTAAACGCGCAATGCCTTGATGATTTAATACGGCAAGGCGGCTGACATGTCCATTCGCACAGTGAAATTTTCCTTTTAGGGTTAACTCATAATTTTCACTTGTTCTTTCATTATTCCCTAACAAATTTGGTTGAATAAATGGCCATTTGTTAACCGATCCTAAAATAATGTTATGTTCGAGTAAATCTTTAGGATGGCTAATTTTTTTGTGTTGATGTAAATATTCTGGTGAAGCACAAACGTGTGTTTTATAACGTGTTAGCGGTCGAGCAATCAAATTTGAATCGGGTAAAGAACCCATGCGCACTACAATATCGTATTGTTGGGCAATTAAATCGACGTGCACGCTGCTAAAATCTAAGGTGATAATTACATCAGGATGTTGATCCATAAATAGAAAAAGTAACGGTGTAAAAATTTGCTCACCAAAAACACCGCCTACCGCATTAATTCTTATTTCCCCTGCCAAAGTTTGTTGATCTTCTTGTGCTTGGTCAATTGCTTGCTCTATACAGGATAATCCCTGAGTGCATTGATGATAAAACTGTTCTCCAATATCGGTTAGCATAATAGATCGTGTTGAACGATGTAATAACTGCACGCCTAAGTTTTTTTCTAGTTGGGTAATTAATTGCGACACTCTTGAACGCGAACTGCTTAACGTGTTGGCCGCTGCACTAAAACTTCCATCATCAACCACGCGAAGAAATTCAGGTATACCTTGCAGCTTTTTTTTATCGAACATCTTTCATATCCTTACAGGGGGGAACCATTGCTAAATAGATTGTTTAATAATATTGAACAATGGGTTTAAAGTATAGGTATATGTAAACAATATTTTATTAGGTAAACTCATATTGTTACTTATGTTATTGCTAATGAATTTACTAATACTAACGATGATAGGAAGAACAAGCGATGGAACACTTTCGATGGGGTCTTATTGGACCTGGGCGCATTGCTGAAAACTTTGCTCAAGCATTAACCGTGATAGATGATGCCGAACTTTATGCGATTGCTAGTCGCAATGAACAAAGAGCGGCAAATTTTGCTAATAAATATAAAATTGAAAATATCTATCTAGATTACAATGAACTAGTGAACGATAGAAAAATTGATGCTGTTTATATTGCCACACCACATCGTTTTCATTATGAACAAATTAAATTATGTTTAGAATCCGGTAAAGCGGTGCTTTGTGAGAAGCCATTAACAGTGAATGCCGCGCAATCGCAAGAGCTAATGTTACTGGCAAAATCTAAAGGTCTGTTTTTAATGGAAGCGGTTTGGACACGCTTCCTGCCTATTTATAAGCAAGTTAAAAATTGGTTAGATTCGGGTGTTATCGGTGAAGTGAAGTCGTTACAGTCGAGCTTTGGTTTTTGTATACCAAGAGATCTAGACGACCGACTATATAATCATGATCTAGCGGGTGGCGCTTTATTAGACATGGGCATATATAACATCACTATCTCACAATGGGTTTACGGTCAAAACCCTGAATCTATTCAAGCGGTGTCATTATTAACTGAAACAGAGGTTGATGAACATACCTCTGTAAGCATGCAGTACAGCAATGGTCGATTTTCACAGTTTACTTGTAGTTTTATGGCAAAACACCGTAACGATTTTTGTATTTATGGTACTAAAGGCCACATTAAAGTACATGATATGTTTTGGTGTACAAATAAAGCGACATTAGTGACCGAAAGTGAAACATTAACGGTAGATCAACCTTTCCGTTCAACAGGTTTTGAATACGAAATTGAAGAAGCAATGTCCTGTATTCGTGCAGGTTTATTAGAAAGCCCTGGTATTACTCATCAAGATACGCTCGCTACTATGACGATTATGGATACTATTCGACATCAAGTCGGGCAAAAATATCGTTTTGAATAATTAATCTATGCTCGATACATAATAGCTTAGCCATGATTGGGTAAATCCAATTTAAAAGGTAAATAATAATGAAAAAAAGAATATTAGGCAGTACCGGCTTTGACGTTTCTGAAATCGGCCTGGGTTGTTGGCAATTAGGCAATGATTTTGGTCCCCTTGAAGATAAACAAGCACAAGATATATTATCAACGGCAACAAATGAAGGTATCAATTTATTAGATACTGCTGATGTATATGGCGGTGGTATTAGCGAAGAACGTATCGGAAAATGGTTGAAAAAAAGTAACGAAAAACCTTTTGTTATCACTAAGGTTGGCCGAGGCGGTACGTTATTTCCAGCGGGTTACACGAAAGCTAAAGTAAAAGAAAATATACAAGGCTCACTAACACGTTTAGGTCTTGAGGCTTTAGATTTAGTACAGCTACATTGTATCCCTCCTGAAGTATTACGCGATGGAGAAATATTTAACTGGTTAGAAGACTTTCAACAACAAGGGCTGATTAAAAACTTTGGTGCCAGTGTTGAAATGATTGATGATGCAATATTTTGCTGCCAAGTACCTAAGCTTGCTACGGTACAAATTATTTTTAATATTTTCAGACAAGCAGCGATTGAAACATTATTACCAAAGGCTGCTGAAAATAATATCGGCGTTATTGTTCGTTTACCCTTAGCGAGTGGGTTGTTAAGTGGAAAAATGACTAAAAACCAACAGTTTTCAGCGCAAGATCATCGTCATTATAATAAAGACGGTGCTGCGTTTCACGTCGGTGAAACGTTTAATGGGTTACCGTTTAATAAAGGCGTTGAATTAGCTGATCAGCTTAAAGCAATGCTACCTAGTCATTTAAACTTATTAGAAACCTCGTTACGTTGGTTATTAGATCAACCACAGATCAGCACTATTATTGCTGGAGCAAGTAGCACGCAACAGGTAATAAATAATGCCCAGGTGAGTAACTTGACTCCCCTTGATGAAGAGGTAGATAAACAATTAAAAATGTTTTATCAATCTCAAGTAAAGCAACATATTCGTGGCGGAATATAATTTCACTATAAAATTAATGATTAAGCTAAGTTAAATTAACTTAGCTTAACTAAGAGGTTAAACAGATGAGAATTATAACGTCAATAATATTACTCTTTATTATTTTTAGCTCAACGATCTTTGCAAAAGATTCGATTGAATCTCAAGCTGACCGCTTACATCAATACGCAGGGCTTTGGGTAAGTAGTGAACATGCTAATACTGATAAAGTCGCTGCATTTCCTGCGATTAAAATGAACAATATTTCAACAATGAATCGTCAATCGATGCAAGTTGAAGTACTTCAATACAAAAATGGAAAATACACATCTCTTCTCACCGAATTAATTGGTTACGATGCTAAGAGCGACAAAATAATCGCGTTAGGACAAAACCAAGAAGGAGAGGTTTTCAAAGGAATAGGGCACTTTTCTTCTGACACAAAGTGGAGAATGAAAGATGTTGATATGCTCGGTGATTTTTATTTAGAGGTTGAATTTAACTTTCAAACGCCGACAAATGTATTACTCGAAGGGTTCGATGCATTAGGTAAAAGCCTTTGGAAAACGCGGTATATAAAGGCTAATCCTAAAGATAAAAATATTGGTATTCAATTAGTTTCTGTTCATCAAGAAATGTTAAAAGATCCAAAAGGAACCCTTAAAGAGTTAGGGAGAATGGGCTATAGCTATGTTGAAACATTTGTTTATGATGATGGCACTTTTTATGGAATGTCGCCAACAGAATTCCGTAACCTAGTTGAAGCCAACGGTATGCAATTTCTAGGTTCAATGACATTTCACGATCTTCCTGCAATCGATGACTGGGAAAGTGCTTTGATGTGGTGGTCTAATACCATCGATGACCATGTAGAAGCTGGTGTAAAATATTTAACAACCTCTAATAATCAACTCAAATCGGTAAAGTCCAAAGAAGAGTTAAAACGTTACAGCGATTATTATAATGCCATAGGTAAATTATGCAGTGAAAAGGGCATTACCTTTGCTTTTCATAACCATGCAGATGAATTCAATTCGGTCGAGGGTATTCAGATATATGATTACTTTTTACAAAACACCAACCCTAAATATGTTTACTTTCAAGCCGACATTTATTGGATGGAAATGGGAGGGGTAAAACCTGTCGATTATTTTAAAAAATACCCAAATCGTTTTATAAGTTGGCATATCAAAGACTATAAAGAATTGGGCGCTAGCGGCAAGATAGATTGGATGGAATTATTTCATCATCAAGATTTTGATGTGCCAAAATATATGGTTGCAGAGGTAGAAGATTATTCATACCCTCCAATGTATAGCGTACAGCTGGCATGGGAATATTTATATTATACGATTTTAGATTAGTAATCTCATCAAGGATGGATAACGATCAAAAATGAGATGAATGAAAACAAGTGAAGGGAAATATAACCGTAAATGATTCATCGACTTTCAGCTGCTGATAGAAACACAACAGCTGATTGCGACAGCTGCAGTTAACGTTGTTTTTTCCAGCAATCATCACTTGGAAATAAGTGAGTACCTGTGGATATATCAAGTGGTTTTGCTAACCAATTCTTTGTTGTTTCCACCCAGAGGACAAAGTGAGGCGTTTTTGTGTGTTCTTCAAAGGTCGCTTCATCTTTATAGACCTCGTAAAGATGAAGAAGGTTTGGGTCGTCTTGGTCTTGAACTATGTTAAAGAGGAAGCAATTTGCTTCATTTTTCACTGAACCGCGAGCATCATCAAACATAGCGTCAATAAACTCTTTTTTATGTTCTGGCTTAATAGTAACTTTTACAATTACGGCAAACATTTTCTTCTCCTTTAGTTATAAAATCTTGTTGAATAATAATAATACATTATGTAATTGTTCAACAAGATTTTAACTAGCTATTAATGATAAAGTTTTACTTAAATACCAGATCAAAAACAGCTAAAATTAAATTAATTGGGTCTGCTTTTACAAGCTTTTTAATACTTTAATTACTTCGCTAGGCTCTTGTCTTAATGTGTAATCTTCTTCAACAAAAGCACTCGCTATTGTGCCATCTTGCGCGACAACAAATGTTGCAGCTAAAGGTAAGTCAAATTGGTTTGCACCATTATGTTCTTCAACTTCAATACCAAACGATGAATAAATAGGACGTAGCTCTTCAGGTAATGTAAAAACTAGGCCTAAATCTTTAGCGTATTTAGCGTTAGTATCTGTTAATACCTCAAACTGTAACTCATTTTTTTCAGTGGTTGAAAGTGATGCGTCAGCTAGCTCTGGAGTAATCGCAACTAATGTTGCACCAAGTGCTTTAATTTCTGCAAGTGAGTCTTGATATGCACGTAACGCTAAATTACAGTACGGGCACCAGCCACCACGATAAAAAGTAATAACAACAGGACCATCCTCTAACAAGCTTGATAATGACACATCAGTGCCTTGTGCATTAACTAACGAAAATTCAGCCAGCTTATCTCCCTTTTTAGGCGTGTTTAATACGATGCCTGAATCAGCAAGGTTTTGTGTCGCTTGCTGCATTAGCGCTTGTATGTCTTGAGGTACATTTTCAGTAAAACCTTTTTTAAATTCGTTTAATTTTTCTGTTAAAGCCATGTTAGATCCTAATATTATTTATTTTTGAACGCTCATTCAATCATGTTTTGAATGAGCGTTCAAGTTGTTTTTTGAATAAACATTCAAAGTGCTGTAATATAGGTTAATCGCATTAATACCAATAATAATGAACGCATCAACTTAGTGCTGCATTCATTAACTCAAATGGTATAACTAGTAAGTAATTTTAGAATGTCTAAAACACAGTTTGATCGACAAGATGTATTGCACAAAGCAACCTCACTTTTTTGGCGAGTTGGTTATAATGCAACGTCAATGCAGGCTTTGTTTAAAGTCACTGGCTTAAAACCAGGCAGTGTTTACCTAGCATTTGGCAATAAAGAAGGATTATTTAAAGAATCACTTAAGTTTTATGCTAGCGCTTCTATCGATAAGTTAAATAAAAAATTCAAACAAAACCAAAGCGTTGAAAAAATTATCTGTGATCTACTCTTTTCTTTTGTTGAAGAAGCCGTACAAAGTGAATATTGCAGCTGTTATTTAGTAAAAAGTCAGCTTGAACTCGATGATCAACCTCAAACTAAACACTATATTGCAGAGTATTTAGCGGCGATTGAAAAAATATATGTAGAGCAGTTAGCCACTATCTATCCCGTTGAAGAAGCACAGATAAAAGCAATGAGTATTATGATACATATTTTTGGGCTGCGAGTTTACGGCTATCACACACAAAATAAGCAGTCGATGTTGTCTAGTTTACAATTAGGTTTACCTTGGTTGCCCTGGCCTTCCTAATTCCAATAAGTCTATTATAGGTTCCTATTATAATTGACGTTTAATATTGGCTAGAGCACAAAAATATAGAATACTTCTTCGGCTTTTATTTATGTATTCTCATTTTAAACACTACAGATAGCCATCTGTAGTGTTTATATAACCTGATTAGATCCAAGGTGCACTAATTACCTGAGAATAAGCCAGAATATTTTAAAAGTAATTAAAACTAAAACTAAAACTAAAACCAATAATCATAAAACCTAAGACTCCTTTAATAAAACTATTTCCACCAATGTTCTGTAAATAAAGGACTTTTCAAATCTATGACTTCGCCAAACCTTGGTGTACTTAACATCACTTGTTTTTCTTGAGATATCTTTAAAATTTGATTTAAAGGATCGTCCCAATCGTGAAACGCTAAACTAAAGGTACTATTATGAATAGGTATTAACACTTTCGCATTGAGGTCTTGATGAGCTTGAACGGTTTCAGCAGGAAACATATGAATTGTTTTCCAAAGCTCATTGTAAGCACCATTTTCCATTAAGCTAACATCAAAAGGCCCATACTTCTCTCCTATAGCTTTAAAACCATCAAAGTAGCCAGAATCTCCACTAAAATACACTTTATACTCACCTAATAAAAATACCCAAGATCCCCACAATGTATCGTTTTTGTCCCACAAGGTTCGCCCTGAAAAGTGGTTAGATGGTGTAAAAGCAACAGTAAAGTTACCTGCTTCGTCTGTAAACTCTACTTCTTGCCACCAATTTAACGCTTTAACATTCGTTTTAGCTACGCCCATGCTTATTAAATTTTCGTCAACACCTTCTGGCACATAAAATTGTGTATTGCTGTTAGCATTCGCTAAAAAATTAATCGTGTCGTTATCTAAATGATCATAATGATTATGCGAAATAAACACTTTTTCTATTTGAGGTAAGTCTTCAAGCGCTATTGCTACAGGTTCAAAACGTTTTGGTCCTATAAAAGAAACAGGCGATGCACGTTCGCTAAACATAGGGTCAATCAACCAATATTTACCATAAACCTTCATTAAAATAGAAGAATGCCCTAGCTTAACTAAATACACACTTGTTTCGTCAAGCGCATCTAATTCTGCTCTTGTTAATGTTTTTACGAATTCTTTATCTGGTGTCGTACCTTCACGTTCTTGAAATAAAGAGCGTTTAAGAATAGAAATCCCTGATGTTAAAGCTGATCTATTAGCTGTAGGATCTTCAGCTCTCTCTCTGGAATTAGAGTAAACCGCATCAACCGATGTTGAAGATGTACAAGCAATAAGAATAACTACCGCTAATACAGCGATTAAAATACTCATTTTTTTCATTAATGTTTGCCTACATGTTAAGAATTAATTGAATTGTAAGATATTAGGATCTATTGATCTTTTAGGGTTAAATTTTATTCAATTTAAAAACGGATTTAATAGCGGCGTGAGTTTTGTTTCATAGCTATTTTATGTGAAGCCGCCGCTAATATTATTATTTTACTAAGTCAATTACAGCATCGTGTGCTTTTTTAGCTGAACCGTCTCTTTTAAATAATAATGGGTAATTAGTTCTTCCCACGACTGGCCAGCCATTTAACCAAGAATCACCATCAGTAACGCCCCAAAAAGTAACACGATCAATGCTTTTTTGATGCTTGATAAATGTTTGAAAAATTTCTTTATAGCGCGCAGCAAACTTATCTTCAGCGGCAGCTGGAACGTTACCGTCAGAGTATGGGTTGTTTTCCGGTGTTGCTATTAATTTTTCGATATCAACATCAGCACCTGTCATGCCATCTCTGCCTAAAAAGTCAACGTCAAGCTCGGTAATGTGTAAACGTAATCCAGTAGCAGCATAAAGGGTTAATGTAGTATCAATTATTTCAGCAGATGGATTAACCATGCCCCAATGACCTTGAAGGCCAATGCCGTCAATACGAACACCTTTTTGTTGAAATTCTTTTACCATGGCAAGAACTGTGTCTCTTCGGCCAATTCTATTCATGCCATAATCGTTATAGATTAAAGTCGCGTCTTTAGGCATTTCTTGGTCAGCAATAATAAAAGCTTGTTCGATAAAGTCATCACCAATAATTTGGTTATATAATGACTTTCTTAATGTTCCATCGTCTTCAATAGCTTCGTTAACTACATCCCAAATTTTAATTCTGCTACCATAACGGGTTGCAAACATTTTTGCTCGTTCTCTCATACGTTCAAGTAGAGCGTCTCTGGTTAATAGATTACCTTCATCATCTTTAAATACCCAGTCAGGGGTTTGACTGTGCCAAAATAAAACATGACCTACGGTAGAAATGTTTTCATCAACGCCTAATTGAGCAAATTGATCTGCAATTTCAAAATTGAATTTACCCGGTAAAGGGTTAATACGCTCCCATTTCATGTCGTTATCAAGTGTGACTGCGCTGAAGTTTTCTTTAGCTAACGCTAAAGAAGGGTGATTAGGTGTCGTAAACATTGATGCGCCTAATGTAGCACCCACAAGAAATTTATCCGCGTAAGCTTCTTTTAACGTTACCGTACTACCAGACTGTTCAGTTACTTGTTCAGTTGATTTTTCAGAACAACTAAATACGCCAATCGCAAGTGTAGCGATAATGGCTAAATGAGATATCTTATATATTTTCATAAACTTCCTTATAGGTTAAATATGTATTTATTACAGTTATTGGAGAACAAATAATACTACACCTATTGTAGTCAAAAAGACATTATGCCTTTTAAGAATTGATGACTATTTGTGATGTTTGTAGAGAAAATGTGTTGATTTTATAAATAGAGGTCTAATAAGAAAATATTAATGATAACCAAGGTATATTATTTATATATGCAGAGCAGGGCACTCTAGTAATTTTAAAGGTGTATTGTTACACAGCAGCGGAGGTGCTTGTTTTTGAATTTTGAAATCCGTGAAAACGGTTGAGTAATAGACGTAAAATATCCGATTTTTACTCCCTCAAGAATATAAAAGAGAGGTAAATATGGCAAATATTAGGCATCATGAATCGTTATTTTATGAAAAATGTCTAAATAAACCGTATCGTCGATAAAGCAGCATGCGGTTGCAAATGCCATTGTTGAAATTGAGCACACCACACTATAACGTTAATCATATCTAACTTTCTAAATTCGTTAAAATGACAAGCATCGAACTCTTCAAAAGTTGCATTCATTGAGTCCATGATATACCTCTACATTAAGGGGGAAGGAAGTTTTAGTGGTCCTGTAAGACCACTAAAACTAGAAAGGAGATTGTTGTTATTCGTATTTAGAGCACACTAAAACACTTTCTTTGAGTAAAACACCCCCTTTTAATCTTAAATAAAGTTGCTGACTGACCGGTAAGCAAAAACTTGATATACGTTGATTCAATACCTTTGCGAAATCTACTTGCTGATTAACAAAATATTGAGAAGGGTCAAATGGTATATCGACGTCTTTTAATGAACATAGAGAAACTTCTTCGCCTTCCTTTGTTCTTAAAATGAGTTGAATATCGTGTTTTATAGGTGTTGTTTGTAGGGTGACCAAAATTTGACTGAGAAAAGTATTTTTTTTCGTTTTTGCATCCGTTATTAGGATGTATTGTTGGTACTGCTCAACAACAAATTGATTACTTAACAAGTATTCCTGATAATGCATATTCACCATGAAGGGGTAATCCTCAGTCCAAAACTCTGGGAGCCTTCGCTCATTTTCAATGGCCCATTGTTTTTTACTGAGGAGTTTTGGGGCTTTGTTTTTATCAACACCGATGACTCCTGTTGTTGCGAGAGTTAATTTTTCGTTTGTTACGTTTATGTTTGTCTTTGTCATGTTATTCTCCAAAATGTTAGGCTCTTTGTGCAAAAGAAGTAGTAGAGTAGTGTTCATCAGCACTTTGCTTATCTGCAGCTTGTAGTGCCAATGCAACCTGGGTGATGGCCTGATAACCATACCGAGAGCCAGGGCTTGAACAAGTGAGTATGTGACGTAAAAGCATGCCGCTTTGAGGCTCGTTTATATCTAACTTTTGCAATGCCTGAGCGCATATCTCCAGTGTTAATTCATCATGGTCAACGACCATACCTAATGAAGTTCGAGTTCCATTTGGCGCTAACGTTTTTGTTTTACCAATGTCATGAATGAGTGCTGAAACAATAGCAACATCACGCTCAGCATTGATAAACTGATTAGCGGTAATCACTCGCTCAGCGACATCGACAGAGTGCTCTAATAATCCTCCTTTATAGTTATGATGATGACGAATACTTGCTGGGCACTCTAGGAAATTAATGCCTGTTTCGTTATTCACTAATACATCAGACAAAAACTGTCTTAGGTGAGTAGACTTAATGCTATCAACGAGTTTTTTAAATCGCGGTAATAAATCAGGAATCGGGCAATAACAACCCGCTATACCATTAATGTCGAGTAACTCTTTACTACTCTCATCAGAAACCGTTTGTAAAAAAGCACAGCGGACGTATTGTTGCCCGTCAGCATACTTCAATGCTGCTTCGATATGAACGATGGCATTAGCTTGTAACTGCCTCATAAAATTATTCATATTAAAGCAATACACATTGATGAACGTTGATATGTCTGACAGCTGCATTACCCAGTACTGCTTACCTAATTTATCGGTTTTTTCAATGCAGCTGACCATGGTATAGCATCCTTTAAATCGCTTGAAAGAGGAGATATTTTCAAGCAAAGGCTGAATTGATTGTTTAACGGTTGCTTGTACTAACTGTGTGTTGTTGGAATTAGTCATGGTTTTTTCCTTTAAGTGATTTTTTTAATAAACGTTCAAATGCTGAGCCGTCACGACGAGTAAGGTTTGGTACAAAGCGAGAGTAAACTTGAAAAAGCATCTGAGTGTTACTATGCCCCATCTGTTTTGCTATCCACTCTGGAGACTCTCCGCTTGCCAGCCAAAGGGTTGCTGCCGTATGACGGCTTTGGTATGGCCTTCGTTTTTCAAGACCAAGTCGCTTAAGGAGGGGGTACCAAATACGTTTAGTCACATTGTTGTGATCAATCGGTTGACCTGAGTTAGTACAAAAAACAAAATCAGATAGCGATGAACTAGCGTCATGTTGTAATTTTAATGCATTAAAAACAGGCTGGCTCATTGCTATTTCACGTTGTGAGAAATCATTTTTTGTATAATCACATTCACCCGCGACAATCGTTTGTCGAATTTTTATTTGACGGTTATCAAAGTCGACGTACTTCCATTTGAGGCCATCAATTTCACCTGTACGAGCTCCGGTTAAAAATCGAATTAAGTAATAGCGGCTATAGTCTTTTCTGACGTTAGAGACTATTTTGTTCACCTCATCAAAAGTAAATGGGTTAACATCCGTTTTTTCAATCTTCAATGGCTTGATCCGAATGAAAGGCGTGTTAAAATCATGACGATCGGCGGCTTCCTCAAATACTCTCCGTAACGGGTCCATTATTTTATTAATGCGATTATTACTGATAGTTGAGCGTCCATTTCGGCCCGGTTCTTTGGCGAGAGAGGTTCGAAACTTTAGTAAATCAGCGCGAGTAATGCTGTCGATCTTTTTTTCTGAAAAAGCCGGAAGAAAATATTTTTTCTTCATACTTTGCATGTTCCTGAGGTGAGATGGACGCCACTTTAATGTGCTTTCTTCAAACCACTCCCCAAGAAAATCACCAAATAGAGGAATGTTTTTAACCGCTTCCCCTGAACGTTCTAGTTCATCCTGTGTCAGCTTTTGGGCAATTTTACTTGCAGGGAAATGAGCTAAGTAATCAAATCGTTTTGTAAGCAACTCAGCGTTCATTTTATCTAGCTTCTTTTGCATACGGCGACGATTAATCTTTGTATCACTTAGGTTTGTTTTCTCCCTACAACGTTTACCTTGATAGGTAAAATCAAAATAGAGGTTGTTGGTATCTTTACGTGATGAGAGTCTAGCCATGATTTACTACCTCCATAGGCTCTTGGTATGCAAGTGCTAAAGAATCATGAGCAATGCTTAGCATGTCAGATTCAATAGTGTCCCAGATGAACAAGATTTTTCGACGACCGAAAGGTCTGATGTAATGCTTGCCTTCAATTAAGCAGGCATCGAGTAATTCATTACGTATTGTTCTCGCGGTGTAATGAATTCGCTCTGCTAATTGCTTTGTTGTTAAATAAGTTTGAACTGATTTCATCGATCTTCTCCTAAATTAATGCTAATCTGAATGAATAAAAGATACTTTAGTAATCAAAATGTCATTCTGAGTAACATAATAACATCTTGAATGTCATTTGCAATGTTTTTTTGTCATTTTAAATGACATAATTTTATTTAGGGTGACTATAAATTGATTAAATGCCATTTAGCTCGTTTAATGGGTGAAAGAAAAATGAAAGTTATGGATGTAGCTAGGGAAACAGGTTTAAACAGAAATACTGTAACTTTATTATATAAAGAAACAGCTCAGCGGATTGACTTAGAGGCTATAGATAAACTTTGTGGTTTGTTTGATTGTGAGGTAGAAGATCTTTTAGAGCGAAAGGTTGATTAAAAAGGTAAAAAACATCAGGAGTCTGGCTTTTACCTTTAAATTAAAGTCTACAACTTAATTTAAAGCATCTTTTAATGCCTTTCCTGCCTTAAAGCCAGGTGCATTTGAAGTTGCAATTTGAATTTCTTCACCTGTTTGTGGGTTACGACCCTTACGTGCAGCACGAGCTGACACTTTAAATGTACCAAAACCAACAAGCGCAACATCACCCCCATTGGCTAATTCAGCGGTTACTTCACTTATGATACTATCTAATACTCGACCTGCTGACGCTTTTGTAACATCAGCACTTTCTGCTATTTTATCTACTAATTGACCTTTGTTCATTTTTACTTCCTATTTTTTGGTTTTATTGTTGCTTCATAGTAAACAAATATATCTGTATAGGGCAATAACTCCACACATATATATGCATCAGCATCGCTGATAAAATACCACCATACTATATTGGATGAAAATGACTTAAGTTTTTGTTTGAGCATTCTTGAGGACTGTCTAAAGAAACTTTCAATTATGATTATCGAAATCAAATAAGTGATGGAATGGATGCATGCTTTACTGTTATCTCCGATTTACTCGTGATTGCCCCTGATAATATATCCATTTATAAAGTGATGCTCATTGCAGGAGTAATGAGGTCAGATTCTATAACTATGATGGGTTCTCAAAGATTTAGTGCTTTTGCCATTATGGCCATAGTAAAATTGTGGAAAGATTTTTGATAAAGATGTTCAAGCCATTTTTTGCGGGTATTTAACTTTATTCCCTCTCCATATTAAGCTTATAGAGACGATAAGAAAAGAAGATTTTGAACGTGGGCAATTTGACAATGAACTCTCTGGGTTATGGGAAAGATTATTTGAAGGTAATGAAGGAACCCTAAACTTTGTTGAAACTAATAATATAGTGAAGCTTAGTAATGTTGATTACTCCAAGCTTGATTTGCACACTAAATCTGTGGCTATTTATATACTACCTAATGACTCAAGAGCGTGGGCACTTGATTCTTTTAAATGGTTAGTTAATGCATCAGTGGATACTATTTTTGGAGATGACAGAAGTAATTCTAATGATTATCAGAGTCGGCATGATTTTCTTAAAAAGTTTGCTATTTATATATTGAATTCACAACCTTC
Source organism: Colwellia sp. C1TZA3 (assembly GCF_007954265.1). Classification (GTDB taxonomy): domain Bacteria; phylum Pseudomonadota; class Gammaproteobacteria; order Enterobacterales; family Alteromonadaceae; genus Cognaticolwellia. Next base: position 9,753 of record NZ_VOLS01000029.1, on the reverse strand, counting down.
TGATATTTCTGATCTTATTAAGCCATTCATCGATAGTTTTAATTCATCTGAAGGGGTTTCTGATTTATTAGAAGAAATGGTTTTAGCGCAAGATGGGCAAACTTCATACGAAAATTTCTGGCTGATTTGGAATTTGTTTAAGCCTAAAGTAATCCAGCTGGCGCAAGAGGGCCACTTTAGGCATCGTTTTGAAAAAGTAATAAAGGATTACTTATTCGCTCTATCTTGGCGAAAACAAGATGCGAAAAACTGGAATACGTTCAAAGATAAGTATGCACGTTTCTTTAATGAAATGGCAGAAAAGCTTTCTAACTGCCCGTCAACTCTGTTTTCGTTTGCGTTGTTACTAAATGGTATTGGAAGTAGGTATGTACCTCAAGGGGTAGTTTAGATAGCAAAAATTATAAAAACGAATAGTGCTTTATCAAAATCAGACTTAGATGATAACACTATTTATTACCTTAACGCTTATATGCGAAAGTATCTGTATCGAGAAAAAAGCAAAGTACGTCGTTCTCCTGAATTAATGTCATATACATTGATCATTCATTAATTGAGCAAGGTGAAGTCTCAGGATATTTAATGAGAGAAAGTATTGTATAAATTAAGCACAAAAATTTGGTTGTATTACCGCTAATTGCCACCGCCATGAATATTTGTAGGATAAGGATAAGTAAGATAATGGCTAACTTCCCTATAGGGCAGTAAACAGTCTTTTTATGGCTATTATTTATATATAAAATTGTCTCGAATGTGGCAGCTGTGAGCCTTATTTATTAATAAATATTCAAATAATGGCGCTTTTAGACTGGCGTTAACACTAAGGACTCTTGGTGCGAAATGGAAAAGTAAACTGGCTAATATTCCTAAAATCCGAAGGGTGTAACCAGTTAATAATTTACTAAATAAAAGATCTAAAATGTCACAAAGTTATTGTGGAATGTTTTGATGGATATGAACTCCCCGAGTCAACAATCAGCTGTTTTTAAAGAAAATATAATGAATATTTAATTGAACACTTAATGTAAATTTAGGTATGTTAAGAACGCTATACGTCACGTTTTCCTCTGTAACGTAGAGCGTTGAAAATATAAATAGCCCTAAGGTCAAAAATTGCATGTTTATGCACTTTTTGATTGATTTATGTAGAGTTAAAAAAGAGCAAAACGAGACGAAATGTCTCACTGAGGTCACAAACGAGTTTTTAGCTGTTTTTGATGATTTGTGTAAAGATAAGAAAAACTAAGGTAAATTAAAAATATTAGCCTAACAAGCTTAAGTAATCTATCCATTCTTTGTGACGTAATTTCATGCCACGCTACAATGAATTTGATAAAGGTAGATTGACAAAATAAATAAAGTGGGTTTATTTTGTTGATTATTGAAGAATAAAAGTGGTTGCGGGAGCTGGATTTGAACCAACGACCTTCGGGTTATGAGCCCGACGAGCTACCAGACTGCTCCATCCCGCGACAGGAAGTATTGTACTTTTGGTATTATATTTTCTAATGTAAAAGTTGGTTGCGGGAGCAGGATTTGAACCTACGACCTTCGGGTTATGAGCCCGACGAGCTACCAGACTGCTCCATCCCGCGTCCGTGTTATCTAATTAACTAACTAGATAAACTAAGTTGTTTTAATTCTAACTTAAGAATGGGTTGTGGAAGTAGGGTTTGAAGCTACGACTTTTGGCTATTCTTTATAAGAAGTAGCCCGACTCGGTTGAACTTTTAGGCTACTCCATTCCGCGTCCGAATGGTTTAAGTAAACACTTAAACAAGCCAAGCTGTTTTAATTCAAACTTAAGAATTGGTTGCGGGAGCAGGATTTGAACCTACGACCTTCGGGTTATGAGCCCGACGAGCTACCAGACTGCTCCATCCCGCGTCCGAATGGTTTAAGTAAACACTTAAACAAGCCAAGTTGTTTTAATTCTAACTTAAGAATTGGTCGTGGAAGTAGGGTTTGAAGCTACGACCTTTGGCTATTCTTTATAAGAAGTAGCCCGACTCGGTTGAACTTTTAGACTGCTCCATCCCGCGTCCGAATGGTTTAAGTAAATACTTAAACAAGCCAAGTTGTTTTAATTCAAACTTAAGAATTGGTTGCGGGAGCAGGATTTGAACCTACGACCTTCGGGTTATGAGCCCGACGAGCTACCAGACTGCTCCATCCCGCGTCCGATTGACTTAATAGATTAGTCAAAGCAACTTGTTTTAATTCTAGTTAAGAATGCTTGAAAGAAGCGGTTAGCTGCTTGCCTTAAAGCGAGGCGTATAATAAGGATACATCATCTAATTTGCAACATGTTTTATGCTTATTTTAACGATTAATTTCATTTATTTTCTACTTGCTGTTTTTTTGCTCGTGAATGACTCGTATTTCAGGCGATTAGTTGAAGTTAGGCTGAATTTAAAATAAACACTGCTTAATTTTTTAGATATTGCTAGGTATTGTTAGATAGTTTGCGCTAATTTGTAAAAGGCCTATAAGTAGCACGTGTCTTTGTTTATAATCGCGGCATAAATTAGATTGGGAAACCTATATGCAGCAATTTTTAGCATTAACCTCACCAGGTATAGAAATATTACTGGCACAAGAACTTAAAGATTTAAAAGCCGAACAAGTGGTTCAAAAGCCTGAAGGCGTTTATTTTAGCGCAACGATTGAACATGCGTATCACATTTGTCTGCGTTGTCGCTTATCGACTCGCATTCTACTGAGACTAGCTGAAGGTGATGCCAGCAATAAAGATGAACTTTATGCGGTAGCAAAGTCAATCACTTGGTCGGAAATGTTCTCGGTTGATAGCACGTTTGCTATTGATTTTGTTGGTACAAGCGATGAAATCAGAAATAGTCAATTCGGTGCTTTAACAGTTAAAGATGCGGTTGTTGACCATTTTCGCGATTTAAACCAAGAACGTCCGTCAGTAGACAAGTCAGCGCCACAGGTAAGTTTTCAAGCGCGTTTGTTAAAGCAAAAAGTGGTTATTTATTTAGACTTTTCTGGTCGTAGCTTATTTAAAAGGGGCTATCGAGAACATTCAGGTGCTGCACCATTAAAAGAACACTTAGCAGCAGCCATTATTACGCGTTCGGGTTGGTTAGACGATACCTCTAAACCTTTAGTTGATCCGATGTGTGGCTCTGGCACCATAATAATAGAAGCGGTATTAATGGCGGCGGGTTATGCGCCGGGTATTGATAGAGCACAATGGGGCTTTGATTTTTGGTTAGGACATCAGCCTGCCGCCTGGAAATCAGCAAGATCTGCCGCCATTGAACAATCACATGTCGGTTTAACGCAGCTTAAAACTAAAGTATTTGGTCTTGACCTTGATAACCGAGTATTACAAACGGCCCAGCAAAATGCTAAAAATGCCGGCGTACAACGCTTTATTGAGTTTTCTTGTAAAAATGCTAACGACATCAAAAATGCCTTTGGCCCTAAAGGCACGGTCTTATTTAACCCACCTTACGGTGAACGCATCGGTGAGCTACCTGAATTGGTTGAAAGCTTTGCTTTGTTAGGACAGAAGTTTAAATCTCATTTTGTTAACTGGCGAGTCGCTGTTTTAACCGCTAATGCTGAGTTGTTAGCGATGATGAAAATGGTCACGTTAAAACGTTATAAATTTAAAAACGGCCCATTAGATTGCCAATTTGCACTTTATAATTTAGATGACAAGCAAGTATCAAGCAGCAATGTTAATACTGAATTCGATGGTAAAGACTCAGACTTTGGTAATCGCTTATTAAAGAATAAGAAAAACTTGAAAAGCTGGCTTAAGCAAGAAGCTATAGAGTGTTATCGTTTATATGATGCCGACATTCCTGAATATAATGTCGCGGTTGATGTTTATGGCGATCACCTTGTTATTCATGAGTACACAGCACCTGCGATTATTGAGCCTGAAAAAGTAGCAAAACGACTGCAAGAAGTGGTTTATTTTGCTCCAAAGGTACTGGGCGTACCTACCGATAAAGTCATTATTAAAACGCGGGCCAAACAAAAGGGCAAAGATCAGTATCAACGGGTTGAACAAACTAAAAAATCTATGGTGGTACATGAATACGGCGCTAAATTAAAAGTAAACCTTTGGGATTATTTAGATACTGGGCTGTTTCTTGATCACCGTAAAACCCGCCAAATGGTTGCAAAAAAATCAACGGGTAAATCATTATTGAATTTATTTGCCTACACCGGCTCGGTGTCTTTACAAGCGGCATTGCATGGCGCGGATACGGTAACTACCGTTGATATGTCGAAAACTTATTTAAGTTGGGCACAAGACAATTTTGTATTGAATAATCTCAGCGGTCACAAATATGACTTTATTCAAGCCGATTGTTTGCAATGGTTGAAGAAAAATGAGCAAAAATTTGATCTGGTGTTTATTGACCCACCGACTTTTTCTAATTCAAAGCGCATGGGTGAAAGTTTTGACGTGCAGCGTGATCACATTAGCTTAATTACGGATGGGGTTAAATCACTCGCTAAGGGGGGTGAGTTAATTTTTACCAATAATAAGCGTAATTTTAAAATGGATTTTGACGCGATTTCAGCCTTAAATTTACAGGTGCAAGAAATAAGCGAGAAAACCCGAGATAAAGACTTTCAACGTAACAAGCATATCCACAACAGTTGGTTGATTACACGTAAGGTGAGTTAATATGTCGGTAAAATTTAATCTCTATGGCAGTGAAGGCTGTCATTTATGTGAAGAGGCTTTAGCATTATGCTTGGCCGTTATGCCCGCAGCAGATATTTGCGTGGTCGATATACTCGATGATGATAAGCTAGTTGCGCTGTATCGTGTTCACATTCCTGTTTTAGAGCGTCTTTCGAGCCAAGAAAAATTATTTTGGCCATTTGAACAAGCACAAGTTTTGGAGTTATTGTAGTTTATGGAATTAATTCGTATTTCCCAAGGTGAATTAGCCTTTGGTGAAGACAAAGTCTTAGATAAAGCAGATCTGAGTGTACAAACAGGCGAAAGAATTTGTTTAGTCGGCAGAAACGGTGCTGGAAAATCAACATTAATGAAAGTATTAATGGGGGCTCAAACCTTAGATGATGGCCAAGTGCTTAAATCTAGCACCATGCAAGTCGCCATGTTAGAGCAAGATCCACCAGAAACTTCAGATATCAGTGTTTTTGATCATATTGCGCAAGGCGTAAAAGAAAATGCTGATTTAATTAAGCGCTACCATGCGATTATACATGATGTTACTGAAGACCCATCAGACAAAAATCTCAATAAATTAGCCAACGTTCAAGACCAACTTGAAGTGGCAAACGCTTGGCAAGATGAACAGCGTATCGAGCAAGTGATGACCACCTTGGCGCTGAATCCAGATGAGAAAATTTGCGACCTTTCAGGTGGTTGGTTACGTAAAGTAGCGCTAGCTAAAGCCTTAGTGACCGCACCTGATATTTTATTACTTGATGAACCGACTAACCATTTAGATATTAAAAGTGTTTTATGGCTAGAGTCATTTTTAAAAGACTTTGCCGGTACGATACTCTTTATTAGTCATGATAGAGCATTTATTCGTGGCGTATCGACACGTATTATTGACCTTGACCGCGGCACGTTGAAAAGTTATCCCGGTAATTATGATCTGTACATAGAGCAAAAAGCGCATGACTTGCAGGTTGAATCACAACAAAACTCGCTATTTGATAAAAAACTAGCAGAAGAAGAAGTGTGGATCAGACAAGGGGTAAAAGCCCGTCGTACCCGTAACGAAGGTCGAGTAAGAGCACTTGAGAAACTCAGAGGTGAACGCCAAGCACGTCGTGAGGTTCGCAATCAAAGTACCATGAATATTACCCAAGGCGACCGTTCAGGTAAGCTGGTATTTGAAGCTGAAGAATTAACCATCGCTTTTGATGATAAAGTTATTATTAAAAATTTAGATTTATTGATTACTCGAAATGACCGTATGGCTTTTATTGGTGCCAATGGTACGGGTAAATCTACTTTGATTAAAATGATTATGGGCAACTTGGCAGCTACCAGCGGTAAAATGCGCTCAGGTGTTAATTTAGATATCGCTTATTTTGATCAACACCGTGAAGCCTTAGACCTTAACCAAACCGTACAAGAAATTGTTGGTGAAGGTAAGCAAGAAGTTGTGGTAAACGGTAAACCACGACATGTATTGGGTTATCTACAAGATTTTCTTTTTAGTCCTAAACGAGCAAGAACCCCGGTTAGAGCCTTGTCGGGCGGTGAAAAAAATCGTTTATTACTGGCGCGATTATTTTTACGCCCAAGTAACTTATTGATTTTAGATGAGCCAACCAATGATTTGGATATTGAAACTTTAGAGTTATTGGAAGAAGTCGTTGCAAATTATTCAGGAACGGTTATTTTAGTTAGCCATGATCGCGACTTTGTTAATAACTGTGTTAATAGTTGCTTGTATTTTGATGGTACTGGGCACGTTACACAAATCGTTGGCGGTTATGATGATGTTGATGATTACTTAGCTTATAAAGACCAGCAACGTGAAACGGCTACTAAGGCAGTTGTTAAAGCTGTTGCAGCTGAAAAAGTTGAAAATAATAGCAAGGTTAATGCCCCAGCTAAGAAAAAGCGCTCATTTAAAGAGAAAACAGAGTTGGAAAGCTTACCTGGGATTATTGATGAATTTGAAACATCAATTGCCAAATTGCAGGAAGAAGTTAATCATGCTGACTTTTTCAGTCAAAGCAAAGAGCAAAGTAATAATACATTGAACCAGTTAGCTATAAATGAGTCAAAACTCGAAGTTGCCTACGCTAGATGGCAAGAATTAGATGATTAATAACAAAAGTGAGTTTAGTAGTTACATGAACAAATTTGTAAAATCAATTTTAGCATTAGGTATTACTAGTGCATTAGGACTATCCGCGGTTAATGCTGCAACTTACCAAGTTATTGATAAAGGTAATGTTTCTTCATTAAAATATACTTACTCACAACAGGAAAATAATAACGGTGAAGCGGCTATTTCTGGCACTGACATCTATAATTTTCCTGTGCAGTTTCAATATCTTGACGAAGAAGATTATAATTTTGTTGTGGCTACCGCTGAAGCAAGCCACGAAGGTGTGCACGACTTAGTTAATATTGAAGATGAAGTCGCTTTGCGTGCCGGTAACCCAACGGCGAATGATCTTTCATGGGTTATTAGATTTTTGAGTTCAAGAGCAGGTAACAGTCTTTATCAAGAAGTGGGTGATGTTTTTGCCATGACTAATTTTAATGGCCAAACTGAATTATTTAATGTTTTTGATGAAAACATTCCTAATACAGATATTCTTACCCGTTCAACCAAAGAATTTATTAGTGGCATTACTAATGAAGGTTGGGTATATGGTAACGCCTCAGCGCCTTATTTACCGCTTGATTTTACTAACAGTAATGCTGAAGAAGTAACCCATTGGGTACGTGCATTTACCACTCGTGGTTTTTTCTCGTCTGACGGTGGTGCTAGTATCATCGAAATCATTCCTCCTAGTGAAACAGACTTACCCGAAGATCAGCGTTTTGGCGGCGAGTCAGCTATATTAGATATTAGTGAATCTCATTTTGCCGTTGGTTATGCGAGTACCAGTATTGATCAAAATGCCATTGATTTTATCAACGATGAAACCGGTGGTTGTGCTGATCCAAACGTACTTGATGATTTACCGTTTAAAGTTTGTGTGCAGCAAATTATCGCAGAAGTTTATAACACTGAAGCGATAAAATGGTCGATTGATGAGCAAGGTATTATTAGCTCAGAAATATTAGGCCAGTTAGTTACTCCTAACGTTGATGATGTGCGTGAATATGTTAACTATGCTCAAGCTATTAATAATCAAGGTGTTGCGGTGGGTTATGCTCATGGCTGGGTCGATGAAAATGAAACTGAACCGAGCGCAAGAGAACGCCGCAGTTTATATGCCGTAGTTTATAAAGACGGTGAAGTGAAAGACTTTACTGAGGATCACGGCAAATACTTTGATTCGCGTACCTATGACATTAACGATGCGGGTATAGCTGTAGGGCATGCTAATACTTTTGTTAACGGTAATCAGAGAACTAAGTTCTATCATGTTGATACCAATGCTGAAACGATGGAAATGGTTTTACCAAAAGACTTTTTTAATGGTAGTTCGAGCACGGCTCGCGCGATTAATGAAAGTGGTAAAATAGTGGGTGAAGGTGAGTTTGAAACGCATAATGACAATACCAGCACCCCGAGAAGAACACATGGTTTTTTATATGATATTACCAGTGAAACTTTTACCGACCTTAACAACTTTTTAGCCTGTGACAGTGCTTATACTATTATTGAAGCACGTGATATTAATGACGCTAATGAAATTTCAGCAACTGCGCTGATTAGAGTGCCGCGCCGTGATTCAAAAGGTGAATTAATGTTGGATGAGCAAGGTGAACAACTACTTGAAGACGTAGTTCGTGCAGTAACCTTGGAGCCAATAGCGGGAGAGATTCAAAATTGTAGCGCCGTTGAAGAGAAAATAGAACGTAAAGGTGCAGGTTTTGGTTTAAGCGCTATATGCTTGTTAATGTTTGCTGGCTTAACTCGCAGATTAACATTGAAGAGCAAGCGTAAGCATTAGATAAGCCGAAGCTTTAGATAAGGCGCAGCGTTATAAAAACCCAATAACAAATTTTGTTATTGGGTTTTTTTATGCTTTAAACAAAACAGAACAATATTTTGCTGCAGATTTTTTGGGTCTATCAAGCTTATTGTTACCTAAACGGTTGACGGACTAAAGTCCGACCTACAAAAAATTACCAACGTTAAGTGCTGGCCAAACGTTTAATGATCGTCCTTAGGTTTTATCTGATTTCAGTGCTGTTGGATGCTTAATATAGTTTTAATGTAGGTTGGACTTTAGTCCATCAGGTTAAATGAAATTTAACCGTGTTTAGTATAGAAACCTAAAGGCAGAACGATACTTTGCTGCAGGTTTTTTTGGTCCATCAAGCTTATTGTTAGCTAAGCGGTTGACGGACTGAAGTCCGACCTACAAAAAATTACCAACGTTAAGTGCTGGCCAAACGTTTAATGATCGTCCTTAGGTTTTATCTGATTTCAGTGCTGTTGGATGCTTAATGTAGTTTTAATGTAGGTTGGACTTTATTCCATCAGGTTAAATGAAATTTAACCGTGTTTAGTATAGAAACCTAAAGGCAGAACGATACTTTGCTGCAGGTTTTTTTGGTCTATCAAGCTTAATGTAGTTTTAATGTAGGTTGGACTTTAGTCCATCAGGTCAAATGAAATTTAACCGTGTTTAGTATAGGAACTTAAAGGAAGAACGATACTTTGCTGCAGGTTTTTTTGGTCTATCAAGCTTATTGTTAGCTAAGCGGTTGACGGACTAAAGTCCGACCTACAAAAAATTACCAACGTTAAGTGCTGGCCAAACGTTTAATGATCGTCCTTAGGTTTTATCTGATTTCAGTGCTGTTTAATGCTTAATATAGTTTTAATGTAGGTTGGACTTTAGTCCATCAGGTTAAATAAAATTTAACCGTGTTTAGTATAGAAACCTAAAGGCAGAACGATACTTTGCTGCAGGTTGTTTGGTCCATCAAGCTTAATGTAGTTTTAATGTAGATACCATCTCTCCATACCGACTTCAAACACTCATTTAAATTGCTTGAGATCGGTATTCGCTTTGGTGCTTTAACACCCCAAAACAAATCTGTACTAACTTTCTCATTGCAGCGCCAAGGGC
>NZ_VOLS01000028.1 GCF_007954265.1 Colwellia sp. C1TZA3 | reverse complement strand
TGCGCAGGAAAAATAATTCAAGGTAAGGCGCTCGATTGAGCAATAGCTGGCTATTGGGAGTGAGAGCAACACAGCCTTGAGCTATTTTAACTAGTACAAGTGAGCAATAACTTAATGGGATTGGTATAATAGCCTACTAATGAATTAGTGGGCTATTTTTTTGTTTTTAATTTGACCAGTTTATAAGGCTGTTATTAGTAACTTAAAATAACAGCTTGAAATTTAATGTCATCATTGTTTTTTTATAAGGCTAAGGAATATGCTGTGTTATGGGATAAGTTGTGCCGTAATTTAGTTTAAAAGCACTGAGTTTAACTACTTATAGCACAATTTCATCTGCAACTTGGGACGGTTAGTTGATGTTTAGCTAATTTAAACGATTATCTTGATATCAAGATAATCGTTTGCTATCTTGATATCAAGATAATGTGAATGCAACTATTCTACCTTTAAACCTTCCAACAAGAGTTATATCAACAATGAGTGATAATCAATCTTCAAATTATTTATATATTCCACATTCAGGCCCTTCCTTACTTGAAGCACCATTGTTAAACAAAGGTAGTGCATTTACTGAGGTAGAACGAAAAAACTTCAATTTACTAGGCTTATTACCGCCGCGCTACGAGTCGATAGAAGAGCAAGTTGAAAGAGCTTATATGCAATACAAAAGTTTTGATCAGCCGATAAATAAGCATATTTATTTACGTGCTATTCAAGATAATAATGAAACCTTGTTCTTTCGTTTAGTCCAAGATCATATTGAAGAGATGTTACCAATTATTTATACCCCAACGGTAGGCGATGCTTGCGAAAAGTTTTCTGATATTTATCGCTCTTCCAGAGGCTTGTTTATAAGTTATCAAGACCGTCACATGATTGATGATATTCTACGTAATGCCACGAAGCGAAATGTCAAAGTGATCGTAGTCACTGATGGCGAGCGAATTCTAGGACTTGGCGATCAAGGCATTGGTGGTATGGGCATTCCTATTGGTAAACTTTCCTTATATACCGCCTGTGGTGGTATTAGCCCAGCTTATACCTTACCGGTGATGTTAGATGTTGGCACTAATAATAAAAAACTATTAAACGATCCTATGTATATGGGCGCTAAGCATGAACGTATCGGCCAACCTGAGTATGATGAATTCTTAGATCTATTTATTCAAGCAATTCAACGCCGTTGGCCAGAAGTGATGATTCAGTTTGAAGATTTTGCTCAGCCCAATGCCATGCCGCTACTTAAGCGCTATAGAGATACCGTGTGTTGTTTTAATGATGACATTCAGGGCACTGCAGCGGTTACGCTAGGCACTATTTTGGCGGCGTGTCGAACTCGCAACACTAAGCTTTCTGAGATGAAAGTGGTTTTTGTGGGTGGGGGCTCTGCAGGCTGTGGTATTGCTGAAATGCTAATCCAGCAAATGTGCTTTGAAGGTCTGAGTGATTTAGAAGCCCGTAAACATATATTTATGGTCGACAGATACGGTTTGTTAACGCAAGGGATGACGGATTTGCGTGATTTTCAAAGTGCCTTGCAACAACCGTTATCGGCACTTGAAGATTGGCAATATAGTTCAGAATATCCAGCGTTAATTGATGTGATTAATTGTGCTAAACCTGAGATATTAATTGGTGTTTCAGGCCAGTCAGGTTTGTTTACTGAACAAGTGGTACGTAGCATGAAGCTGCATTGTGACCTACCGATTATTTTTCCGCTGAGTAATCCTTCTCGACAAGTGGAAGCGACACCAGCACAAATTATTGCATGGACTGATGCCGAGGTTGTTGTAGCCACCGGTAGTCCATTTGAGCCAGTGATTCATAATGGTAAACTTATTCATATTGCACAATGTAACAACAGTTATATTTTCCCTGGTATTGGTTTAGGTGTGCTCGCTTGTAGTGCGCGCCTTATTAGTGATGAAATGTTGATGGCTGCCAGTAATGCACTTGCTGACGCTTCGCCACAAGCTAAAAATGTTAATGCGGCATTATTGCCACCCATGACCGATATCGGCGAACTGAGCCGTAGCATCGCCTTTGCCGTGGCAAAAGTAGCGATGGAGCAACAACTGGCCTTACCTTTATCTGATGAGGCCTTGTTGGCTGAAATTGAGGCTAATTTCTGGCAAGCTGAATATAGAGCCTATAAACGAGTATCAATATAGTTGTAGACCGGTTATTGCTTTAACGTGTAGAACTATATCGTAAGTTTATTCCTTTAAAATAGCTTGTCAGCGTCATGCTTGATGATAAATAACTAATATCTAAGGAGCTTATGTCTATGATGTTATGTCTAGAATTTGCTTTATAAGGAGCTTAAAATAGGGTGGCTTTTAAGCTCCAACATGTTGTTTAAGCCCTTAATCGGGTAACTGCATATTGAAGTGAAATGGGTTAGATCAATTTCTGTAAAACAAAGCACAGTTGCAAAAATTGCTATTTTTGACGCTAGCATCCAGCTTCGCTCTCTCTTTACTATCTTGAGTGTCGCTGGCAATCGATGACTGTATTTAAGCTTTCTTGCCGTTTACTAAGCTGAACCTTGCAGTGGATCAGTTATTTACCTAAGCAACTAATCGTTTTAATTGTTATTGAAACGAGCATATTAAGATAGTTTGGGTATATACTACGTGCTTGAATGTTTGGTATAAATTGGTCTGTCGTACTTAGGAATGTGATGAAAGAGAAGTTAAAAACTGACAAAAAGCAGAAAAAAATAAGTGATAAAGAAATATATCAAGAAATTTTCGATGCCATTTTGTCGTTTCGTTTACGCCCAGGTACTCGGCTTACAGAAGATAATCTATCAAAAATATTTAATGTTGGACGCACGACTATTCGTAGTGCTTTGTTGCGACTTTCACAAGATCATATTATTGAAATAGAGCCTAATAAAGGCGCTTTTATTGCCAGTCCAACCGTTAAACAAGCGAAGGATATTCTTGACGCGCGAAAAATGATTGAAGTGGCTATTGTCAAAGATGTCATTAAATATGCGACCGCTACTGATTATGATTTACTTAGAAGAATTGTTAAAGCTGAGCAAGATAATATTGATCATGAACACATTGTTGAGAGTATTCAGTTAGGGGGCGACTTTCATTTAATGTTAGCGAAAATATCAAAAAATGCTACGCTTGAGCGCATTATTACGACCTTAATACCGCAAACATCTTTAGTTATTGTGCTTTACGAGCAGCCAGATGCGCCAAAATGCTCGCACTTTGAGCATTTCGAATTAATTGACGTGATGCAAAAAGGTCAAATCGAAAAAGCAACTGAGCTCATGTATAGACACGTAGAAGGTATTGAAGCGCGTTTAAAGTTAGAAGATAAAGAACCTGCGGGTGATTTAGTTGATATTTTTAAAAAACGTTAGAACATGAGTGATTTTAAACAAAGTAAATTGAACCCGATATGGCCAAAATAAAAATTAATGGTGACACGCTTGGCAGCTCTCATCAAAAAACACGTTTGCATAATAAGCATAAAATATTAGCGGCTGCTGCTCAAGAGTTTAAGCAATATGGCTTTAGTGGTGCTTCCATATCACGTATTGCAGAAACTGCAAAGTTGCCAAGAACCAATATTCATTACTATTTTAACAACAAGTTAGCCTTGTACGGCGCAGTGCTGAGTAATATTATAGAGCTATGGAATCAGTCGTTTGCTAATACCAACTCAAACGATGATCCCGCTCAAGCCATTGCAAACTATATTGACGCTAAAATAGAGTATTCACGCATTAATCCTACCGCGTCGATCATATTTGCCAGTGAGATATTGCATGGCGCACCTTATTTAAGTCAATACTTACAAACTGACTTTAAGCATTGGATTGCTGAAAAAGCTAAGGTTATTGAAGCTTGGCAAGCGCAAGGTAAAATAGACAAAATATCAGCTTATCACTTGTTGTTTACTATTTGGGGAGCGACTCAGCATTATGCTAACTTTGCTGTTGAAATTGAAGCTGCCCTTGAGCGACCGCTCAGTAAAGCAGACTTTGAGGAAGCGAAAAGAACCATAAAACATATTATTTTAAAAGGCTGCGGCATGTCATATCAAGAGCATTTAGGCACTTAAAAACAGTTTTTAATTTTTAAATTTTTGCTAAACCCCCTTTAATACCACGTTATTAAAGGGGGTTTTTATTGCCAAAAAAATAAACTGCCTTTAGTGTCATGTAATTGCATGCATGATTGTTGACAATGTGTTTTTTATTTCATATGCTAGGCAAATATTGATTAATGAACACTTAATAAGTGGCAACTGAGGTGCTGATTCAAAGCACGAGTAATCTACCCATTTCGTTGTTATTAATTCTCTGCTCTGTGTCAAATAAATAATTATTTATAAAGAGTAGTAAAAATATTTTTCATAAATTTATTTAACGCTGTGCCACCACTGAAATTAAGCTTATTTTGATAATTAGCACAGTATGCAACATAAACTAAAACACACTAAACCAAGGTTAATTATTGTAGTTAATCAGGTTACTCACATTGACAGGTATTAGGCGGCTTAAAAAAGTCACTAACACTATAATCGTTGCTTAAAAGGAGCAGACAATTGGAAGCGTATTTTTTTGACGTATTAAATTTTTTAGTACGCAGTCTTCATATTATTACGGGTATTGCATGGATTGGAGCATCATTCTATTTTGTCATGCTAGATAACTCGTTAAGTGCGCCAAAAAAGTCTACTGATGTTGAAAATGGCATGTTTGGTGAGCTTTGGGCTGTACATGGCGGTGGCTTTTATCATTCACAAAAATATATGCTTGGACCTAAAAATGACAAGTTAGATGATAATCTGCACTGGTCAAAATGGGAAGCTTACAGCACTTGGATCAGTGGTTTCTTCTTAATGGCCATTGTTTACTGGTATGGCGCGGACATTTACCTTATTGACCCTCAAATAGCCGACATGTCTCAAAGCACAGCAATTTTAATCAGTCTTGGCTTTATGTTTGGTGGCTATATTATTTACGACTTTTTGTGTAAATCTGCACTAGCAAAAAACGATTTAGTCTTGGGTATTGTTATCTTTGTCCTGGTTTCAATAGCCGCTTATGTATTAACCCACATTTTTAGTGGCCGTGGCGCATTTATGACCTTTGGTGCAATGCTCGGTACTATCATGGCAGCGAGTGTGTTTTTTGTCATCATTCCGGGCCAAAAGCAAATGGTTGAAAGATTAAGAGCGGGTGAAAAAGTTGATTCTGCTCCCGGTATCGCTGGCAGACAACGCTCAGTTCACAACACTTATTTTACCTTACCTGTAATATTTGTGATGATTAGTAATCACTATGCGATGACCTATAGCCATGAGTACAATTGGTTAATATTAATGGGTATTTCTATGGCCGGTGCCTTGATTCGTGTCTTCTTTGTTTCACGTCACGGACCAGGTAAACCCTTTACCGGTGCGCTGATTGCCGCTTTTGTCATTATGGCTGCTGTTATTTGGGCTATGGCACCTAAAACGCTAGCAACAAACCTAGACTCGTCAGTAGCTGCAGTCGAGTTTTCTCAAGTTGAAACTATTATTGAGCAACGCTGTGCCTCATGTCATGCTCAAAAGCCAACTTATCCTGGCTTTGCCGCTGCACCAAAAGGCTACATGTACGACACACCACAACAAATTAAAGCGCAAGCTGCACAGATATACCAACAAGCTGTTGTACTTAAAGCCATGCCTATTGGTAACTTAACCGGTATTACAGATGAAGAACGTGCGGTGCTAGGTACCTGGTATCAACAACTACAAGCTGCAAAATAGTTTATTAAGCACTTTTCATTAACTTGAAAAGTGCTTTGTGTAAAAAAGTCAAAAGTCAAAAAGTAGTACAAAACAAAACAAAACAAAACAAAACAAAACAAAACAAAACAAAACAAAACAAAACAACAAAACAACAAAACAACAAAAAACAACAAAAAAACACAACAACAAAATAACAACACAACAAAAGCGAGAATAAAAAATGAATAAAATAACTACAGCTATTGCTACCTCGACCCTTTTAGTTGGTTTAGTCGGCGCAGCAGTAACAGCACATGCCTCAGTATGGAGCTCTACTAAAGTAGAAGGTTTATATGGCCAAGACTATGCGCGCGGATTTAATGGTGCAGATAAAGACGAAGCTATTTTTACCTTTGCCAATGCAACAGGTTTTACTTGGGGTGATACTTATTTATTCGTCGATGTGACTAACATCAATCATGCGGATGATACCAGTGGCACACATCTGGAATTTGGTCCTCGTTATCGCTTTTTTAAGCCTGAAAATAATAGCGTAGTTAAAGGTGTTTACGGTATTGTTCAAGCTGATATGACCTCTAACCGATTTACTACCAAGATAGTTAAAATGGCAGGTGCGAGTTTAGATTGGAACATACCTGGCTTTAAGTTTGTAAAAACGCACGTGCAATACCGTAATGACCCAACGAAAGAGGGTAGCTCGGTACAATTTAATTTAGTTTGGAATAAGTCGTTTACCATCAGTGACCAGAACTTTTCATTTGAAGGCTTTTTAGATTGGACTTCAGGAGAAGGTGAAGGTTTTGGTAGCGAATCAAATGTGCTTGTTCAACCTCAACTTTTATGGCATGCGAATAAAAGCCTTGCAGTAGGCGTAGAGTATCAGTACTGGAAAAACCGTTTAGGTATTGAAGGCCGTGACGAGTCAGTTCCACAAATCATGGTACGTTGGACATTTTAGTCTGCCGATCTAAACGAGGAAATTTTTTATGTCTAATTCATCTGTAGGAACACCTGAGCAATGTCGTGATCCTGAGTACATGCCGCCTTTAAAGGTGGCTATACCATTAGGTATTCAACATGTACTTGCTATGTTTGTCGCGAACATAACTCCGGCTATCATTATTGCTGGCGCAGCGGGCTTTGGTTTTGGCTCTAATTCACCTGACTTCCCAATGATGTTATACATGATGCAAATGTGTATGTTATTAGCGGGTGCCACAACCTTGCTACAAACTATAGGTGCAGGACCAGTTGGCGCTAGATTACCGATAGTGCAAGGTACTAGCTTTGCTTTTATCCCCATTTTAATTCCATTAGTTGCCGGTAAAGGTGTTGATGCTATGGCAGCGGTTACTGGTGGTATCTTAATTGGTGGTTTATTCCAAGCTTGTTTAGCTCCGTTAGTAGGACGCTTACGTTTTGCCTTACCGCCTTTAGTCACCGGTTTAATTGTGACTATGATTGGCCTGTCTTTATTGAAAGTCGGCATTCAATACGCAGCGGGTGGTGTACCTGCTATCGGCACAGCAGAATATGGCTCATTACAAAACTGGGGTGTTGCTAGTGTTGTTATTGTAGTGACGCTAGGTCTTAAATTTTTTACTAAAGGCTTTTTGTCAGTATCATCAATTTTGCTAGGCTTGTTAGCGGGTTACGCGGTAGCTTATTCCATTGGTATGGTGAACTTTGATAATGTTGGCCGAGCGTCTACCTTCGCTATGCCTAAAATACTGCCATTTGGTATTGAGTTTACGGTTGCTGCCGTACTCGGTATCGTTTTAATGGCCTTTATTTCTGCGATTGAAACGGTTGGTGACGTATCAGGTATCACTAAAGGTGGCGCTGACCGTGAAGCCACTGATACTGAAATCAAAGGCGCTACTTATGCTGATGGTTTGGGTACGGCATTTTCATCAATCTTTGGTGGTTTACCAAATACCTCATTCTCACAAAACGTTGGTTTAATTGCTATGACACGAGTGATGAGCCGACATGTCGCTACTATTGGTGCAATATTCCTTATTATATGTGGCTTTATTCCTAAAGTAGGCGCGATTATTTCAACCATTCCAATTGAAGTATTAGGTGGTGGTGTTATTTTAATGTTTGGTATGGTGGCATCGTCAGGTATGAAAATGCTTGCAGACGTCGACTGGACTAGCCGTAACATGGTGATATTTGCTATATCATTGTCGTTAGGTTTTGGTTTAATGCTTGAGCCTGGTGCTTTACAGCATATGCCAAGTACCGCTAAAGCGTTATTGTCGACAGGTTTATTACCGGCAGCATTTATTGCTATTATTCTTAACCTTATCGTACCTAACGAACCCGACTAAGTTTAAAGAAGGCTAGTTTATCTTGATACACTAGCCTTAATTAATTTCTTAATTCGATTTACTTTGCTTTACTTTAGCTAAGTTGACATAGCTTTAGCGAAACAGCTTAAGACAATTTATCGAACAATAAATCTAAAAACTTATTGTTTGATAATATTAGCTTCACCACTAACACCTGATGTAACAACTAGAAAATAATCAAGCAGAAAATTTGTAAAAATGACCTCAGCACTCTGCTGCAGTTGGTTTTAAATGTATTTAGCCGTTTGAAGAAACCTAAGTATTGCTTTGACTAGATAGACCATAACGAGCTAAAAGTGTTGTTTGGGCAGTAATAGCCTAAAACACAGAATAGTCATCTATTGACTACCTAAAGATATTTTAAATAAACCAACCTTAACTCGTGGGTTAAATAAGGTGCAAGGAAAGCCCATAAACTCATCGACATCATTGCTAATACGTCACCAACACAAGCTTTTTTTAATCGTTGATGTGGTAAATATAAAATGCTGTTAGCGTGAATTAATCTAAGTAATAAACGCTCTGATTTAACGAAAAGTTACCGTGATTTGGCCAGTTATTTGATGATTAAAGAGTGCAAACATTAAGAATATAAACGTTTTTACAGGCAGATAAATTTTCAAGCTTTTGTGATTAACGGTCAACAAGGCTTTAATTCTCTGGGGTGTTTAGCACATGAGGCTAGGCTCCATAAACGACCGTATTTATGTTGTTCAAAGGGCTGGTCCTGCAGGCAACGATGAAAAATTAGCAATCAAACTATTGAGTTGACATTGATATGACACCAGTAAATATGAATAATTATCCTAGAGACATGAAAGGCTATGGCCAGCAAGTTCCTAAGGCTAATTGGCCTAACAAGGCAAAAATAGCGGTTCAATTTGTTATAAATTACGAAGAAGGTGCAGAGAATTGTATCTTGCATGGCGATAAAGCTTCTGAAACATTTTTATCTGAAATCATTGGTGCGCTACCGTTTGAAAATGAACGCCATATGAATATGGAATCTTTTTATGAATTTGGTAGTAGAGCGGGCTTTTGGCGCTTACATCGATTATTCACCGAGCGTAAAGTCCCAGTTACCGTTTTTGGTGTCGCTATGGCGATGCAGAGAAATCCAGAAGCTGTAGAAGCGATGTTAAAGGCTGACTGGGAAATTGCCAGTCACGGTTACCGATGGATTGATTATCAAAAAGTAGCCATTGAAACAGAGCGTGAACATTTACAAAAAGCCATTGAAATTCATCAACAAATGACCGGTAAAAAGCCCAAGGGTTGGTATTTAGGGCGAATGAGTGAGAATACTCGACAACTGGTTTTGGAAGAAGAGTCATTTTTATATGACTCGGACAGTTATGCTGATGACTTACCTTATTTTATTGACGGGATCAAAAAACCGCATTTAATTGTGCCTTATACCCTTGATGTAAATGATATGCGCTTTGCAAGTCCACAAGGTTTTAATGCCGGCGATCAGTTTTTTAATTACTTAAAAGACACCTTTGATACTTTATATGCCGAAGGATCATACGCACCTAAAATGATGTCAATAGGCCTACATTGTCGCATCATAGGTCGACCAGGACGGTTTGCAAGTTTAGTGAGGTTTCTTGACTATGTGGAACAGTTTAACGATGTATGGTTATGTCGCAGACAAGATATTGCCGAGCACTGGGTAGAGCATCATAGTGTTAAGTAAAGTCCCTAGCACAAGCGTTTAGATAGATAGACAGCTTTAAATAAAAGCCCAATAAAACCCAATTAATCGGTTTTCTTAGGCTTTTTTTATGTCTTAGATTCAACTCTGAAGTGCTTAATCGCTTGGTTTATTACGCAAAAATAAGGCAATGATCACCATAGAAAAACTTAAAGCTGATAAAAAAGTCAACGGCCACTGAAAGCTGTCTGTTACATCACGACCAATGCCTACCAGTGCTGGAGTTATGCCACCAACAATATAGCCAAATGATGACATCATCGAGGATAACTGTGAGGCGGACTGCGGCGAACTTGACTCCATCACCGGTAACGCCAGCGCTAGCGCAAAAGTACCTGATGTGGAAATACCTAATAACGATACCACCACTATTGGGTGCCACTGTGGCAGCCATGCAATAGATAAAATGAGTAATGTTGAGGTCATAGTGACGCCACCAATCAGTCGATTACGCTTGGTGACGCGTGCTGCCAACAAGGGCAAAGTTAATGCACCAACGATGCCAGAAGCCATAAAGGCACTTGCTAGCATACTGGCCTTAATATTATCAAAACCTGCCTGTTGAAAATGGGCAACTAACCAGGTGGATAAAGCATAAAAAACCCCTGACTGTGCGGCAAAAAAAGCAGTTAGTAACCAGGCTCTCAATGAATGAAAAGGCAGTTTTTGATATTGATAAACGGGTTGATGACTACTGGTTGACTTAGGCATAAAAATCAGCAGCGCAAGAAAGGCCACTAACGCCAATAGTCCCCACGCCGCTAGACCACGTTCCCAATGGTCACTGTTTATTTTGATGATAGGAATCGTCAGCGCCACAGCAAGCGAAGCGCCCAAAGAAATACTGACAGAATAAATGGTGATAGCGACCGTAATTTGCCGAGCAAAGTATTGCTTAATAAATCCAGACATTAATGGCCCAGCAATAGCGATAGCCATGCCAGCAATAAACGCTGAAACTAATAATAAGGTGAAACTGTACTGGCTAAAGTAACGTATTGAAAAAGCCACAACAAGTAACGCCATACTGCCAGTTAATATCCGCTCCTGGCCCCATCGTCGGGCTAACAGGGGAGCAATAGGGGCAAGAAAACCCATTAACAGCACAGGAATAGTGGTAATTAAGCCGGCACTGGCTCGACTGAGTGATAAGTCGGCGACAATTTGCTCCATAACGGGGGCAACTGAGGTGAGTGCGGGGCGTAAATTAATAGAGATAAGAATAAGGACTAGCAATAAGATGCCAGTCCTGAGGTAATTAGCCTTTAATAACAAGCGTATCACAATCTAATTTGTCAATAATATATTCTGCAGTATTGCCGAGTAAAGCGGCGTTAACGCCCTTACGGCCTACAGAGCCTAATATTAAACATTCGGCATTTAAATCGTCACATAGTTTTGGTACTACGTGACCCGGCAAGCCTTCTTCAACAATAATGTTTACATTGGGGATACTTAAGTTATCCGCTAGCGTTTGCAAACTTTCTTGATGCTTTTTCTTAACTCGTGCATTGACTTTATCGGGATCAAAAGCAGACTTATCTACTGCTATATGCATTGGGGCTTTACTGACGGTATTAATAAAGTGTAATTTTGCACTAAATAATTTCGCCATCGAGGCCGCTTCTTTCGCTACTTTTTCACTTAAACACTGATGTTCGCTGTCGCCGTCATCTAGACTAATGGCAGTAACAATATCGCCATTACAAGTCCACTTATGATTTTTGACCATTAGCACATTAATAGGACTATAGCGGAGTAAGTTCCAGTGATCAGGGGTGAATAAGTTGCGCACTGATTTTTTGTAATGCTTAGTCTCTTTGATAATAAGATCACAATTGTTTTCAGTAGCAAGATTAATAACACCTTCATACCATTTTTTATGCCAAGTAACTACACACTCAGTTTTTGTTTCAATATCAAGCGATGCGGCTAAGGCTTGCATAACAGCTTTTTGATCGTCAAGCAGAGCTTGCTTAAGCTCTTTACAGTTTTGGCTTGCAACACCTGATGACTTTTCGATACTTCTGTTGTACATCGAACTGCCTAATACCAATTCTGCCTGGTATTTATTTGCTAAAAAAACAGCACGAGTAAGAGCAGGTTGCTCTTCCCGATGAGGGGTGATAACTACGAATATACGTTTATAATCTGCCATTATGTGTTTCCCTTGTCTGATGTGTAGATGTTCTGTTATTGGTGGTTAATTATTATTTATTGTTTAATAACATATTCAATGATTTTGATAATATCGGTGGTGGTTTTTGCCCATGCTAAAGCCATAGCATCAACTTCTTTTAACGGGTGGATAATACTGTCATCATGAAGTGTCACGTAAGGTTTACCTAAAGCGGCACATTGCCCAGCATCAAAAGCGGCATTCCATTGTTTATATTTATCACCAAACCTAACAATAGCTAGGTCGCAATCTTTAATCAGGGTTTGAGTTCTTATCGCGTTAATTTTTGAAGACTGGTGGTCGCGCCAAAAGGGATCTTCAGCATGGCCTAAATGGTCGCCTGCTGCATCACTAAGTTCATGCACAGTAACTGGCGAAGTAAAAATAACCGGCAGCGATTGACAACCTTGTTCTATTTGTTGACGCCAATCGCTATGAATTTCACCTGAGAGATAAATGTTCCATTGCTTCATTTTTGTTTCCTTGATCAGTTATGCTTGTTAACTTATATACCCTTAGGGTTAAGCTAGAAAAACAGTCCAGTATTGCAATACTTGATAAGGCTCCTAAGTGGATGTAGGACAGTAGAGTAACGCAGGAGCAGTTACCAAGAATAACCATTGTCATCGTACCGCGCCTTGAGCTGATTTCCTAGCTCAAGGCTGAAACTGCATCTTGAAGTGGAGCAGGTGTTTATTGCTTATTTTAAACCACAAGCTAGTTTACCAACAAACAACGTATTTACTGGTATAATTGATTAGCTACCGCGGTAAGTGGAATAACTCCACGGCGATACTAATAACGGTACATGGTAATTAGCTGCTGCATCAAAAATACCAAAGTTAATTGGTATACGGTTTAAAAAGGCAGGTTCGTTTTTATCACCGGTTAATTTAGAAAAATATTCAGCAACATGAAAAACAATAACGTATTCGCCTACTTCAATCGTACTGTCGTCTAATAACAACTCGTCTGTTCGACCGTCACTGTTAGTTGTTAAGGTTTTTATTAATCGCTGGTTTGAACCTTCTACTCGAAAAAATTCAAGTTTGATACCCTGTGCCGGCACACCATTGGCGGTGTCCAGTACGTGTGTTGATAACTTTGCCATTTATTATTCCTTGCTTTTTGTTAGTCATGTCTTCTAGGTTTTTTAGCATATTATTTTTTATAATGCTTGAAGATAAAGCTCGACTATTAGCCCAAGTTGCTCAATAGCTAGCCCAAGTTGCTCAATAGCGATAGCGAGTTCACCTTTGCTTAGTGCTTAATACGAGCTCTAGATGTTTCAAAAGTCCTCGCTTTACGGTGAGCTTTCACTGCAATAACAAAGCTTAACTGAAGTCAATCCAGATACTGAACATAATAATACCAATACCAATCCCAATCCCAATCCCATTAAGTTATTGCTCACTTGTACTAGTTAAAATAGCTCAAGGCTGTGTTGCTCTCACTCCCAATAGCCAGCTATTATACCAAGTTGATTAATTACCTGCTCATTTTTAATGGTTAAAATGAATAACTACTGCGTTATAAAATTTATAAGTAGAATAACTACTTACTAAATTTTATGCCTTGTATTTGTCCATTTTCCCTCATGAAAAAGTAGATCACTTAATTAATCAAATTGGTATTACTCAATCGAGCGCCTTACCTTGAATTATTTTTCCTGCGCACAACAAGATCACAAACTTAATGGAACTGGTATAACTTGTGTTATTTCTTTAAAGAAACAACTTATATTAGGTAAGGTCTCGTAGAAAACATCCATCTGAACTGATTACGTTTATATTCACATGATTAAAAAAAGTACTATGCTTGAGCTCACTATAGGTTACTTGAATTAATTGTCAACAATTATGTTTACAATTGCCTGACTTAGTTGACAGGTGTCGAGTATTTGTTTAAATTAAAGACCATTGAAGCTTTAAATATCCATTAGCAATGAGTAAATAAGAAAATGACAAAATACCAGCAAAAAGACTTACTAAAGGTTGATGGCGATTTAGTAAACTTTATTAAAGAAGAAGTATTACCAGGCTTAGCAATTACTGAGCAACATTTCTGGACGCTTTTTTCAAAAATAAGCCATGAATTAGGGCCAGAAAATAGAGCCTTATTAGTCAAGCGAGTGGCAATACAGCAACAAATAGACCAGTGGAATGTAAAGCATCAAGGTAACTTTGACCTTGATGCCTATAAAAAATTTCTGATTGAAATTGGCTATTTGGTGCCTGAAGGCGAAGATTTTCAAATAAGCACAACAAATGTCGATACTGAAATTAGCTTACAAGCTGGGCCACAGTTAGTGGTGCCAACTGCCAATGCACGTTTTTCTTTAAATGCGGCAAACGCGCGTTGGGGCAGTCTATATGATGCACTTTATGGTACTGACGTTATTAGTGATGAAGGCGGAGCCGAAAAAGGTCGCGCGCACAACACCATTAGAGCCAATAAAGTTATTGCTTATGCTCGAGACTTTTTAGATGCTCATTTTCCTTTGCTTACCGGCTCACATCAACAGTCATCTGCTTATACTATTGATAATAACCAGTTGCAGGTGAGTTTAAGCGATGGCACAAACACACAATTAAAGAATGCTGAGCAATTAATTGGCTTTCAAGGCGAGCAAAGTAAACCCACCTCAATGTTGTTAATCCATAACGACCTACGTGTTGCCATCGAAGTAGATGCTACGTCTGTTATTGGCAAAACAGATGCTGCCGGTGTAAAAGACATTACGGTAGAGTCGGCCATAACCACCATACAAGACTTTGAAGATTCAGTTGTTGCGGTAAACGCACAAGAAAAAATTCAGGTATATCGCAATTGGCTTGGCTTAATGAAAGGTGATTTAAGCGAGACAATTGAAAAAGCAGGTAAGGTAACAAAACGGGTACTAAAAGCTGATAAAGCCTATCAAGATCTCACGGGTAGTAGCTTCAGTGTCCATGGTCGTAGCTTATTGTTTTGTCGTAATGTTGGCCATTTAATGACTAACCCAGCGATAGTAGATAAAGACGGTTTTGAAATTCAAGAAGGTATCATGGACGCCATGATAAGTGTATTGATAGCCTTACATGATGTACAAAAAACCAATCTGCATTGTAACTCTAGAAATGGCAATATTTATATTGTTAAGCCTAAAATGCATGGTCCTGAAGAAGTGGCCTTTGCTAATAAAATTTTCAACGCGGTTGAAGATGCTTTAGGTCTTGCTAGAGACACCATTAAAATTGGTGTTATGGACGAAGAGCGTCGCACCACCGTGAACTTAAAAGAGTGTATTAGAGCGGTTAAAAGCCGTATTGTCTTTATTAATACCGGCTTTTTGGACCGAACAGGTGATGAAATACACACCAGTATGTTACTCGGCCCTATGGTGGCAAAAGGTGATATGAAAGCACAACCTTGGATTAAAGCTTATGAAGATTGGAATGTCGATATAGGTTTAGCTTGTGGTTTTTCCGGTAAAGCGCAAATAGGCAAGGGCATGTGGGCCATTCCAGATGAAATGGCGCAAATGATGAAGATGAAAATTGCTCACCCATTAGCGGGTGCTAATACAGCTTGGGTGCCATCACCCACTGGAGCAACGTTACATGCTATGCATTATCATCAAGTTAAGGTCTTTGAGATACAAAAGACCTTGGCAAAAAGAACCCGTGCTAATCTCGATGATATACTAACCGTACCTTTATTAACCAAGGTAAATAATCTCAGTAAAGCAGACATCGAAAAAGAGTTAAACAATAACGCGCAAGGATTATTGGGCTACGTGGTGCGCTGGGTTGATTTAGGTATGGGGGCATCAAAAGTGCCTGATATTAATAACATTGGCTTAATGGAAGATAGAGCGACCTTACGAATTTCTAGTCAACATATTTGTAACTGGCTTGAACATTCTATTTTGACTGAAGCACAAGTTAGAACAGCGTTAGAAAAAATGGCGGTCGTGGTAGATCAGCAAAACGCACACGACCCAGATTACCAAGCAATGTCTGCAGACTTTGAAAAGAGCTTATCTTTTCAAGCAGCATTAGATTTAATATTTAAAGGTAAAACTCAACCCAATGGGTATACCGAACCTTTGCTGCATGAATACAGAAAAAAATTCATTGCAGCCCAGACATTAAGGAACACTAACCATGTCAAATAACAACACTTATTATGCCCCAAGTGGCGGTTTACCCCCACAAACACAATTAATTTCAGACCGCGCTATTTTTACCGAAGCCTACGCGGTTATCCCTAAACGCGTGATGACAGATATTGTCACTAGCTATTTACCCTTTTGGGACCATATGCGGATGTGGGTTATTGCTCGTCCTTTAAGTGGCTTTGCGGAAACTTTTTCACAATATATTGTTGAAGTAGGCGCTGAAGGTGGGTCAAACAAACCTGAACTTGACGAAAGTGCCCAAGGTGTTCTTTTTGTTGTTGAAGGTGAAATGGACATTACTATTGAAGGTGTTGAACATCATATGGACACTGGTGGTTACGCCTATTTACCGCCAAAGTGTCACTGGACGTTAAAAAATAATAGCGCTGCCAACGTAAAATTTCATTGGATCCGCAAGGCTTACCAATACGTAGATGGCATTGATGTTCCTGAAGCTTTTGTCACCAGTGATCAAGACCTAGACCGTACAGATATGCCAAATACCGGTGGTGTTTGGGGTACAACCCGATTTATGGACCCAACAGATATGCGTTTTGATATGCATGTTAACGTGGTTACTTTCCAGCCAGGGGGTGTTATTCCCTTTGATGAAACTCATGTTATGGAACATGGTTTATATGTCTTACAAGGTAAAGCTGTTTATCATTTAAATGGCGAGTGGGTCGAAGTAGAAGCGGGCGATTTTATGTGGTTACGGGCTTTTTGTCCACAGTCATGTTACACCGGCGGACCAGGACCTTTTAGATATTTGTTATACAAAGATGTAAATAGACAAATGCCGTTTATTCGTCCTAAAAACTAATAAATTAGCTAGTAAAGCGCGTATAGCGGCCATTGTTAAATGACGCTATACGCGCTTTTTTGTTGATTAAGCTTTTGTTATACCAAGTTGATTAATTAGGCTTTAGAAAGCGAAGTCTCTTTAATCAGTAGCCTACTTGCGTTAAATAGCGTTTTAATAAGCTTTCAAACTGTGCTTGTTCTGTAGGTGAGAAACAAGAAACTAACTTTTTTTGGCTCTGAGCATGCTCAACAATTACTTGCTCGATAAGACTTAAACCTTTTGATGTTAGTGATACTGTGACACTTCTTTTATCATTTTTATTGGTGGTTCGTTTGACTAACTTTTTCCGTTCTAGCAAATCTATTCGGCTGGTCATTGTGCCAGAGGTGATCAACATTTGTTCAAGCAGTTGATTCGGTGAAAGCGCATGTGGCGGGCCGATACGCAGCAAGGTTGCTAAAACATCAAAACCAGCGTCGGTAAGTTCGTAATCGCGAAATGACTTGGTTAGTTCATCACTCATGTGCTTTGAAATACGTAGCACTCGACTGGTAATTGCCATGGGCTTGGTGTCGAGTTCAGGCATTTGAATTGCCCATTGTTCAATTTTTTTATCGACTTCGTCCATTGTTACTTCCGAGAGAATATTGTGGGTTTACACTAAGGGGTGTTGTAATTTTAGGCTGAAATTTATACAGTTTTATTGCTTGTCAGGGCTGTGAACTACATTTATCCGCTCTGCCTTATTTAAATATCAAATAAACGGCTGCAATTAACCAACATTATTATAAGTTGATTAAGGCTAGCAAATTATTTGTTTGAAAGCTATTCACGATAAGGCTTTAGCCAAAAATGATCTAGGTAGAATAAAAATGCCAGGTCGTTGAGCTTATTATATTTTATTTAAACGCAGTTTACTTTATTACGCTACTGTTTTGTATAGGCTTATATTGTTTAATCTAGCTATTTTTGTTTTAGCCATTAACTTTTTAAAAAGTAAAAACAGACAGTAAAAAGCTAAATTAAGAAATTGACACTTGTGTCAGGTTTTTATTCTGATATATTTGAAGACTGAAAAATTGTGCATGCAATAAATTTACCACAAGACAACTGGACGCCATTATGAGCATAAATGCAATTCGTTTCTTATTGAACAACGACGTTGTGAGCATTGAGAACATTGATCCCAATATGACTGTTCTGCAATATTTGCGTGAGGAGCGCTTTAATAGTGGTACCAAAGAAGGCTGTAGTTCAGGTGATTGCGGTGCTTGCACGGTAGTTATGGCCGAATTAGCAAAAGATAAGCAAACACTGAATTATAAAGCGATAAACGCCTGCATTAGTTTTGTTGGTAGTTTGCACGCCAAGCAACTCATCACGGTAGAGCACCTTAAACAAGGCGCTAAATTACATCATGTTCAGCAAACTATGGTCGATCATCATGGTTCGCAATGTGGCTTTTGTACCCCCGGCTTTGTGATGTCCTCATTTGCGCTCCACCAGCATAACAATACACCTAATAGAGTCGAAGTTTTAGAGGCCCTAGCGGGTAATTTATGCCGCTGTACCGGCTACCGCTCTATTATTGATGCCGCTTTAGTGCCTAATGAAAGTACAGCCAATGATTCATTTGCTCAACATTATCAGCAAACTGTAAAACAATTGAATGACTTTAAAACCTTGCCGTCAGCCGAGCTTAGCAATAATGTTCATCGTTACTTTGCGCCCAAAAGCAGCGCTGAATTGGCGAAAAAATTACTTGATAACCCTCAGGCAATCTTAGTGGCTGGTGCTACAGATTTGGCGCTAACAGTGACACAAAACCTAGCCACTATTGACGATTTAGTCTACTTGGGTGATGTCGCTGAATTACACCGTTTAGACAATAACGCGGATGAGTTTGTTATTGGGTCAGCCGTCCCTTACAGTGAGTTTACCCCGATGCTAGCGAATGAATATCATGAGCTCGGTGAAATGATTGAACGTATTGGTTCAAAACAAATTCGCAATAATGGCACCTTAGGCGGCAACATAGGTAATGCATCACCGATTGGAGATATGCCGCCGGCTTTAATTGCTTTAGGGGCAACAATGACACTGCAACGTGGAGATAGCGAACGTAAAATAGCGCTTGAAGACTTCTTTATCGCCTACAAGAAAACCGTACTGAACGAAGCAGAATTTATCAAAAATATCTACATTCCTAAAGCTAAAGCTGGGCAGCTGCTAAAAGTTTACAAAATATCTAAGCGTATTGACGATGACATATCAGCGGTGCTCGCGGCCTTTTTTATCGAACTTAACGATAATGTCGTGACTAACATCCGCATTGCCTTTGGCGGTATGGCTGGCATTCCGATGCGCGCTAAGCATTGTGAAGCGGCTTTGTTAAACAAAACATTTAACAAAGCGAGTATTACGGCTGCACAACAAGCATTAACTCAAGACTTTCAACCCATGTCAGATGTTCGTGCCTCTGATAAATATCGTATGAAAGTCGGGCAGAATTTAATCGAAAAATGTTACTTGGAATTACAAAGTAAAAACATTGAAACTCGGGTCGTTAATTATGCGTAGCCTTATAAAGTCAAAACAGACTAACAAAAATATTAATGGAGCATCGAGTGCTGTCGATTCAGGCAATGTTGATTTAGACAACGTTGATTTAAACAGCGTAGGTTTAGGCGGAGTAGGTCGGTCGAAAAAGCATGAAAGCGCTGACAAACATGTCAGTGGTGAAGCACTCTATATTGACGACAGACCAAGTTTGCGCGGGCAACTGCATGCTGCAGTAGGTCAAAGTACGATTGCTTGTGGCTTGATTAAAAGTATTGATTTATCAGCCGTAAAAGCGGCAGCAGGGGTAATTGCTGTGATCACGGTAGACGATGTCCCTGGCCATACCGATATCAGCCCAGTATTTCCGGGCGACCCCGTGCTAGCGATTGATAAAGTTGACTATGTTGGCCAAGCTATATTTGCCGTTGCTGCCACCAGTCATGATTTAGCAAGGCGCGCCGTTAAGCTGGCAAAAATTGAATATGAAGAAATGGCTGCGGTATTAACTGTAAAAGATGCACTGGCTAAGCAAAGCTTCGTGCGCCCGCCGTTTACTATGCAACGTGGCGATTCGGCCAACGCTATTGCACAAGCGGCGCATCAGTTGTCAGGTGAAATATCTGTTGGTGGTCAAGAGCATTTTTATCTTGAAGGCCAAGTCTCAACCGCAGAGCCAACCGAAGATGGCGGCATGACTGTATTTTCATCATCGCAACATCCTAGTGAAGTACAAAAATTAGTCGCCGAAGTCCTTAATATACCCCTGAATAAAGTGGTGGTTGATACCCGCCGTATGGGAGGCGGCTTCGGTGGTAAAGAAACTCAAGCCGCGCCATGGGCTTGTCTTGCCGCGTTATTATCAAATAAAACCAAGCGGCCAGTAAAGTTTAAACTTAGCCGCTCAGATGATATGTGCATGACAGGTAAACGTCATCCGTTTGAAAATAATTATCATGTTGGCTTTGATAGCAACGGGCAAATTAAAGGCATTAACATTGAGGTCAATGGCAACTGTGGTTATTCACCCGATTTGTCAGACGCCATTGTTGATCGCGCTATGTTTCATTCTGACAATGCTTACTTTTTAGATCAAGCCACGGTCACCGGTAATCGCTGTAAATTAAATACCGTTTCGCATACTGCTTTTCGAGGTTTCGGTGGGCCACAAGGCATGATGACCATTGAGATGGTGATGGACGATATTGCTCGCCATTTGGGCAAAGACCCACTAGCAATTCGTAAAATTAATTTATATGGTAAAGATGAGCGCAATGAAACCCATTATCATCAAAAAGTAGAACATAACAAAATGGCGGAGTTAATTGCCTCGCTAGAGCAAAGCGCTGATTATCAAGCGCGCCGAGCCAACATTAGCCAGTTTAATAATGACAACGCTATATTAAAGAAAGGGCTGGCGTTAACGCCGGTTAAATTTGGTATTTCATTTACCGTGCAGCATTTAAACCAAGCTGGTGCTTTAGTTCATATTTATACCGATGGTACCATTCATTTAAACCATGGCGGCACTGAAATGGGCCAAGGTTTATATACCAAGGTGGCGCAAATTGTTGCCGAAGAATTTCAAGTAGATGTAGACACTGTGGGCGTATCAGCCACGCGCACCGATAAAGTGCCCAATACTTCACCCACCGCCGCGTCATCAGGCACCGACTTAAATGGTAAGGCAGCGCAAGCCGCGGCTAAAATCATAAAAGCACGACTGATCGAATTTGCCTGTGAAAAATATGACGTTAATGAAGCACAAGTTGTTTTTAAAGCAAACCAAGTCATCGTAGCGGCAGAGACCTTCTCCTTTGCCGAGTTTGTTCAGCAAGCATATATGGGCCGAGTGTCACTGTCTTCAACTGGCTTTTATAAAACCCCAAAAATTCACTTTGATCGGGCTACAGGTAAAGGGCGACCGTTTTTTTATTATTCAACTGGTGCGGCAGTATCAGAAGTGTTAATTGATACCTTAACCGGTGAATATAAATTATTACGCGCTGACATCTTGCAAGACGTGGGGCAGTCATTAAATCCGGCTATTGATATTGGCCAAATTGAAGGCGCCTTTATTCAAGGTATGGGTTGGCTAACGACCGAAGAGCTGGTCTGGAATGAGCAAGGGCGACTGTTATCCAACAACCCTGCGACTTATAAAATTCCAGCTATTAGTGACACCCCTAGTGATTTTAGAGTTAGTCTTGTGCCTGACGATCCTAATCGTGAACACACTATTTATAATTCGAAAGCCGTTGGTGAACCACCATTGATGTTAGGCATCTCAGTTTGGTCCGCACTTAAAGATGCCATATCGAGTGTATCTAACTACCAATTAAGCCCTAAGCTTGATACACCAGCAACACCAGAGCGCGTACTTTGGGCAGTAGAAGCCATGAAAGAAACTACCCGAGCCTTAGGGGACATTTGATGACAAGTAACTGGAACAGCGCGAGCTATAAGTTAAGCAAACAAGGTCAAGCCTATGTTTTAGTGACTTTAGTGGGGGTTTCTGGTTCGACGCCAAGAAACAGCGGCACAAAAATGGTTATCAGTAATGATGATATTTTTGACACTATTGGCGGTGGTCACCTTGAATATAAAGCGATTAAGTACGCTAAAAAAATGCTTACTAGTGCTAAAAATGCCCAACATTTAGAGCATTTTCAATTAGGCAGTAACTTAGGCCAATGTTGCGGTGGTAATACCACGGTTTTATTTGAATGTTTTGCCGCTACCGGCGTTAACATCATGTTGTTTGGTGCCGGTCATGTTGCTAAAGCCTTGCTGCCAATATTAGCGCAGTTGCCGTGTAAAATAACTTGGGTAGATAGCCGAGCAGAGCAATTTCCAGCCAATGTAGCCAATAATGACAATGTCCAGCAAGTGGTCAGTGACGCGCCTGAGCTTGAAGTGGCTAATATGGCTGAAAATAGCTACTTTATTGTTATGACGCATAATCATCAGATGGATTTTGAAATATCACAAGCGATTTTAAAACGCGCTGATTTTCATTACTTAGGCTTAATTGCCTCAGACACTAAATGGCGGCGTTTTCAGCAGCGCTATAAACACCGAGATATTGATCAAAAACAAGTGGCTAGAATGAATTGTCCCATTGGCCTAGCAGATGTGGGCGGCAAATTACCGATGGAAGTAGCGGTGTCAGTGTCAGCAGAAATTATTAATATTTATCAAGCTGAGCAAGCAAGATTAACGGTACTTAGTAATCAACTTGAGCAAGATAGCCAGCAAATTTCAGCGCCAAAGGCTGTTAGCAAAGCTCGGCCTAAATCGCAGCAGGGCATTGATTGGCAAGAATTAAAGCAATTACTTAGTGCGGACTAGGTCAGTTATTTGTCTAGCCGAGCCTATCAAATAATTACGTTCTACAATGTGAAATAACATTACGTGAGAAAGTGTAAATAAACATAGTAATATAGTTAAATGCACTAAACATAATTAACCATAAAACAAGTTAAGCGTGAGTTGTTCACTAGCGTAGTAACAGCATGTTAGTAGTGATTGAGTCAGTGACTTAGTCATTGCATAGGTATATTTAATCAATAAAAAACTTAATCAATAAAAAACTTAATCAATAAAAACTTAACAGGACATAAGATGAACTTAGCAAAACTAAATGAGTTAACGCTCGACCAAGCCAAACATACTTTTATGCAGTGTTGTACTTCTTCGGCTTGGGTGAGCGCTATAGTGTCGTCACGCCCTTTTGCGGACAAGCAAGACTTAAGCACTAAAGCTGACTTAGCATGGCAAGGCCTAACCGAGGCTGATTATTTAGAAGCCTTTGAAGGTCATCCTCAAATTGGTAATGTTGATACGCTTAGAGCCAAGTATGCCAATACTAAAGAGCTTGCCAGTGGTGAACAAAGCTCAGTGAGTGAAGCGACAGAACAAGTGATTGCATCATTATCTCAAGGCAACACAGACTATCTTGAAAAATTTGGTTTTATATTTATCGTTTGTGCAACGGGCAAAAGCGCCGCGCAAATGGTGGCGTTACTGCAAGCGCGCTTACCTAACGATAAAGCAACTGAACTGATGAACGCTGCAGAAGAGCAGCGTAAAATATTTCATTTACGTTTAGACAAACTGGTATGAGCCAAATAACTACCCATGTGCTTGATACCACACGTGGTTTACCTGCACAAAACTTACCTATTACCTTGTTTGCTCAAACAACAGAGGGTTGGAGTATATTAGCCACAGGTGCTACTAACGCTGATGGTCGCATTGCCGGCTTATTAGCAGATGATGTTGTGTTAGCGGCAGGGGTTTATCGCATGCACTTTGCGACTAAAACCTATTTTATCAACAATAAAGAGCAAGGTTTTTATCCTTATGTTGATATTGTTTTTGAACTCGATGGCAGTGCA
Source organism: Colwellia sp. C1TZA3 (assembly GCF_007954265.1). Lineage (GTDB taxonomy): Bacteria > Pseudomonadota > Gammaproteobacteria > Enterobacterales > Alteromonadaceae > Cognaticolwellia. The sequence continues at coordinate 30,944 of NZ_VOLS01000028.1, read as the reverse complement.
AATCACTACCATATTCCGCTATTATTAACGGCATATGGTTATTCAACCTATCGTGGTAGCTAAGCATAATTTTAACTAGGAAATTTCTATAACCATGACTCATACTAATACCACCAGCAACAAGGCACAAACTATTACACCAAAACCATTAACCGGCGCAGCATTCAGTGCTTTTGGTGATGTTATTGAGGCCAATGCTGAAGCTAAAATAATTGAAATTAATAATGGTTTTACTCAGCGTTACCATGATTTAGCGAAAGTTGATGTCAATGCTAATGCCGGTCACACCCTAATCAATATATTTCGTTCCACACCACTAGCACAACCGATTGCCATTAAAATGATGGAACGTCACCCGCACGGTAGCCAAGCTTTTATTCCTATGGGGCAAAATCCCTATTTAGTGGTGGTTGCACCTGCCGGTGACTTTGACATCAATAAACTTGAAATATTTATCGCTAATTCAGACCAAGGCGTGAACTATCATAAAGGTACTTGGCATCATTTTTGTTTAGCACTTGGCGGCGAAAGTGACTTTTTAGTGGTTGATCGAGGTGGCGATGGTGATAACTGTGACGTACTTGAACTGGATGGCTCTTTAGTTATTGCAAAAAGTTAACCAAAGTAAAGTGATGAGTCATTAACAGTGAAGTTGACTCATCATAAACCAGTGATGAAACAGAATCAAAACAGCGTGAAACAGCAAATAAGCATCCAATTAGCTGAGTTTTTCACTTATTAATTCAAGCCTAATTAACGCTACTTGCTAAGCAATTATGGTAGAAAAATCAGAAGGTAAAATAAATGTTGAAAGTATATCGTGGCGAGCTACTACACTTTTTGGCTGATCCCGTTGAAGTTGCCCTGCAAGACAGCTATCAATACATAGAAGATGGACTGCTGATCATTAAAGATGGGTTAGTAGATCAAATAGGTGAAGCAAAAGTACTGCTTGCCACGCTAGATAACAGCATTGAGGTTATCCACTACGAAAATGGCCTGATCATGCCAGGTTTTATCGATACCCATGTCCATTATCCGCAAACAGAAATGATCGCCTCATACGGTGAACAATTACTAGAGTGGTTAGAAAACTATACTTTTCCATTTGAACGGCAATTTTCTGATCTAGAGCATGGTAAAAAAGTTGCTGAGTTTTTTTTAACACAAATACTTCAGGCCGGAACCACCACGGCTTTAGTGTTTGGCACGGTACATAAAGAGTCGGTAGAGGCTTTTTTTACCGTCGCACAGCAGAAAAATCTTCGCATGATTTGTGGCAAAGTATTAATGGATCAAAATTGCCCTGATTACTTATCTGACACTGCCCAAAGTGGTTATGACGATAGTAAAGCCTTAATTGAAAAATGGCATAACACTGACCGTTTACAATATGCTATTACGCCAAGGTTTGCTCCCACTTGTTCAACTGAGCAACTTAATAAAGCTGGGCAATTACTGGCTGAAAACCCCAGTGTTTATTTGCACACCCATTTAAGCGAAAACAAAGCGGAAATTGCCTGGGTAAAAGACTTATTTCCTGACAGCAAAGACTATTTAGCTGTTTACGATAAAAGTAAATTACTCGGTCGTCGTAGTGTTTTTGCTCATGGAGTGCATTTGCATGACAGTGAATGTCAGCGTTTAAGTGCAGCAGGCTCAGCCATTGCTTTTTGTCCTAGTTCGAATTTATTTTTAGGTAGTGGCTTGTTTAACCTTAAACAAGCTCAAAAATTTAAGGTTAATGTTGGCTTAGGCAGCGATATTGGCGCAGGTACAACATTTTCTATGTTAAGTACCATCAATGAAGGTTATAAAACCCAGCAACTGCGAGGCGATAAACTCAGTCCATTTCAGTCGTTATATCTAGCCACCTTAGGGGGAGCTATTGCGCTTGATCTTGAAGGGACGATAGGTAATTTTGTGAAAGGCGCTGAAGCTGATTTTATTGTGCTGGATTATCACGCGACTCCGCTAATGGATAGACGTATGCAGCATTGCAAAACGCTATCAGAAAAACTATTTATTTTAAGTATGTTAGGCGACGAACGTAATGTTAAAGCCACTCATATTATGGGTCAGCGGGTTTAGGTTAACTCAGTCAGTTGAATCGGTTTTTAAATAACAGTAAAAGTCTGTAAAATCGAAAATTTATTGAGATTGAAGATTGAATAATGCTTTGATGCTAATGAGTAGCTAAAGCTAGTATTTAGCATAACGGATGTTAGAAGCTTGTTATTACGGCCAGTTGTTGGTAATAACGAGCTCTGCTGGTGTTATTAGTTATTAGTTTTTAATAGGAATTTTTGTGAGTAAAGAACAAGAGCAAGATAAAGTGTTGGAAGGTAGTATTCGACAAAAGAACAAAGCTATTATCTTACAAGCCGCGAAAAAAGAATTTGTTACCTATGGTTTTAAAGGCGCGTCAATTAAACGCATTGCCGAACGTGCGAATATTGCTCGCGCTAATATCCATTATTATTTTCAAGACAAAACTGACTTATACCAGCAGCTGCTCAGTAATATTATTGCGGTGTGGAATAGAGACTACAATACATTAACAGTTGATAACGAACCAAAAAAAGTACTAAGTGCCTATATACGAGCTAAGGTAATGCATTCTAAAAACGACCCTGATGCTTCGAGAATATTTGCCAGTGAGATAATTCATGGTGCACCAGTTTTAGCCGAGTATCTTAATAATGATTTTAAAGTTTGGTTGCACAGTAAAGTCACGGTTATTGAGTCTTGGATCCAGCAAGGCTTAATTGATGAGGTTAATCCCTACCATTTATTATTCTTGATTTGGAGTTCAACCCAGCATTATGCTGACTTTAATGTTCAAGTAGTGGCAGGGCTTAATAAAGAGTCGATGACAGATGATGACTTTGAAGCCGTAGTTGTTTCGTTAACACAAATAATTCTTAAAGGTTGTGGTATTCGCTAAGGCAAGTCAACAATGAAGTTTCATACCTTGGATTTGAGTAACGCGGTAATTATCCATTTTTCCTCATGCAAAAGTAGAATACTTAATTAATCAAATTGGTATAAGACAATGTTTATTATATGTTCTGCCTAAAGGTTTTATGCGACTGTGTTATTACGGCTTTATGGCTAATGCCATTAGAGGCAAATCATTAACCTTCATTAGGAAAAGCTTAAATAAAGAAATAGAGCGACTTGACGAAGTCATCACAGACAAGGTAGCAGATTAAATAGAGCTTGAAAGTCCCAATTAACATTATGTTGGGGGTGTTCTTGATAGGCTATATTGCCCAATAAACAATTAGTATGATTTCGAGTGAGTTAGTTGAGTGGTGTTAACGGTTAATTATGCGCTGAAGCGGTGGTAGCAGAGGCTGGGTTTGTTGTGAAAAAAGACAATATATAGGCAAACTGGCAGGTAAGGATTGCGAATACTTAAATAGGTAAGCTGCTAAATATGATCTACAACAAAACCACAACCCTTGACAAAATTGACTCAAAAAAAATCATATAGACAGAGTTTAGTCGCTCAGTTCAACGGACATTTATCCCTCATGCTTTAACAAGAGATAAATGCCTAATTGTATTAATGACTACTGTGTAGATAGCGCTTTACTGAGCATCCTGCTTTTATATAAAAAGTAGCATTGAATCAGCCTTTCTATATCGATATATTCAACACGTAATATTAACGTGTTGAATATTAATATTAAGTTATGTAATATTAATTTGAATAACCATTCATTAGTTGGACACTCACCTTGGTAGAAAGTGTGAGCTGATCCGTCTAATAAGCCGTTGTTTGGCACCACTAATTCAAGTTAATATTTATGTGTCAGAACCGTGTTTTTCAAATAGGTTTGGTAGGTTACGCCTCAGTTTTCGCCTGATCGGTCTGGTTAAAGTCGCTAATAGACTTTACTATTTTTAAAAACATAAGGCGGTAAAGCCATTAGCTAAATTTTCGTTGGCTTTAGGCTTAAAGTTCACGGTTTGGTAAGCAGTGGCGCTGGGCACTTTTTAGCGCTACGGTCGGACCGCCAATACTATAAAAGCTCTTGCTATCGTTAGCATTCTCACGCTAGCGTCAAATAACAAGGTAATTTAATCTGACAAAAATAGCTTGTGCCATTTTTTGCAAAAAACGCAAAAAAACAATCCAACTATTTTGCAGTTTAATTAAGCGTTAGGGCTTTTATCAATTTAAGGCATTTACTCTTATACTTATGGAAAAATTATGAAACATGAAGAGTTACCTGAAAATACTTCAGATCCGTTATTAAATGTATTACATCTTAGTATTAGATTTGCGATTAAAATACTTTCTGTATTGATGGTTTTAGTCATTTATTGGAGCATTGCAGATGTTGTTTATGTTATTTATACCAGGCTCTCAGTACCTCCGTATTTGCTATTAAGTGTTGAAGATATTCTGCATACTTTTGGTGCTTTCATGGTTGTGTTAATAGCTGTTGAAATTTTCATCAATATTAGACTGTATCTAGGATCACATGTTATCCCAGTTGAGCTGGTCATTGCTACAGCCCTTATGGCCGTAGCACGTAAAATTATAGTGCTAGATCTTAAAATTGTTTCTGCAGAACACATTGTAGGTCTTGCTTTAGTAACTATTTCTTTAGGGGTAACGTATTTTTTATTAAAAAGGCCAGTACTCTCAAGCCCTAACAAAATCAACAAGGATACCTAACTATTGGCTACGTTTTGCTTCGCTATACAATTTTAGCCAAGCATTACTTAGCCTATTATTTAAGCGCTGGTATGACTCCCCACCTCAAGTTAAATACACTGCTCCTTGTTCATTAATTTTAGAACCTTTTCTCTTCACTGCTAAATTAAGTGAGTTAACACATAGAATGAAGCAAGTGATTTCGTCGGTAATCATTAGGTTATACCAATCCCATTAAGTTATTACTCACTTGTACTAGTTAAAATAGCTCAAGGCTGTGTTGCTCTCAATCCCAATAGCCAGCTATTGCTCAATCGAGCGCCTTACCTTAAGTTATTTTTCCTGCGCACAACAAGATCACAAACTTAATGGAACTGGTATTACTTATCACCGAAATTAGCTTTTATCTAATAAGATCGATACTTGGAGATGGTCGTTTACTGGAAATGACCTCTGAAGAGGTCATTGTTTTATTTTCAACATCGATTATACCTCCACTACCCCAATAGATCATCTCTGCTGGCAGTTCAGCCATTATAGTGCTTATTGGAAGTTTGTATTTTTCTGAGAAATCCTCTGAAAGCAACATTACTCAGTGGCTTTACCAAACAGGAAAACTATCTTTGACCTTGTATGTTGCTCACGTATTTATTGCGATGGGGGATACTTGAATTTATTGGTCGTCTAGAAAACCAGACAATAAACTTTTTTTATTCTGCGTATTAATTTTTCGTTGTTGTGAGATTTTTTTCAGTGTGGCTTGGCTTATATTTTTCAAAACTGGACCGTTCGAATGGGTCTTTCGTAAGGTGGCAAGCTAACAATTGTTATCATGGCTGGCATAGTTATACCAATCCCATTAAGTTATTGCTCACTTGTACTAGTTAAAATAGCTCAAGGCTGTGTTGCTCTCAATCCCAATAGCCAGCTATTGCTCAATCGAGCGCCTTACCTTGAGTTGTTTTTCCTGCGCACAACAAGATCACAAACTTAATGGAACTGGTATTAGTCCTACGTTAGCCAATAGTTGATCTTGGAAAAAACATCAACTAAAAAATTATCTTTATGGCCACTTTGCCTTATAAACTCACCTAAAAATTATGATACTTTATTGTCAGCCGACAGTTAAGGTAGTTTATAAACCCCGGTTATTTTTGACCGTATTACGACGATCATCCAACTAACCATGACAAATGGTGCAGTTAATGCAGGTATGGCTAGCAATGTTAGTAGCTGAGAAAATAAAACACTCAGTAGTATGCCAAGAAAAATCAAATAATGCTTAGTTTGGTAGCGCTGTGCGAGGGCAATGGCAACTAGAGCAGCATTAAAACCATAGCCTCCTATTAATAAAGTACCCTCTGAGTAGCCTAAAGCGCGCGCGATTAACATGCCTACCCCTGAGCCAATAACAGCCCAAATGGCCAACTTATAAGAGTTTACTAATAGAGCCACAAAAAAAATTAATCCCGAGAGCCAATAACTTTGAAACATCACTTGGCCTAAACCGCGAAATACCGTATAAAAATCAGCAATATCATACGTTGAAAACGGCTCAGTCACTGTCTCTATCCCTAAAAGCTCCAGCACCAATAAAATACACCAAGTTGAAATAATAAAAGGCGCGGTAAAAATAGGCATTTTAGCGCTATGTATTAACATGATATGGCTAACGACAGTGGCAAGCCACGCGCCAATTACGATGAGTATTAGCGATAATAAACTCAGCGGTAAAAAGAAGCCAACAGCTGTACCCACAAGTGCAGCATTAAAGCCATAAACCCCCTGTTTAATTAATGCTGCGTTATATCGACACAGGGTTGCGGTGATGATACTGATTACAACGGCAAGCAAGGCAGCTAATAACATGGAGAGTGAATTTATGGCGATGCCGAGACAAAACAATAATCCCGTTAAGCTGCTTTTTTGTAGCATAATTTGCGAGAAACTACGAAAGATAGCTTTGGGGATTTGATTAATAGTGAGCTTCATGCAGATTTATCTCTAGTCATCATGGCTGATATTATGGCTGACATTATAACTGACATTATAGGTGAGTCATGATGGGGAAATGTTAATCACCTTGATGATGGATTATATGAGTAAGTCGTATAAGTGTTAATGCTAAACGTTAAATGCCAAATACTTTAGCATTAGTGCTTTTACGTGCTGATATGATTAGTGCTAAAGCGTTTACCTCAGGCAATTTTTTGTCAACGGTGATTTTATCACCGTTGACGCTATTTTCGCTATTACTTTTAATTAAAGTGTAAAGATTAAAGCGTGAAATAAGTGGCTAAACCTTGCTCCTCTGCTAAATCAACCGCGACAGAAGCAACGGCTAAATCTTGTAAGCCGACACCCGTGCCATCAAATAAAGTAATTTCATCTTCACTGGTTCTGCCCGGTCTAGTACCATTAATAACATCACCAATGGGCACAATATCGTCGGCTTTAATTAAACTCGCAGCAATGGCATGTTGAGCTTCACCAATAGTGATAGCTTGTGCCAGTTCATCAGTGAAGACAGTAGCCTTTGCTAATAGCGCAGCAGCTACTTCTTGTTTACCTTTGGTATCGGTTCCCATGCAGGCGATATGTGTGCCAGGCTTAATCCAATCATGAGCTATTAATGCCTCAAATGCTGAGGTAATAGTAATAATAACATCAGCTTGTGCACAAAGTTCTTCACGACTTAGCGCTTCAAAAGGTATATTTAATTCTTCACAAACGCCAGCAAGGTTACTCAGCTTGTCAGTATGTAAATTCCAAGCAACAACCTTTTCAAAATTACGTTGTTCAAGCGCGGCACGCAATTGAAAAGTTGATTGATGTCCAGCGCCGACAATACCTAATACTTTAGCGTTTTTACGCGCTAAATGGGCGATTGACACCGCCGATGAAGCCGCTGTACGAACCGCCGTTAAGTAGTTACCACCGACCAGTGATTTTAATTTACCGGTATCAGGGTCAAATAAAATAACGGTTGATTGATGATTCGTTAAGCCTTTTCCCATGTTGCCGGGCCAGTAACCGCCGGATTTTAAACCCAGTACCATACCATCGCGATCAAAGCCTGATTTAAAGCCGTACAAAGCATTTTCATGGCCTATTGCTTCACGGATCACAGGGAAATTATAGGCCGTATTTTTTGCCATAGCAGCAAAGACATTTTCGACCGCGGTAAAGGCGTTATCACGTCCAACAACTTTTTGGCATACCGCTTCAGATATAACCGAAACACCTTTGCTTAGATTTTGTGTTGAATGACTCATTTTTGTTTCCTTAAATATTGCTCCCTCTGATGGAGTGTAAAGAGAGGGGGGAAATATAACTTGCTGTCATATCTCTGAATAATTTAAAAAACTCCCAGATGCTAAGGTTAACAGTGCGGGGGGCTATTGCCAGTTGGGAGCCTGACATTAAACGACACGGTTAACCTTGGTGCTATGGGAGAAAGAAAAAATTTTTATAGTAGATAAATTTTAATTTAGAATGCTTTACCACGAGCAGAAACAGGCCATAATTTTTCTACTTTGCCGTTTCGCACACCCACATAGTAGTCATGAACGTTACAAGTAGGATCACAGTGGCCAGGTACTAACTTTAATTTTTCATTAATTTTTAATACGCCTGCCGGATCAGCAATTACGCCGTGCTCATCTGAACACTTAATATATTCAACATCGTCGCGCCCAAAGATATACGGCAAACCACTGTCGACTGATTGTACTTTAAGGCCAGCATCACAAATGGCTTTGTCTGTTTTAGTGTGACTCATCACTGAGGTTAAAATAAATAAAGCGTTTTCAAATTCCGATATTCTTTTACCTTCTTTATCATGAATACGTTGATAATCAGCGTCCATAAATGCGTAAGAGCCACACTGTAATTCATTAAAAACCCCTGAGTTACCTTCGAAGTAATACGAACCTGTACCACCACCGCCGACGATGTCACATTCAAGCCCTTCGGCTTTTAACAGTGCGATTGTGTCAGCCACCATTGCGATAGCAATAGTGGTTTTTTCTTGACGTACTTCAAAATTTTCCATGTGCTGCATGGCGCCTTGGTAAGCTTGTATACCAGCAAATTTTAAGCCTGGAGTTGCCGCAATTGCTTTAGCGATATCAACCACTGGTTGACCTGGAGCCACACCACAGCGGCCTGCACCACAATCAATTTCAACTAAACATTCAACTTCAGTACCGTGTTTTTTTACTGCAGCAGCAAGTTCAGCCACATTATCAAGGTCATCAACACAACAAAGGGTTCGTGCGCCAAGCTTAGGCAGACGCGCTAAGCGATCAATTTTTTCAGGTTGACGTACTTGGTTTGACACCAGCACATCTTTAATACCGCCACGAGCAAATACTTCAGCTTCAGAAACTTTTTGACAACAAACGCCACAGCTATCGCCAAGCTCCTCTTGTAATAGTGCAATATCTACTGACTTATGCATTTTTCCGTGCACACGATGACGCACACCCATCGCTTTTGCATAGTTACCCATGGTGATAATGTTGCGTTCTAGTGCGTCTAAATCGACGATTAAACACGGGGTTTGTATATCGGCTTCATTCATACCCGGCACGGCAGGAACGTCATAACCTACTTCTAAATTGTTTGCTGTTGTCATTTTTTTCTCCAAAATTTCGATTGTTATTTATTTATTTATTTTTTAGTTTGCAGCTAATGCTTTAGCCATGGCAATTTATCTAAATCGACATTACCGCCAGTAATAATGACACCCACTCTTTTACCTTTAAAAACATCAGGATTTTTCAAAATAATGGCTAGGGTCACTGCACAGCTTGCTTCCACTACAATTTTCATATGGATCCAAATAAGCTTCATAGCGTCAATTATTTCTTGCTCTGTTGCCGTTAAAATATCAGTGACATGATTTTTGACAAAATGCCATGTTAAGTCTTTTAACGGTACTTTAAGGCCATCGGCAATAGTATCTGGTGCATCGTCAGCAATAATATGTCCAGCTTTAAAAGAGCGGGCGGCATCGTCAGCGTTAAGTGGCTCAGCGGCATAAATTTTAATCTTTGGGGCAATAGTTGACAGCGTTAAACAAGTACCTGAAATCATGCCGCCGCCGCCAATAGGCGCAACCACGGCATCTAGATCTTGCACCTGACTGGCTAATTCTTTTGAGCAAGTGGCTTGGCCAGCAATAACCCGTGGGTCGTTGTATGGATGAACAAAATCAGCAGCTGATTTGGCAATAACTTCAGCAAATACTGCTTCGCGCGAAGTGGTAGAAGGTTCGCACTCAACAATTTTACCGCCATAACCAATAACAGCATCTTTCTTTGCTTGGGGCGCGGTATGTGGCATCACTACGGTTACGGGAATACCACGTCGGCCAGCAGCGTAAGATAAACATAACGCATGGTTACCTGAGGAGTGTGTTGCAACACCCATTTTTGCTTTTTCTTCGCTTAAACCAAAAACAGCATTACAAGCACCGCGCACTTTAAAGGCACCCGCTTTTTGCAAATTTTCACATTTAAAAAACAACTCAGCACCAGTTAACTCATTTAAAAAACGCGAGGTTAATACCGGTGTTTTATGAATGTAAGGTTTAATGCGCTCATGTGCTTCAAGTACATCGTCATAGGTTGGAATATACATTTTATCTGTTGTTGAACTGTTCAAATCTGACTCCTTTTATACCTCAGATATCGCTACTTATCTGCGATAACGGTGTTTGGCTGTTAATAAATTTGTAAATGGTTTAGCGCTCAATTTAAAAATACGTTTAATTTTTAATTGATTCCACCTTATGGAAAATGAGTGGGTCACGCAAACAACAAAGATTTCACAATGTGAAATATTATAATAAAATCAAATGTAAAAAATAATTTAAGTTAATTATTTCAATATCTTGAGGTTTGTTTTATTTTAAATAGATGGTTGTTTTCATAATGTGAAATCATTGATGGTCTACTAGACTATTCTTTAGTATAGTTTTAGCCTTATATTTAAATGCAGACAAATACAGATATTGTCGAGTAGCTAATAGAATGGATAATAAAGCAGAGCCTATGAAAAAGCATAAACCAGAATCTAGAATTCAAGTTATTGATCGAGCCGCGATGTTATTAGACGCAATCTCACGCTACTCTTTACCGGTCACTTTAAAGGCACTGAGTGCTGACACTGATTTAGCACCCTCTACTGCCTTTCGTATTTTACATTCTTTGATTGATAATCACTTTGTTGACCGAGACAGTGTCGGCCGATATCAGCTAAGTGGTCGACTAATACGATTGAGTAATGATCAAAATAATGATATTGATTTTCGTAAAGTCGCATTGCCCTACATGGAAAAGTTACGCGATAAATTTGGTGAAACCATCAACTTAACCACCCGAGAAGGTGATGTAGTTATTTATGTCGAGAAATCGATCCCTAATAGAATGATGCATGTGCAACAAATCATCGGTAGTCGGGCACCTTTACATGTCACTGGTGTCGGTAAAATGATGTTGGGCAGGGAAGGCGTGGAAGGCATTCGAGGTTATGCTCAACGGACAAATTTACCTACTTATACGCGTAAAACTTTTTCTAAATTAGACACCCTAGTTGATGAATGCCTCGCTTGTGTTGATAAAGGTTTTGCATACGACAATGAAGAAGCTGAAATGGGCGTTGGTTGTATCGGCGTACTATTGTATGACAAATACGGTGAAGTTGTGGCCGGTTTATCAGTATCTGCGCCAATTCAACGACGAAAAGACGAGTGGATCAAGCATATAGTTAAGGCAGGTAAATCAATTTCCATGGAACTTGGTTATGTCAAAACTGCGCTTAAAAGTGCCTAAAATATATTGAATTAACATTGTTAAATGGCTAAACCAAGACGGCTAAGTGATAACCATTAAATCGTAACGGTTAAGCTAAAACTGCCAAGTCATAACCGGATAGAGATTAAAATTAAATAGGTTAATTAAACACATAATACCAATTTGATTAATTAAGTGATCTACTTTTTCATGAGGAAAAATGGATAAATACAAGGCATAAAATTTAGTCAGTAGTTATTCTACTTATAAATTTTATAACGCTGTAGTTATTCATTTTAACCCTTAAAAATGAGCAGGTAATTAATCAACTTGGTATAACATAGGGTGTTTGATCATTTTGTTTAATATCGAATTTTAAAAACTAAAGAGTGAATACTATGTTAACAATAAATAGATTAAACCAAATGGAAGCGAAGTTAATCATTGATGGAGCCGTGATTAAGGCTAAGGAGTTCGGCATACCTATGTGTATATCTGTAGTTGATGAGTCAGGCAGTTTACTTGCTTTTGAACGTATGGACGGTGGAAAAATTCACAGTATTACGCTTTCTCAAGATAAAGCCTTTACTGCGGCATCGGCTCGTAAGGGTACACACATATTTAACCAGGCCTGTATTCCAGGGCACGAGAACAATTTATTTGGTATCCATACCGCGTTAGGCGGGCGCATGTGTATTGTGGGTGGTGGCTTACCTATATTTTATAATGGTGAAGTGGTTGGGGGCATAGGTGTCAGTTCAGGCTCACCAGAGCAAGATCTCGGTTGTGCACAAGCGGGAGTTGACACTTTTAGCCGGATATTGTCATAAGGGATATTGTAGAAAATTTTGCCCCTATTTATGCTTGAATACTTTTAGTTAATAAGTTAATAAGTTAATAAGTCAAATCAGTTGATATAATATTAAGCTCATTCATTGGTAGTATAAGCAATGAATGAGCTAGTGGTAATTAACTTATACTGACTTTATAAAAGCTAAGTTGCTCATTAAATCATTAAATCATTAAATTTTCACCTCACCCAAACATTAGCCCATAGTTTTATTTGTTAATAAATACAACAATATAATGCTGGTGTTAGGCTGTTTATTTACTATAAAATACCATCATACTATGGGTTAGATATAACACTGAGCTGCAAGGCTATCTTTCTTGCTGGTACTTTAAATAATTGAACGCAGCTATCCTGGTAATAAATATATGTTCTTTTGGTATTTTGTCGAATAAATTTAATTTATTAAAATCGTCATGAACCCGCTGACAAATGTTTGTTAACAGTATTTGCTTACCTTCGGCCTGATAACTGACAATAATTTCTTCAATGGCGATGGTGCTAGTAACACCGACAAATTGTGCATCAGTAAAATCAATCAATAAGGTTTTACTTTGATCAGATTTTGAAACACTCTGCTTTAAACCTCTGGCGACACCAAAGCCAATAGGCCCTGATATATTGAGTAACAGTACACAGTCATCCATGGTGGCTAATAGCGCTGTTTCTGCAGCTGATAAGTGTTGAGCGTCTTTAGTTGTCACTAATTTAATATTATCTAACTGAATTTCTGATAACCGGCGAATAGTGACTATATTAGCGACAAAGGCTGAAATTAACACCGCCGTTATTAAGTCAAATATCACCGCCATCACCATAGTTGAAATCATTAAGGCAGCACTAAATAATGGAATTTGATGCACACGTTTAAGAAAATTCCAATCAATAATACTAATACCGACATGGGTTAATATCGCTGCTAAAACAGCCACGGGAATATAAGCGGTATATTCACCGGCCCACAACACAATAGCGAGAATAAAAAGCGCATGAAGAATACCTGACAAAGGTGTTGTTCCCCCAGCCCTTAAATTAGTCACGGTGCGCATAGTAGCGCCGCCACCAGGTAACGCGCCAAATAATCCAGCCATAATATTACCAATGCCTTGGCCTACCAGTTCTTGATCAGAGTCATGTAAATCATTACTGATACTATCTACCGTTAGTGAGGTCATTAATGAATCTAAAGTGCTTAAGGTGGCTATTAATAACGCTGACTTAATCATTTCTCCGGCTAAACCGCTTTGCCACGTAGGGAAATTAAAGGCAGGAAGTTCGCTAGAAATAGCGCCAACCACCGGCATGTCGCTACCCGAAAATAGATAAAATAGCGTTGCACCCAACACCACAATAATACTCGCCGGTACAACACGGCTATATTTTTGTGGCCATAAAAAAAGTACCACTAAACAAGCTAAGCCCAGTAAGGTATTAGTACTGGTAAATAAGTGCATCGACAAAGGTAATTCAGCCAACGGTTTGCCAAAGAGTGGGGCAATTTGCGATAAAATAATAAGAATACCGACGCCTGAGGTAAAACCCGATATCACCGGATATGAGATCAAGGTAAAATATTTACCCAGCTTAAAAAAGCCAAATAGTACTTGGAAAACCCCGGCTAAACTAACAACAGTAAATGCCATCGCCACACCATGCTCGGGTGATTGGGCAATAAAACTGGTGAGTATCGCCACCATGGCAATGGTTAAACCGGTATTTGGGCCTGATATTTGCTGATTTGTACCACCGAATACAGAGGCAAATAACCCGGTAATAATGGCACAATAAATACCGGCACTGGCACCAGCCCCAGATGTTACGCCAAAAGCTAAGGCGAAAGGCAAGGCAACAATCGTTGATGTTAGCGCACCAAAAATGTCACCCTTAATAGTACGTCGATTAAAATGTGTTAATAAAAGCATAACGACCCAATGTTTAAAATGTTGATTACGGACATTACTAGCCACACGTCTCTAGCTTGAACTAATACCATGTTGATTAATTACCTGCTCATTTTTAATGGTTAAAATGAATAACTACAGTGTTATAAAATTTATAAGGTGAATAACTACTGATTAAATTTTATGCCTTGTATTTATCTATTTTTCCTCATGAAAAAGGTGATCACTTAATTAACCAAATTGGTATAACTAGTTATATGTACACCAAGAAAACTTGCCTAAGTTAATTGTTGTGATATTGAGTAATACTAATTTGATTAATTATTATTACTCAATATCACAGCTGACGATAAATTATATATTAAAAACTTATTTCCTGACACTATTGACAGGTTTTCTTATTTAAGGATAAGATCGATATGCCATTCAACAAAAAACTTATGAAAATTGATAAAAAATAAAGCAAGCATTAGTGGGTGGCATAAGTAAGAGGTAATTTATATTTATGCATTATCTACTTAGTTAACAAAATAAGATAGCTTGAGAAGGCTTTATCGTTTGTTAGCAAAAGTAGTGATGGATGTTATAGGCGTTCAGCGACAAACGGGTCACATTATAAAACTATAAAAAATGACCTCATTTATAAACAACAAGAGAGTTGTAGTGATGAACCAAACGAGTAAAACCAACGATAAAAACCCAAGCCAATTAGGCTTTTTAGAACGATTTTTTAAATTACATGCGCATAATACCAATATAAAAACAGAGCTTATGGCAGGTTTAACCACCTTTGTAACCATGTCATATATTATGTTTTTAAACCCTATGATCATGTCAAAGACCGGCATGCCATTTGATGGTTTATTCCTAGCAACTTGTTTAGGCGCTGCGATTGCCACCATTTTAATGGGGCTTTATGCTAACTGGCCAGTAGGGCTTGCACCTGGTATGGGGTTAAATGCTTTTTTTACTTTTTCTGTTGTCGGCGCAATGGGCTACAGCTGGGAAATTGCCCTAGGTGCGGTATTTCTGTCGGGGGTTATTTTCGTTTTTATGAGTGTCACTCGGCTTCGAGAATGGATGCTAGACAGTATACCGATGAGCCTGCGACTAGCGATGACGGCAGGGGTGGGTTTGTTCCTTGGTTTTATTGGTTTACGTTTTACCGGCATTGTTGTTGCTGACCCAGATAATATTGTTGCGCTTGCTGACTTAACACACTTTGGCTTTGGCGAATTTGGTCCAGAAGCGCCAGCACTGGGATTTTTAAGCTTTTTACTTATTGCGGTCTTAAGTTACCGAAAAGTTTTTGGTGCAGTACTTATTGGTATAGCTGTAACCACGTTAATTGCCTTTATCATGACTTGGATACTACCGACTGATTTTTTTGTGGTAGCTGAAGCGGCTAAGGCCTTTGCACCCGCGACTGGCTTTGTTAGTTATAATGGTATGTTAGCCGTGCCAGACTTTTCTGCACTTGAGCCAATATTATTTAAAGCAGACATTGTCGGGGCCTTTCAAGTGGCTTTAATCCCGGTCATTGTTACTTTCTTATTTGTGAACATTTTTGATACCGCAGGTACATTAATGGGGGTTGCTGAACGCGCTAACTTACAAGATAAAGACGGTAAAATTACCGGTTTAAGTAAATCATTAAAAGCAGATTCTATTGCTTCTGTTATTGGTACTGCTTTTGGTTGTCCGCCGGTGACCTCTTATGTAGAGTCTGCCGCCGGTGTTGCTGTTGGTGGCCGTACAGGATTAACCGCAGTCACTATCGGTTTATTATTTGCTGCCGGTGTGTTCTTTTTACCACTGGCTCAAATGCTACCTGGCTTTGCGGTTGATGGCGCACTTATTTATGTTGCTGTGCTGATGATGAGTTCTTTAAGAGCCTTAGACTGGGATGATCTAACTGAGTACGCACCAGCAGTATGCACTACAGTAATGATGGCATTCACTTTCTCTATCGCTAATGGTATTGCTTTTGGTTTTATTACCTATACGGTACTTAAACTGGGTGCGGGTAAATTTAAAGATATATCGAATGGGGTATGGGCCTTAACCGCTTTATTCATTGCTAAATTTATCTTTTTAACTTAATGCGTACTTATCGGTAATATATAGAGATAATATTTACCCATAGCATTTATAGATAGCAAAAAGCCTTTCAAATGAAAGGCTTTTTACGTTAATAAGCACTGTGCGTTGCATGACGCAGTTATCGCCACACCAGGATAATTTTGATGTCAGTTTTCGTCAATTTTTGCAATTAATTGTCTGTTTCAACCAGGAGCTATTTTAACTAGTACAAGTGAGCAATAACTTAATGGGATTGGTATTAGATGTTTTTAGTTGCCCAACACTAATGCTAATAGCTAAGGTGCCGATTGCTTGTCATGGGATTTTCATCACCAATACTCACATATTTTAGATAATTAAATTACATTTTCGAAGTGAAAATATTAAAATCAACGTTATTATCTAACCTCAATCGTCATCATCGTCGTCGATAATATCTGGCGTTACGGTATCAACAACATCAATAGCGCCGCCCACAACTGTGGTCGTTACACCAACAGCGGTAGTCACTACCATACAGCCTGATAAGCTTGACAGCACTAAACTAAAAAACAGAAAATATATTGCTTTTAACATCACTTTTGTTAATCCTATTTATTGATACTTGGTATGAATCAATTTACTTTGATTCTCTTTTGCCCGATCCCCAGCCAGTTGTAACACAAATTATTGACTATGAAAATTATGCAGTCTAAATAATACCAAATTGATTAATTACCTGCTCATTTTTAATGGTTAAAATGAATAACGACAGGGTTATAAAATTTATAAGGTGAATAACTACTGACTAAATTTTATGCCTTGTATTTATCCATTTTTCCTCATGAAAAAGGTGATCACTTAATTAATGTAATTGGTATAATACCAATTACATTAAGTTATTGCTCACTTGTACTGGTTAAAATAGCTCAAGGCTGTGTTGCTCTCAATCCCAATAGCCAGCTATTGCTCAATCGAGCGCCTTACCTTGAGTTATTTTTCCTGCGTACAACAAGATCACAAACTTAATGGAACTGGTATAAGAGCACTTCAACAGTTTCATAAAAGCTTAAGTAGTGTTTTAGTTTATCAAGTTTGGCTATTGACATAAAGTGAGCATACTTATGCAATGGTTTTCTAAGCGGTGGCTAAATTAGTGACAATCAATGCCTATAGGGATTTATACCAATCCCATTAAGTTATTGCTCACTTGTACTAGTTAAAATAGCTCAAGGCTGTGTTGCTCTCACTCCCAATAGCCAGCTATTGCTCAATCGAGCGCCTTACCTTGAATTATTTTTCCTGCGCACAACAAGATCACAAACTTAATGGAACTGGTATTAATTTATTGTTCAAGCGTTGTTCTTTTGTTACAGTCGATCGATTTGCAAAGATTCAAAAGTTGAGCAGTGGTCTATGGCTCTATAATAAAATTACACAAAGGGAACGTGCTTTATGATTATCTTTTTTATCTGCCTGACTATTTTAATATTGGGTTATAAGTTTTATAGCCCCTTCGTAGAAAAACAAGCAGGTTTAGACTCAACGCTTGATACACCGCAAAAACGCTTTAGTGAAGGTGTTGACTATGTCGCTATTCATCCGGTGCGTGCATTTTTAATTCAATTTCTAAACATCGCAGGCGTTGGGCCAATATTTGGCCCAATACTGGGCGCTCTATATGGCCCGATTGCTTTGGTTTGGATTGTACTCGGTAACGTTTTAGGTGGCGCCGTTCACGACTTCTTCTCAGGCGTTATGAGTATAAAAGAAGACGGTAAAAGCTTACCAGAAATAGCTGGTAAATATTACAATGTTGTTTTTAAAGGCTTTATGCTGCTATTTACTGCCATGCTACTATTTTTTGTTGGTGTGGTATTTATAATGAGCCCTGCAGGCTTGCTCAGCAACTTAGATTTTTTTGAAGGCACGATTTTTGCCAATAATACCTTTTGGGTCTTGGCTATTTTAGCCTATTACTTTTTAGCCACCTTGTTACCCATTGATAAAATTATTACAAAACTCTACCCGATTTTTGGTTTATTAATGATTTTAATGACCACACTTGTTGGCGTTGCACTATTAATAGATGCGCCGCACTTACCGGTAGCAGGTGACTTCTTAGCCTACTTTGAAGCCGATCACGCACATGACTTTTTAGCGCCAAATCCAGATGGATTACCCACTTGGCCGTTATTGTTTATTACGATTACCTGTGGTGCTATTAGTGGCTTTCATTCTACTCAAGCACCTATTATTGCCCGCTGCTTAACCAACGAAAAGTATGTACGGCCAGTATATTACGGAGCGATGATATGTGAAGGTATGGTAGGTTGTGTCTGGGCACTAGCGGGTATTGCTGCATTTCCTGAAGGTTATGCGGGCTTAAAAGTATTACTCGACCAAGGTGGTCCAGGTTTAGTGGTTAACCATGTTGCTAATAATTATTTGGGTGTATTTGGCGGTGTTATGGCCGTTATTGCGGTTGCAGTTTTCCCTATTACTTCTGGCGATACCGCATTCCGTTCATTGCGTTTAACCGTTGTTGATGCTTTTAATATTCCACAAAGTTTACGCAATCGCTTATTACTCGCTATTCCTATATTAACAATTGCATATTTTATGACTAAGCTTGATTTTACCGTAATTTGGCGCTATTTCGCCTTCTCAAATATGCTGCTTTCGACCAGTGTCTTGTGGCTTGCGACCAAATATTTATTTGACCGTGGTACATTCCATTGGATCACCAGTATTCCTGCCGTAATAGCAACTGCGGTAACAATCTCTTACATTATGACTGCCGCAATAGGTCTTAACTTATCAAGCGATTTTGGCAAGCCGATTGGTGTTGTAGTCGCTGTTATTGGCTTTATTACGCTGGCTATTGTGCACACGACTAAGTATAAAAAAATCAATCTAACGGACGAGCTTTAAGTAAGTAAATACGGGCTATGCCAGCCATAATAACTAGTTTTATCAGTCAAATATGACATTCTCTTGATCAACTGTAGTGGGATAAGTCGGTTTTGCCTCAGTTGAAAAATTCAGTTTTATTTGATCAGCCACCATCAAGTCGATATTAATAATGTGATAGGCAAGTTGCATTTATTTAAACGCAATACTCACCTTTATGGCTATTAGTGGTTAGGGGGAAGTATATAAATTAATTAATCATTATAATATTCTAGGCTTTGGCTGAGGGTCTTGAAGAAACGTTAGCATACCAGCGTTTTAGATTGTTTTGCTCGTCTGTTATTCGAATGTTATTGACACGATTAAAGTCTATGCTAATGAGCGCTGTAATATCAGCAATAGAAAAGCTGTCACCTGCTATATATTCTGAAGCAGCTAAATGTTTGTCTAAAAAAATTAAAAACTTTGTCACACTTTCGCCACATTCTTTGCCCCAATCAGCAACAACGTTCATTCGATCTTTAAAGTAACCACTCGTATGTTGGAAGCACATGCCTGTAGGCATTAACAACGACAACTCCATGCGACGTTGCCATTGTTCTATTATGGCTTTTTCAAGCGGGTTCGAGCCCATTAATGGTTGTTCTGGATTCATCTCTTCAAAATATCGGCAAATGGCAACGCTTTCACTAATCACTGTGCCGTCATCCAGTTCTAAAATTGGGATTTTAGCCAACGGATTTTTTTGTTTGAATGCTTTAGTTAAATTATCACCACGTTGAATGTCCATTTGAACAAACTCGATGCCTGCAATGTTTTTCTCATGGAGAAATATTCTTACGCGCCTTGCATTTGGTGCTGTTGCTGTTTCATATATTTTCATGTTTATTCCATTTAATGACTAATACCAATCTCATTAAGTTATTGCTCACTTGTACTAGTTAAAATAGCTCAATGCTGCGTTGCTCTCAATCCCAATAGCCAGCTATTGCTCAATCGAGCGCCTTACCTTGAGTTATTTTTCCTGCGTACAACAAGATCACAAACTTAATGGAACTGGTATAAACTAACTTTTGGGATAGTATAAATAACCTTACCACAAATCAATTGGGCAGATTTTCGAACAGGTTATATTGATCATATCAAATAGGGTGTTTATATTACTTATGCTCCCTTTTGGAAATAAAATAGAACCTAACTATCACTAAAAGAAGGTAATGATGAACACTATCTTGGCTTACTTAAAACAGACGTTGGTGTTTATATCCGCCTGCTGCATTTTCGCCTCTTCATTGACTGTTAGCGCGGTTAATGCCAGTGACTATCAGTTTCTAACTCAACTATTCAAACAATGGCGAGAGTTTGAACAACCGCCGTTATTTAACAATGCCCCTGATTATCGCACTAAAACATTTGATAGCCGCTTGCAAAAATTTGAGTTGATTAGAAAAAAGTTATTACAAATTGAGACTACCAATTGGTCTATCGAGAATAAAGTCGATTGGCATATTTTGTGGGCGGAGTTAAATGGTTATGAATTTAATTACAAATTGCTCAAACCTTAGCAACGAGACCCAGCTTTTTATAAATCGCTCTGGAATTATCGCAGTGATGTGCCAGCACACGAAGGACCGACTCATCATGGTGTGACTGAATTATGGACTTATCAATTTCCATTAAGTGACATTGAACAACAAAGACTGATTGCCGACTTGAGTATAATCAAACCGCTTAATCAACAAGCTAGAGTTAACTTAACGGGTAACGCCGCAGAACTTTGGAAAGCGGGTATTAGAGATATTCATCAACAAACAAAAGCGCTTGTAGATCTGCAAAAAAAAGTAAAAAATACGGCTAGCTCAGCGTTATTAGAGGTTATTGAAATCGCCATCAAGTCGACCCATGATTTTACTGATTGGCTTGAAATTCAAGCTAAAATTAAGAATGGGCCATCGGGTATCGGCCAAGCACAATATACTTGGTATATGAATAACGTGCATCTTGTTCCACTTAACTGGCAAGATGAAGTGAGACTGTTAAAAAGAGAACTGGATCGTTCATGGTCTAGTCTGAAACTAGAAGAGCATCGCAATCGTAAACTACCGCAATTAATCGCCGCGGCTAACCAAGCAGAATACGATGAACTTAAAGAACGCTCAGCTAATAAATTCCTTAATTTTTTAGATCAACAAGAGATTGTCACCGTCGCTGACTATTTTGAAAAGGCACTAAAAGGACATTTGGGGCCATTTGTACCCGCTGATAAACGTAACTTCTTTCAAATAGGTTCACATTTTGATCCAACACCTTTGTATTCTCACTTTTATCATTGGTTTGAATTGGCAAGGATGGACAATACGCCTCATGCTAGCCCGATTCGGCGAGAAGCATTACTTTATAATATATTCGACAGCCGCAATGAAGGAACTGCGACGGCTGTTGAAGAAATGTTTATGCATGCTGGGTTATATGATGACAATCCAAGAGTTCGAGAAATTGTCTGGATTATGATTGCTCAGCGCGCGGCCAGAGGTCTAGGTTCGCTTTATGCACATGCCAATCAGATGACTATGGAACAAGCAGGCCAAATTCATGCTGATAAAACCCCTCGCGGTTGGATGAAAGTGGAACCGGAACTATTGATTTTTGAACAGCATCTTTATATGAGACAGCCTGGTTATGGCAGTAGTTATGTGACTGGAAAATATTTGTTGGAACGAACCATGGCTGACTATGCCATTTTATTGGAATCCCAAGGAAAGGACTTTCGTGTTAAAGATTTTTTTGACCAGCTTAATGCAATTGGTAGTATTCCAATTGCACTGGGTCGTTGGCAAATGACGGGGTTAGGTAATGAAATAAAATCGATTCGAGAGCATTATCAACCACTATAAATCTGTACGAGTCAGTTCAGAAAATTGCCTCAGCATTATCGTTCACTTTGGGGCAAAAGCTGGTTGTCAGTAAATAGCCAAATTACCGCTATTTTAGACGATTTGTAAAATCAACAGGGTCAGAAAGCAAACAATAAATGGCGTTAGATACACTTTAAATGCACACAAAACTTCAAGTGCTGAAAGTTTGATAAATATTCCACTATACGAAATTAAGCCGTTGAAAAAAATATAAAAAAGAGCCTGAATTATTGATGTGATTTAGGCTTTTTTATTTGCTGCCTTATTTAATACTAAATTGGTATAAGTTTGTCTTATAATGCACCAATAGCTATAGGTTCAGCTGTTTTTAGGTTTGGCTGCGGTGATACTTTATACCAATCCCATTAAGTTATTGCTCACTTGTACTAGTTAAAATAGCTCAAGGCTGTGTTGCTCTCAATCCCAATAGCCAGCTATTGCTCAATCGAGCGCCTTACCTTGCGTTATTTTTCCTGCGCACAACAAGATCACAAACTTAATGGAACTGGTATTACTTTAGGTATTACCGCTATCGATAATATTGCCAGTAGCAGAATATGTTGATTTTAATTTCTCATTGATAAGGTTAAATATGTGTCTGTCATGAGAGTTTTTTGTCTTGTTGGGATAACTAGAAGTAGTGAAAAATCGACCTTGTAAACAAGCTTAATTGTGCTTGTTAAATCAGCCATAAAGGTTAATTAATTGCCTAAAAGAGCCCACATTACCAAGTAAACTTTATCTTGATAATGCAGGCTTATTTGTTGCTTCAATTGAAGGGTTCGCGCTGTGATTGCTTACTAAAAAATCATAACTTTAACTTTTTTCTCCAGCTACACACTTTTTTAAATTCCACATCGTGAAAATTATTTTTCGGCATTATCTACTGTTGTTGAGCTAAAGCGTCTGTAAGTGTGGTTAAACATAAGGCGACATTTTCGCTTCTTGCGGTATAACCCATTAAGCCAATACGCCATGCTTTGCCAGCAAAATCGCCTAAACCGCCACCGATTTCTAGGTTGTATTCGTTCAATAGATAGCTTCTTACTTTTACATCATCTATACCGTCTGGGATATAGATAGCGTTTAACTGAGGTAAGCGCTCCTCTTTAGGAACAATAAACTTGATACCTAGTTTATCTAAGCCTTTGGCTAGGGCCTCATGCTGCTTTTGATGGCGTGCCCAGCAGTTTTCTAAGCCTTCGTTTTGTAAGTGTATTAACGACTCGTGCAAGCCATATAGTGAGTTTACTGGGGCGGTATGATGATAGCTGCGTTTGCCAGCACCTGACCAATAACTCATTACAAGTGATTGATCTAAAAACCAACTTTGTATTTGTGTTTTACGGTTTTTAATCACATTTACCGCCTTCTCACTAAATGAAATAGGGGATAAACCCGGTACACAAGATAAACATTTTTGTGAGCCAGAATAAATAGCATCTATGCCCCAGTCATCCACTTTAAGCTCAACACCGCCTAATGAGGTAACGGCATCAACAATAGATAAGCAGTCGTGTTGCTGTGCTAATGCACACAAGGCTTTTGCGTCTGATAACGCACCCGTAGAGGTTTCAGCGTGAACAAAGGCTAAAAATTTAGCCTCTGGATTAGCTTTTAATGCCGCTTCTACTTTGTCAACTTCAACGGCCCGACCCCAAGGAGAGTCAACTACGATGGCTTCTCCACCGATGCGGTTAACATTTTGCACCATACGGTCACCAAAGACGCCGTTGCGACAAACGATGACTTTATCGCCTGCTTCTACTAAATTAACAAAACAAGCTTCCATACCAGCAGAGCCGGGCGCCGACAGCGCAATAGTAAACTCGTTTTTAGTTTGAAAAGCATACTGCAGTAATGCTTTTAATTCGTCCATCATACCAATAAATAAAGGGTCTAAATGGCCAATAGCGGGTCTGGATAATGAAGCTAAAACTTCTGGACTGATGTCGGAAGGGCCAGGGCCCATTAATATTCTGCGTGGAGGGTGAAATGATTGAAAATTCATTTTTTTCTGCCTTTATTAGATGTAAGTAATGTTTGATTTATACTTTGATAACAAGGCCGGTTAGTAGTGTCAAGCTTCGCGTTTGTTAGGAAATTATTTATCTGAAGTAAAATAAAATGGCGAAAAATAAAAGTTGACATATCTGTCAGGATTTGTGATTTTATTCGAAGTTCTGCAAAAATTTTATGTCATGACAATTTTGCAATCTAGAGCATAGTTGAAATAACTGCGCTTTAGTGAGGATATTTATATAAAATTCTTTATCTTGAAAAATCACTAATAACGATAAATTATATTCAGTACTGACACTAGGATACTGAGTATAAAAATTAAGAAAACACCCCGAAATGTTGCTAACACAATAATGATATTAAGCGCGCTTAACGCGTTTGCAGAAAAATAGTGCCTTAAAGCGCGACTTGTACATTTCTGGGAAACATTAGCACAAGCGCTAATGTTATAACTTATTACCAACTCAGTGACTTATGCCATTGAGTTTTAGCCAACTTATTTATATTTAATTAAAGGTCAATTATGAGCGATTTTAAACAACGTGCGTTAGATTATCATGCCTACCCAACACCAGGAAAAATAGGTCTGCAAATAACCACGGTAGCTGAAACAAGTGAAGATTTATCATTAGCTTATAGCCCTGGCGTTGCTGAGCCTTGTCGGGCGATAGCGGCAAACTCTGACGATGTGTACAAGTACACCGCCAAAGGTAATACCGTTGCGGTTATATCAAATGGTAGTGCCGTATTAGGGTTAGGTAACTTAGGTCCTCTAGCATCAAAGCCCGTAATGGAAGGTAAAGCTTTATTATTTAAAAAATTTGCCAATATTGATTCATTTGACATAGAGGTCAAACATAAAACAACAGAAGAATTTATTAATACAGTTGCCAGTATTGCGGATACTTTTGGTGGTATTAACCTTGAAGATATAAAAGCCCCAGACTGTTTTATTATTGAAAAAGCGCTGCAAGAACGCTGTAAAATCCCTATCTTTCATGATGACCAACATGGCACTGCAATCGTCACCTCTGCGGCGATGATGAATGCCTTAGAAATTCAAGGTAAAGATATTGAGCATGCGGTGATTGTTTGTTTAGGGGCAGGTGCTGCCGCCATTGCTTGCATGGAATTGCTTATTCAATGTGGTGCGAAGCGTGAAAAAATATATATGTTGGACACTAAGGGTGTAGTACATACGCGCCGCAGCGATCTCAATGAATATAAAATGCTCTTTGCCAATAACACCGATAAACGCACGCTTGATGATGCGATTGCTGAAGCCGATGTTTTTGTCGGCGTATCAGGGCCAAACTTATTGTCTAAAGAGCAGCTATTAACCATGGCGCCAAACCCTATTGTTTTTGCTTGTTCAAATCCTGACCCTGAAATTAAACCTGAACTTGCGCATTCAGTTAGAGACGATTTAATTATGGCGACAGGTCGTTCTGATTATCCTAATCAGGTTAATAATGTTTTGTGTTTCCCGTTTATCTTTCGCGGCGCTTTGGATGTTAGAGCCAGAAAAATAAATAACGAAATGAAATTAGCGGCAGTGCATGCGATACGTACGTTAGCAAAAGCTGAGGTACCACAAAGTGTGTTAATTGCGAGTGGAGAAAGCTCATTAAGTTTTGGTAAAAGCTATATTATCCCACGTCCGATGGACCCAAGACTTTGTTACAATGTAGCGAAGGCAGTGGCAGAGGCGGCGGTAGATTCTGGTGTTGCACAAATCCCCATGCCTAAATGTTACCTTTAACACCAGTTTGAATAATTAAGTGGTCTACTTTTTCATGAGGAAAAATAAAGAAATACAAGACATAAAATTTAGTCAGTAGTTATTCACTTTATAAACTTTATGACGCCGTAGTTTTTTATTTTAACCATTAAAAATGAGCAGATAGTTAATCAACTTGGTATAATACCTTTAGTCTAGCGTATGTTTAAATAAGAGCAGATGAGTGAGTAATACCAATTTGATTAATTAAGTGATCACCTTTTTCATGAGGAAAAATGGATAAATACAAGGCATAAAATTTAGTCAGTAGTTATTCACCTTATAAATTTTATAACGCTGTAGTTATTCATTTTAACCAGTAAAAATGAGCAGGTAATTAATCAACTTGGTATAACATGACTTTTTATGTTACTCGCTTATATCACTTACTTACAGCCCCTTAGTATGGCGAATTTACAATTTGTCCCGACCTATTTAGATAAAAACCTACATGGCTTTGAGCAGGCTATTTAATTCATGGGTTAAATAACCTACTTTGGCCAGTCACTTACTATACGTATATGCACTCGCATCAGTAAATCAACACCAGTACTAAAATCATTTGTCACTTGGCATTTATGAAGTCAACTTAACTGGCTAAAGCCTGACTTACACTGTAATCTGCGCAAACTGTATGGTTAGGTTTATTGATTGATAACACGGTTAAAGTAATAATTAAGGACAGATAATCATGACTGAAACAAGAACACATTTGAGAGAGTTTTTATTAGGCTGGCTTGAGCAAAATATGCCAGGTAATATCTTTGTCTGGTACGATATTTTAGTCATTTTATGGATAGCCAGTTTTGCCATAGCATTGCATTATATGATTAGAGGCTTAGCTAAGCACTTTCTCAAGGGCAAATTTGAGGTTATCGACAATCAACAGACCAAAAATGTAATATTTGCATTATTTCAGCGCTTAGCGAAGCGACTTTCGTTGACGCTTCAAGGTGCGATTGTAGTGATCCAAGCCAAGCTTTGGTTAGCAAAAGAAGCAATCTTTTTGCATCTTGCTGAAGTCATTACTAACCAGTGGATAATCTTATTTTCTCTGCTGTCGTTGTTTACTTTTTTAGATATTTTACAATCGTTTTCAGATAAGCGCACCCGTCAGGCACACTTCCCATTAAGGGGGCTTTTGCAAACCGTTAAGCTTATCGCCAGTATTTTTACCGCTATTCTAGCGGTGTCATTACTGATGGATAAGTCACCCCTTATTTTGCTGAGTGGCTTGGGCGCCTTGTCTGCTGTGTTGTTGTTGGTATTCAAAGATCCCATTTTAGGCTTAGTTGCTGGTATACAGCTTTCTGCCAATAACATGCTGGCAGTGGGCGATTGGCTTGAGATGCCAAAGTATGGCGCAGACGGTGATGTAGTTGATATAGCCTTAACAACAGTAAAAGTAAGGAATTGGGACAAAACTATTACCACAATTCCTACTTATGCACTTATTTCAGACTCATTTAAAAACTGGCGCGGTATGTCTGAAGCGGGTGGTAGAAGAATAAAACGCAGTATTCACCTAGAAATAGGTAGTATCTGTTTCTTAGACAAAGCGCAATTAAATGAATTGAAAAAGGCGCACTTACTGAGCGAATATATAACTCATGCGGTGCCAGAAATTGAAAAAGAAAATATTGATAAAAAGACTGATATGACAGTAATGCAAAATGGTCGACGGCTGACCAATGTTGGTACTTTTAGAAAATATCTGCTGTCATTTTTGCAAAACCATCCTGATATTCATCAGGGAATGACCTTAATCGTTAGGCAACTTGAACCAACAAGTAACGGCTTACCCGTTGAAATTTATGCTTTTACCAATACTACAAATTGGAATGCTTACGAGGACATTCAGTCAGATATTTTTGATCATGTTATTGCGGTGTTGCCCGCGTTTTCACTGAGAGTACATGAATCACCGACAGGGAATGATATTAGGTCACTGGCAAAACACTAGCTTGATAATTTGTTGAACTGTTGAATGAATATTGTTTGACGCGAAACCAAAAAAATTGCTTTAGCGTTAATGGCATTATGTTTAAAATTGAAGCTTTAAACCGTACCTGTTTAAAGCTAGAACATAGCAAGGTGTTGATAATAAAAATAAATAACTGGAGACTCCTTTTATTGTGGTTTTTAATCATTAAAGTGTGGTGACAGGTCAGTAATTGAGTCTATTTTCAGTTAAAAATATACGGCATCAAAGCTGGCTAATTCAGCTCCGGTTTGACTAAATAAGGTTAATGATTTCGCTGTGATGTTATAAGATGTGGTGTTTGAAAGCACTTGCAATACTTTCTGCTCATTGAGTTCAATATCAGGACAAACCATTTGAGTGACTCCTAAAGCACTGAATGTTAAATTACCGGCCCCAACAGCGAGTACCTTTGCATTAAATTGACCAAAGAAGTGATTACAACCTGCAAAGCCTGTTACACGGTTGTCATTAGTTTGTAGAGTAAAATGACGTTTGCTTTGTCGCTCAGGCGTCATTACAACCGATGTTCCACCCAGTTGTACTAATTTCCAATAGGTCTCAGTGAGATCAGCGAGAGTGCCAGGAGTTTTCGTCTGGTTCGTTACTAACATTGTTGATGCACAACTGGTCAGCGTTATTACTGAAAAAAGACAAAAAACGCTTAAATACTTTCTGATTGGTATCATTTATATCCTCAGTTTATATTTATATTTTAATTTTATTAAATAAAAGAGTCATTTACCTCATAACCTATCCTGTTTAAAACGCCATTGTTTAATCGATAAACCTTATAGTGCTAATTAATGCAGGTAGACTATCAGCTTTGCCAAAGAGACTCACCTAGGTTATACCTATAATACTGCGGCAGATAGAGTTACTTTCTACTCTCAACCAAGCGAAAAAAGGAAAACCTATCCGAGATTATAAGAATTTTTTCAAACATCATGGATTGTAAATACCTTATTGTCTTCATGCTTAAAAAAAGCGTAAATGATCTTGGCTTTAACAAGAAAACATTTAGCTGAAATGTTTCATGATTTTACTCGCCACAAAGCCCATATTGTTAGCAAAGATATTTAATACTTGATCATGTTTGTAAGGACTTGAGTATGAACAGTCGTACTCATTTAGTGTTAACTTCAGCGTATACTTGTTCTTTATTTTTTAACTAGCGGTAAACTTGATTATTGAGCTCTCAGGAGTTAAAAACCAAGAACCAAGAACCAAGAACCAAGAACTAAGTGCGTTATATTAATTGCCACTTATGTTATTGATGATGTTGTTAGACGTTTTGTTAAAGGTGATAGTGCAAGCGCTTATGAATTAATTTATGGTGCAATTAAAACATAGTTAAAAAGGTATTTTTGAGGGTAGGTGTAATAGAATTTAGCAAAATTATAAGCATTTATAAGTTTTGACTTGAAATTTAACTTATTAGCCGCATTAAGATCATTATCATCTAAGGATTAACCATTGTTGTTAATACTAGTGGTCTATGTTGTGATTATTATACGCCTGCAGTGTCATTTATAGCGTTCATTTATGTAGTTAATGAATGCTATTATCTGAATAACACCAAGATATATTCGACTTATTTCAGGGCGAGTAACAACAGTATTAACTTAGTTGCCCAAGCCATAAAATTAATGTTGAGCTAGAAAGAACTACAAATATATCAGCTTTGTTGATAAGACTTACAAATACCATTTACCCTCATTTATTCGAGACTGAGAATAGACATATGCATAATAACTTTTGGAATTATCTCTTTGAAACATCTGAGTTAATCGAAAACATGGCTAATGATAAACAAGATATAATTGAACAGGTTAACGCTCGGTTAGAAACAGTTGAATTATTATATGAACGTCATTTTGACCCTGTTGATTCATATGAGGAAGTCGTTGCTGTAAAATTAATCCAAGCAATTTCACGGGCAATAAAAAAATAGTAATATGGAAATTTACCTATTAATATTTTGTTTAGCTAAGTATTATTTTGATAATTATTTATCAGGCAACAGAGTAGGCAACACAACACTTGAAAAATAACCACCAGCTTTATTTAATTCAGCAAGTATCGAGTATTTTGTATGTACATCTGTGTTTTCAGTGCTGGCGTTAATGTCAATATTAAGTGTGGCTAGTAGTGCAGGCGCATTGAAAAATTTGGTGCTTTGCGCCATAGCAACAACGACGCATCGGGTATGTCTGGATGCAAGGTTAAAGGTTAGCATTATGCCAAAGGAGTTTACTATTGAAGGATTTGCATGTGCGATAGATAGTGATTAACTATCTTCTACAGATAAGTATATTCACAACCACTAAGTTTTTACTGCATCAATTAATTGACAAAATAAGAGGTATATAATGATTAAACCAAAAATAATTATAAGCCATGAAGACTATGATGGTTTACATTCTATGATAGAGAAAGAAAATTTCGCCCCATCTCATGCCTTACTGGTTGATGAATTAGAGCGCGCAAAAATAGTTGAAAAAAAGAAACTTCCAAACAACGTTGTACGGATGAATTCAATTGTTACATTTACGATGCTTTCAACACAAAAAGCCTTTGATCTGCAGCTTGTTTACCCAAAAGATACCAAGGAAAATGGCACCTTGTCGATTCTTACGCCTGTTGGTAGCGCCTTAATTGGCTTATCTATTGGACAAGAAATCGAATGGCCATTAGGCAATAATAAAACCACCATTGTGCACATTGACTCTATTGAATAGCATAGCTAAATTGCACTCGTTAAGTACGATAAAATGTTAGCTTAGATTTAAACGAAATAACTTAACCATGCCTTAGCTCATGTTATTTCGTTATTTTAAGCCATTTTATACTTTGGTACGGGTCATAGTTATCTAACGCGGTAATTACACTCGCTGTTTTTACTAAAAAAGGTAGATTCAATATTATACCAATCCCATTAAGTTATTGCTCACTTGTACTAGTTAAAATAGCTCAAGGCTGTGTTGCTCTCACTCCCAATAGCCAGCTATTGCTCAATCGAGCGCCTTACCTTGAGTTATTTTTCCTG
>NZ_VOLS01000027.1 GCF_007954265.1 Colwellia sp. C1TZA3 | reverse complement strand
TAGTTAAAATAGCTCAAGGCTGTGTTGCTCTCACTCCCAATAGCCAGCTATTGCTCAATCGAGCGCCTTACCTTGAGTTATTTTTCCTGCGCACAACAAGATCACAAACTTAATGGAACTGGTATTAAAGTGGAACGGGTATAAACTACTCTTTGGCTAGTTTATCTTGCGTACGCTCTAAAAAGTCGCTGGCATCGTGTCGTTCATGTAACTGGCTTGATAATTCTCCCCAGGTCTTATTTACCATAACACCACGTTTTACCGCAGGTCGTTGATTTATTTCTTCTGCCCAACGCATAAGATGTTTATAAGACGATAAATCTAGAAATTCTGCAGCATCATATAAACGATTTAAAGCAAGTGCACCATACCAAGGCCAAATAGCAATGTCGGCAATGGTATATTCATCACCACATAAATAATGATTTTTTTCCAGGTGCTTGTCGAGTACGTCGAGTTGACGTTTTACTTCCATTGAAAATCTATCAATACAATATTCTATTTTATCAGGGGCGTAGGCATAAAAATGGCCAAAGCCACCCCCGAGATAAGGCGCGCTCCCCATTTGCCAAAATAGCCAAGACATACACTCAGCACGTTTACTGTCACTGGGTAAAAAGGTATTAAATTTTTCAGCTAAGTGAAATAAAATAGAACCGGATTCAAATAAGCGAATTGGTTGCTCATTACTTTGATCTAACAAGGCCGGTATTTTTGAGTTTGGATTGATTTCAACAAAGTCACTACCGAATTGATCTCCTTTGCTAATGTCAATCAGGAAGGCATCGTATTGTGCTTCCTTAATACCTAAGGCTAGTAACTCCTCAAACATAACGGTGACTTTAACGCCATTGGGCGTTGCGAGGGAATATAACTGAAAAGGGTGCTTACCTTTTTCTAAGACTTTATCGTGTGTTGACCCAGAAATAGGGCGATTAATGCTTGCCCAATTACCACCATTGCTGGTGTTCCATTGCCATACTTTTGGCGGGATATATGAATTTTCTTCACTCATGCCTGCTCCAATATTTATAAAATGATGCGGTTTGTAAGTTATGCTTAAGTTAATAACATACTAGTCTTATGATCAAAATTTTATACTGATTTTGATCAGCGAAATAATAAGACGAGTTTCATTAGTTATCTGCTCTACTTTATATGCAGGGGAAAACAGCGAAATACAAGGGGGTTATTTGAATAACTCGTTGTTCGGGGGTAATATGCACCTGCATTTATGCAGCGATAATGATTAAATAAATAACGCAGTAGTGAATTGTTTTAACTGGGTGAAATAATGATAAAATTAGTGAGATTGGTATACTCAAGCGCACTAGGTTTTTTAGGCTGAAAATTTAATTCAAAGTGTTGTAATTGATTTGAAATTTTTATTGCATCGTTATACTAGGCTGTTAGAGTTTTCAAGACCGTAGTTACATATCGAATAAACAACGGTAAAATATATCTATAAAGCACAATATTCGTTATATAAAAAACACTAAAAGGCCTATATTAACTGGCAATTTAATATTCAATATTTCTTAATTGGTAAACTTAGCGTGCAGATAAAAACCATCAAAAATATTCTCTTGTTAAGCCTCAGTTATATTTTTTTAGTTGGCTGTACAAACATTGTTGAACATAAAGTATCTGTATTTAAAGGTGAAAACCTCATTACACCTTACTCTGGCTTTTTGGCTGGTTGGTATCTTTCGATTGAAAATAAAGAAAATTATCAATCTAGAATATGGCAGCATCCCGTTTATGGCTTTAAAGATGCTTATGTGATCAGTGTCACTTTGCCAGAAGATAAAAAAATAGCTTACTTTCGTCAAGTGATAGACCAACCTGGTTATGACGCCTGTGCAGAATTTACCACACTAACACTACAGTCTTCTCCTGATGAGCCATATCCAAGCGAGATATGGCAGACAAATTGTAAGAAAAAAAATGGCAGCGAAGCCAAAATATTGCATCTGATGCTACTTGGGAAAGACAGCTTTTATCATGTCCAAAAGATTTGGCAAGACCGTTTTATTAGCAATGCTATTGAGCAATGGCAAAGTCGCTTTAAACAAATTTACCTCTGTGACAGCAGGGCAACTGTTGTTGTTTGCCCTGATGTTTACTCGTTATAAGTTATTTTAGTATTTTAGATCATACGTTTAATCAACTTTTCGACGTTTACCACTTTCAGCACGTTTTTTGTTTTCGGTTTGGACATAAACGGTATCTGTGGTTGCCATGCTAGCATGACCTAGATCCTCTGAAAGATCTTTTAGGGCGCGGCCACGTTCAATTTCCATACTTGCGCCGGTGTGCCTTAACCAGTGAGTAGAAGCTTCTTTAAGCTTCAAGGCTCTATTTTCACCTTCAACTTGCTTCATGTTTTGATAAGCCAAGTCAAAAACTTCTTGCACAATACGTCTTAAATGACGGGAGCTCATACCACCTTGACCCCGTATCTTTTCAACTAAAACAGTATTTTCACCATTAGCAGGGAGTTGAGAAAAGCCACGAGACAATCTGTAGCGGGTTAGAAAACTCATAAAGTCGGGCGGTACTGTAGTATCACGAAGCTTACGGCCTTTACCAAAGACTTTAAACCACCAGTTTTCATCTTCGTCTTGCCAAAAGTGACCCATAATAGGTGACCAAAATTCACGTTCACTAAGCTCTGAAACCCTTAGAAAGAGGGTTTTTAACGCGGCAATAACGAATAAGTTTCGCTCATAAGACTGATTTTCGTCAGCCATATCAATGGCAGTATCAAGTAAATATTGCCATTGACTATTAGTTAAGCGTTTAACTTCTTTAACTTGTACGTCATTAATGAAATGTTTGCAGTCTTTTTTAGCTATTTGTGCAGGGTTGCCGTAGCAAAGTTCTTCAGCCATTAAATAGTTATAGAAAACGATAATAGCGGTAAATGTAGAGGTTAATGTTTGCTGAGATGGACGATATTTTTTCTTATCAATATCTTTAATCATCTGACTTTTTGCGGCTTGAATTTTAAATGGTTGCCAATGCTCATTAATGACAAAATAGCCGTTAGCTAATTTAAAGCGTTCTTGGTTACTGGTACCAATCCAGTTTACGGGCGGTTTCCAACAAAAGTCGGCATATTGTAAGATATCAGTTTTTCGTAATCTGTCTATGGGGACTTTGTTTATAAAGAAGCTCCACAGCAGAAACTTTTCAATCTCATTGCGAAAGCGATCATAAGTATGGGCAGATTTATTTCGACCGGTGTAGGCTAAAAAATCTTTTCCCCAATGCCAGTGTTCTAACCACCATACTTGAGGTCCAGATTCTGACTCAGGTTCAGCAGTAGATTCAGAGTTCACTTCAACGTCAGGTGTTAATAAAGTCTTAACAGTTGGATAATCTTCAAAGGTAAATTCACATAACTCAGGGTAAGTTGGAAATAATGGCTCGGGACAAGTTTTCAATACAGACATTAGCTAGCTCAAAATAATCAATAAAACACTATGGGAAGCCACTATAAATCAACTACTCTACTATGTCCAATATTATAGAGTATCGGACATAGTAGGGCATGTGGAGGTGTAGCCGCTTGCCCTGCAATCACCTGTTAATTAAAGCTACCGTTAGATTACTCTAATATTACTTGTACACGTAAACTTATACTTTTAATACCTGACATTATGACATCGTGTTTTGAAAGCTGATATCATAATTTGAAATATAGTGTTTTAAATCTAACACTCACACAGCTTTTGATTGATATCTTATTCCCGTTTATGATTACCTCGCTATTTTAATCGTGCGCTACGTGCATGAAATTAGTTTTGGTGTAACTTACCTGGTTGTTTTGCACGTAGCTGCACGCTACTTTTTTGTAGCAGACTAAACTGAACTCACTTTTCAGTTTTTCTATGGTGTGGCTTCATCTAGGTACTGTCTGCTTAGGCTGAAACTTGATTACCCAATAACCCAGTTTCACTAAAAGTACTTTTTATTGATTTAGTCTCAAGCCTACTTTACGAATACTAAGTGTCTGCATTGCTATTATCTAACGCTGTAAAATCTGATTAACTGCCTTCATCAGTTAACTTGTTATGTCATTTATCATCAAATTGTTATAACTACTACGGGTGTTATTTACCTAAACACGGTTGCCAACTTCTATTATGCGTTTAAGTATTAGATTACCAATGGTCATGGCTGCTGACATTTTCTAGTTCAGTTCAAAGCCTTCGTTTTCACAACCAAAGAAAACATAAGATCCAATAGTTCAAAGCCTTTGCTAACGCATAAATCACTTTTTTGTTTGTGTCTTTTAATGATATTTTTAAACACAACTTAGATATTTATTGCCATTATCTTCAAATAACTCGAAGAATGGCGCTTATTAGAGTACTTTATTTGTTATTGATAATACGCTTTTAACTTGCCTCCAGCTAAGCAATGACGACAAGTATATAAGATCAGCATAACTGAGCGCTGCATGGACAGGAGTAATAACAATGACCGTGCTTTTAAATTTGGCATTAAGCGCCCTGCCTAAGCCTTTATTATGACATCAGTATTTTGATGCTTGTCAAAGCTAGCTTTACACAACAGGATAATGTTTCTTCTTATGAATGTTAAAACCCAGAATCGCTTTCACAAAGAATATCATCTCTGTCTCCATCCATTTTAGTATTTGGGCATTGGCGAGTGAAAATTTCAGCTTCTGCACGTGATATTATTTCGCAACAGTGTTGCCGACCATCACAGTTAAACTGTGTACTGGGATCGTTTGGTAAGACAATAACAGGTGTTGTTATTAAATGTTGCGCTGGTATGGGTGAAATGTTTAATCTTTGATAGGTAAATGCTGCTACAACGATGAGAACCAATACTATGATTTTTTCACTTTTAGGTGCTAAAACATTTATATGTATATGGTGAGTAGGTTTATTTATCGATATTGCTAACACACCTTCTATGCGGCAATTAATGGCTCTGGTTTTACCTCTGGCCTGTTTTTCTGTTTCAAAGTAGATGAAGTCACCTTGTTTAGGCTTTCTGCTCATAGCCTTTAACATTGAGATATAGATAAAGGTATCTTGGCTGAGGTCATTCGACTGAATAAAGCTAAATTCTTTATACATTAGGGTTTCATCTGAGTAAAAATCTCGATGCTATTTAACCTGTAACTTATGACACGCTGTTTCTAATAGCACAGTTACAAAGACTTAGGTGATTTTTGTTCAGCCTTTAATATTACAGAGCATGCTTTGAAACGTAAATTTCGCCTGGAAATATTACTGTGATTGTTACATTTTAACTGTTTATTCAGTACTTTCTTTATTTGCATCAAAAGATAAGCGCTCTATTGATTAATTTTTGAGAGCTATTATTTCATTACTTAAAGTACTGTTTTAGAGCTTACAACGACATTTGAGATGACCGTACAGCCTTACTTTGTTATGGGTTATTGAGACATTGAACAACCAGTATTATTGTTATCCTACATACCATCACGTAAGTACCTCCTTTTAGACAGGTTAATAATGTTGACATTATTCGTCATATTACAAAAAACCAGCTATTTTTAAACCTAAGCCGAAAGATATGGATGAAAGAATGGCGTTTGTTGATATACCTGCACTTACTAAAAAAATCAATCCTTTTTAAACGGTCCGATTTGGTCTGGTTCAGCAAACCTAAAACGCGGAAACTACAGATTTACCAAGTGCAGGGTTTTTGCGTGTGGGGTTAAGCTCATTACTTTCGGCTTAGGTTTAAAATTACAGGGATTATCTTCATTACGCCCTTTATGCTTTAAAAGCCCGCGTTGTCTGTTGATTATATTTGTTTTTCAAGGGTTAGGCTCTCACTTTTCACGTAGCTTCACACTGGCATAAATATAAAAGCATTATTCCTCGTGATACAAATAAACAGGTACTGACTTAAGAATAGGCTTTTCTTCAATCACTACTTTAAAAGAGCTACGGGTGTTTTTATTTTCTTTAATTTTATAGCGAATCTCAATATCAACATCTTTCACATCTCCATCACACAATAGATAAATAGGTGATGAAATTTTTTGTGTCAAAATACTTTTTTCTGATTTACTGCCGTCTAGATGATTTATTATTACTGGCTCTTTTAATTTGAAGTTACCGTCCATCGAGCTGTAATGCTTGTCATAATACAACGCAAAGGTTTTTAGATGCTTATATTTTTCTAAAGTTTCCCGGTCATATTTCGCTTGCTCTGAGGTAAATTGAGATAATAAGGCTTTAACATCTTCGTAGGTCTTGCGGTAGTTTGGCCGTTGCCAAGTACCGCTATATGAAATACGGCTATATTGCTGTTTATGCACATTCAAACGTCGTTTAACTTGTTTAATATTAGCCCTAGGTCTGCCAATAGCGCGTAATAATTCCTTATTCATCGGTGTCCAATTACCGTCAACTTTTGTTCTAGAATCAACAGTTGAAGCTAGTAGCTCACCGATAAGATGCTTCGTTTCATTAATATCAATAATGGTTTCTTCACATTCTGTTGGCAATGCAATAACCGCGTGAAAAGTTGCCGTACTGCCTGGTAACGCAAAAGAGCTTGGTGCATCGTTATACTCTAATGCGAGAACTTTTTGTAAGGCCGTAACTATTTTGTATTGTTCTGAAAAGTCCTGCTCTTTTTCGTTGAACCGTTGTTCTTCTATAAATAATAATCGACCATTAAATTTGCAGTAATTTACAAAGGTTTTTTGCGCTAAATCTAAAGTCGCAAAATAGCTTTTAAGGGTTTGGCCTATTTCGTCATAACGTTGTTCAAAGCTGATTTTTTGTTTGGTCATGGTAACTGGAGATTGGCTAAAAAGGATGTAAGATGATTTTACCAAACAATACTGTACAAATAAACAGTACCAAGGTAAAAGTTAAGTTTAGCTAAGACAATAAGTTAATCTGACTTCTGCAGAAGTCAGAAATTGTTCGAACAAGTATTTAAAATCATATTGCCATAGTCAAAAATAAAAATAATTTTTTGAGGGTAAAGGCATACTACCGCCACCACTGACCATCAACTAAATGTGCTTGAATCCAACCGTCAGGTACAAAACTATGTAAAGCAGAGCCTAAACCAACACCGATGATGACCCATTTCCATACACGAAAAAATATTTCGACCATTTCTTGTTTGGCAAAATTATCTCTTTCTTTTAGGGATAAGACTTTTGCTCGTTTGGCTTTTTCTGTAGAAGCGTTTTTGCCTTGCGCTAACGCTTTTGCAGCAAAAGATTGTAACCAACGCTCCGCTTTAATGGTATCAAGAAAAACGCTCCCTAAGATACCGACCGACATACCCATAACAACGTAAAGCACAGTAAACTTTCAGCCTAGTAAACTGAGTAATAATAATATGGCTACTTCATTAATCAGCGGTAATGTAATGAGAAATGACATTGTTATTCCCACAGGTATACCTGCAGAAGTAAAACCTAAAAATACCGGAATGCTTGAACAAGAGCAAAATGGTGTTATTGCGCCAAGGTACTGCGTATTTTTTGTGCTAAGTCATAGTGTCGCTAACCAATAATGCCAGGAGTAGCCATTTTTGAATTAGATTACAACGGATCGATAGCCAGATATAGTCCTTCACTGGCGCGTTTTCGCGATAACACAATTGAGGCCGATAAGTGTGAAAAGGTATGCACTGCGGCAGGGCCAGTAAAGTCATCCGCCGGTACATACACCGCTTGAATTGAGGTAATCGCTCCACTGCCAGTATTGACAATACGCTCTTCGAGTTGTGACAACTCGGTACCCATGGTTGGCTGGTAACCGAGCTGTGCCGGCATGTGCTCGATCAAACCAGACACTTCTATACCCGCCTGAATAAAGCGAAATATATTTCAATTAATAACAAAAAATCGCGATGTTCATCATTACAAAAATACTCCGCCATAGTTAACGCCACATGACCAACCCGAAAACGAGCTCCTGGTGGCTCATTCATTTGGCTAGACACCATCACCATATTATATAATACCAAGTTAATTAATTACCTGCTCATTTTTAATGGTTAAAATAGCTCAAGGCTGTGTTGCTCTCACTCCCAATAGCCAGCTATTGCTCAATCGAGCGCCTTACCTTGAATTATTTTTCCTGCGCACAACAAGATCACAAACTTAATGGAACTGGTATAACACGCCAGCAGTTTTCATCTCACGGTAGAGTTCTTCACCTTCTCGACAACGTTCACCAATGCCAAACAAAATGCTGCCCCCGAATTTTAGCCAACCATGTTGTGGATCATTTCTGTCAGCAATACCGTGTTGCCAACACCCGCACCGCCAAACAAGCCTGCTTTACCACCACGCTCAAGTGGCATTAGGACATCAATTACCTTTATAAGTTGAATCATATTGAACTCCTTATAACAAATTTTCATACAAATAACGACATACTCAACAGCTGTCTGTTAATACTAAGTACTTGGTAAAATTATTATAGGATAGTATTTTTGATAGTTCTTTGCGTTAGCTCAATAAAAGCTACGCTAAGTTAATCTGTCGGTTAGCTGACTTTTTTACGCGTTTATTGTTTTATACTCGTTAAACTATGTAAGTTTTTGAAATGCTCTGCAGAGACCATAAAACGGGTAATAACATTGGTAATAAAATCATTGTCTTCATTGCTAATAGCTGGCTATTGCTCAAGCGAGTACGCCGTTATTGAATATTTACCCTCATTGCTTATGTTGCAATACAGTTGAAACATTAATAAATTTATCGGCGTTTAATAAAAGATAAAAGGCTTTTTATTGGCTTTCATTCGAATCCAATTGAGGGAAAACCTAACCGACTTACGTGCAAGAATAGTTTGTTCAAGCTTGTTTTTACCTGGAAACGGTATCAAGCTCAGTCCCATTAACATTGTGAGTAAACCTTGACCCGGTAAAACTAACATCACCAACCCACAGATTAGTAAGAACAGCCCAACAATGACTTTCACTAGGTTGATCATCAAGCGTAGACTGCGATTCATAGGTATTACGCGCGAATTTAGACGCGTATCATCAGCAGCATTATTTTTTTCACGTTGTTTTTTATGAGCCAGGTTTTCAGAAACTAAGTGGTTACGGACAAAGTATCGTGAGTCCATTTGTGTAATCATGTAACTTATCATGATGAAATAAACAATTGAAGCGGCTGTCGTTAACAACATAGTTAAGAGTATAAAATTGGCGTCAAAAGTTCCCATTAAATAACTTGCCATTTGGTTGTAATATTCTTTAAGCACTTTGGTTTTCCGTCATTAATTGAGCAGCTGATTTAACAGCGCATTATTTGAGTTGGGCGTTATGCAAATATTTGAAGAATTGGTTCAATGGCTCACCATCCATTGGGTAACCATCATAGTTATTTTCCATATTAGCTTATCTTTTATAACATCGATACATGTACTTCTGTTCAAAGAAAACGAACGCACATCACTGGCTTGGATTGGTCTTGTGATACTTTCGCCTGTTATCGGAAGCCTATTTTATTGGTTGTTTGGCATAAATCGTATTCAGCGTTTAGCACAAAAAAAACATCCTTTAACACTTAAACAAGACTTTTGTTCAACAGAAAAAACCATTAAATTTCACCAGTTACCCAAAAGTTGGCATTCAGCCATTATTGCGGCTCATACTATACACCCAATTAATTACCTTGCTAATAACACTGTTGAAGCGCTAATTAATGGCGATACAGCTTACCCAGCCATGATCCAGTCTATTGATGACGCTAAGCATTATATTGTTTTATCGAGCTATATATTTGCTGACGATTCACTGGGTCACCAATTTGTTAACGCTTTAGCTCGAGCGCATCAACGCGGTGTAACAGTAAACGTTCTACTGGACGGGATTGGTGTTGGCTATAGCTGGCAAAAAGTAGACCGAGCTTTACAAAAAATGGGAGTAAAAACAGCTCGTTTTTTACCCGCTACTTCTCTTACTAGCTTTCGCTTTATTAACCTAAGAAATCACCGAAAAACACTTTGTATAGATGGTGAAATAGCCTATATGGGGGGAATAAATATCAGCAAAAACAACATTATTAAAGCGGCAACACACCCCATTGATGATATTCATTTTAAAGTTACCGGTCCAGTGATTGACCAGATTAGTCAGGTCTTCATTGAGGATTGGTTTTTTTCCACCGGTGAACTAATTGAGTTTCCATACTGGCGGCCCAACACTGATGAGCATAAAAATGGCAATGCTGTTGTTGCTCGAGTCATACAAGATGGGCCCGATGAACACCATAACAGGGTCAGGTGGACATTAATTAATGCCTTAGCTTGCGCAAAAACAAGTGTAAAAATAATGACACCCTATTTTATCCCAGACCAAACATTAATGACCTCTCTGCACGCCGCCGCATTACGTGGCGTGTCAGTCGAAATTATTGTGCCCCAGCACAGCGACATTATTTTTATAGACTGGGTAATGGCAGCAAATTTTTCAAGAATAATAAAACACGGTATAAAGATATACCAAAACCAAAGGCCTTTTGACCACAGTAAAATTGTTATCATTGATGATATTTGGTCGTTTATAGGCTCCAGCAACTGGGATGCTAGAAGTCTAGAACTCAACTTTGAAATCAACCTAGAATGCTATAATGCAAATCTCAATGCAAAATTGACTGCATTTTTTGTCTTAAAAAAACAGAATGCTAAGTCAGTTAATGCAAGTAAAATTAATAGTTTGCCAATCTACAAGACAATTCGAAACAACTTATTTCGTTTGTTTTCGCCCTATCTGTAGCTAGAACCAAAGCCTAGCAATTATAAGCTTTATTAAAGAGGTTTTTTTCATGATTAAAGGTCGATATAGCAAAGTTGAATCGCTGAAAATTATGGGCCACGCTGCTAAACAGATGCTGGGACCAAACATAGAGATATTAATGTGGAATGTTTTTAAATGTAGAAAAAAAGGCTGGCAAGACGACTTTATAACACTAATGCGCGACAAAAATTTAATTCTCCTGCAAGAAGCTATTATCAATTCACCCTTTGACAGCCATTTTAAAGCATCATTGCAACATCAGTGGATTATGGCGCGTAGTTTTAAAAACATAAGAACCAACATAGAAACAGGTGTTAAGACCGGCTCAACTGTTGCGGCACAAACACATTATTGTTCCGCATCTGAGCACAGCGAACCGATATCTAAAACAAAAAAAATGTTGTTGGCAAGCGTATATCCATTACATACCTTTGGGCAGTCATTGCTTGTGGTCAATGCCCATATTATCAACTTTGTTACTTTCCAAAAGTTCAAAACACATTTAGATCAAGTGTTTCAAACGCTTGAACATCATGATGGGCCCATATTAATAGCCGGCGATTTTAATACCTGGAATAGTAAAAGGTTAAAATATTTTAATCAGCTCACCACGTTGTTTTCGTTAGAAGAAGTCAAAATGAACCGTCAGCCAAGGCTAAAGCATTTATTTCAGCACCTTGATCATATTTACTGTCGCGGATTAATGGTTGTCGATGCGCACGTACATACACATATTCACTCTTCTGATCACTACCCTATCAGCTTGTCATTACAGGCCGTAAAGCCAACAACAGTAAAATAACTTGGTTTTAACCTCGTTTATTACGAAACCTCTCTTGTATGAGCAATGTTATAAATCATGTTTAGCTACTCAAATATCGCGATTTAACATAGACATTAATATTTAATCCTATTTAGCAATAAATAGTGTGCTGGTAATCGCCACTAATTTCCCCCAATCCAGCC
The DNA here is from genome assembly GCF_007954265.1 of Colwellia sp. C1TZA3. Lineage (GTDB taxonomy): Bacteria > Pseudomonadota > Gammaproteobacteria > Enterobacterales > Alteromonadaceae > Cognaticolwellia. Next base: position 45,238 of record NZ_VOLS01000027.1, on the reverse strand, counting down.
TTTATGCCAAAAATAAAGTACCATCGCGGTAGTAAGCAAAATAAAAACACCCCATATTGCTGGATAAGCCCAGCGCCAAGTCAATTCCGGCATATATTGGAAGTTCATCCCGTAAACACCCACGAGAAAGGTTAATGGAATAAATACTGAGGCCATAATAGTTAATACCTTCATTATTTCGTTCATACGATTTGACACTGCAGACATATATAAATCGGTCAGACTGCTCGCCATTTCACGATAGGACTCTATAACCTCAACAATTTGAATCGTGTGTTCATAGACATCACGTAAATAAGGCTTGGTTGCATTACTCATGCGACCATCCTCCTCACGATAGAGTTGATCGACAACTTCACGCATCGGCCAAACAATGCGTCGCAATAGGGCAAGTTGCTGTTTAATACCAGTTCCATGGGGTTATCCAGCGTAACCTGTTCAAGTTCTTCAAGCACATCACCATATTGTTCAAGCACTGGAAAGCAATGATCAACGATAGCATCAAGCAATGCATAGAGCAGATAATCTGTTCCATTTTTACGGATGCGCACGTTATCTTTTTGCAGCCAATCTCGGATAGGTTGCCAGACATCGCCCCGCTTTTCCTGAAAGGTGATCAAGACATTATCATAAAGAAAAAGGCTGACTTGCTCAGAATCTAGCGCCTTAATCGTTGCTGTGTTATTGATGTTGTTAGGTTCAGCTTGAATCAATTGCATCATACGCATCACCACAAACAGATGGTCGTCAAACAGCTCTACTCTAGGACGTTGAGGAATATGCATAACGTCTTCTGCTGCTAGCGTGTGAAACTCGAAATATTGCCTAAATTGATTGATAACATAAGGATGCGGTGGACTGATGTTGATCCATCTAACCGCTACCCAATCAAGCAGTGGTTGGGCGATAAATTCGTCAAGATCACTAACTTTACCGGTTTTTAATTGGTTAGCGCAATAGTCAATATAGCTAATAAAAATACTGTCTGGTACTTAGGGAACAGAAGCATCGGCAATATGTTCAATACTAAATATGTTCAATACTAGGTAAGGCTCCTGGTTTAACTCGGTACTGGCGATTTTTGCTCCTGACTCCAGACAGACCCAACGTAGAGCCAAATAAATTAATGCCTTTGTTAGGCTTACCGATAACAACCTTAGTAGTGCTATTTTTACTATTACGTGATTTTTTAGTCATATTCATTTCTTATGCCTATCGAAATAATCAATCCATATTATGAAAAATCTAGCACATATTTTGCCAAACACACCTAAGGCTTAACAGGCTTTAGACGCACCAACCTATAATCATACTAGTACGAATACTAATAATTTGTAGCGATCAATGACAATGAAGAAAATTTAATTTTCTAACCATTTCATGGTAATTTCGACAATATTTTAGGCCTTATCTACTATTTGATATAAGCTTTATGCCCCAAGAAAACTTTCTAGATAACTGTTTGAAAATCTCTAAGTATCAACAAATTTAGTCATAGTAGTTAAAATCTTTGCCGGTACTACTTTACCTACTAATACCAAGTTGATTAATTAAGTGATCAAATTGGCATAATAAACTAGTGTGTACTGCTTGTATCGTTACTCCTGTTTTCTATAGAACATAATTTGATAGAATTATAGTTACGTGTTACTGCAATAAAAAAATAACCATTTGTTTTTTTTGCTGAAAAATCATTAGCTTTACTGTCTTTAGCTATGCCTAACAACCAAATGAACTTAACCCTTAAACTCGGTTCAACAGGGATCAGCTCTGTAATAAAATGTTAAAATTATCCCTATAGGCTAACAAAACCTTATTAAGAAACACCTGATAAACAGGTCTAAACAGCCAAATTATTTTTGCATTTACCCTTGTCAATACTCGCTCAATATTGGGCTTAACTACCTACCAATTAAACCAATATTGATCTTAATCAATATTGGTCCTTATAAATTAGTGCTACCTGACAAACTACCTGCCAAGCTAAGTGTAATTAGATTAATAAGTGATCTTTAGCTGATGTTGACGGGACAAACTGTTGGTAAATTTTCATAGTACAGTAGTTTTTACATCGTGCGGTGGTCGCAGCACAGACATACTACTTGAGTTGTTATAAGACGTGGTATTTACAATGACGGTATTTACAGATGTTCTGGAAATAATTGAATGGATAATGGAATAAATAAGTGGTTCAGTTAAATCAACAAAAAATTAAGGAATAATAATGAAATATACCTTGCTCACTTTACTTACCATAATAACATTAACGTTACTGAGTTGTAGCAAAGGCGTTGATTCTCCAAGAGGATTTAGTTTACCTAAAGGCAATATTGACTCAGGAAAAAAAGTATTTTTAAAGTTTAAATGTTCAGCTTGCCACACACTTAACAGTGTTGAAGATATTGATATTGCAGAAAAAAACATTGAAAAAAATCCAACGATAGCCATTACTATTGGCGGCAATAAAACCGAAGTCGTTACTTATGCAGAATTAGTCACTTCTGTCATTAATCCTTCGCATAAATTTGCTAGCCCATATTTGTCCATGGCAAAAACTGTGGATGGTAAATCAAAAATGAAGATTTTTAATGATGTAATGACCGTCACTGAACTTATTGATTTAGTATCTTTTTTACAACCAAATTACCAATTAGTGCCTTATCAACACACCAAGTATCAATATTATCCAAAATAAGTATGACTGGAGTTTACCAATGAATATTAAATTTTTTGGCGCCACCGGAGAAGTTACTGGTTCGTGCTATTTGATACAAGTTAATCATAAAAACATATTACTTGAATGTGGCATGTTACAAGGTTCTAAAAATCATGAGCGACACAATAGTGACCCCTTTCCGTTTGATGTTGCCCAACTTGATGCCGTGATTGTTAGTCACGCTCACCTTGATCACACGGGGCGTTTACCCATGCTGATCAAAGAAGGTTATCATGGCAAAATTTATACCCACAATGCGACGGCAGATTTATGTGAAATTATGCTGGTTGATTCTGGTTATATCCATGAAAAAGAGGCACGCTGGGAAAACAAAAAGCGTGAACGTAAAGGCTTAGCATTAATAGAACCGCTTTACACCACCGAAGAAGCGACCAGAACATTACAGTATTTTCAAGGGCTTAACTATGATAAAGAGCTGGAAATTTGTTCAGGCGTTAAACTCACCCTCAGAGATGCAGGCCATATTGTTGGTTCAGCCATTGTTGAATTAATGCTAACTGAAAACGGCGAAAGCAAAAAAATCGTTTTTAGTGGCGATTTAGGCCATAAAAATGCCCCTATTTTACGTGATCCTTTTCAAGTTAAGCATGCTGATCTCGTGATAATGGAAAGTACTTATGGAGACCGACTCCATCGTAGTTGGCAGGATACTTGGCAAGAAATGGGTGAGATTATTGCCCATGCTAAAAGTAGCAAAGGCAATATATTAATACCTGCTTTTACCGTTGGTAGAACGCAAGAGTTACTCTATGAATTTATACAACACTTTGAAGAGTGGCAACTAGGTGATTGGCAAATTTTTCTCGATAGTCCTATGGGGATAAAAGCCACCAAAGTATATGCCAAACACAGTGAAGTTTATGATGAAAAAGCGGTGGATGTTGAAAAAAATCATAAAGGTATCTTTGATTTACCTAACCTGCACATGTCAGAAACAACTGAATATTCAATGAAAATCAATCAAATCAACTCAGGTGCAATTATTATTGCCGGTAGTGGTATGTGCACAGGTGGGCGAATTAAACATCATTTTAAACATAACATTTGGCGCAAAAATGCCCACGTAATTATTGTCGGATTTCAAGCCAGAGGTACCTTAGGCCGGTCGCTTGTTGATGGCACTGAAAATATTAATTTATGGGGTGAAAAGGTACAAGTTAATGCCAAAGTTCACACCATTGGCGGTTTTTCAGCCCATGCTGACCAACAAGGCTTATTGGATTGGTATCAAGGTTTTGAAAATAAACCGCCGGTAGTACTCGTTCATGGCGAGGAAGAAGCCATGAGCGTATTGGCAGAAAAATTAAAACATCAATGCCAAGCTAATGTCGTGCAAGCCAGCTATAAGCAGAATATTATTATCTAAAGAATGGAGAAATTTATGTATAAACATATTTTATTTGCAACAGAACTAAATGAAACTAAAAGTTATATTGAAGATAAGGTCGAAAAGTTGCAGCAACTGACTCAAGCTAAACTGAGCATTATTCACGTAATAGAGCCAATAGCTAACATCTACTATGGCGGTGTACACGGCGTTGTGCCTAACCTTGACGCTTCAGACAGTATTAGTACAACACAAATATTTCAAGACCGCGCCAAGGAGGTGCTGTTATCTTTGGTTAAAAGGCTTAATATTCCTGAACGAAACGTACATATACCCGTAGGACAAACTAGTGAGGAAATATTAGCCTTTGCTAAGCACCATAAAGTTGATTTAATTATAACTGGCAGCCATGGCGTGCATGGTTTGCGATTATTATTAGGCTCTACCGCAAATGCTATTTTACACGGCGCAAAATGTGATGTATTAGCGGTACGTTATAATGAATAACCCTATCATAATTTAGTTTTCCGGTTGCTGAACTCAGCATTTTGAAATTAAAAAATGCTGGGTTGATAAAGCTGCAATAATCAATTTGTAGCTTTAACCCTGATCAAGCGCCACGAAATATATACCCGATCCCCTTCAATCAGCTAAGACGATTTTAATTAATTGTATTTTGACCTGAGGAAAATGGATGTTCACCATAGGTTGTTGTAGGTTGTATTTATGCCGTAAATAGACAGTTAACATGATGGACTAGCTCAAGCCCAACCTAAAATAAAGACAAAATAAATTAATCCATGGGGTTGCCTGACCAGTAAAAATACACCCTAACGACTAACTTAGTGAAGAGGACTTTTCACCTTATGTTAAAACTAAAAGCTGTAGCCATTGACACATTTAAAGAAAATGTTGCCTACTTGCACCGCGATTGCCCACTCTATCGCACTGAGGGTTTTCAGGCGTTAATGAAAATAGAAATTTACATATCAGGTAATGGTAGTCCGGTACTGGCGGTGTTAAACATTGTTGATGACTGCACTATTGTTGATATTAATGAGCTTGGTTTAAGTACCCAAGCCTTTAAACAATTAGACAAAGAACAGGGAGTTGACGTAAGAATCGCGCCCGCTAAACCACCCATCTCGCTTAAAGCCGTACATAGAAAAATTGCCGGTGAATCGCTGAAAAAAGATGAGTTTCACCTTATCTGCCAAGATATTTTAGAAAACCGTTATTCAAAAATGGAAATTGCCGCATTTTTAGTCGCCTGCAGCCATAATGGTTTAGAGCGACAAGAAGTCTTGTTTTTAACGAAAGCCATGGTTGATACCGGCGAAGTCTTAAACTGGGGCGAAACTATCGTTGTCGATAAACATTGTATTGGCGGTATTCCTGGCAATCGCACAACCATGATAGTGATGCCGATCGTGGCGGCACACGGCATGTTAATGCCTAAAACCTCTAGCCGAGCGATTACCTCACCTGCGGGTACCGCCGACACTATGGAAGTGCTAGCTAAGGTAGAACTTAGTATTGAACAAATGCAAGAGGTAGTACACCAAAACCGTGGCATGTTGACCTGGGGTGGCACGGCAAGGCTAGCGCCTGTTGATGATATTTTAATATCGGTAGAACGGCCTTTATCAATGGACTCAACCGGGCAATTGGTTGCCTCTATCTTATCGAAAAAAATAGCGGCGGGCTCAACGCACCTACTCATTGATATACCCGTAGGACCATCCGCTAAAATTCACAATAATCAAGCAGCATTGGCGTTAAGAAAATTATTTGAATATATTGGCGATCTCTTTGGTTTGCATATCGATGTGGTTATTAGTGATGGCTCTCAACCCATTGGCAATGGTATCGGCCCAGCTCTAGAAGCAAGGGATGTACAGCAAGTGTTAAGTAACAACAAAAATGCGCCCAGTGATTTACGGGAAAAGTCTTTACGTTTAGCCGGTAGAATTTTAGAGTTTGATCCCGATGTTAGAGGTGGACAAGGTTACAACATTGCCCGAGATATTTTGGAATCTGGCCGAGCTTTTGAAAAAATGCAAGCCATTATCCTGGCACAAGGGGCACAGCCAAAAAGACAAGGTAAAGCCCCATTAGAGTATGTAATGATCGCGAGCAAAAGTGGCTATGTTGACGCCATAAACAACTTAAATATCGCCCATATAGCCAGCTTGGCCGGTGCCCCGATAGAGAAATATGCTGGTGTTGATCTGATTAAAAAAGTAGGCGATAAAGTCAAAAAAGGTGACACACTTTTTATTATATACGCCTGCTTTAAAAGTGATTTTGAATTTTCGACACAATTTGCTCATGAGAACAACGCTTATGTTATAGCGAAAAATCCCCCATCGACAGACGATAACTACTTTATTTAATAGTACCCTTGAATATTAACCCTTAGGAGTAACAATGACCTTAATACTAGGCTTTGACGATTATTTATTACCTGCTCAGCAGCTAGCTAAAAGTTTATCGGCGGCGTTTAAAAAGGTAGCATTGCATCAATTTCCTGATGGTGAAACCAAGGTGACACTGCCGACAACGCTACCACAGCAGATTATTATTTGCCGGACATTAAATAACCCCAATGCAAAACTTACTGAATTGATCATAACGGCAACAGCCGCGAGAAATCAGGGAGTTAAACATATAACCTTAGTAGCGCCCTACTTATGTTATATGCGCCAAGATATTGCTTTTAATCCTGGAGAAGCGGTTAGTCAAAAAATTATTGGCAACTTGCTCGCTGCCTATTTTGATAGCGTTATCACTATCGATCCTCATTTACACCGCATCAATAAGCTCAGTGAAGCCATTCCCATTAGCCAAGCCTGCGCTTTGCACGCCACGAATGCTATGTCTGCATTTTTACAACAACATTTTAGTCAACCGGTACTTATTGGCCCTGATGAAGAGTCTGAACAATGGGTTAAGGCTATCGCTCAACCGCACCTGTGGAATTATACTATTGCGACAAAAGCGCGTTTTGGTGATAAAGACGTTGCTGTCACATTGAACACGCATGATAAAAATAACATCAAGGCCGTTAGCTTAACCAATCGAGACGTTATCATTGTAGATGACATTGCCAGCACAGGAAAAACCCTAGAACAAGCCGTTAAACAAATACAACAACAAGCCCCCTTGAGTATTTCAATTATAGTGACCCATGCCTTTTTTGTTGATAACGCCATCGCAAGGCTAAAGGATATGGGCGTGACTAACATTTGGAGCTCAAACAGTGTACTGCACAGTACCAATGCCTTTAGTATTGTTGAAACAGTATCAAAACACTTAACAACAATAAATATTAAGGACTGAAGCAAACGATATTGAACCAACATAGTGTCCAAATAACGTCTACAGATGCTAATGCCGCGTTAAGCGATTTTTTGTAGGTCGGACTTCAGTCCGTCAACCGTTTAGCCACCAATTAACCCGATGGGCCAACTAATATTGCCAACAAATGTTGCTAGCAAATATTCTTTTTCGATGGGTATTTATGCGAAAACGGTTAAATTTCATTTAACTTGATGGACTAAAGTTCAGCCTACATTGAGCCAACACAGTGTCTCTCTAGGGGGATACAGATGATGATCTAGCCTTAAACCATGGCTTTATAGGTCTTAATATAACCGACAAATAGAAAATAAGAGCCTGTAACAGCCCTGGTTACAGGCTCTATAAACAGCAAACTATAAGTACTTTTTTGCAGAAAAACACCCTACAGCCCTATATCCTTAAAACCTTATGATCTTAAAGTTAATGTCACTAACACAATGCCATGATCGGTACTTTCGCCATCACGTTCAAAAATAGGGTTAATTAAATGTCGATCATAGGTGTGATAAGCGCTGACTTGATAAAGACTGTCGTGATAACTAGCGTCAAATTCACAGGATAATAAAATATAATCGAGTACCGAGCTGCCAGCGCCAAAGTAATGAGTTGGGATACGCGTTACTTTTTCTGCTTGATTAACTAGGTTAGTTTCATGGCTGTCATTAGTTTGTGCTACTTGAAATAAATCCCAAGCGTCGTTTAAACAATATTTGGCAAGGTAAGCATCACGGTCAATGGCAGAAACAAAACGTAAGCTGTTGGTAAGTAAATGACTTAACACACCATCAGCTAAGGTGTTATTAAAGTCACCCATTAATATCATAGGGTTAGCCGTTGCCTCTCGTCGTTCAATCATATCAATCATTAATAACGTTGCTTCGCTGCCACGCTGTATGGTTGAACCCCAACCACCGGCTACTTGTGCTTTTAGGCTATCAATAATGGTTTTTTCTGCGGAGCGTTTTTTATCTTGCTCATCAATTTCAAGCATTGAACGTTTAGATTTAAAGTGCACCACATAACAGTCACAGTTGCCGATATGAGGTACTTCAATCGTTGCTCTGATAACTTTTCGGCTAAAAGAAAAGTCGTTGGCTAAACCTAAACTTTCGGCAAGTTCAGTGTTTGGCTTTACTGCATTCACATCAACAATAGGATAACGAGACGCTATGGCGACAACAGGACGTTGGTAAATAAAATCATCAATGACATGTGGTTGATCAACCACGGCAAAATAAGCATAACCCTGTGCTGTGACTAATGCTTTTAACGACTCAGTACTAAACACTTCCTGAAAACCAATAATATCTGGTTGATGCTCACACAAGTAATCAGTAACCCACTTTTGCTTTTTATGCCATTGTTCTGCGCTGTAAATACGCTCAAAATCATAATAAGCATTAGGTGGCTCAAGATAATTAAATAAATTGAAAGTAGCCACTTTAAGCTCGGCATTTACTTCTGATGTCGATACAGCTTCCAAGGAAACTAGCTGATTTATTACTTTTTTATCTGCTTGGTGGATAATATTAACTCTAAGAAAAAATGATAAATAATTATACCCTATCGTTTCTTAAAATTATCAACTTAAAAACCAGCAAAATAAATGACGGGAACTTTTATTCTACTGATTTATAAATCACTATTGTAGAAATCGCTAAAGCTTTATTTTCTGTAAGGTAAATGCACCGCGAATATCACCCAACTTAAAACCTGTGGCTTGATCGTTTGGATATAACTTATTAACTTTCTCACTTACATCATCAGCTAACTTACTACCATGGCATGCTAGACATAAGCCTCCCGTAGGTATTGCCTTCATATAACGCAAAACCGTTTTATCACCTACTTGCACTACCTCAGAATGTTCCATAGCTTTTATATTTTCTCCTGCAGCTTTACGCGTTTCAAACTGGCGCAAAATAGTTGTTTCCCAAGCATCAGGTGCATTGCTGGTATTACGCACTTTCAGTGAAGTTCGGGCGATATCCCATGCTGACAAGGCAGAGTTTTTTTCAGCAATAGGTCCCGCTTGTGTATTACACACCTCTAGTGCTTTGATAGGACCAGCTGTTTTCATCGTTGTGATTAAGACAGATTTTAAATCGCTGCCAAAAGCTTTTACTAAAGAACGTGCTTGCTGGATATCTTGCATAGGAAGGGTTTCCTCGGCATTAACAAGCAATGGTGACATTACTAAAACGCTGGTGACTACAATATTAATACTGATTGAATTCATATACTCTCCTTTGTTTTACTGTTTACAAAATAATGTTTTAAAAACTATTTTTATATACTTTTGCCTACATAATCTCACTTTCTTCACTTGATTATGCTTCAACAGGACTGTTCTCTAGCGTTGTTGTTAAATAATAATAGCCATGACTATGGCAACTGCAGACGGCAAAATATCCTTTAATAGTCGCAGGGTATTTATACCAAGTTGATTAATTACCTGCTCATTTTTAATGGTTAAAATAAAAAACTACTGCGTTATAAAATTTATAAGGTGAATAACTACTGACTAAATTTTATGCCTTGTATTTGTCCATTTTTCCTCATGAAAAAGGTGATCACTTAATTAATCAAATTGGTATTACTTCGTTGCCTAACTGGTTATGAATAATGCTTTGAACAATCAATCCTTCTAGCGCTAATGAGTTTGTAATCGCTGTTTTTTCATCTTGTCCGACAATATAAATTAACGCTGGAACAGTTAAAATCGAGCCTCCTGAGCCCAGCAAACCTAAGCACAGGCCAATAAGTACTGCTGCAATAACAATAAGAATGAGTTCAACCGTGGTTTACTACTTAAAGGCATTTATAGGCAAAGTTAAATACTGCAAGCCATTGTCTGCCGCTGGTGGAAAGTGCCCTGCTCGAATATTGATTTGCACAGAGGGTAAAATCAATTTTGGCATCGCCAAGGTCAAATCTCTTTTATTTCTAAAAGCGACATATACTTGAGCGGAAACCTTGCTATTAATATGAATATTTTGCGACTTCTGCGAAATCCACAGACAGCTATTATATCGATTGCATACCATTAGCTTTACTCACTATTAAATAAGATTTTTCATCATTCAATTTAAAAACACAGAGTTATTAACTGCTGTAATTTATTTATTATGTATAACCATTACCTGCAAGTTTAATAAAAACAATAAATGCTATCTAATCAATTTACTTGATTATACATATTACATTAGAACACATTACATTAGAACATACTACATTAGAATATAATACATTAGAACATACTACATTAGTAAAGTCTAATGTTTGATTGATTTAATGGTATCAATAGTTAGTTTTAACCAACAAGAGTGATAAAGTACTTATCAACGTTAGTGTAGCTAACCATATTTTATCCGCCGGTAATATGGCATTACTTTCTGAAAAGGTATTTTTTTGAATACAAAGCCTGTAAAAATGATTGTCAGTACAGTGTTCGCTCTTTTAGCCTTTGCTGCCAATTCAGTGCTATGTCGGTTAGCCTTGGATGAAAATACCATTGATGCCGCAAGCTTTACTGTTGTACGACTGGTTTCGGGCATTGTTATATTGTTAGCGTTAATCAAAATAACAAGTAAAAAAAAACCAGCAAAAACAGAAATTAAGTCGAAGGGAAGTTGGCTAGCCGCCAGTATGTTATTTATTTACGCGGTAAGTTTTTCCTACGGCTATATTTCATTAGATACCGGCACTGGAGCGCTTATTTTATTTGGCGCTGTGCAAATAACGATGATACTGACCAGTGTACTTTCAGGTAATAAACTGCACTTATCAGAATGGTGTGGTTTAACTATTGCTTTTAGCGGCTTTGCATATTTAGTTATTCCTAGTTTAACCACACCATCATTGATAGGCTTTATGCTGATGAGTATTTCAGGTATGGCTTGGGCGTTTTATACCTTGATAGGACGAAAATCTAAAAATGCACTTAGCGATACCGCTTATAACTTTCTTAGAACCGCACCTTTTGTCTTGGCCCTAGTGATTTTTGGCTTTGATAACGCACATATCACCTCGACAGGTTTTTTGCTCGCAGTATTGTCTGGTGCTATTGCCTCTGGTATCGGATATTTTGTTTGGTATATTGCACTAACAACACTGTCGGTTACGCAAGCCGCCGTTGTTCAGTTGTTGGTGCCGATAATTGCTGCTGTCGGTGGGGTTATATTTACCAGTGAATTAATCACCCTACGCTTGATTGAATCATCAACATTAGTGCTTGGTGGTATTTTAACAGTAATACTCGGTCGGTATTATTTTGTGCAGTTGCCTGCAAAAAAAAGCAGGAAAAATATAGTTTAAAACGATAATAGCTTTACCCTATTTATGATTAAGTATTGAGTACCATCACAAAGGTAAAGATAAGAAGGTCATACCGAGGTGTTAATTAACAAAATTTCTAAACGCGAAGAATATGTAAAAGTGATTTTACATGGTGAATAATGGCAGAACTCAAGCCAAACACACTGACACTTATGATGGAAACTCAGTAAGCGATGAATGAAAAACTTAAGCTATTGATTTGAAATATTTTATCAATAGCTCCATAGGTGTCGACTGGTGTCAGCTATGCTAATTTTTCTGCCTCGATTAAAACGCGTCATCTTCACTGTATACACGAACGCTAATATCACCACTCATACTGCTAGTCACCAAAAAATTTATTGGCTTGCAGCATACTTGGCAATCTTCAATGTATTGTTGTTCTATGTCAGATGAGTCAATGAGCACTTTAATCGTCTCGCCACAATAAGGACACCCTATTGATTGCTTAGTTAATTCATTCAATTTTTACATTCTCCTAGGCTTTTCTAAAAATATAATAAACAAGTATAATTACTCGTTTTTACTGTTTTTACTGTTTTTACTTAGTCATATTACGCTGACTACATTGAGTTTTTATTTTTAACGTTAGTGATGGATGAATAACAGCTTTGGTGATTTTACCATGCTGATACTTAACCAACGGTTTGTTGATATAACCATTAAATTTATCTGACTGCCACGGACTTAATAAGGCTGACTCTGCGGATACATTAGCGATTAGTCCTGTGGATTTTTGCTGTTTTACTTTTCTTTTGTTTGAGGTGCTACCGTTCGCTGTATCACGGTTATTGCCAGAAGAATCGACAGGGGCAGCTTCGATAAAGCTTTTCTCACGACTAGCCGCAACAATGCAAATTTTATGTTCAGCGGCGCGCGATAACAAGCTATATTCAACCTCACTGGCTTCTTGAATATCGAATGGGACGAGTAACACCTGAATATTGTTTAAAGCCGCAAGCTTAACCATTTCAGGTATATTCGCATCATCACCCGTTAGCATAGCAACCTTGATCACGCCTTGCTCTAACGGCAGCTCTATAATTTTCAGCTTATCTCCTAGCACAGTCCATTGATATCTTTGACAAAAGTGTAACTGTTGTTGTGTTGCAAATAAACCCTGTTCGTTTATTAGTACGGCCTGGTGCGTTCCATCAATAACTAAACTCGTGCACACGTATTGAAAAGGTCTTAATACGGCACTGATTTGTTTAATGAGCATAGTACACAAGCAGGCCACTTGATTGAGTTGCTCAGTGTTGGTGGTGATGGTTTTATCTGCGATAAAAAATAATTCAGGTAGTTGAATAATGTCACTGAGGTTGTTTTCAATGTAATGGCAAACATCTTCAATAGCTTGCTGGTTAGACTTATAGGTGGCAAATATCGCAACATTAGCGGTTTCTGGCACAGTATAATTGAGTGTTTTTTCAGTTTCAGTTTCAATTACTTTTTGCAGGGCTAGTTTTTGCTCTTGATAAAGATCAGGACGTCGCTGTTTTATCAGCTTGGTACCATCAGGACGCAATTTCTTACTCAACCCGGCCTCAGCTAAGTCGATGTCAGCAAAAACAAAACCTTCTTCATTGTGATCTAGCTTTGCTAACACCTTACCATTGGGAGACACTATTTGGCTTTGCCCAACGCCCATAGGGTATTTTTCAACCCTTGAACTTTGTTTTAAAAGATCGCCACTTTCTGCCAAAGCATATTTTTGTTGCTCTTGTGAGTCACCTTGTAAGCGTTCTTGTGATAGCTCTTGCTGTCTGAGTGGGCCAATTTTATTTGCTGTGGCGACAAAAATATTATTTTCACCTGCTCGAGCAAAGTCATGTAAATGGCTTTGATCTAATGCAAATGAACTCTGCGAATTACATAATAATTGTGCTCCGCCTAAGGCAAACGCGCGCGCTACGGCAAAGGTAACACCATCGCTACCGGTTAAAAACCCAAGTTGTCCAAAAGGGCTGGTAACGACGGCAGAAACTTTATTGGTGCTAATAAAAAAATCATTTTCCTGCCCTATCAGCGCCTGTTTGTCGGCTTGCTGAATAAGTTCGCCAAACGGTGAAAAAATACAGGAGGTAACACTAATATTTGATCTGATTGCTGGGTTTTGATGATCGCGAGTAAGGTCTTGGCGAAGCGTTACGTTGAGCATAATATAACAGTGATGCTTTTTCGCTTGCTGTGCTATCTGTTGTAAAAAATCACCATCAATAGCTAAAGCTTGATGCCATGCTTGATTATGATCAACGTACGAAGGCTGATTATTACAACGCTGGGCACTACTAAACTGAGTATTACAAAATTCAGGCAGAACGATTAACGACGGCTCACAAACCGCGGCCTGATTTATCATGCGAACACAGCTTGCTAGGTTTTCTTGAACATTTAAAACGGTGGCAAACTGAGATACGGCGATTCGCATGATTTATATTTTCCAGGTAACTAGGGGATTTTTTAATTGAGTAATGTCACAGCATGATACTTTATCAGCGGGATTATACCATTTTCATTAAGTTTTTGAGCTTGTTGTTTGCAGACAAAACAGCTCAAGTGAGTAATAACTTAATATAATTGAATCAAATATAAGCAATACACTCAAATTTATAGTTATACCGTTATTTAGCTGCCGTAAACTATTGGGGTTAAAACTTACCTTAGTGAGTTTTAACCCACAAAAAAGCTGAACAAATAAATTAATAACAACATTTAAAGTACCGAAGGTGTCGCAACTAAAACTCTAATAACAGATACCGTTAATACTATTTAACAGGGAGTTGTGAATAAGCTAAAAACAATAAAACATGGCGCTAAAAAGTACAGTGCTCTTATGTTATACCAGTTCCATTAAGTTTGTGATCTTGTTGTGCGCAGGAAAAATAACTCAAGGTAAGGCGCTCGATTGAGCAATAAATTAATGGGATTGGTATTAGGGCTCGTTTAGCTTACTTTTTGCTAAATATTTTTTCAGTAATACTGGGAGAATTGTTATGTCAGTAACCAAGGCAATCACCATCGCAATACTGGTTAGTAAACCGAACAACATACTGGGTACAAAATCAGAAAAAACCAAGGTACCAAAACCAATAACAATTACTGTAGTGGTATATATTAAGGCATAGCCAACTGATAAATTAGTGCGCTTAACCCACCCTTCGCTACTGGCTTGTCCCCGTTTTATTTCTGCTAAGTATCGATGAATATAATGAATGGTATCGTCCATTGAAATACCCATAGCAACAGCAGCAATAGTAATAGTCATTAAATCTAAAGGAATCGAAAATATACCTAATATCCCCATAATCACTGAGGTGGTAATTAAATTAGGCACTATGGCAATCAACGCCACTTTAAACGATGAGAAAATAATCATCAGTGTTATTGCCATCGCGCCGTAAACAACCAGTATGGTCAGTATTTGCGAATCAAGTAAACGCGACAATATATCTTGATAAAGAATAAACAGACCAGTTAGCGTATATTGTTTTTTTTCGATGCCCATGGCTGATAATTCTTGATGGATATCTGCTAATAAATCAGCTCTGTTTAAATCTTTAATGCTGTCTTGTACGCGCATTGAAATTCGTATTTGCTTGTCTTTTGCTGAAAAATAAGCACCAAATAACGCTTGTTGTAACTTAGGGTCTAAACTTTTATAAAGCGCGGTAAGTTCATATTCTGTTAGCGGTTTGCCATTTACAACTTGGGCAATTTTAGTAAAATCTGCAATTGAGGTTATTGCACCAATGGCTTGCTGTTTTGCGAGCATATTCTGAATAGCCGTGACCGTTTGTACCGTACTGGCTGAAATAACTAAACCTGATTTAATTTGATCATCAGGAATATCAAATAACACGTCAAATGGTGTTGAACCTCCAAACTGTTGATCAATAAAAGTTAACTCTTTTCGAACGTCGGTTGATTCACTAAAGTAATTTAAAAAACTATTTTCAGCAGTTAATTTGAGGCAGCCCCATAGGCCAATAGCGGTGACTAGCACTGAAATAAAAATAATTTTTTTAGGTTGGTTGTTAACAAAATTTGCGCTTGCTGTCATACCACGCTCAATTTGGTGGTGCTGTTTTACAAAATGTTGTTTATTAAATATCACCAGTAATAAAGCGGGGAAAAAAACTAAGCTAACAATAAAGCTTACCAGCATAGCAACAACCATCATCCAACCGAAACTAATAACCGGTTGAACACCACTAAATATCAGCGAGCCAAAACCAATAGCAGTAGTTAATCCAGCATAAAAACAGGGTTTCATCTTTTGTTTAATAGTTGAAAATACTAGCCGTTTATGCGACCAGTCACTGTTTTTGCTCACTAACTCTTGATAATGAACAATCAGATGAATGATCATTGCCAATGACAAAATTATTTGCAGAGCGAAGACGTTAGCTGAAATTACCGTGACTTTAAAATCAAGTGCCGCTAATAAACCTATAGTCATCACCACACTGGTTGTACAACAAACAATGGGCAATATTACCCAACTCAATTGTCTAAACAAAAACCACAGCAGCACAATAACCACCAACATGATTAATGAACCAAAAAGTACTAAGTCACTCTCAATAATTTGAATTAACTCATAAGACAGTAAGTTATTACCGCCGAGGTAAAAGTCGCCGTCTTTTTTATAAGGCAGTAAAATAGCGCGAATTTTTTCAATTTCATTACTACGAGTTTGCTCATATTTTTTATTGAAGGCTTGTTGTTGCTGTTTTAACGCTTTAAGGGCATTAAGCTCTGTTTTAGTTAGGTCTCTGGTTAATAAGTGACGTTTTATATCAATAATATTGTCATTAATTTGCGCTATTTTTTGCTCTGACTTAAAAACCACCTGTAATGACAGCGCGGTTTGGTCTTCGTTAACCAGTAAGCCTTCATATAATGGGTGTTTTTTTAAACTCAGCGATAAGGTATTTTCATCAAACTTTTTCTTTTCCCAAGTTAAATGCTCAACGTCAGCAGAAAATGTTTTTGCCGAGGAAAAAATAGGTACATTAACAATACTTTTTACCTGTTTAACTCGAGGAATTGCTTCTATTTCACCGCCGATAGTAGCGATAGAATTAAGAGTGGCGGCTGAAAACAATTGACCATTATATGGTTTGAATGCAATTAATATAAACTCTTCAGAGCCGTAACGTTGTTCAGACAGCTGGGTTAGAATGTAATGCTTATTATTATCAACCAACAGAGTGTCAGCCGATGCATCTATTTCAAAATGCTTTGCCTCCCAAGCCAATGCGGCGGTCAATAATGTAAAAACAAGACAAATAATATAAGCCCAAATAGTCGAATTTTGTTTAAAGATCATTATTCTACCACTGGGTTAATGTTGTTAACGGGCATGGTTGTAGACTGTTTTTGCTGTTCCGTTTTAAAAACTTCGTTTCGACGTTCTTGGCCGTCACGCTGTAAGTTTTGCATATATAAATTACGCACAAACTCATAAGGATTTTCAACGTTGGCCAAAACCTCAGGATATTTAGCTAAAATAACGGTTTGCGCTTGTATACCATCAACAAACAATAACTGCTGGGCGAGTGTTTCGTCATTAATGTAGTTAAGAGGATGTGCAAAGTAGTTAAAGGTTAATGAGGCCGTGTCACGCAAATCAGACGGACCAAGCAAAGGTAAAACAAGATAAGCGCCATGCCCAACACCATAGGTGGCTAGGGTATCACCAAAAGTAGTTTTATTACGCTCAAATTCCATCAGACTATTAGCGGGGTCAAACAAGCCAAGCAGCCCTACTGTGGTATTTAGCAACACACGAGTAATACTTTTACCCGACGCTGAGAATTCACCTTGTAATAAGTGGTTTAGCGCATAAAGTGGCTCACGTAAATTATAAAAAAAGTTACGTATACTGGTATTAACAGGCTTAGGCACCACGTTTTCATAGCCCTTCGCTAATGGGCTTAATACGTAACGATAAACTGTATCGTTAAGTTTAAAAATAGGCTCATTGATAAAGCGTAATGAATCCTCGGGTGCCTGATAGCTGATCACACTGGGTAAGTTTTGCTCAGCGGCTATTTCATAAGGGCCTTTGACGGGCTGTTCACTAATAACTGATTTTTCACTAACAATTGATTGCTCAGCTAAGTTATCGCTTGAAGACGAACACCCTATTGCCATTAATAGCATTAATATTATTAATGGATAGTGCAATACGCTTTTGCTGATTTTATCTGGCTTAGGACTAACGTTTTTTTTTCTTATTATTTTTATCATGATTAATTCTCTTCAACGTTTTAAGGTATTGCTCATCAAACAGTATTGGCACTCAGCAAATTTACACTTTTTTTTGCACAATTGCTTGAGTTAAAAAAATGCTGATGTAAACATAACTAAAATTTTACCCGCCTTTGCAGAAAATCCCTTTGATTAATTATTTACAAACAAGTTAGAAATATAAACTGTTACTCCAAGTTATAATACCAGTTCCATTAAGTTTGTGATCTTGTTGTGCGCAGGAAAAATAACTCAAGATAAGGCGCTCGATTGAGCAATAGCTGGCTATTGGGAGTGAGAGCAACACAGCCTTGAGCTATTTTAACTAGTACAAGTGAGCAATAACTTAATGGGATTAGTATTAGTATTAATTAGTAATATTAGGGCATCTTTATTTTCAGGGTAAGTAATAATTAATGATTTATAGCCTCTAATACTACCGGGGTGCCGAGCAATGTTTACACCTTCACTTTTGTAAACTTGCCAACCCAAGCCCATATATATTTCTCCCCAAACCGTTTTAATTTCAGGTGCTAACATATCTTGGTGAGTTTGTTTTTTTAGAGTAGTCACTTTATTAGCAAGTACGCTAGCAGAAAGAGTTAAGAGTATTATTATAATGAATTTATACATCGGATTGCCTTGTGGAATTTAACTACCGATTTAGTTGCCTTAACTTTGAAGGCAACTTTATTTAAGTGAGCCTGATTTTTCATCCAACATTTGTTTTGACCCAAGGCTTATGATGATCAATAAATAAAGGCAAGCCAAGTAACAATATTATAAGTACGTTAGCTTTCAAGCGGGCCAAGTTAGCGTTGCAGTGCGCTAAAACTAACACACTATACAAACCATAGCTCGCCACACGTCAATGCCAAGCCGTGTGGTTAACTGTACATTGCACGTTGCTCTGCGTCTCGGGCTTTATCCGGGTCTTCTAAACACACAATAGACTCAATAACAGCAAGGTAGTCAGCTGGTATTTCTGATTCCTTTGCTCCGATAATAACGTGATTTAAGTACCAAGAATAAGGTATTAATGCAGCGTCTACGTTAATTGCACAATATATTAAGGCATTAAAGACTTCACCTAAGTTATTTTGTACAGCGACTATTTTTTCGTCATATCCATAGCCTAAACTTTCAGCGCGATCTAAAATTATTTTTTCATCTCTGTTTATCTCAAACAAAGCGCCAATAACTGTGTCTTCGCTATTATTCGTTTGAAAAGAGTCACACTTTCCAGAGCCATCCTTACTACCGCTCATGTCAAAGCGTAATCGGTGATTTTTGAGTGTTACTGTTTCAAGCCTTTTGGCACTTGGTACCCGTTCTTGAAGTCTTAAAATTGACATGTTTGAACCGTATGCAAAATACTTCATCAAATTTCCTGTGCAGTTAGTGCCACGTTTACACGCAGCGCATGTGAAACTAAACAGTGTACTATTAAAGTACACTGTTTAGTTAAGTGTTTTAGCTTGCCTTGCCCGCTACTGTGGCTTCAAGAACCTCATTAAGATTGCCAGTTTTGCAGTCATAAATATAACCATAAATTGGAATGTCGCTTGGCACCATTGAATTACTTCTAATTCGCAGAACGTCTTCCAAAACACTTTTGTCTTGATCACTAATGGTGAGCCAATTAATGTATTTGCCATCAGTTGTACCGCCACCCGTTTTACTGTCATGCCAACCAGAAGTATCAACACTTGATGTTTTAAGGCTGCTTGAAAGTAAATCTGCCATTATTTCAGTTGAAAATGTTTCCATGCCGCAATCAGTATGATGGATAACAAACCATTCTTTTGTGCCTAATAATTTATAAGAAATCACTAATGAACGAATAGCATCATCGCTTGCTCTGCCGCCTGCGTTGCGAATTACATGTGCATCACCTTCAGCAAGACCTGCATATTTAGCTGGATCCAAGCGTGCATCCATACATGTCAAAATGGCAAACTGCCTACCAGGAGGCATTGGCAAATCACCTTTATCTCCAAATGCAGCGACATAATCAGCATTGGCGGATTTTACTTCATCTACTATTTTACTCATCTTATTCTCCATTGGTAGGCCGTTTATATTACTCTTGTTGCCACTGCGGCAATGATGGAAACCGATATCAGTTATCATTATTCCATTTTTAATGGTCTACATAACTATGTTTCTGATAACTTCTATCTAAGCTGTCCTTAGTACGATTTTAAATCGTGCGATTGCAAACAGTACGATTGCAAAAAAGAGTACATTAAAAGATTTACACCAGCAATAACCTCTTCATCTTCTTTGCTGTACCTGAGTTCATATAATTTCTACTTAAGTTGCCTCATATTTATATGAAAACATAACGTTAACTTAAGTGGATAAAAATATTGGCTGAAATTATATTAAAATAGATATATAACCAGTTATTTTTTTATTTAAAGTTTTTCACTGTTTCCTATCCAGCACTAAATACAATGTCACCATAGTAAGACTCTGCTGCTTTTTCACTATTATCGGTGTCTGTCATAATAGCTATAATATCTATATGGTTATAAGCTTTTAGGTTTGCTTTCTCACTACCTTGGTCACCAAAAGTATCAATCAAATCTTTATATACATTACGCTTTTCTTGGTACCACTTACCGGTTTTAGATTCCTTTCCTTGGATAGACATCATTTTGACATTTGAACCAGCAAAGGGGTTATCCCAAACCAAGCCTATATCTTGATTACTCGACCAAACGTAGTTTAATGACTTGGTCTGCCAAACCATAAAGCCACCATCAATAACCACATAAATTCTAGCAACGAAGTCATCTCCACTTTTACTACGCTCGTTTAACGGATGTAAGGTCTTTTCTACTAACCAACTCCAGTTGATGTAGGGAGTTACAGTGAGATCAATTTTCTTTTTTAACACCAATCCAGATGCAGAACTCTGACTAAGTGCTTGTAGTGCAAAGCGTCCTTGATACTGGTTTATGGTGTAAATCGATTTACCCGAGAATACTTTAACTTCCCATTGTTCAATACCGTTATTATTTAATGAAGTAAGATTGCTAAAAGCTTTCACATTCCAACAAGCAATTACGCTAACAAGTAAAAAAATCCATCGAATCATATGATCCTCCTATAAATATACTAGCGGCATTTAATTTTTAATTGTGCTTAGGCTACATCGTTTATTCCGTTTATTCGTTAGTACTTACCTAAGATAAAGATAAAAATGAACCAACCCAAACAAAATCAATTATTAAGTCGAGCTATTTTATTTATTGCAACCCACTTTATTTTACTGTTAATTGCCAAGAGAAAGTTTAATTCAAGCCATGCGCAATTAACAGTATTGCGCATTAACACAATTTGCTCATACCTTTGTGTTGTTCTTTATTTTTTTTAGGAGACTCAATTGCTCGTCGGTGTTCAATTGGGTTTTGTCAGGCTTATTAGTGGTCGCGTGCAGATTAGCAATATTGTCCCTGATCTTACCGCTATGACTAGTTGCGGTACTTTAATGGTCATAGCATTTTATATACCCTTTTACCTATTCACTATAATTAACTCATTTTTTACTGCGGTTAACGTTACAAGCTGATAATCGCGTAGTTGTATTAACCTGCAATGTTTAACCTAAAATATTTAATCAAAATTGTTTAATCAAAAAAATACTGTTAGTTTACCACTCAATTTTTAAGTCGTACTTTAGGTTTGACATGGTGTTTTTAACCCAACATAAATATACACTTTACGGTGTGGCTGCAATATTGCTATGGAGTTTTCTCGTTGCGCTAGTCAGAGATGTATCAGAAATTTTTAGCCCTATTGGTGGTGCGGCGATGATGTACTCGGTCAGCGCCATCTTTTTAATCTTGGTTATGGGAGTCCCAAAGCTTAAAGACTTCCCACCACGCTATCTTATTGTTGGCACTATATTATTTGTCGCTTACGAAGTGTGCCTTGCTTTATCTTTAGGGATGGCAAATGATCGCCATCAAGCAATGGAAATGGCTGTTATTAATTACCTATGGCCAGCACTTACTATATTACTAACCGTTATTTTAGGCCGTAAAAAAGTCAGTTTTTGGCTATATCCTAGCGTGTTGATTGCGTTTATAGGAGTTGCTTGGTGTATTACTGGCGATAGCGAAGTTTCACCTGCTGTGTTAATGAATAATTTTTCAGATAACCCTGTTACTTATTTAATGGCTTTTTCGGCGGCATTTATTTGGGCTATTTATTGCGTAGTGACTCAACGATTGAGCAATGGGAAAAATGCGATCAGCCTATTTTTTACTGCAACAGCTATCACATTATGGTTTCAATACGCATTAAGTGATGAAGCGGCTTTAACGTTCTCATTAAGCTCAACTTTAACCCTTTTACTTGCTGGTATTGTCGTCGGCAGTGGTTATGCTTTATGGAATAAAGCAATTATAGGCGGCAATCTTGTGCTATTAGGTACAATGTCATATTTTACACCAGTATTTTCGACAGTTATATCATCTGTTTACTTATCTATCACACTAAGTCCTTCATTTTGGCAAGGTGTTGTATTAGTAACACTCGGCTCACTAATTTGTTACTTCGTCACTAAAGAAAAGCCTCAAAAATATAGTACTTTAAAATCGACTTAAAGAATTAATGCTACAAATTTTTTTATAAAAAAACCGTCTAAAAGTTAAAAAGACTATTTTTATATATTTAGTACCAACTACTGAGTTAATGCTAGCAAACAGAACTCTTGCTATAAACCCTACCTTATGTGATGCACTAAATTTTAGGCGAAAAAACCGCCAATATTTCGATTAGCGGTTTCTCGTTTTTTGGCGGTGAGATAGGGATTTGAACCCTACTCGAAGCATCGGCGCTATACACCCTGCCTTATGTCATCCACTAAATTTTAGGCGAGAAAAAACCGCTTATCTTTCGATTAGCGATTTTTTATAGTTTAGTGGTGAGATAGGGATTTGAACCCTACTCGCAGGATTGGCGCTATAAACCCTATTTTATGTAATCCACTAAATTTTAGGCGAAAAAAACCGCTAATCTTTCGATTAGCGGTTTTTATAGTTTGGCGGTGAGATAGAGATTTGAACCCTACTCGCAGGATTGGCGCTATAAACCCTATCTTATGTCATCCACTAAATTTTAGGCGAAAAAAAACCGCTTATCTTTCGATTAGCGGTTTCTCGTTTTTTGGCGGTGAGATAGGGATTTGAACCCTAGAAGGGCTATAAACCCTTGCTGGTTTTCAAGACCAGTGCTTTCGACCACTCAGCCATCTCACCAATGTTCCAAAACATTGCTGCTTCAGAACGGGGCGAATAATAGATACTGTTCACTGTTTTGTAAAGTGCTAATTTAGCTTATTAGGCTTTTTGTTTGATTTTTTTGGTTAAGTGCTTAATAAAGCATCAAGTGGTGGTTTTTACTCCTCCTTGTCTCACGTTTATCTTATTTTAACGTTAATCGTAACTCTCGCCGCATGAATACGATTTGTAACAATCGTATTCATCAATAATTACCGCTGCAACTGTTATACTGCACCATTGCTATTTTCCCGGAGATATTGTGCCTAAATCAAGCCAATCAGTTGCTGACCGAAGTCTTTTAAGTTTAACGTGGCCTATTTTTATTGATCTCTTTTTCATTTTTATGATCAATGTTACTGACGCTTGGTTTTTAAGTCGTATCTCAGATTCTGCAGCGGCATCAATAGGCGCTGTTATACCTATTTTAGGCGTTGCGTTTGCGCTTTATAGTACATTGCATCAAGGCGGTAGTAGTGTTGCCTCACAACGCATTGGCGCTGGAGATCATAACCAGTTAGCTAAAACCTATGGTGTGTTATTTGCCATTCTGCTCTTTGCCGGCATTTTATTAAGCATTATTATGATGGCTTTTGCGCCTACATTCGCACAATGGATGGGCTTAAGTGATGATATGGCCGGTATGGCAAGCATATACTTAAGCACCATAGGTATCGGCACTTCAGTATTAGCCGTACGCTTTGCTGCAGCAGCAGTTTTAACGTCTCAAGGTAAAACCCATTGGAATATGTGGTCAACTTTTGTGATGACCATAGTCAATATATTATTTAACTATTTATTAATTGATGGCAAGCACGGATTTCCTGATTTAGGAGTACAAGGTGTTGCCTATGCGTCAGTCATCGCTTGGGTGGTCAGTTTATGTTTTACCCTTGTCATCATTATTAAACATTTACACATCAACATTGCTTTACCCAAGAGTTGGCTGTTATTTAAAAAAGATAGTGCCCCTATTTTAAAAATAGCTATTCCGTCGGTGTTAGACCCAATGTCATGGCAACTTACCCAAATATTGATGACGGTTATGATAGTGACTATGGGTGAGCTTGCTTTAGCTACGCGTATTTATAGCTTTAATTTACTTTTTACCGCTATTTTATATGGCTTTGCTATCAGTTCAGGCGTACAAATTAAGGTCGCCCATTATATCGGTGCTAAGCGTTTTGAAGATGCTGATAAACAACTGATGTTAGGGCTAAAACTGGGTATTGCTGGGGCGATGTTTTTTGTCTTTACCTTGTTGGCATTTTCTGACTATTGGTTTGCAATATTTACCAGCAATGTCGAGATTTGGGCGTTGGGTAAGCTGATATTAATGATTGCGATTATAGGTGAATTCGGTCGCAGCTTTAATCTCATTGTTGGCGCTTCGTTACGGGCGTCTGGCGATGCTCGTTATGTGTCAGTGGTTGGCTTTACTATTATGTGGTTTATGGCCCTACCCTTAGCTTGGCTTTTAGGCCTACATTATGGTTATGGTTTAGTCGGCATTTGGCTGGCAACCAGCTTAGACGAATGTATTCGCGGTATTATTGCCTTAAAACGTTGGAATACAGGCATATGGCGCAGCAAAGGTGTGTATGTTGCAGATATACCTGTGCAGCCCACTATTAATGAGAGTATTGATTGCCAAGAAGCTAATGACTGCCAAGACATTTTTAGCCAGGAATCAACACAAAAGCACAATGATCAAGCATCAAAACTTTTATAAAATAAATGCTTTAAGAAGTCAGTATCATTTTTAATAGTTTTATATGTTGCTGACATAAAATTTTATTGTCTCTATTTGACGAATAAAAAAACTAAGCTAGTTGATGCTTAGCCGTTTTTAGGACAAAGCAGTCTAAATTGAGATCATGCTTTCAAATGCTAACTAAAATACGAAACTGACATTAGCCTTTGCTTATAGTAACTAATCCGACTTAGCCGTTATCTGCGTAATTGGCTTTAACGAGCACTAATGCCACAAAGAAGACTTTTTTCTCCCTGCCACAATAACGAATGGCTCACTAGATACAAAAGCAGATATTAAAGTTTTTAATATCTGGGTTGGGCTGTGAAAGTTTGATAACGTTAGCGCTCATATTTTTTAAGGGCAAATTAATCACTAACAAAGGGCGTTGGTTGATAAAAGAAAAAGCTTGTCAAGCGGTGCCTTAATTACAAAGAGTTATATCGATCGCATTGGAATGCTATTTTGGTCAGTATCATATCTCCCAAAAGTACCTTTTTTTCCTTAATTTCAGGATGATTTATCAATTCTAAATTTATCTAATTTATCTAAATTATCTAATGATTATATAATCATTAGATAATCTTCATGTTAAAAACAGCAAATAACTTATATTAATTATTTCAACAGCGTTTGTGATACAAATTATCAGACTTTGTATCAACCTAAGGGAGAGCAAACAATATGCATGTGAATGTTAGAACCAGTGCAGTATTTTTTGACTGGGATAATTGAAGTAAATTCAATCAATAATCCGTGTTTTTTTGCGTATTTGTACACCAAGATTGGTGATTCATAAGGAAATACATTAGAAGGAATTAAGATCATGAAAAAAAGTCTATTTATATTAAGTATTACTATTTTAGGTTGTACATTAGTCACCAATGCGGCTAGTTATAAATTTGTTGCCAAAAATAACTCAATTAAAACTAAGATATGCATTGCTGTAGCCGAAGATAACAAACCAGCCCTTAAAAGTGGCATACGAACTAAGGGGTCTGCAGTATCTACTTCTGTACTGAGTCGAATCGTAGCGAATTCATTAACGTGTAATGATTTATTAGTGACTGCTTTTGCGATAAAATATAATGCCCTAGAAACTTACCGCTATTTAAATCGCTATACTTCAAAAAAAAATAAATTCTTGCCATCTACAGGCACCATAAGAGATATTTCTGCACAACATAATGAACAGGATAATGGTCGTGAGACATTGATCTTAATTTCAGGTCGGTAATAAATATGAGGGTTATCATATCCGTTCATACGGTTTAATCATTATACCAATTTCATTAATTAGATGGTCTACTTAATATGCAGGAAACAGCCCAATACAAGGTATTTATTTTAATAACTAATTGTTCAGGACAATAGGCGCCTGCATTGTCTAATAAACTGCATCCATGCAGCGATAATGATTAAATAACGCCGTAGTGGGCTTTTTTAACCAAGTGAAATGAAATGATCAGATAATAAGTGAGATTGGCATTACAGCTCACAAAATGCTACAGCGTAATTCGTTATAGCATTGACCCTTTTAATTAAAGTACTTCAGCAGCAAACTCAATGATACAGCATAGAGGCAATAAATATGGTTTTCCAAAAAGGTACCTTAGATTACAATTAAAGTGATGGGAACGTTCAATTAGATGTAGAAATAATATCAATTTGATTAGTTAAGTAATCACCTTTTTTATGAGGAAAAATGGATAAATACAAGACATAAAATTTAGTCAGTAGTTATTCACCTTATAAATTTTATAACGCTGTAGTTATTCATTTTAACCATTAAAAATGAGATTTAAAGGTGACTTGAATTGTTGTCTAAATCAATTGATTTTTTTAGCATTTCCACAGCCAAATTATTGCCCTCGATACTGAAGGGGTAAGATATACTTCTAAAATAATTTAAGTTCTTGTTCAGAAAACTCAATTTTCAAGCTATTAACGACTTCTTTAGCAACAATATCCTGTAACTTAAAGGTGTTACTAAAAGTCACTTCAAACTGATTGAGCCGCCAAAGCAGTGTGTTGGTTCTTACATCAATAAGCTCTAAGTTGACTCTGATTTTTTGGTCTTGGTGAATGTAGTTGCCACTTAAAACATAATCTACGTTTAGGTCTTTACCTACCGAAATTACATTGTAAACTTGTCCTGCATAGTGCCGAATTGAGCTGGAAGGACGAACTGTTAGGTTTTTAAGATAGGCAAAATCACCAATGATTTGATCGGCTAAAGCAAAACCAAAATAATCTGAATTCGCTGCCGGTATGATATTGGTTAATGGCAATACCGCGAGGCTAGGTCTAAAGTCATTAGGCGCTTTACCACCAACATTTAGGATTATAAAAATAAGTACCAGTAAGGCCATAAGGAAACTTAAGGCAATTTGATAACGCAGTTTAAATTTTCTTTCCGGTTGATTATCATGATGAAATACTTGTGTTGCTGTTTGGATTTCAGCAATAAACTGATAACCGCGACCATGGATTGTTTTGATAACTTGTTGACTTCGTCCGTCATCACCCAGCACTTTGCGTGCGCTTTTTATATTATTGCTTAAAGAGGTGTCACAGACTTCACGTCCAGCCCAAATATTGTTGAATATTTCCTGACGCGAAACAAGGCGCTCACGATGTTCAATTAAGTAAATGAGCAAATCAAATACTTGGGGTTCTATGGCAACAGCCTTTCCGACGTTTAGTAGCCTGAAGTTAATGGTATCAAGAAAAAAAGCGCCAAATTGATAGTTCATATTACTATAACCATTTTTATATGAGCAAAACGAAACTCCGCTGAGTCTAATATTCTAGTCAATTTTCTTATTTTTAGCTAAAACATTTCATTAATCATCTGGTTTTATATGCAGGGAAAGCAGCCAAATATAAGGCATTTATTTTAATAACGTTTTAATAACTAATTGTTCAGAACAATAGGCGCCTGCATTGTCTAATAAGCATGCATCTATGCCGTGATAATGATTAAATAAATAACCCAGTAGTGGTTTTTTTAACCAGGTGGAATGATCAGATAATGTAGTAAGATTGGTATAATACCAATTTGATTAATTAAGTGATCACCTTTTTCATGAGGAAAAATGGATAAATACAAGGCATAAAATTTAGTCAGTAGTTATTCTACTTATAAATTTTATAACGCTGTAGTTATTCATTTTAACCATTAAAAATGAGCAGGTAATTAATCAACTTGGTATTAGTAGATAATGCCGATTATCACGTCAACAAGATCATGAACTGGCGCTTTTAACCTCTGGCAGCTAGAGCCTGTAAAACTAACTTTATAGCCAAAGCCAAAAATGGAAGTAAGGTTAATTTATAAAGTAAGTTTGCTCGCAAAATCCGTATTTTTACCTCACTTACTATTTGAATCCAAGTAGTGATTTAACCTTGAGATTTTTCATATAGCCAGTGGCATCGTGATCTTTTCGCATAAAACCAATATTTTTTATAAATAGCAAAAAGTTTTTGATCACCTATTTTCGCTTCCATCGTATTTTTATGTGGTGCGGGGGGCGAACATGATAATTGCCATACCTAAAAGTGCTACACCTGAACCCACTAGATCCCATGCTGTTGGGCGAATGCCTTCTATAATCCACAACCATAAAATAGCCATAAAAATATAAACACCACCATAGGCCGCATAAACTCTACCAGCGGCCTCAGGGTGTAGAGAAAGCAACCACGAAAATGTGGCTAAGCTCAGAGCTGCTGGAATCAACAACCAAATTGACTTATCTTCGCGCAACCAAAGGTATGGTAAATAACAACCAATAATTTCAGCTAGAGCGGTAATCATAAAAAGACCAAATATTTTAAATTCCGACAAAAAACTCTCTCTTAGTAGTAAAAAATTTCCAACTTCAGCCGCAAATTTGCCAAAACTAAACGAAAAAATCTCTCAGCTGGAAATGGTTGTTGGGCTATAAGTCTACCTCAACTGAATAGCCATCGCTGGATAAAACGAGTGTAACGAGGCATGATCCAATAAACCATAAGAAAAACGATGACGCCTGTTACGGCAAGCGTAGTTATAAAATGATTATCGGGAAGCTGTAAGAACCGCAACACTGGTGCAACCACTATCGGCACACCAAGCACTAAAGGGTAAATGGCCGACCATGTCACTAGGTATTGCTTCCAGCGTACTGGTACTTTGGCTTTAGCTCTTTCTGGGGTAAACCAAAAATCGAGCCCGCTACTTATAAAAAAGTCATCGCCCGTTACCAATAACGGCTGAACCTTTTTAATTAAACGGGAGCGAGTTGTCGACTCCATCCATTCCTGTAGATGTGATCGGGTGTCGAATCGAATAATGATCGTGTATGTTCCAGTTAGTCCAGAAATTGGACGGACGATGTGCCAGTCCAAATTCCCCGGCCACGCTTTGCAAAGCGGCGCAATTTCATTAGACCAATGTTCGTAATCAGCGTGCTTGCATTCACGCACTCTATGCGTGATGACAACTGTCGCCCCTTCTATATCGCTGGGCTGCTTAGCAGCCTTATCTGTATTCATAATATCTGCGTCCTTATATTATACAACGCCTAAATAACAGGCTAAATAATAGTTGGCTACAATTGTCTAGCAAAACGAAACTTAGCCAACTATTAAGTGTCCGTTTGAGTAACTTAGTCACTAACTTACTCACTAACTTAGGTGACTAGCTGTGTGTGACAGCCGAGCATATTTACAGCACTGCCAGTTGAATTATCCTACTTTCGTTTTGAGCATTTTTTAAGATTACTTTACATAGGTTTAGTTTCGTCTATGCCATTTAAAGACTCATGGGAACGGACATAAAAATGAGATTAAGGTGTTTTTCTAATACGACTTAATACAACAACAATTCCACAACAAAGGCAAATAGCTTAAGGCATATTGTCTAGCAATGTTGTGGAAATAGCATGATTTGTCAGAGCTCGCTATTAAATATAATGTTGAATATTATCAAAAGCCGTTTTGTCATCTAATACTTTAGATAAAATCATTATGCCCTCTAAAGAGGCTAATAACTGAATAGCTCTAGCCTTAGCACTTGCTACTGTCATGCCTTTTTCTTCAATATAGCTTTGTTGCAACCACTTTATATTTAATTCAAAAAAACGTTTAATTTCACTTTTTACTTGCTCTGGTAAGGCATCTAACTGTGCACCTAATAAGCCACATAAGCACATTTGGTTATCTTTTTCTAATGCCGCTTTGAACATATTAATATAAAGCTTAATCGCACTACTCTCTTGTAGTTTTGCTTTTTCATCATTGAGTGATGCTAAAAACAGATCGGTATACTGATGCGCTAATTCTGCAGCTAAATCAGCTTTCGTTCGAAAATAGTAATGCACACTTGAGCTTTTAATGCCTATTTCATCGGCAAGCTCTCTAAAGCTAAAATTTCCGTAGCCGCCAGCCCTTACTTTGTTTTCAGCTAAGGTCAGTATTTGAGATTTTTTATTCATAAATAAATGCTATGTAAGAGGTTAAGTAAATAATGCCGGTATTAGCGATATATCTAGATAATGCTAATGTGAGTTACTCAATAATTTTGGCCATTATCAATGACTAGGTTATTTTATTCAAATACTTAATAATTTCGTCAGAGTGATACCACTAGATGCTTGTCTATTTTCAGTGATTTTTCAATAAGACTTCTTTTTTCAATAAACTAATCGCTTTATCGGCGGCGTAAATCGCGCCTTCAAGGTAGCCAGCATCTTCTTCGGAAAACTCACTACCTGCCAAGTATAAATTTAATGACGATAGCTCCTGAGAAAATCGCTTTATATGAAAATCAGGATGCGCAGGTGGCTCTGTTCTGTCTTTATCTGTGGCAACATGAACATCACTGCCCCAACTTTTTAAGTAACACTGTTCATAGTGCTGCGCTTCGTCGCCCAACAATAACTTAAGCTGATTAATGCACTGGGCTTTTAAATGTTCAATAGAAAAACTTTTTATAGCTTGAGATGAAAGTCCGATAAACCCAAATAATGCAAAACCCTGCTGATCTTTTGCTGAGGCATCATGAATTTCTATCATAGGTCCAACACGGCTAAATGCTTGCCCTGCCAGACCATTTTCTCGCCAAAAAGGTTTATGATAAGTCGCGACAAACTTTACTTGGTTTGCCATCCAAGTGGGTACAGCTACTAACGCTTTTGTTAACGCTGCACTCGCCCAATGAGTAGGCGTTAAGTATTCATGAATAAGTCTTGGTGGTAACGCTAAAATTAAATGGTCAGTTTCGTGAATCACGACCGAAGCATCTTTTGTATTTGTTACTGTTACTTGCCAAGTCTCATTAACCTTTTTTAAATTATCCACTTGGCAACTAAGCTGATAGTTATTTTTTGATAACTTAGCTTGTAAAGCCAAAATGAGCTTATATAAACCTCCTTCTAAACGATGCAATAAAGGCCCTTGACCATTTTCAATAATTTGAGGTTTTGTATTGGTATTTTCATGATAAACAACCGCACCAGCACTATGTTGATGAAATAAATTTTCATTCAAATGAGCGACTAATGCTTTCATGCGATGATGATGTGGGAATATCCATGTTGGACCAAGATCATGAAATAACGACTGATTGTTATTTACCTTGGGCTGTTCACTATGAATGCGCCCACCAAAAACATCTTTCGCTTCAAATAGCACATAAGGAATACTTAACTGTTCTAACTGAAACGCGGTATATAAACCAGCTAATCCACCACCAACAATAATTACGCGCCTGTTATTCATTAAAACCTCTAATCTACCTACTGATAGATAAATATTAACTGCCGTTGAATTTAAAAGCAAATTATTTTTACAGCAAGCTAGAAGTTACAATTAGCTACAAGTGAACATTTGACAATTGATATAAAAACCACCAAACTACCTACCAATAGGTAGATGTAAAATTAAATAAATCTAGGCTAAGTAAAATAACGCTTAGTTAAATAATACCAGTTCCATTAAGTTTGTGATCTTGTTGTGCGCAGGAAAAATAACTTAAGGTAAGGCGCTCGATTGAGCAATAGCTGGCTATTGGGATTGAGAGCAACACAGCCTTGAGCTATTTTAACTAGTACAAGTGAGCAATAACTTAATGGGATTGGTATAAGACTCATTAATGGGAGATACAAATGAAAATATATGATGTTGAAGGTTTTCCTAACCCGCTTCGTGTACGAATGGCTTTAGCCGAAAAAAATGCACTAGAGCAAGTTACTTTTGTTCCTGTTGATGTAATGAACGCTGAGCATAGAAGTGAGGCTTTCCTCGTAAAAAATCCAGCTGCCGGTGTTCCGGTACTCGAATTAGATGATGGTAGCTATATTTCTGAATGTTCAGCTATTATTGAATATATCGATCACACATTTGAGGGTATTTCATTAACAGGAACGTCTGCTAAAGAACGTGCTGTTATTAGCATGATGCAACGCAGAGCTGAATTTATGGTACTTGACGCTGCGGCTATTTATTTTCATCATGCGACGGATGGTTTAGGACCCGATCTTGAAATAGACCCAAATAAAACATGGGGCAATAAACAAGGAAAAAACGTACTGGCTGGTTTTAAATATTTTAATACGGTGTTAAGTAGCACGCCTTATGTCGCTGGTGAAGCATTTACTATGGCTGATATTACCTTATTCGCAGGTCTTGCTTTTGCTGATTTTGGCAAACTAACCGTACCAAGTGAATACACACATTTACTTGCATGGCGTGCAAAGATTCAAGACCGCCCTAGCCTTAAATAAAACTATATCGCGAGTTGTTCAACCGCCTTCATGGTATTAACGACTCGCGGCCCTTTACTATTTTTTTAACGAGGATTTACTTATGGGAATTTTGGATGATTTTAATCAAAGAGCAGTTGTTCATAGTGCCTCATTAGACTGGTTAGCCTCTCCTATGCCCGGCGTTGAAAGAAGACCTCTAGATAGAGTCGGTGGAGAAGTCGCTAGAGCAACTAGCATAGTACGATACGCAAAAGGCAGTAAATTTTCTGCTCATGTTCATACCGGTGGCGAAGAGTTTGTTGTGCTTGACGGTGTATTTCAAGATGACAGTGGCGATTTTCCTACCGGCTCGTATATTCGAAATCCGCCACAATCTAGTCATACGCCACGCTCTGATAACGGCTGTATTATTTTTGTAAAGTTGTGGCAATTTCAACCTGAAGATAGAACCCAGGTTCGTCTACAGATAGATAAAATGTCCGCAATTCCTTCACCAACAGTTGGCGTTTCTATTACCCCGTTATACAAAGACAAACATGAAGAAGTGTCGGTTTATTATTTTGAAGCGAATGCAAAAATAAGTTTATCGGTTCCTGAAGGTGCAGAAATATTAGTCTTAGCGGGGGAGTTACAAGCACAAGATGATTTACTGCAACAGCATAGCTGGATGCGTTTACCTTTAGGTGACACCTTAGCAGTAACAGCAAAAAATAATGGCGCTAAAGTTTGGGTTAAAATAGGGAATTTACCTGATGTAAGCAACCAAATAAAACGGGTTCAAGCGGCGAGCTAATTTAAAAAAACATAAAAAAGGGGACATATCATCCCTTTTATTAAGTTTTATGAGAAATTTTTATCATGCAAATAAATGGCTTAACATGAATAGTTAGGCTTTTTTAGTCCTATACACGAACGCCCTACCGCACCAAGAACCTTAACTTCATCAATTAAAATTAAATGTTATTGCCCAATGGCTGTTTATAATTTTTCTGTGCTTGTCTGCGCTAATCGTTCCATAAAGTGATTAATACCAAGTTGATTAATTACCTACTCATTTTTAATGGTTAAAATGAATAATACCAGTTCCATTAAGTTTGTGATCTTGTTGTGCGCAGGAAAAATAACTCAAGGTAAGGCGCTCGATTGAGCAATAGCTGGCTATTGGGATTGAGAGCAACACAGCCTTGAGCTATTTTAACTAGTACAAGTGAGTAATAACTTAATGGGATTGGTATAACTACAGCGCTATAAAATTCATAAGGTGAATAACTACTGACTAAATTTTATGCCTTGTATTTATCCATTTTTCCTCATGAAAAAGGTGATCACTTAATTAATCAAATTGGTATAAATCTAAAACGTGACCAGTTACATCATTCATCTTAGTCTTGTACCTCTTCATCGGTAATTTTTTTACTTTGATTTATTCTCAACGCTAAATACAAGTCAGAGTGAACATAAATGCCATCGCTACCTGATTTAATATCTGCGTTTTTAAACCACGCCAACAGTTGACGTTTTCTACCGGCAAGTTCAAGACGTACCCCGCGTTTTTTAAAGATAATATTTAAATCCGCCAGCATTGCCATAACACTTAAATCTAAATGGGTGAAGCACGGGACCGCGTCGATAATGACGCACTGAATGTCATCTTTTTGTCTGGCATATTGCTCTAATAATCTGCGTTTAAAAAAACTAGAATTAAAGTATGTTAATGGCGAATTAAAGCGATAGATGAAAATACCATCCACCGCTTTGGCTTTATCGCTGGTATCTAAACTTCTGACCACACCATTAACATCGACACCAAGTATATTGTCAGTTGGGCGCATTACCGTGCGGATAAATTGAAATAAACCCAGTAATACCGCAAGTGTAATGCCTGGAATAACACCAATTAACAGTACCGCAAACAATGTCGTTAAGGTTAAGTAAAATGCTTGCCGGTCTTTTAACCTTAACTGCCATACCGCTTTTAAATCTAAAAGATGTATTGACGCTATAATCAACACCACACCTAATGCAGCACTGGGAATAAATTCAAGTGGCGCGGTTAAAAAAATGGCAATAATGCCAATAATAATGGCCGCAATAATAGAGACTAATTGTGTTTTACCGCCATTAGCATCATTTACTGCCGTGCGCGAATCTGCGCCACTGACCGCAAAGCCTTGTGATAAAGCAGACGCAAAATTTGCCATACCCAAAGCCATAAATTCTTTGTCTGCATCAATATCATAGCTATTTTTTGCAGCAAAACTGCGTGCAGTTAGCATCATACTAACAAAGCTGACTATCGCTAAGTTAAGTGCCGGGATCACTAGCTCACGAATAATACCCAGATCAAAATCAGGTGCTTTAAATAAGGGTAAACCCCCGTCAACAATGCCAATAGTTTTTATGCCAAACTGCTCTAAATTAAAAAGCCATACTAATGTAGCTGCAAAAGCGATGGCGAACATAGAGGCAGGCCAAGTGGGTTTTAAACGTTTCATCACAAAATAAATACTAACGGTAAGCAAGGCGGTTAATAGGGTTGGCACATGCGCTTGCGAAAGATAATCAGGCACGCCGCCCAAGCGCTCAAGCAAATATTTCTCATCAAAGGTAAAACCAAAAACTTTAGAAAACTGTCCAACAATAATAGTAATAGCGACACCATTTAATAGCCCCATCAATATAGGTTTGGATAAAAAATCAGCCAAAACCCCAAGCTTAAAACGACTGGCAATAATGCACCAAAAACCTGTCATGGCCGTCATGGTGATCACTAATTGCCAATGCTTAACAATGTCACCTGCGGCTAAAGGTGTTACCACAGCGGCAATAACGGCACAAGTCGCGGCGTCGGGACCAACAATCAATTGTTTGGAGGTGCCAAAGAGGGCATATATAATCATGGGTAAAACGCAAGAATATAAGCCAACAACGGCATTGACGCCGGTAAGTTGTGCATAAGCGATGGCAACCGGTAAAGCCACTGCCGCAACCGACAATGCCGCTTTAGCATCATCAGCAAGCCATTGACGCTCATAGTTAAATAAAACCTTTAAACCCGGCATAATATTATATAAACGTGGCAACAAAGCAGTTTCCTTACTGAAAGAGTTAGTGTTTAAATGATAGAACTATTGAAGCACTTAATATAGCGAATGTATGCTCTAGAAACTCCTGCTGCTTTAAAATTTTCAGTAAGCCATAAATGCAATAAAAAATATAAACAGCATGAAACCTGGATAAATAATCTCTTCATAAACCAGCTAGTAAAGTCTGCTAATAAAAGCTGTTAATAACAGCCTATAACAGACTTTTACTTTAACATCCCTTAACCTTTAATCGTGTAATAACCCTTGATAGACAACGACACAGTTACCGGTTGTTGGGTTTTATTTCTCCAATACCAACCATGTGAGCCTTTAAATGGTGTCGTAAGTGAACCTTGCATGCTGTTTGTCGTAGCAATTGAAAAGCTTTCAAAATAGCCTGTGGTATCCCCTGCTGGCTCACCGTGAAAGTCAAAATAGAGTACTTCACCATCAGTCTGCCATTCGTACGCTACATGGGCGTGTTTATCCATATATAATTTATATTCTAAGCCTTTGCCTGCAGGGATAATAATCTCAATGTTGTCGGTACGTAAGAGATCATTTTGTTTACCTCGATCGACAATCGAGGTTGGCGAATTTTCTGACGCTTCAGCGATTGCCGTTAGCCCTAAAGCTTTACCTATGCCCGTTGGGTCAATATTATATTCTGCGGGTAAAATGCAGGTGATCAGTAATGTTATTGCCACTAAAAGCGCCATAGCAAAGGCTTTAATTAAAGTCGTCGTGCTATGTACCGGCATATTAAATTGATTCATCTTATATCCTAAATATTTTTTTATGTGTTTTACTGATTTATTGATTTACTTGATACGATAACAACAAGCTAGAATAGCCCTAAGTTGATGGTACTTTTAGCGAAGGTAAGTCACCGATGTTAACTGATAAAATAGCCAGTTAGTTGTAAACCTATCAGCATAAAGCCCGTGCTCATTAGGGCCGTATTGGTGAATTTTGCAAAGCTTAGGTAGCTGCTATGTTTGCGCCAAAAATTTAATACCATTAATACCATAGCAAGTGCTAAAAACTGACCTATTTCGACACCTACATTGAATGAGATAATATTGCTCACTAAGCCATTATTGGGTAACTGAAATTCTTGTATTTTAGTGGCTAAGCCAAAACCATGAAATAAACCAAATACTGTTACAGCGATTTTAGTATTGGGTTGGTAGTTAAATAGCCGTTGAAAGCCGCCTAAGTTATCAAAGCCTTTATAGACCACCGATAACCCGATAATGGCGTCAATAATATAAGCATTAATTTCAATCTGGCTAAATACGCCATAAAGCAAAGTTACACTATGACCTAGGGTGAATAAGCTCACATAAAGCAGTACATCTTTACTGCGAAACAAAAAGAACACCACACCAAGCAAAAATAATAAATGGTCATAACCTGTTAGCATGTGTTTTGCGCCAATATAAATAAACGAGAATATTGCGCTGCCTTCATTAGCCTCTAAAAAATTTTTTGTCACATCGTCTACGCCGTGAGCCAATAGTGAAAATGACGAAAAAAGCCCTATCGCCATTAACAGCAAAAGTATAAATTTTTTACGGGTGTAATTCACTGAGTTATCCTTGTTACTGAAGGTTTTTATTAAATATTTTATGCCGGTGTTATACACTAAATTTGTATCTAAAGGGAATATACTAAATAATAGTTTCACTTGTATAAACAATTTGCCCAATGCATAAGCGGATTTGCCTGGTAACGCGCTTTTAGCGCCTGTGATTGTTGTTAACAAAACGCTTATTCAAACCTTAGGTTAAATACTTTTAATGCCCATAAATGACACCCTGCAAATGATCAGTTTAGTTGATCTATCTATTGCTTTTATCCCCGTTATTATTGCGCTGGCTTTTTTATATTTGTGGTCACTCAATGTAAAACAAGCGAGCTATGCCCTTTCACGTATGCTGGTACAGCTCTTATTTATCGGCTACGCACTCAGCTACATTTTTTATTCTGATAATGTCTGGTTAATCACGTCAATTTTGTTAGCGATGGTTAGTATTTCTTGTTGGATTGCCTTACGCACTTTGCCTGCATATCGATTAGTGCTATTTAAACAAGGCTTTATTGCCATATTATGTGGTGGTGGCTTTACCTTATTGGTTATCAGCCAAGGCGCATTGTCTTTAAAACCATGGTATCAAGCACAAGTTATTATTCCACTGGCGGGCATGATATTTGCCACCGCAATGAACAGCATTAGTCTGTCTGCGGAGCGAATATTTTCAGAGCTAGACAATAACACACCCTACCCAATAG
Organism: Colwellia sp. C1TZA3; assembly: GCF_007954265.1. GTDB lineage: Bacteria > Pseudomonadota > Gammaproteobacteria > Enterobacterales > Alteromonadaceae > Cognaticolwellia. Next base: position 7,036 of record NZ_VOLS01000027.1, on the reverse strand, counting down.
CACGTAAGCAGGCGCTTAATGCCGCGACAATACCGGTGATTAATTCGTTATTTGCTGTGGGTTTAGTCTCATTACCTGGCATGATGACAGGACAAATACTGTCAGGAATCTCTCCTTTGATTGCCGTTAGATATCAAGTAATTGTCATGTGTATGATTTTCGCCTCTGCGATACTTTCTGCGGTAATATTTTTACTCTTATCAGAAAATACCATTAAACACATCATCAAGCAAAAGCACAGTACCTGAGTATAACCAGCTTACTAGTGGTTAATTGCCCTATAATACCAATCCCATTAAGTTATTGCTCACTTGTACTAGTTAAAATAGCTCAAGGCTGTGTTGCTCTCACTCCCAATAGCCAGCTATTGCTCAATCGAGCGCCTTACCTTGAATTATTTTTCCTGCGCACAACAAGATCACAAACTTAATGGCACTGGTATTACTTAACAAGTAGAACCATTTGAGATGCATTATTGATAAAAGTACCATTTGAAACTATAATAAGGTTGGCGACTTTTATCAGGAGATCTATATGAACGTTGCAAGTAAGCAGAATCAGGCACCTAAAATTAGCAGTGCCGTGGCTTTTAAACTGGGTAGTAATATATTAGAGAAGTGGCAATGCAGTGCCAGCGATAAGCAAGCTATTCTAGGCTTGAGCAAAAGTAGCTATTACCGCTTTCAACACAATGAAAGCGCTACTCTTTCTAACGACCAACTAGAGCGTATTAGTTACATTGCTAATATTCATCAAGCATTAAAAATGGTTTTTTCTAATCCTGACAATGTTTATGGTTTTATGGCGATGAAAAATGATAATCCTTACTTTAATGGTCATTCGCCATTGTCGCTTATCTCAAGTGGAAATTTTGGCACGTTATACGAAGTTTTTAAACGTATAGACGCCATGCGTAACGGGCAGTAGTAAGGTGAAAGCGGACACTAAAAAACTAAAATTGCTGAACAAAAGTGCCTTTAGGTTAGTGAATTCAAAATTCCCCCCTATGACACTTTTTGATGATGTGATCAACAAAGAAGACTTTGCAACAGTTTACGCTATTCAAGCGCTAACCAACCCAAGAATATTAAATGAGCTTGGCGACTTATCACTATTATCAAGCAGTGAAATTCCATTTGGCATTGATGGTGTAAATTATGTAACCGCACCTTTTACCCATATTAATCCTGAAGGCTCACGCTTTAGCAATGGTGATTTTGGCGTGCTTTATCTTGCAGACACCATAGATACCGCAATTAAAGAAAGCCTTTACCATCAAGAAAAGTACTTTCAAAACCTGCAGGGTTTACATTATGACACGGTGGATATGCGTTGTTTAAAAGTAACGTTTAGTGCAAGTGTCGCTGATTTGTTTCAGGTTAAAGGTATTTATGAACAAGAAGATTACTCGCTACCAAGGCGGCTTGGCGCAGAGCTTAAAAAAAATGCTCAGCAAGGTTTTCAATATTACTCGGTAAGAAATCAAGGTGGCACCTGTTGGGGATTATTTTCACCTATTCATGTCACTAGCGCTATTCAAACTAAACATTTTGAGTTTATCTTTGACGGAAAATCGATGTCGAAGGTTCGAGAGTTAGTTAAGCAGTAACTTCACTTAGCTAAGCTTATTTATAATGCACGGTATGAGTGGATAGCGGTTGGTACTAAAGATTAATACAGGGTAAAAATGGTTATGTATTGCCATTTAAACAAGACATAACCATGAATTATTTAGCGAAGAAAGCTGCTTTCAACGCTAAATGTTGCTGCTATATTTTAGTAAAACATCACTTTTGCAAGCGTATATTAATCTAAGCTGCTTTTGTGATTAAAGGCCATTAAAAGTGATTAAAAAGCAAAGTCTTCACTCGCTAATGCCATCATTGAATCAACACCACCTTCAATACAAGCGGCATGTCCTTTGGCACGTGGCAATATACGTTTAAAGTAAAAGTTTGCTGTTTTAATTTTTGCTTGATAAAACGCTTTATCTTCATCGCCACTTTTTAACTTATCTTGAGCCACTGCAGCCATTCTCGCCCAGAAATAAGCTAAGGTAACATAACCCGCAAACATCAAATAGTCGACTGATGCGCCGCCAATTTCATCTGCGTTGCTCATCGCTTTTTTACCTACATCAGCTGTTATTCCTTGCCATTGCTGACAATAAGCACCTAGTGCTTGGATATGTTCCGCCATTTCTGAATTACCGGCATGCTGTTGGCAAAATGCGCCAATATCAGTCATAAACGGTTTTAAAATAGCGCCTTTACTACCTAGAATTTTACGCGCAAGTAAATCTAAGGCTTGAATACCAGTAGTACCTTCATATATGCAACTTATTTTAGTATCGCGCACTAATTGTTCCATGCCCCATTCTTTGATAAAGCCGTGACCACCTAATATCTGTATACCGTGACTGGTACACTCAAAGCCTAGTTCACTCAACAATGCTTTAGCTATCGGTGTTAACAAAGCAAGTCTTGTTTCAGCGTCGGCTACTTTGGCTGCATCTTTTTCGGCATGTGTTACATCAACTAACTGTGACAAATAACCCAATAACGCTCGGCCACCTTCAGCAATAGATTTTTGCGTTAACAACATTCTACGCACATCAGGATGGACAATAATCGGATCTGCTGGACCGTTTGGATTTTTAACACCGCTAATTGAGCGCATTTGCAAACGGTCTTTAGCGTAAGCTAACGCCCCTTGAAAAGATGCTTCTGTTGCGGCCGTACCTTCAAGTGCTACACCTAAACGTGCTGCATTCATAAAGGTAAACATGCAGTTTAAGCCGCGGTTAACTTCACCAATTAAATAGCCTTTGGCATTATCAAAATTAATCACACAAGTCGCATTAGCGTTAATACCCATTTTGTGTTCGATAGAACCACAACTCACCGCGTTTCTGTCGGCTATTGTGCCATCATCATTAACGTCGAATTTTGGTACGATGAAAAGAGAAATACCTTTACTACCTTCAGGCGAACCTGGGATACGGGCAATAACAATATGCACAATATTGTCAGATAAATCATGCTCACCCGCTGAAATAAATATTTTTGAGCCGGTTAATGAATAGCTACCATCGTCTGTTAATTCTGCTTTGGTGCGCAGCATGCCTAAATCGGTACCACAATGCGCTTCAGTTAAACACATGGTTCCGGTCCAGCTACCTTCAACAAGGTTTGGCATAAATTGTTGCTTTTGTTTATCAGTACCATGCGCTTCGATGGTAGCCATTGCGCCATGACTTAAACCAGGATACATAGCAAAACTATGATTGGCTGCTGACATCATTTCACTGATCGCGCCATTCAATGAATGTGGCAAGCCTTGACCGCCAAACTCTACACTTTGTGATAAGGTTGGCCAGCCACCGTCAACATACTGTTTATAAGCGTCTTTAAAGCCATCTGGTGTAGTTACTACGCCATCTGTTAATGTACAACCTTGTTGATCACCTATTTGATTAATGGGTGCGATAACCTGCTCAGTAAATTTGGCAGCTTCGCTAAGAATAGCATCAACCATATCTTCACTGGCATCAGAGTAACCAAGTTCTTGGTAATGTTTGTTGCAGTTTAATAGCTCTTGCATAACAAACTTTATATCTCTAATCGGGGCTTTATACTCAGGCATTTATTTATTCTCCAGTTATTATTAGATACAGTGTTTTGTTTAATAAAAGTTAACTTTACTATTACTGAAAATAGCACAGTGGTAGTACCAGTACGAGCAATTAAACTTTTTAGATTACTTTTAAATATAATAACCATGAAAAATCGTCTTACGCTTAATATTTTTTAAAATTAGTCTCGAAAAATCAACAACCCGTTACTCATCATTCGTGGTAGTTCTATAATTTTATGCTAATCACAAGACAGCTATAAAACAAATGAATATTTTTTATTACCTACTATTAGAATTTCATATATACCCGCTCCACATTAATATACAGCAAGTTGACTAAATATATCTATAATTTGACTACTGTCAAGATAGATCATATGTTATTTTGCTACTTTCAAGTTTAGTCGCATTTTTATCTTATATATACCCGATCCACTTCAAGGTGCAGGTTTGTGCAAGTCGAGAAAGGGTTAGCTACCAGGTATGGATTGAAGAGAATAGTTATTCTTGGCAACTGTTCCTGCGTTGCTCTAATAATCCACATCCATGTGGGAATATTGTCGAAATCCATAATGCCACAGATGACCCTTTATCGACTTGCTGAAACTGCATCTTGAAGTGGAACGGGTATAGCACCTCTACTATACGTTTTTATAATATCGTATTATTAAAATTATTCATTGGTGTTATAAAAATATCATCTTTAGCATAAGTAATACCAATTTTATTAATTAAGTGATCTACTTTTTCATGAGGAAAAATGGACAAATACAAGGCATAAAATTTAGTCAGTAGTTATTCACCTTATAAATTTTATAACGCTGTAGTTATTCATTTTAACCCTTAAAAATGAGCAGGTAATTAATCAACTTGGTATAATACCAATTTCATTAAGTTTGTGATCTTGTTGTGCGCAGGAAAAATAATACCAATTTGATTAATTAAGTGATCTAATTTTTCATGAGGAAAAATGGATAAATACAAGGCATAAAATTTAGTAAGTAGTTATTCTACTTATAAATTTTATAACGCTGTAGTTATTCATTTTAACCATTAAAAATGAGCAGGTAATTAATCAACTTGGTATAACTCAAGGTACGGCGCTCGATTGAGCAATAGCTGGCTATTGGGAGTGAGAGCAACACAGCCTTGAGCTATTTTAACCAGTACAAGTGAGCAATAACTTAATGGGATTGGTAACACCACAAGCATGCTTTTATGCTGTACGTTATTACTAAGCTTAAATTTAAGCAGCAAATTAATCATCCACTATTTAACATTATTATAAAGGAGCTGCTATGTCAGTGATTGCCCTGTTAGAAAAACGCTACTCTACTCGTGCTTATTTGGATAAACCCATACCACAAACATTACTTGACGCTATTTTTACACAAGCACAACAAGCGCCTTCAAACTGTAATGTGCAACCCTGGCAAACCTGTGTGGTGTCAGGCGAAAGAAAAGAGCAATTAAAAAATGCTCTGATCTCGACAGTCATGAAAGGTGCTGCACCCAATCCTGATTTTAACTGGCTACCTAAATATGAAGGTGTTCACCGAGATCGCCAATTTGGCTCAGCGAATGCACTTTATAGTGCTATTGGCGTGACCCGAGAAGATAAGCAAGGCCGACAGCAAGCCATGATAAGAAACTGGAGCTTTTTTGATGCACCACACGTTGCCTTTTTTACCATGGACAAATATTTAGATATTATGGGCGCAGTTGATCTGGGTATTTATGCCCAAACGCTGTCATTAATACTCGCAGAGCATGGCTTGTCGTCTTGTATGCAAGGCGCACTGGGACAGTTTCCAGACCCCATAAAAGCAGCCCTTAACTTGCCAGAACAACGTGGCATTTTATTTGGTATGTCATTTGGTTATGCTGATGAAAGCGCTGCCGTAAATAGCACCCGAACTGAACGTGAAGAAATGGCTAATGCTGTTACCTTTTTTAACTAATGTTGAAAATATTTTAAGCAAACGTACATATTTTTCTGGTGATCGTTTCAGTACCGCTGATACTATAATGATAATCATATTAGAAATGACTGAAAGTCTCGGATTAGTAGAAAATCGCACCATAGCCCAAGCCTACCAAAAATCAGCAAGTTTTGGTTAGTAAGGACATTGCATTCAAATTAGATAACTTTAGGAAAAACCGTGGAATTAATCGATTTAAACATTAATGAAAAAATTGCAACAATTACTTTAAAAAATGGCAAAGTTAACGCTATTTCTCACCAAGTAATAGCCGAAATAAACGACGCTTTAGATCAAGCTGAATCCGCAGGCGCTGTGGTTATTTTAACGGCACAACCGGGTATATTCTCTGCTGGATTTGACTTGAAAACCATGAAAGAAAGTTCAGAGTCAGCGGTGGCTTTAGTTACTGCAGGTTCTACTTTATCTCGTCGTATGTTGTCATTTCCATTCCCTATTATCGGTGCATGCTCTGGTCATGCTGTCGCTAAGGGTGCATTTTTATTACTCAGTTGTGATTATCGTATCGGCAGTTTAGGCAAATTTAAAATCGGCTTAAACGAAGTCACTATTGGTATGACTATGCACCAAGCCGGCATTGAAATAGCCCGCAATCGCATACCCACTAACTATTTAACGCGCTCGGTGATTAATGCAGAATTGTTCTCACCAGAAACAGCTGTTTTAGCTGGATTTTTAGACACGCTAGTAGAACCAGAGCAGTTGATGGCTACAGCGAAGATTGCTGCTACTCATATGCTGACATTGAATATGAAGGCGCACCACGGTACTAAGTTAAAAGAAAGAAAAAATATTTTAGCGGCGCTAGATACAGCAATTGCCCTTGATGCTGCTATGGTTATCGCTTTATAAGGATTCTTTAAAACCGGTCGATATAATACCTGCCTATGCACTTAAATCAGAAAGTCAGTTTTAAGTGCATAATGATCATCGCTATTAAGCCCTATACGAGAACCATCTAGGTTCAAATATAACTTATACCAACCCCATTAAGTTATTGCTCACTTGTACTAGTTAAAATAGCTCAATGCTGTGTTGCTCTCAATCCCAATAGCCAGCTATTGCTCAATCGAGCGCCTTACCTTGAATTATTTTTCCTGCGCACAACAAGATCACAAACTTAATGGAACTGGTATTAGACTTCAGTCCATCATGTCAAATGGCATTTAATTTTTTTGGTGAAAATACCAAACAACAACAACAACAATACCTGCTGCCAATATTTTTTGGCTCATGCCATTAATCATCCGCTTAATGGCTGACGGACTTTAGTCTGAGGAATCCCCACAAGTTACTCAATATAAACTATCTTGAATAAGTGTCTTCATGGCACTTAGTATCATTCTATCCGATAGATAATATCGTTTATGTTGCAGTACCCTTAACGCTAAATACCC
>NZ_VOLS01000026.1 GCF_007954265.1 Colwellia sp. C1TZA3 | reverse complement strand
CAGGAAAAATAACTCAAGGTAAGGCGCTCGATTGAGCAATAGCTGGCTATTGGGATTGAGAGCAACACAGCCTTGAGCTATTTTAACTAGTACAAGTGAGCAATAACTTAATGGGATTGGTATTAGTAAAGCTTTGAAAATTTTGAGTTTTAATGGTTTATGTTAGTTAATTTAAGGTTATGAAAAAGAGATTATTATTTCTGATGCTAATGCCTTCTTCGTTAGTGCTAATTTTTCTAGTTGGCATAAATGCTCATTGGGTGTTGAGTAATACCAGTTCCATTAAGTTTGTGATCTTGTTGTGCGCAGGAAAAATAATTCAAGGTAAGGCGCTTGATTGAGCAATAGCTGGCTATTGGGAGTGAGAGCAACACAGCCTTGAGCTATTTTAACTAGTACAAGTGAGCAATAACTTAATGTAATTGGTATAAGCTTGTTTTAACGGACAAGATGTTGCTAATAGGCTCTGTTGTTGTTAATGGTTGTCGTTAGGTGAAATTAACTTGGCTATTTATATTTGACCCATCACAGTAACGGTGATTAATGAGCAAAATATTATATTTTTTATATTTTTTAATAAAATTGAACTAATCGCGATACAGGTACTCTTACTTAATAAGAGATTTCCCCCCTCGGTTTTGTTTTTATTAGTGTTTTATATTTTTATACGCTCCTCATTTGAGGGGCGTTTTTTTTGTCTTTTTTTTGTAAAGTTGAAATTTTAGCAAAGTATTAAATAAAGTTTAAACACTTACAATCGCTCTCGGTCTTCTTATTGCTACTTTAATAGTTAAAACCTATTGATATGATAAATTCAAACGATTGTTCCTATTTCAATTATCGACGTATCATTGTCCCAAGTTAACAAGTACTCATATTTTTAAAACAAGTGGAGATAAACATGTATAAATCAATTATCAATTCAACCATCCAGCCATTTAACGCAACCGCATTTAGTCAAGGCGAATTCGTTGAGCTTTCAGAAGCCGATGTTGCAGGTAAATGGGCAGTATTTTTCTTCTACCCAGCTGACTTTACCTTTGTTTGCCCAACAGAGTTAGGTGATATGGCTGACCATTATGCACAATTACAAGAAATGGGCGTTGAAGTTTATTCAGTATCAACTGACACACATTTCACCCATAAAGCTTGGCACGGTAGTTCAGACACTATTGGTAAAATTACTTACCCAATGATTGGCGACCCAACAGGCAAAATTACTCGTAACTTCGGTGTCATGATTGAAGATGACGGCCTAGCATTACGTGGCACGTTTGTTATTAATCCTGAAGGCGAAATTAAAATTGCTGAGATACATGACCTAGGTATAGGCCGTTCAGCGAAAGAGCTAGTGCGCAAAATTCAAGCGGCACAATATGTAGCTGAACATGACGGTGAAGTATGTCCAGCAGCATGGCAGCCAGGTGCAGAAACATTAACACCATCACTAGATTTAGTTGGCAAAATTTAAATAAAGTAAAAATTACCGCGATATTTTAACAATATCGCGGTATTTACCAAGCCAATGCAGAATGACCTAAAAATCATCCTATTCATCAGTTTTTCAAAGGAATAAACCATGTTAGATACGAACTTAAAGCAACAACTAACGACCTATTTACAGAATTTAACATCGGCTGTTGAATTATCAGTATTTTTAGGTGACGACGTTAAATCAAAAGAATTAAATACCTTGGTGACAGAAATTGCTGAAATGTCAGCATTAGTCACGGTTGTTGCAGCAGATGCAAGCAACGAGCGTGTGCCATCAATGTTAGTAAAATCAGTTAAAACCGGTGGCGAAATGCGCTTTGCTGGTGTACCAATGGGGCATGAATTTACTTCTCTGGTATTAGCCTTACTGCACAGCGGTGGACATCCAATAAAGCTTGATAAAGCGGTTATTGAGCAAGTGGCCTCACTAGAAGGTGAGCATAGCTTTGAAACCTATATTTCCTTAAGTTGTCAAAACTGCCCTGACGTAGTGCAAGCACTTAACATGATGGCGGCAATTAATCCGCAAATTAAGCATGTGATGGTTGATGGGGCATTATTCCAAGAAGAAGTTTACAAACGAGATATTTTATCAGTACCCGCAGTTTACTTAAATGGCAAAGCGTTTGGCCAAGGCAGAATGACGGTAACTGAGATTTTAAATAAAGTTGATACCAATGCTGGCGCGAGACAAGCTAAAGTAATCAACGATAAAGAAGCTTTTGACTTATTAGTCATAGGTGGTGGTCCAGCCGGTGCATCTTCAGCGATATATAGTGCCCGTAAAGGTATTCGCACGGGTATAGTGGCTAACGACTTTGGTGGCCAATTACAAGAAACCTTGTCAATTGAAAATTTTATCTCAGTCAATGCAACTGATGGGCCTAAGCTAGTGGCTAATTTAGAAGCCCATGTTAATGAATATGATGTTGATATTATGAATAATCAACAGGTGAAAAATATTATCGAAAGTGATGTTGAAGGTGGCTTAATCACCGTTGAATTAGAAAATGGTGCCACCTTACAAACACGCTCAACCATTATTGCCACAGGGGCAAGATGGAGAGAAATGAACGTTACTGGTGAGCAAGAATATCGCGGTAAAGGTGTGGCTTATTGTCCACACTGTGACGGGCCATTATTTAAAGGTAAATCAGTGGCAGTTATTGGTGGCGGTAACTCTGGTATCGAGGCCGCCATTGATCTTGCTGGATTAGTTAAACATGTCACTGTGCTGGAGTTTGACAGCGTATTACGTGCCGATGCCATATTACAAAATAAGGCACGTTCGTTACCTAATGTTGAGATTATCGTTAATGCTCAAACAACTGAAGTATTAGGTAATGGTAAGCATGTAACTGGGCTAAACTACCTTAATCGTGCGACAGATGAGCAAGAAAGCATCGAACTTGCCGGTATTTTCGTACAAATAGGCTTAGTACCAAATTCAAAGTTCCTGCAAGGAACTGTTGATTTAACCGAGCGAGGCGAAGTGATTATTAATCACAAAGGCGAAACCAATATTGCGGGTGTTTATGCGGCGGGCGATGTAACAAACACGCCATTTAAGCAAATTATTATTGCCATGGGCAGCGGTGCAACAGCAGCATTAGGTGCTTTTGATTATTTAATTAGAACACCGAACCCACTTGAAAATACTGAAAGCGTTAGCCAAGTTGCCGCGTAATAGCAGATTAACTAGGCGGACTAGCTTGGCGGCTTAAATTAGCGCTGAAACGCCAGTGTAATAAGTACTAAAACAATAAACACTACCGTGAGCAGCGGTAGTGTTTATTTCGTTAATAGCGCGCTACTCTTATTAATCAAATAAGCCAGTTACCGCTTGGCGCACTTCATTAACAACGGCTCTGACACTTTCCATTTGGGCGTAGCCAGTACGACAAAGCAAGGATATTTCACGCACGGGTTGTGGGCTTTCAAAGGGAATGTAATGAATATGCTTTTGCGGAGCATAATTAATAGTCGCCAATTGTGGCAACAGTGTAATACCTATATTGCTTGCCACCATATAACGTAAGGTTTCAAGGCTGGTGGCTCGAAAACTGTCATCTTCCTCCGCACCAGCGCTAAAGCAATAGCCCATGGCTTGATCTCTCAAACAATGCCCATCCTCTAAGGTGAGAATTTTTTGATTATGTAAATCATCAAAGGTTACTTTTGTTTTATTAGCCAATGGATGTGAAGGTGACGTTGCCATCACCAAGGGCTCGGTGAATAAATCGTAGCGTTCAAAACGCACCATTTCTGGCAACCAAGGCAAAATTAAAATATCGAGTTTGCCTGCTTCCAATTGCTGCAGTAAATCTTGAGTTCTATTTTCATGTAAATAGAAGTTTATTTTCGCCAGGTTGCTGTTCAGTTTGGGCATAATATGCGGCAATATATATGGCGCTAAGGTCGGTATTAAGCCTATATGTAAGTCACCGGACAGTGGATCAAGTAGCGCTTTTGCCGCTTCTTCAAAGTTATTTGCAGCGTTCAGTACTTGCCGAGCTTGTTGTACTAACTTTTCTCCTGCTGGTGTTAGCATAACATTGCGCGGTTGACGTTCAATTAAGGTCAACTTAAGACGCTGTTCTAGCTTCTGAATTTGACCACTGAGTGTTGGTTGACTAACAAAGCAAGCATCGGCAGCATGGCCAAAATGTTTATATTCGGCAATGGCGGTTAGATACTCTAAATCACGAATTTTTATCATAGTTTAAATCTATTGATATGGGGATAATGATAGTTAGCTTGATGTTAACTTAAGCAACTAAGTTTAGCTATTATGTTGAAAAGTAAAACCTGCTTGCAAAGGCTATAAACTTGTTAACAGTTTGGTTAATTGAGCCGCTATTTGAAATGACTTACTGTACTTTTAAGTCGTAAAGCATTGAAGCATTAAAGCGATTGAGGTATTAAAGTTTTAATCGCTGATAAGCTGGAATGTTAATAAAAGTTTCATCACCTTTTGCAACGGCTTCTTTTAAGCTGGCTTTTCTATTTTGACGAGACTCAATACTTTCACCAAAAACCTCAAAGTGAGCTTGCGCGATAATACCGACAGCCTCTTCATGAGATATAACCCCTAAGGCTTTACCCGCATGAATAAAACCTTCGGTCCTGAATTTTAGCTGTTCATCCTTTTTATGGTTTTTAGTGAGCTTAAAAACGTTCAATAACTGTTCTTTGCAACAATCTAAATATTCGTATTTATTCATTATTTTCCCTTCATTTTCTAAGGTTTACTTAAATATACACCAGCTCTTTGAGTAAGGTGAGTAGTTTTATTCATCGGTATTTTAAATGCCTTTAATCATTAGTGCTTTTGGAATCATTAATAATGAGGCTAACGTGCTCAATACCGGACTAATTTTAATGGTGATATCCACTTACAACGATATAGATAGGGTACTTCATGCGCCTGAAAACACTAGCATTGTAATTAAAGAACCATACTAGCAAAGGCGGATAATTATTTTCTTGCGTTTATTTACAGCCTGTATACAATAACAGTAATACTGTTTAAAAATACAGGCTTGCTCTTAAGTAGCTTAAGGAATAACGATGCGCCCTTTAACACCAAGACAACAGCAGATTTTTGATCTGATCCGAGACAAAATTTCTGATACGGGTATGCCGCCAACGCGTGCCGAAATTGCTACTTTCTTTGGTTTTAAGTCGGCCAATGCAGCAGAAGAACATTTAAAAGCGCTAGCGAAGAAAGGTTATATTGAAATATTACCTGGCACATCGCGTGGTATTCGTCTTACACAAGAGTTTATCGCTGAAGACGGCTTGCCACTTATTGGTCGTGTTGCCGCAGGTGAGCCTATTTTGGCGCAAGAACATGTTGAGCAACATTATAAAATTGATGGTAGTTTATTTCATCCTCCAGCTGATTACTTATTGCGGGTTAATGGCGAAAGTATGAAAGATATTGGTATTATGGACGGCGATTTGTTAGCCGTTCATCAAACAACTGATGTGCAAAATGGCCAAGTGATTGTTGCGCGTGTTGAAGACGATGTTACCGTTAAGCGTTTTAAGCGTGAGGGCAATGTGGTTTATTTACATGCTGAAAATAAAGATTTTTCACCGATTGAGGTAGATTTAACGTCTCAGCAATTTAATGTTGAAGGTTTAGCGGTTGGTGTTATTCGCGCAGCTGATTGGATGTAGTTTACTTTGCACTTAATTTATACATTCTAATATTTACCTACGCTAGATGTGCTTACACACCATTTTCCCACACTATATTTCGCAGATTTAACGATTGATTGGTTTAACCTTATGGGCTTAAATCTGCGCTTTTCTTACTTTTGACCCCCCATTGATCTACCTAACGTTTTTGATGAGAACAATCCTCTTATTTAGCAATAAACACCACAAATAGCCTGCTTTTTATACAACCCATTTTTGCATTGATTATTTATTATTCAGTATGAGAAATAGGCCTTGAACAAAATATGAACATTGCCGCTATCCTTTTAAAACTGTACTTTTTGTACAGTTTAGGGCTTTTACTCTATTGTATTTGTTGGCTTTTATTTATCATGGTTTTGAAATTAAGAATTGACCCCTATCAAGTTTTAAGTAACTCTAGTCTGGAAAACGTACAAAAAAATAATAGGGCGCAATTGACAGCTGTCGATTAATGCGTCACTTAAATAATAATAAATGTATGCGTTAAATAACCAGTTTTATAATGAAAACACGTTATTTGGCCTAAATTAAGGGTGAAGGAGATGTCGCGTGAAAAGATGTAACCTAGGTTTGCTGTTGCTAGGGGGCTTGTTGTCTAGTTCAGTATGGGCAGATATGTCGCTGAACTTAACCAAAGGTGTTACTGAGGTGAGTAGAGACGTATATGATTTACATATGTTGGTGCTCTATATCTGTGTCGCTATTGGTGTTGTGGTATTTGGTGCCATGTTTTGGTCTATGGTGTTTCACCGTAAGTCAAAAGGTTTTAAACCAGCAACCTTCCATGAAAGCACAAAAGTTGAAATTCTTTGGACGGCGATTCCAGTCGTTATTTTAATTGCTATGGCTTTTCCTGCCACTATTACGCTCATTGATATGGAAAACAACGATGATGCGGATTTAACCATTCAAATAACGGGTTCTCAGTGGAAATGGCATTATAAATACTTTGATCAAGATCTTGAGTTTTATTCAGTGCTTTCTACTCCGCGTGAACAATACGAAAACCAAGATGGTACGTCAGCAGAAAAAGGTGAACACTACCTGTTAGAAGTTGATCGTCCTTTGGTCATTCCAACCAATAAAAAAGTACGTTTTGTTATTACTTCTGATGATGTTATCCATGCTTGGTGGGTACCAGCATTTGCGGTAAAACAAGATGCTAACCCAGGCTTTATTAACGAAGCTTGGACCAAGGTAGATGACCCCGGTATTTATCGCGGCCAATGTGCTGAGTTATGTGGTAAAGACCACGGTTTTATGCCGATAGTTGTTGAAGTTAAGTCTGAAGCTGATTATGCCATTTGGCTTGATGAGCAGAAGCAAATGCAGGCCAATGCAGCAGCCGCTGAAGCGGCGTCGTTAAATGCTTCGGCTTCAATGGACGAATTAATGCAACTGGGCGAAACAACTTATACTGCATACTGTGCAGCGTGTCATCAGGTTAGTGGACAAGGTTTACCACCTGCATTTCCAGCCCTTAAAGGGAGTGCTATTGCCACAACGGGTCCAGCTAGCGCACATATAGATATTGTTGTTAATGGTAAAGCAGGCACGGGCATGCAGGCTTATGGTAAGCAACTAAGCTTAAAAGAAATTGCGGCAGTTGTAACTTATGAGCGTAATGCTTGGGGTAACAATACTGGCGAAGCTGTTCAAGCTGCCGATGTCAAAGCGGTTAGTGGTGCAAGTACTTCAGATACTGCTGAACAAGCGGTTGAAGATGTTACAGAAGCCGCGGTGGCAACAGTGGCTAAAGTCATACCAAAAGAAGATTTATCAAAGGTTTATAGCCAAGATGAATTAATGACCCTAGGTGAAGATGTCTACATGACAGCTTGTGCTGCTTGTCATCAAGCCAGTGGTGAAGGTATGGCGCCTGTTTTTCCTGCACTTAAAGGTAGTGCGATTGCTACCGGTGATGTCGCAGTGCATATAGATATGGTGCTTAACGGTAGCAAAAAAAATCCAGCGATGGCGGCTTTTGCCAGCCAATTAACTAAAACGCAAATTGCTGCGGTTGTCACTTACGAGCGTAATGCTTGGGGTAATAACACCGGTGATTTAGTCCAGCCAGCAGATGTTGCTGCTAGCGCGAAGTAGGGAGGCGTTATAATGACTACAGATGTAATTAATGATCAATCCGAGCATGATCCACATGACGGTGAGCACCATGATCATAAAATGACTGGCATGAAGCGCTGGTTATACACCACAAACCATAAAGATATCGGTTCGATGTATTTATGGTTCTCATTTATCATGTTTTTAACTGGCGGTATGATGGCGCTGGTTATCCGCGCTGAGTTATTTCAGCCTGGATTACAAATACTTGAGCCTGATTTCTTTAACCAAATGACCACAGTGCACGGTCTTATTATGGTGTTTGGCGCGATAATGCCAGCCTTTACCGGTTTGGCGAACTGGATGTTACCTATGATGGTTGGTGCGCCAGATATGGCACTACCTAGGCTAAATAACTGGAGCTTTTGGATACTACCCTTTGCTTTCGCTATTTTATTGTCGTCTTTCTTTATGGAAAGTGGTGCACCAAACTTTGGTTGGACCTTCTACGCGCCATTATCAACCACCTATAGTAACGGCAGTACAGCCTTCTTTGTTTTTGCGGTACATATTATGGGGATCTCCTCCATTATGGGCGCAATTAACATTGTTGTAACCATTATGAATATGCGTGCGCCTGGTATGACTTATATGAAAATGCCATTGTTTGTATGGACATTTTTCATTACAGCTTACTTGTTGATAGCGGTGATGCCGGTACTCGCCGGTGTTGTCACTATGGTATTAACTGATACTTACTTTGGTACCAGTTTTTTTGATGCCGCCGGCGGTGGTGATCCGGTAATGTTCCAGCATATTTTCTGGTTCTTTGGTCATCCTGAAGTTTATATTATGATTCTGCCAGCGTTTGGTATTGTTTCTACAACAATTCCAGCGTTTTCACGCAAACCGTTATTTGGTTATAGTTCAATGGTTTACGCTACTGCGTCAATTGCATTTTTGTCGTTTATCGTTTGGGCTCATCACATGTTTACCACGGGGATGCCGCTCTTTGGCGAATTATTCTTTATGTATTGCACCATGTTAATTGCGGTGCCTACTGGAGTGAAAGTCTTTAACTGGGCCGCCACTATGTGGCGGGGTTCGCTCAGCTTTGAAACCCCGATGTTGTTCTCTATTGCTTTTGTGATTTTGTTTACTATTGGTGGTTTTTCTGGCTTGATGCTAGCAATGACACCGGTTGATTTTCAGTATCATGATACTTACTTTGTTGTGGCTCATTTTCACTATGTCTTGGTTACGGGGTCGTTATTTTCTATTTTTGCTGGCGCTTATTACTGGTTACCAAAATGGACGGGTCATATGTACAACGATACCTTAAGTAAGTGGCACTTTTGGTGTTCACTTATCTCGGTAAACTTATTGTTTTTCCCCATGCACTTTTTAGGTTTGGCGGGTATGCCTCGTCGTATTCCTGATTATGCTTTGCAATTTGCTGATTTTAATAAGTGGGTTAGTATTGGTGGTTTTGCCTTTGGTATTTCACAGTTAATTTTCTTGGCATTGGTGATCAAGTGTATTAGAGGTGGCGAGAAAGCGCCGATGAAACCTTGGGATGGAGCGGAAGGTTTGGAATGGACAGTGCCTAGCCCTGCGCCATATCACACGTTCACAACACCACCAAAAATTGATTAATTGGAGCTAAAATGACTAACGGTGAATCGCAAAACAAGTTATCAAAACAAGCACAGACGCATGATGCTTCAGTAAAAAAAACAGTAAAAAAACTGATGTTGATTGTTTTTGCTATGTTTGGTTTTGGTTTTGCGATGGTGCCGTTATACGACGTATTTTGTGATATCACCGGGTTAAACGGGAAAACATCTGATGTTGCGGCAAGTTATACTGCCAAAAGCATCGATACCGAGCGGACGATTACCGTACAATTTTTGACGCGAACTGCCAAAGGAATCCCTTGGCAGTTTGAGCCAATGGTTAATGAAGTAAAAGTACACCCAGGTGAACGCAAAACCGTTAAATTTTATGCTAAAAATGAGTCTGTAAGCGATATTGTTGGCCAAGCTGTGCCGTCAGTATCACCAGGGCGGGCGGCGGTTTATTTTCAAAAGATAGAATGCTTTTGTTTTAATAGCCAACCGTTAAAAGCCAGTGAGGATGTTGAAATGGGATTGCAGTTTTATGTTGATTTAGACATACCCGAAGACGTATCTACCATCACCCTATCTTACACCTTGTACGATATTACAAGTTCGGTTGATTCTTAAGTGCTTGGCACTTAAATGAGGGGAACAACAATGACAACAAAAGAATACGAAAGTTATTACGTACCAGCGCAAAGCAAATGGCCAATAGTAGGCGCTATTGCGTTGTTTTTGATTGCAGTAGGTGCGGCAAATTATGTCTCGAATTTAAATAATCCTGAAAATGCAGGCGGGGGCTGGGTATTACTTGCTGGTATCGCATTGATTATTTATATGATGTTTGGTTGGTTTAACAATGTGATTACCGAATCAATGTCAGGAAAATATAGTCACCAAATGGACAATTCATTCCGCCAAGGTATGAGCTGGTTTATTTTTTCAGAGGTGATGTTTTTTGCCGCTTTTTTTGGCGCTTTACTTTATGCCCGTACTTTTTCGGTACCCTGGCTTGATGGTGCTGGAAATAACGCGGCAACGGCGGTTATTTTATGGCCTGAATTTACCGCGACTTGGCCATTAATTAAAACGCCAGACGGTACTGAAACTACTGCTATGGGTTGGTATGGCTTACCATTAATTAACACTATTTTACTGTTAACTTCATCAATTACCGCTCATTTTGCTCATGTTTCTTTAGAGCAGAACAAACGTGGCTTATTGAAGTTTTGGTTAGGACTGACTGTTGTGTTGGGCGTGGTGTTTTTGTTTTGCCAAGGCTTAGAATACTCCCATGGTTATGCTGACGAAATGAAGCTTTATCTAGATAGTGGCATTTATGGCAATACCTTTTATTTGCTGACGGGCTTTCACGGTATGCATGTGACCTTAGGGACAATTATGCTGCTAGTGATGCTTATTCGAGTATTTAAGGGTCATTTTACGCCGAAAAACCATTTTGCCTTTCAAGCCGCGAGTTGGTATTGGCATTTCGTTGATGTAGTGTGGGTAATACTGTTTGTCTTTGTTTATATTATTTAACGCTATAGTGCTTGAATAAGTGCTTTAAGGTACGATATTTATGATGATAAATATCGTACCTTTTGCCCATTTAATACGGACTAGGGTTAGGTGTGATCACGCCGGTCAGTATACCCAGTAGTAGTAATAACACCAGTACAACCGAGGTCATTACCCGTCGACCAATAAATTTAGACATGGGTGGTTTATCAGGGTCATTTTTATTCATGATGAATAACGCCCGAAATAAGTTATAAACCATAAAGGCTAATAAGCCGACAACAATAAATTTAATTAACACAGCATTCTCTCTTTTATCATCTATTTTTAGTTAGTCAATATGCGGTAGTCTATGAATTCGGTATCACTTCAGCACAAATTAAAGCAACTTAATTGGCCGATGGTTATATTTACCATGCTAGTATTTTTGTCATTAATCAAGCTCGGATTTTGGCAAATTGACCGGGCGCTTGAAAAGGAACAGCGCCAACAGCGCATTAGTGAATTAAGTCAACGCCAAGCCTTATCACTAGCACAAGTATTAACCCTTAGCGGTTTACAAGATGGCATTAACGATTTACCTATTCAGTTAAAGGGCGATTTTGTTGGCGATAAAGTATTTCTGCTCGACAACCAACCAGACAAAGGCCGTTTGGGCTACCGGGTCTATCAAATTATTGAAAGTAATGATGCTGCCATATTGGTGAATTTGGGCTGGGTACAGGGCTCAATTGATCGAAATATATTACCTGATGTAATACCTGTTACTGGCCAACATACGATATCTGGTCATGTGCGAGAAGTCGAAGTAGGCATTCAATTGCAAGCACAAAATTTAACTAATCCGTCATGGCCATTAAGAGTACAACAAATTGAATTAGATAAGTTTTCACAATTAATTAGCAAGAAACTATTGCCCTTTGTGGTTTATTTAGATAAAAAAGAGACGATAGGTTATGTAAAAAATTGGCAGCCCATCGTAATGCCACCAGAAAAACATCGAGCCTATGCGTTTCAATGGTTTAGTTTAGCGTTAGCTTGGATAAGCTTGATGGTTTGGGCCGCGATAAAAACCAGTAACAAACATCCGTCTGAATAAGCATAAGTAACCTGGATAAGCACAAGAAAGCAGGTTAGACAAATACCAACACCAAATAATAAGAATAAAAGGCTGAGTTGTATGAGTTCTTCAGAGTTAAATAAATCGCGCCGCAGTATGATAATTCTCTTAGCAGTGTTTATCATTCCTATCGCGCTAGCAAAATTGGCGTTGAATCAGCAATGGTTTAATTATGGTGTTACCAATCAAGGGCAACTTATCGAGAATGAATTAACCTTGGCGCAACTTGGGCTAAGTGTTGACGACTTTGAGCATCAATGGCTAATGTTATACACCTTGCCAGTAAGTTGTGATGAGCAATGTGAAAATACCCTAGTCAGTGTCAACAATACCTATATTGCTCTCGGTAAAGAAATGCCGCGCGTTAAGCTGGTGGGTTTAACTCAACAAGATTTACGCGCAGAGCAAGCCGAAAAAATTCAACTTAAGCGCTGGCATATTCAAACCATGCCTGCTTTGGCAAAATCGGTGATAACGCAATCACAAGTGTTAATTGTTGACCCCCTAGGTAATGTCATTCTTAGCCATGTACCACCAAAAAGTGCCGAGCAACTACCACAATTTGGCAAAGCGATATTGGCTGACTTTAAGAAACTGTTAAAGTATTCAAGGATTGGCTAAATGAAAACACAAAGCTCTTCCGATCTCAGAAAACTTGTTTTTGTTAGTATTTTATTAGCCATTGTAGTGGTTAGTTTAGGTGCTTATGCACGACTAACCCATGCAGGACTTGGTTGTCCAGATTGGCCAGGTTGTTATGGTTTAGTTGAGGTGCCTAAAACCAGTGCCCAAATTATTGCTGCTGAGCAAGCATTTCCTGAGCGTCCTGTTGAACCAGAAAAAGCATGGAATGAAATGATCCATCGTTATTTCGCAGGCTCATTAGGGGTATTGATTCTGATTATTGCCTTAATCTCGCTGAAGCGTCGCGCGCAACGCGGTCCGTTGGGGCTGCCGATTTTAATTTTAATAGTGGTGACTTTTCAAGCGGCACTTGGCATGTGGACTGTGACCATGAAGTTAATGCCTGTGGTGGTGATGGGGCATTTACTGGGTGGCTTCACCACGCTGTGTTTATTGCTATTACTGTATTTGCGTTTGAGTGACTTTCGAGTGCCTGGCGGTGACATTGGCCTGAAAAAATATTTTAAATTTGCTGTGATTGGTATTTTTATTTTAGTCGGACAAATTGCTTTGGGTGGTTGGACATCGTCTAACTATGCCGCGCTTACTTGTGCTGAACTCCCTATTTGTCAAGCGGGTTGGGTAGAGCAGATGAACTTTGAGCATGCTTTTGATCTTATTCCGCCAGAGAAAGAAAGTTATGAATTTGGTCACCTTGATCATGCCTCACGCTTGACCATTCATGTCATGCATCGCTTAGGAGCTATAGTAACAACACTGTACTTATTTTGGTTAGCTATTAGTATTTACCGTAAGGCACAAGCGCCATTTTTTAAGAACGCCGCATTGAGTTTAGGTTTTATTCTCAGTGTGCAAGTGGGCTTGGGTATTAGTAATGTTTGGTTCTCACTACCGCTAAATGTTGCGGTTAGTCACAACGTAGTGGCCGCGATGTTAATGATGTCATTAATTACCATGACATATAGTTTAAAACGTAAAACTTAGGAGCATATTATGAGTCAAAGCAACACAATAGAAGCGAGTCATAGCGTACCTAGTACACCCATTTGGCGCGATTATTATGAAATCACCAAACCTCGGGTAGTGGCATTATTAGTATTAACCGCTTTAGTGGGTATGTGTTTATCGGTGCCGGGCGTTATTCCATGGCAAGTATTAGTGCCGTCGATGATAGGTATTGGCTTTTTGTCATCTGCTGCAGCAGCGATTAACCATATTGTTGATCAGCGCATCGACAGTGAAATGGGGCGTACTCATAATCGTCCGTTGCCTAATGGTAGGCTTACCGCGCGTAATGCTTCAACATTTGCCATGACGCTAGCGGTAACCGGCTTTGCTATTCTATATAGCTTAGTTAACCCCTTAACTGCTTGGTTAACTTTTTCAGGCTTAGTGGGTTACAGCTTTGTTTATACCATGTATTTAAAGCGTGCTACCCCGCAAAATATTACTATTGGCGGTTTAGCGGGTGCTATTCCACCTTTATTAGGTTGGACAGCAATGACCAATGAAATACACCCCAATGCATTATTGTTAGTGTTATTAATCTTTACTTGGACACCACCACATTTTTGGGCCTTGGCTATTCATCGAAAAGACGAGTATGCAAAAGTAAACATTCCGATGTTACCGGTCACACATGGCGTTAATTTTACCAAAACTCAAATTTTGTTATACACCGTTTTGCTCTTTATAGTGGGTTTGTTACCCTATTTAGTCGGTATGAGTAACTGGTTATATTTAATTGGCGCTGTGGTATTAAACTTAGTGTTTTTCGCTTACGCTTGGAAATTAAAATTTAATGCTGATGAAAATACTGCAATGGATACCTTCAAGTTTTCTATTGTGCATTTAATGGCGTTATTTATGATTCTTTTACTCGATCATTATCTATTACCGGTAACAGGTTAATGAATAAAATTGTTATTCTGATGGTAGCCTTGGGCGCATTAGCAGCAGGTGTGATGTTATTTGGTCAGCTAAATAAAAAAGATCCGGTTGAATTTGCTTTGCATTATCAACAAGCAAGGGAGATTAAAGCCTTTGAATTAACCGATCATCTTGGCGAAGTATTCAACAATGAGTCGTTAAAAGGTCATTGGAGTTGGGTGTTTTTTGGCTATACATCGTGCCCAGATGTTTGCCCAACAACCTTACAAGAAATGAACTTTATTTATGATGATTTAAAAGCGATCAGCAATACAAGCCAAGTGTTATTGGTTTCTGTTGACCCAAAACGTGACACCCAAGAAAAACTCGCCAGCTATATCGGTTATTTCAATCCAGAATTTAAGGCCTTGTATGGTCACCATGGTGTGTTGTTTCCATTTGCGCGTAATTTAGGCTTGATGTATGCGATAACTGAATCAGAGCCCAAGATTAATAGCGATGCGAAAGACAATCATGGCGCAACAGCAACCAGTTATTTAGTCGATCACAGTGCGTCATTAGTATTGATCAACCCTGCTGGCAAAGTAGAAGCTATTTTTAAACCTAAACAGGCACTTGGTGAAGTTCCGGTGATTGAGGGTGATAAACTGGTCAGTGACTTTGCCAAGATTGTTGCTTTGTATTGAGTTAACGCTAGAGTAAAGTCTTATACCAGTTCCATTAAGTTTGTGATCTTGTTGTGCGCAGGAAAAATAATTCAAGGTAAGGCGCTCGATTGAGCAATAGCTGGCTATTGAGAGCAACACAGCCTTGAGCTATTTTAATACCAATTTGATTAATTAAGTGATCACCTTTTTCATGAGGAAAAATGGATAAATACAAGGCATAAAATTTAGTCAGTAGTTATTCACCTTATAAATTTTATAACGCTGTAGTTATTCATTTTAACCATTAAAAATGAGCAGGTAATTAATCAACTTGGTATAACTAGTACAAGTGAGCAATAACTTAATGGGATTGGTCGTAGTAAAATGAATAACTCAGCACAGTTCTATGCGCATAAAATTAAATGTCTATTTGTCGGCATAAATGCCGACCTACAATGATTAATCACCAACAGTTATCTGGTTTTTTGTAGGTTGGACTTCAGTCCATCATCTGGATTTAGTGTTAGATATCACAGGCTAAATGTTTATTTGTCGGCATAAATGCCGACCTACAATGATTAATCACCAATAGTTATCTGGATTTTTGTAGGTTGGACTTCAGTCCATCATCTGGATTTAGTGTTAGATATCACAGGCTAAATGCTTATTTGACAGCATAAATGCCGACCTACAATGATTAATCACCAACAGTTATCTGGTTTTTTGTCGGTTGGACTTCAGTCCATCATCTGGATTTAGTACTCAATTTAACAGGTGAAATAATGCTTTGACGGCAGACACTCCTACCTAATAAATATTCTTTAATATCACTGGCTTAATTCCAATAGTGATAGCGGATAATGCTTACACTGAATAAGGCTACAGCGGATACCACTGACGGTTTTCTTTGAGAATAAACCAAGGCTTTGAAAACCAATAGTAGCGTCCAGGTTCACTAATACTTGGCGCGGTACAATTGCAACGCACACGTCCGGTTGGCAGCGGTGCACTGTAATTAATAGTAAACATTTCATCCCCTTGCCATTGAATTTTCTGACGCCCTAAACCAGAAATATAGCAATTTAATTGTTCAGGATTAAAATCATCTACCTCGACTTTAAAGCTTACTGATGTTGACTCACCCTGTTGAAAAATGGTTTGTTGATTTTCTGCCTCAACGCGAATGCTAAAAGGCAGAGCATTGAGCTTATCGCGTAAGCTGGGTAATTGATCGTAAGGCTGTGAGACTGGAAAGCGTGGAATAATTGTCGTATTAGTATCCAAGCCAACAGCGCCTGACTGTTGTGAGAAAGCGACAAAGTTATTGTCTTGTATCCACTGCTGAATTTCAGGGCTATATTCACCGTAGGGATAAGCGAAATAGCGCCAACTCTGCCCGGTTTTTTCTGCAATTATCTTTTCTGCACTTAGTAGTGATTGAGTATTTTTTGCTAACCACTGTGGCATCGTCATACCATCAGGTATTCGGACTAACGAGTCGTGCTCCATGCCATGATTAGCAATAATTACCCCATCGTCAGCCATCACTTTAAGTTGCTGCCACGATAGGTATTGCTTGGAATTTTGCGCAACAATACCGGGGTTAATAAATATGGTGAAGGGATAATCGTGTTTATCCATTATGGGTTTACCATGGGTTAAAATATCTAAATAAGCATCGTCAAAGGTAATGACCACCGACTTATTTGGCAACGCTGTTTGTGTTTTAATCGAATTCACTAAGGTAGATAAGGCAATCACCTCAAAATTGTTGTCTTCTAGGTATTGCATATGTAGTGCAAACTGCCCTGGAGAGATGCTGGTACTGGCCGGGGTAGTCTCGCTAACATGATGATATTGTAGAATGACAGTAGCGAAGCTGGTGATGTGGAGGCAATAGCATAATGCTGCCAAGAAATGATATTTCATGTTAATCTTCCTGAGATATTTATAGAGCGTTAAGCGCTTGGGTAAAATAGCTTTTTTTTTACTATTTATACAGTCCATTTGCCATAAAGGTTGGCTTTTTTTGAAATTCAATAATATAGAACGTCATAAGCAGTTATTTATTCTTGCTTTACCGATGATTTTGTCAAACATTACTGCGCCATTGTTAGGTTTAGTTGATACCGCTGTTATTGGCCACCTAGAGTACTCTTATTATTTAGGCGGTAGTGCGGTTGGCGCCATGATCATTACCGCAGTCACTTGGCTGTGTGGCTTTTTACGTATGTCGACCACCGGCCTATCAGCGCAGGCATTTGGCCAAAACAATAATAGCTTAAGCTGTTTGATATTGCTGCGCGGTATTATGGTTGCATTTGCTATTGGCTTGTTGGTTATTCTATTGCAGAATTTTTACCTCGATCTGGCGCTATCATTAGCAGGTGGCTCTGAACAAGTACAGTTTTATGCGCAAGAATATAGCGCGATTCGAATTTGGGGTTTACCAGCGGCATTAGCTAATTTAGTTATTTTGGGTTGGTTACTGGGTAATCACCAAGCCAAAGTAGTGATGTGGTTAATTATTGCCACTAACTTGATTAACTTAGGCCTAGATTTACTGTTTGTTATTGGCTTTGCTTGGCAAGTTAAAGGCGTGGCCATGGCGACGCTGATTGCCGAATACAGTGGCCTATTTATTGGCTTAGCCTTTGTATACAAAAACTTTAAACAAAAGTTTATTGGCTTATTTACTAGCGTCCAGCAAATGTTTGCTGCGGCTTTAGAACGAACAGCTTTGTTAAGCTATTTCAAACTGAATCGAGATATACTAATTCGCACTTTATGTTTAGAAATATGCTTTATTTTTATGACCTTTCAAGGTGCTAGATTAGGTGACGATGTTATTGCCGCCAATGCCATATTGATGAATTTTTTATTGTTAATCTCGTTTGGCTTAGACGGTATTGCCAATGCAGCAGAAGTGATGGTAGGTAAAGCTAAAGGAGAAAAAAATCAAAAAATCATGTTTGTCAGTGTCAATATTGCACTGTTTTGGACTGGCATATTTGCGCTCGCTTACAGTTTATTGTTTTACCTAGCCGGTGATTTTTTCATTGTCAGCATCTCGGATATATCGGCTGTGGTCGATTATGCCCAGCGCTATCTATTTTGGATTGTTGCTTTACCGTTACTGGCTTGTTGGTGTTACTTATATGATGGTGTATATGTTGGTTTGATGCAGGCGCATATTATGAGAAACAGCATGATAATCGCTACTTTTGGCTGTTTTTTTCCAGTATGGTGGCTATTAAAGGATTATGGTAATCATGGCTTGTGGGCGGCATTTTCAATATTTATGTTAGCACGCGGCGTGACGTTAGCTTGGCATTATCAGCGAAATAAGCATACTTTTTAGCGATTTTTATCGCTTGTGCTTTACAGTTTAATGTTGTTCAGACTAGAATTTTTCAGGTTAGCACTTTTCAGGTTAGCACTTTTCAGGTTAGCACTTTTAAGGTGTAGTGCGATTAATTATCTGAGACAAACGATTGGCAAATAATCCGACATAACCATAAATAGCAAGCAGACAACCGCAAGCTAAAATAACTATGCCAAGCATTTGCCAAAGATAGTGCTGATAGTAACCAAGAAATATAAAACAGACGCCGATAATAAAAAGACCAAGTCCACTGAGAAAACGCTGCATGCTGCGTTGTGGATCTTGGCCTAGTTTTTCTAATAATGACATTTAAAGGTTACTGACAGCAACAGGTTATTAGTAGTATGAATGTTCGCCACGTTCATGCTCTGTCATATCTTTTACGCCTTTAATTTCATCACCCATCATGTCAATTAATTGCTTCTCAATGCCGTCTTTAACGGTGACATCGATTTGGGCACAACCGTTACAGCCACCGCCAAATTGTAAGACCGCATAACCGTCTTCGGTGATTTCCATTAGCGTACATTCGCCGCCATGGCCAGCCAGTTGAGGATTAACCTCAGCTTTTAAGAAGTAATCAACACGCTCAAATAATGGCGCGTCATCGGCAACTTTACGTAACTTAGCATTTGGCGCTTTTAAGGTTAATTGCGAGCCCATTTGGTCAGAGGTAAAGTCTATTTCTGCTTCCTCTAAATAGGTTTTACTGTCGGCGTCTATGTAGGCTGAAAAGTTTTCAAACTTTAGTTCAATGTCGTCAGCTTCTATAGCGTCAGCCGGACAGTACGATACACCACATTCTGCGCTTGCTGTACCCGGGTTTACCACAAATACACGGATACTAGTACCTTCAGCTTGCCCAGAAAGTAGTTTTACAAAGTGTTCTTGTGCAGTTTCTGAAATGTTAACCATCATACTATTTACTCTCCCTACTGGGCTTGAACTTTTCAATACCCGACTATTTCACTCAAGTATAACAATTTTACTCTTCTCTGTCATTTGGTGCTAGTCCTAGATAGAATAATTTATATAGCCAGCAGATGAAAAGTTAAAAATAAAATAGATAAATAGGTAATTATCACAAGATAACTAGTTCATATGGCATTATTTTGTTATTTTATCTAGCTATTTAACCAGGAGATCTCGTATGTTGTTATCGTTGTATCGAATTGTAATATTTTGTTTATTAAGTGTTTCGTTTACCGTTTTTAGTGCAAATGTAAGTACATACTTGCCAAAGGGTGCAGTTTATAGCGAAAAAGTGCCAACGCCAGAGTCGGCTTTGGGCTTTGGTATTGGTGAACGCCATCCACGCCATGATCAAGTTGTAAACTATCTACAGCAAGTCGCGGCATCGTCATCTCGACTGCAAATTGAAGAAATGGGTCGAACTACACAGTTTCGCTCGCAAGTATTATTAACTATTTCTAGCCCTGAAAACTTAAATAACCTTGAACAAATTTTAGCACGGCGCTCAGACATAGCCGCTTCTGCTAAAGACCCTGTTGTTGTGTGGTTGGGTTATAGTGTCCACGGTGATGAAATTAGTGGTACTAATGCCGCTATGGTAGTGGCTTATCATTTAGCCGCATCACAAGATAAAGCCGTAGCCGATATGCTCAACGATACTATTATTGTGATAGAGCCAAGCATCAACCCAGACGGCATGGATAGATTTGTTAACTGGGTAACTACCCATCGTGGTGTAACTGAAAACCCAGATCCAAACCATATCGAACATCATCAACCTTGGCACACCGGTCGCACCAATCATTTTGGTTTTGATTTAAACCGCGATTGGTTGCTATTGTCGCAAAAAGAAAGTCAAAATCGTCTACCCTATTTTCATCAATACCAACCTAATGTCTTAGGTGACTTTCATGAAATGGGCGCCAATAGCAGCTATTTTTTTCAGCCAGGAATTCCAACGCGAACGCATCCTCTAACACCGGCAAAAAATACCGAGTTAACACAGTTACTCGCGACATATCACGCCAAAGCACTCGATGCTAAAGACCGTTTATACTACAGTGAAGAAAGCTTTGATGATTTTTATTATGGTAAAGGTTCAACTTACCCTGATATCAACGGTGGTATTGGTATCTTGTTTGAACAAGCCAGCAGCCGAGGTTTACAGCAAGCTACCGTTAATGGCTTACTGACCTTTGAATACGGCATACAAAACCATGTGTTAACCTCATTATCAACCATTGAAGGTGCGTGGAAAAACCAAGCCAAATTTAAAGCTTATCGTAAAAACTTTTATCAATCGGCGCAAAAACAAGCCAGTGATGAAAACTTTAATGGTTATATTTTTACTGAAACCAAAGACCATTATCGCCTACAAACTTTTTTAAATAAGTTGCAGCAACATCAAATTAAGGTCTATCCCCTTAAACAAGATTATAAAATTAATGACCTAAATTATCTTGCTGAGTATAGCTACTATATTCCATTAGAACAGCCTCAATATCGGGTGATTCAAGCGCTATTTAATCAACAACAAAGTTTTCAAGATAATACCTTTTATGATGTCTCAGGTTGGACATTACCGCTTGCCATGAACATAAAATTTGCGCCTATTGGACGCACTTGGGGCTTAAAAACTGAAGAGAAACCATGGCAACCTAGTGTTTTGAAATTGGCTGAAGTAAGCAACTCTGCTTACGCTTATGTGTTTGAATGGCATGATTTTTTAGCGCCTAAACTGTTAAATAAAATCACTAATGCTAATATTAAGGCAAAAGTAGCAACCAAGACGTTTTCTGCGACAGTTAATGGCGAGGTTAAAACCTTTAATCAAGGCACTATTATTATACCAGCGGGCACTCAGCAAGTGGAAAATTGGCGTAGTATCCTCACTGACTTTGCTGCGAAAAGCCAGATAGCGCTTAACGCTTTAGAGACTGGCTTAACCACAAAGGGCATTGATATTGGCAGTAGTTCATTTCGGCCCGTTTCAGCGCCAAAAGTACTATTGGTGGGTGGAAAGGGTGTATCTCAATACGAAGCAGGTGAAATGCTTTACTACCTTGATAGCTTGCTGGAAATTCCGGTCACTGTGGTTGAAATGCAGCGTTTAGCTAATGTTAATTTAGCTGATTATAGCCATATTATGATGGTTGATGGCCGATATGCTGCGGTAGATAGTAAGCTACAGAGTAAACTTACTTCATGGTTAACTAATGGTGGTGTGCTATTTGGTCAAAAACGCGCTGCACGTTGGTTCTCAGAGATAGAATTATTAAAAATTGATTTTGTTAGTAAAGCGCATATCGACCAGTTGTTTGATACGGTTAAATTAACTTACGGTGATAAAGAGCAACTTGCGGGGCGAAAACGCATCGCTGGCGCTATTTTTCAAGCGGAATTAGATACTAGTCATCCGCTAGCATACGGTTATCAAAACAGTAAGTTACCAGTATTTCGAAATAGCACGGTCATTATGGAGCAAACATCACAGCCATTTATCAGTGTAGCAAAATACAGTAAGGTGCCTTTGCTTAGTGGCTATACCGATAAAAATTTAGTGAATCGTTTAGCAAATAACCCAACACTGGTGGCCCACAATGTTGGTAAAGGTCGAATTATCGCCAGTACAGATAATCTAGCTTTTCGTGGCTATTTTTTAGGCAGTATGAAAATTATTGCGAACAGTCTTTTTTTTGCTAAAGCCTTTAGTGCCAATTTAGCAGAATAAAGTGCTAGCTAGGTATCGCTAAACATAAACTCAGGAGTGTAATACTTTGCACTCCGCTTTTTTTTAGCAACTTACAAATTTCATTGGCTGTTGTGCCGGTAGTAACCACATCATCAATCAAAATAATATGCTCAGGTAACCTTGCCTTCGGCTTGATGTTTAAGCTAAAAGCCTGTTTTAAATTTTTTCTGCGCTCAATACCAGACTTACCGACCTGACTTTCAGTTAATTTTTTTCTAATAACCAGGTCCGCTTGATAAAAATAACCAAAACCTTGAGCAAACTTGCGCGCAATCAAGTCTGCTTGGTTAAATCCGCGTTCCTGCCATTTTTTCAAATGTAATGGCACCGCTAGGATCAGCGTGTTATCGGGTGTTAAATTTGCGTGTTCAAGGCTAAGATACTGCTGCCAGTGATGAATAAGTAGATAGGTTAACAGCTCAGCTAATTCGGTTTTATGTTGATACTTCAACTGACTAATCCAAGTATTAAAGGGCCATACATAAGGCGCAATGGCTAATAGGTGATCAAAATGCTTGATGGGGATCAGTTTTGTAACAGCTGGCCATAATAATAAATCATAAGGTAGATGCTGATGATTAAAATAAGGTAAATCTGCTTGGCAATACTGACAAAGCAGTGGGTGATGTTGGCAAGCGTTACCGCATAGCGAGCAGCAGCTTATTTGCAGCCTTATTTTTTGCATTTCTTGGCGTAATGTTTGCTGTAAAGTTAACCCTATTTCCCTATTGCGCTTACTGCTAAATTCCATTTTTAGCCTCCTTTGGTTAAACTGTGCGCCTACTGGATATTGAGCAGACGAAGCATGACACTAAGTATGACAAAAGCATGGCAGAAAGATTGAAAATTGCGAGCCAAGGTCAAGGTATTCCCTTGGTGTTTATTCATGGTTGGGGACTTAACTCAGCTGTTTGGCAACCATGTTTAGCGCAGCTCCAGGCCGACTTTGAAGTGATCACCGTTGACCTGCCCGGCTTTGCGACTAACAAATCAGTACAGCTGGCTCAATATTCATTAGTTGAGATAGCAGACGCCATAGTACAAGTGGTGGCTAAACCCGCGGTTTATATTGGTTGGTCTTTAGGGGGATTAGTGGCCAGTCAAATTGCTATTAAGCACCCAGCGCAAGTGTTGGGACTAGTTACTGTGGCGAGTTCACCACAATTTGTAGCACAAGATAATTGGCCGGGTATTAAAGCCAATGTTTTGGCGTTATTTCATCAACAACTTGCCCAAGACACAACAAAAACTATTAGTAATTTTTTGAAAATTCAAGCTCTGGGTAGCCCACATATTCGCCAAGACATTAAAAAAATTCGTGAGCTAGTTATGCAGTATGAGCAGCCTACGCGAGAAGTGCTAGACGACTCATTAAGTTTATTAGAAAGCTCAGATTTGTCTGCGCAGCTACAAAATATTCATCAGCCATTTTTGCGCCTTTACGGCAAACTTGATGGCTTAGTACCTAAACAAGTTATTGCGCTGATTGGTGAACTTGCACCTAAGAGTCAACATTATATATTTGAACAAGCTTCACATGCGCCATTTATATCTCATCAGGCTGAGTTTTTAGCGATATTGAAAAGCTGGTTAACTGAACATTTTAGCTAACGAGTAACGGTTTACTTTTTAACACTTTTGGTTGATAATTAACCAGGAAAATGAATAGTAAGTTGAACAGTAAATTTAACGGATAAGTGCAGAGTAAGTGTCAATGACCATTTAGGAGTATTCCGTGGAAATTCAATCCGCCTTTAATGTTGGTGTACAAAGCCTTCAAAAAGCTAATGAAGATGTTTATAAAGCGGCTGAAAATATAGCGACTAGCGCCGGCCTAGCGGCTGAGTCTTATGGCGTCGCTCAAGCAAGTAACGGCCCTGTTGCTAATGTTAATGAAATCACTAAACAAAAGGGTGATAATCCAGTAAATCTAACCCAGTCACTCGTCGATTTACGTGTGGCAGAATTTCAAGCGAAAGCGTCTGTTGAGGTGATCCAATCAGCGGATGAAAACTTAGGTTCGTTATTGGACGTTACCGTCTAGCTTTTATGAATATCACGCCACAAAACACTCATCTACCCATACAAACTTCGGTAAACCTGCAGACTGATAGCTTACGCCGTGAAAATCAGCAAAGAGAAGTCATCACAAAACCTGAGCCGTCGAGTCAATCAGGCGCCGAAAAAGGTCCGGCCTCTGATAAAGAGCGTGGTCGCACTCCGGCACAAAACAATCAGCAAGTAGACTTCACCAGCTTACGTAAACAAGCTGAACTCGCTAACGATGTTATTGGCAATAGTTCGCACAATAGTTCAGGTAATAGCTCAGGCAATGGCTCAGGGCAAGACTCAGCAAAGCACCCAGAACAAGAGGCTAATAAGCAAAATAGCGATGGCTCTGGAGAATCAAAGCCAAGCCAAGCAAGCTCAAGTCATGGCCAACAATCGAGTGCGGAAGAGTTAGCAGATATACAAATTATTCGCAACTTGGAAAATCGCGATAAAGCCGTGCGTAGCCATGAAAGCGCTCATGCTGCTGTTGGGGGCTCATTGACTGGCGCGCCGTCTTATTCATACGAGATTGGACCCAATGGTAAAAAATATGCTGTTGGTGGTGAAGTCTCTGTTGATTTAACGCCGATTGCAGGTGACCCGACAAAAACCATTGTTAAAATGAATCAAGTGCAAGCTGCGGCTTTAGCACCGGCTAATCCATCAGCACAAGATGTTCGCGTTGCAGCTTCCGCGGCTAGTATAATTTTAGAGGCTCAGGCAGAGTTAATTAATATTGGCGCTAACAATGTCGAGGCTAAGCCGCCGTTAGGTCATTTATATCGTGATAAAGAGCTACTGCAAAGTGACGAGAGCCTTGAAAATAATGATAGTAGCAAAGCTTTTGATCGTCAAATTGCCCAAACTTTATCAGCGCAAGAAGTGGTTGTGCCAAGTCGGCCGCTAGCGGTTGACGAAAGAGCGGGCCGTATTGCACAATTTTATTCTACTATTAATCAAGCTTATGAAAAATCAGCAAGCTATCAGTTTGAGCTAACTGCCTAGTGATCGCTGGTCCTGTTATAAGATTTTAATAACAAAAAAGCCTGCAATCTTGCAGGCTTTTTACGTTTGGTGATGACACCAATACTTAATTTATCACTTAAATACCGTAATCTTCACGATATTTTCTGATGCTAGCCAAGCTATCAGTCATGTCTGGTTTTTCTTCCAAGTAGCTGATCAAGTTGGCTAACGTGACAATAGAAATCACTTTAGTATTAAAATCTCGTTCAACTTCTTGAATGGCAGAAAGCTCTGCTTGGCCTTTTTCTTGTCGGTCTAACGCAATCAGTACACCGGATAATTCAGCACCGTGAGCCTGAATAATTTGCATCGACTCACGAATGGCAGTACCTGCGGTGATCACATCATCAACTAACATCACTTTACCTTCAAGGGGGGAGCCTACTAAGCTGCCACCTTCACCGTGCGTTTTAGCTTCTTTGCGATTAAAGCAATAAGGCATATCAATATTGTAACTGTCAGCAAGTGCAACTGCTGTGGTGGTTGCAATAGGAATACCTTTGTAAGCAGGGCCAAACAACAAGTTGTAGTCAATGTTAGCGTCTTGCAATGCGGCGGCGTAAAAACGCCCTAAACGGGCTAAATCACCACCAGTATTGAATAAACCGGCATTAAAAAAATAAGGACTAATGCGGCCTGACTTTAAGGTGAACTCGCCAAAACGTAACACTTGTTTAGCTAAGGCAAATTCAATAAATTCGCGTTGATAATCTTTCATAATCAGCTCCTGTCTGGCTTAATTTAAAGCGGTTTTTTGAATATCAAACAGTTCGTTAATACTGTTTTTAGCCAGTGCTAGCATTTGTTGCATTTCGTCAAAACTAAACGGTTCTTCTTCTGCTGTGCCTTGCACTTCAATCAACTTGCCGGTTTCGGTCATAACAACGTTCATGTCAGTATCAGCGGCTGAATCTTCAACATATTCTAAATCAGAAATCGCTTCACCTTTATAGATACCAACAGAAACCGCGGCAATCATGTGCTTAAGGGGATTGTTATTGATAATACCTTTAGCGCGCATATGGTTTAATGCATCAACTAAGGCAACACAAGCACCGGTAATTGAAGCGGTACGCGTGCCGCCATCAGCTTGAATAACATCACAATCAATCGTAATGGTGTTTTCACCTAGCGCGGCTAAATCAACCGCAGCACGTAATGAACGCGCGATTAAACGAGAAATTTCTAAGGTACGACCACTTTGTTTGCCATTGGCAGCTTCGCGACGCATACGCGTGTGAGTAGAGCGAGGTAACATGCCATATTCAGCATTGATCCAACCTTTGCCTTGGCCTTTCATAAAACGTGGTACGCCAGTTTCAACTGTAGCGGTACATATAACTTTGGTATCACCAAACTCAATAAGCACTGAGCCTTCTGCATGAGCGGTAAATTGACGAGTAATGGTTACAGGACGAATTTGCCCTAAAGTTCTGCCGCTTGGACGCATGTTGCATTTCCTATCATAGTATAATTGCTGCGCATTATAATCGTTCGGATAGCAATTTGACATAATGACGTTACAAGTATTTTGAAATATAGTTAATTAATATAAGGTCACTATATTGTGGGTTTGTTGTTAGTTGCCATTGAATATTATTGATGTAGAGAGAATTTATGAAATTTCAGCTGTTTATTGTTTTATTGTTAGCAAGTGTATTGTTATCAAGTTTACTGTTCACCAGCCCAGCAAGTGCGCAAGTTTCTGCACACCAGTTAACCATTGCCACCGCAAACAACTTGCCGTTATACAGTAAAGTTTATGACGACAAGCGCGATCCGTTTAAAGATGCGCAAGCAGCCATTGTTATCGCGCAAGCAAGTAACCGGAATGTGTTAATTGAAATTGGCGGCAATTGGTGTACTTGGTGCCATAAAATGGATGCTTTTTTAGCAAAAAATCCGAAAGTTTACCAAGCGCTGCATGATAATTATGTTCTACTTAAAATAAGCGTGAGTGACAGCAATGAAAATGAAGCTTTTATGAAGTCGTTGCCACCCGTGCAAGGTTACCCGCACATGTACGTTTCAACCAATACCGGTCAAATGTTGTTGTCCAAAGACACCGCAGAATTACTTGACGATTTGCAGTACTCGGCACCGTACTGGCTAACTTTTCTAGCAAAATGGCAGGTAAAAAATAATAAGGAAAATTTAAGTGACTCAAGTGCAAAAGGTTAAAGCCACGGTTCGAAAGCAAACAACGAGCAAAGCCATGTCGCAAGTGAATTCATTTTTTGATGAAAACTTTCGCATACCTAAATGGTTACAAAAGAAAGTTTCCAGGCGCAGTGCACTAAAGTCTGCAGCGGGCGCCACTATGGTTGCCGCCATACCATTACGTGCTTGGTCAGCACTGGCCGGTGAGCAATTTTCCAGCGTCCTGAAGACCGACCCATGGCTAACCCTTGAAGCGGTACTTGCACATTTATTACCTGAGTCACCAACCGGCCCGAGTGCAAAAGAAATTCAAGCAACGCAGTATTTATATAATGTGGTGTTTCAACAACCGACCGATAACGATGAAATTGAATTTATTTATAAAGGTGTTGGCTGGCTAAATGGCTACAGCAATAGTGAATTACAGAACAACTTTGTGCTATTAAACTTTGATGAAAAAGAAAAAATATTACAGGCCATTAGTCAATCACGCGCGGGTGAAAATTGGCTAAGTAATTTAGTCAGTTA
Source organism: Colwellia sp. C1TZA3 (assembly GCF_007954265.1). GTDB lineage: Bacteria > Pseudomonadota > Gammaproteobacteria > Enterobacterales > Alteromonadaceae > Cognaticolwellia. Next base: position 30,019 of record NZ_VOLS01000026.1, on the reverse strand, counting down.
TATTTTCGAGGCTATGCTTACGCCGCCAAGTTATGGCGGCAACCCTAATGGCATAGGTTGGCAGTGGTTAGACCATCAAGCCGGTTTTCCCTTACCTCAAGCCGGGCAGCGTTATTACGAATTACCCGGTAAACAAGCTATTGTGCTGAGCAACAAAGCGCCGCTTGCTAATAAAACAAGTACGCAAGTTGTCAGCCATCAGCAATATCTTGGCAAGCAAATAGGAACTCGAAAAGCATGATATATGATATTTGTATAGTGGGTAGTGGCGCAGGCGCTTCACCGGTGGCTTATACCTTAGCCAACGCAGGCGCTAAAGTGTTAGTACTAGAGAAAGGTGCTTGGTTAACAGAAAAAGAGTTTTATAAAGACGAACTGGCGATTAGCTTACGTGATGCTTACAACCCTAAGCTTGAAGACGAACAGCACGTTATTGAAGAAGAATATGAAAACGCAGCCGGTGAAAGTTTTTGGCAAGGCGAGCCCACCAGTGAATCGGGTTGGAGCTTTTGGAATGGCACCGTAGTTGGCGGCTCATCAAATTTTATGAGTGGCTACTTTCATCGTTTAAAGCCAGTCGATTTTCGTTTGAAAACTGAATTTGGCAGGATTAAAGGTGCAAACGTCGTTGACTGGCCGATCAGTTATGATGAGCTAGAACCTTATTACGCCATGGTTGAAAAGGTGGTTGGGGTATCAGGCCGAGCCACCGAGCATCCACATCAGGAACCTCGCTCAACTGACTTTCCGTATCCACCGTTGGCTGAACATGCCATTTCATCGTGGATAGACGAAAGTGCAGAAAAAATAGGTTATCACACAGTGCCAGTGCCTAGAGCGATATTATCTCAACCGGCCATGGGCAGAAATAGCTGTGAATATTCAGGTTATTGTAGCAGTTATGGTTGTTCGTCAGGCGCAAAAGGCGGTGGCCGAGCAGCATTGTTGAACCACGCAGTTGCTACGGGTAATTGCACCATAACACCACATGCAAAAGTGTATAACATTGCTACCGATAGCCAAGGCGAAATATCTGGCGTGCACTATTACGACCAAGCAGGGCGCAAAAAAACTGTTCAGGCTAAATATTATGTCGTGGCGTGCCAAGCCATTGAAACATCACGTTTATTATTGGCTTCCAAAGGAGAGAAATTTCCTAACGGTTTAGCCAACAACACCGGCCAAGTAGGCAAAAATTTAGTCTTTAGTGCCGGTGGCACGGGTCGTGGTGATTTCTTTTATAAAGATTTAACCAACGAGAAAAAAACGCAACTTACCCAAGTAGGGCCTTTTATTAATCGTGCTTTACAAGACTGGTATCAAATTGATGATAAAGCCTTTACCGGCATTAATCGCGACGGTAAAGCCAAAGGCGGCACGATAGACTTCTTATTCTATCAAAACCCTATTTCGCGCGCACAAGGCACACAATGGCAATATGATGAAAGCCAAAATAGTGAAACACTACTTTGGGGTGAAGCACTGAAACAAAGCATGAAAACCGAATTCACCAGCTATAAAACGCTACGTTTTGAAGTGTTTAATGACTGGCTGCCAACCGATAATTGTTTCGTTGCCTTAGATGATGAAGTAACCGATAAGTGGGGCGACCCTGTGGCGAAAGTACGTATTGGCGCGCATAACCACGACTTAGATGTAGGTGAGTATCTCGCTGAAAAAGCCGAGAAGTTACTGGTAGAAATGGGCGCGAGCAATGTTTCATCATCGGTGAGTAGTTCACCACCCACCAACTTAATGGCGGGGGGTTGTCGTTTTGGTAATAACCCTAAAACCTCAGTGCTGAATAAACATTGCCAAACGCATGAGGTCGAAAATTTATTTGTTACCGATGCCTCATTTATGCCAACAGGAGGTAGTGTGCCTTACACCTTTACCATTTATGCCAACTCGTTTCGCGTTGCAGACCATATTAAAGCGCGCTGGCAGCAAGCAAAGGCTTAATATTTAAGTGGAGCGGGTGTATTGCAGCATGATCTCTCTAACTACACTTTATTAATGTAGATACCCAGTAGTAGCTAGGGCATAATTCACCACAATGTTAATTTAAAAAATTTAGGAAACTCAATGATCCATAGTATGACAGCGTTCGCACGCCATGAAATAAAGGGCGAATGGGGCAATGCCGTGTGGGAAATTCGTTCTGTTAATCAACGTTTCCTCGAAACCTACTTTCGTTTACCCGAACAATTTAGAAGCATAGAGCCAGTATTGCGTGAACGATTTCGCAAGCAATTGAATCGCGGAAAAGTAGAATGTAATTTACGTTTTAATGCTAACCCGGCCGCAAAAAATAAAGTGACATTAAATGCAGAGCTAGCCGCCGAATTAATGACCCATGCCAATACTATTGCCAGCTTAGCGAATAACGCGACGGTAAATCCGATTGAAATTATGCGCTGGCCTGGTGTGATGGAAGCTGAAGAAGCTGACATGAGTACAGTTCAAGCAGAAATATTAGCCGGTTTTGACCAAGCATTAAAAGACTTTATTGTTGCTCGTACCGATGAGGGTGAAAACCTTAAGATGCTGCTTGAGCAACGCTTAGAGGGCATTATTGAGCAAGCCGATATGGTAAAAGGCCATATGCCAGAAATTATTCAATGGCAACGTAAACGCATTACCGACAAGTTTGCCGACGCTAACATTGAACTGGAATCATCACGTGTTGAGCAAGAGTTGGTATTACTAGCACAAAAAATGGATGTTGACGAAGAAATTGACCGCCTATTTAGTCACGTAAAAGAAACTCGCAGCATATTGAAAAAAGGTGGCGCACAAGGCCGCCGCTTAGACTTTATGATGCAAGAATTTAATCGTGAAGCAAACACCTTAGGTTCAAAATCTATTAATGCCGATATCACCAACTCAGCGGTGGAGCTAAAAGTGTTAATTGAACAAATGCGTGAGCAGATCCAAAATATAGAATAGTATATTAACGCTTAACTATTTGAATTTTAGTTTTAAAGCCTCGATTGTCGAGGTTTTTTTGTTGCTGTATTCTGATTTTAAAAAATGAAACTTTACAAAATTGAAGTAGAAATTTGGATAAATAATTTTTCATTATCATCTTGATCTTATAAACACGACGTTACTATATGTCGATATAATCAATCTTTATCGACACATGGCCTTTACGTGTTGATCCTATCAACATATACTATTTTCATGTCGAAACAGTAAGGATGTATAAACATGTCATGGCAAGCTGAAGTTCCGTTTAACAATATGCCATTGTTACCACCGGCCAGAGATAATGTTGAATCTATTAATATTCTCAAAGCGTGTATTCCTGCTCGTGCTGCACTTGCAGAGTTAAAACAAGCTGGCGAGCTATTGCCAAACCAAAGCTTATTAATAAACTTACTGCCATTGTTAGAAGCTAAAGACAGCTCTGAAATAGAAAATATCTTCACCACAACAGATAAGCTCTTTCAGTTCTCACAAGAAGATAATTTAGCTGACCCTGCTACCAAAGAAGCGTTAAGCTATAGAACAGCGCTTTATGAAGGCTATATAAACCTAAAAAAACGCCCGCTTTGCACCAATACGGCGGTTGAAATATGTTGCACTTTAAAAGCTGCAGCTATGGATATTCGCAAAGTACCTGGCACCGTAATAAGTAATCAAAATACCCAGGAAATTGTTTATACCCCGCCAATCGGTGAAACCGCTATACGTGACTTATTAACTAATTGGGAAAAATTTCTTCATGCAGAAGATGATATAGACCCCTTAGTTAAAATGGCCGTTAGCCACTATCAATTTGAAGCCATTCATCCGTTTCTTGACGGTAATGGCAGAACGGGGCGAATAATCAATATTCTTTACTTATTAGAGCAAGAGTTGCTAACCCTGCCTATTTTGTACTTAAGTCGATATATCGTGCAGCATAAAGCTGACTATTACCGCCTACTCACAAGTGTTACATCAGATGCTAATTGGGAAGAATGGATTATTTTTATTCTTAATGGCGTAACAGAAATGGCACGTTGGACAACAAAAAAAATAGCCGCTATTCGCACATTAATTGAAGATACCAGTAAGTATATTCAAGATAAACTGCCCAAAATATACAGTTATGAATTGGTACAGGTTATTTTTGAGCAGCCTTATTGTCGTATAAATAACTTAGTTGAACGCGACATTGCAAAACGACAAACTGCCTCAGTGTATTTAAAGCAGCTAGCGGAAATAGGGGTATTAGAAGAAATGCAGCTTGGTAAAGAAAAGCTCTTTTTTCATCCTAAATTAATGCGCTTAATGTCTCAAGACGATGATAACTTTCAGCCTTACGTTTAAAAGTTAGATAACAAATTTAATAAAGAGATACTTAATGAACCAAACACCTAACAATTTAGCGACTTTTTGCTGGTCTATTGCTGACCTACTTCGAGGTGATTTCAAGCAATCTCAGTATGGCCGTATTATATTACCCTTTACGTTATTACGCCGTCTTGAAGGTGTATTAGAAGAAAGTAAAGAAGCTGTTTTAGTAGAGCTTGATAAAATCGCACCAATGAACTTGCCTGAAGAAGCGCAAGAAAAGATGTTATTACGCACAACAAAGTCTGCAAACAATCCTCATGGCTTAAGTTTCTTCAACACCTCAAAAATGGATATGTCTAAGCTTGGTGAATCAAGTATTAAAGCCAACCTTGAAAGCTACATTCAAGCCTTTTCTAAAGACGCGCGCGAAATATTTGAGTACTTCAACTTTGGTGAATTCATTGGTCAGCTTAATGATGCAGACTTACTTTGGAAAGTAGTGCAAAAGGTTCGAACCACTGATTTAAGCCCTAAAAGCCCTAGCAATCCTAATGGTATAACCAATCACGACATGGGCTTAACTTTTGAAGAATTAATTCGCCGCTTTGCTGAAGGCTCCAATGAAACGGCTGGGGAACACTCCACGCGATATTGTGCGTTTAACCACTTCATTGGTATTTATGGAAGATGATGAAGCCCTGACTAAGTCTGGCATTATCCGCACCATTTACGACCCCACAGCAGGTACAGGCGGCTTTTTATCTTCGGGTATGGAATATGTACACGAATTAAACCCACAAGCGGTTATGCGTGCTTATGGTCAAGAGCTGAATCCTGAAAGTTACGCTATTTGTAAAGCCGATATGCTGATCAAAGGGCAAGACGTTGCCAATATTAAATTGGGTAATACCTTATCGAACGACCAACTCTACGCCGATAAATTTGATTACATGTTATCTAACCCACCCTTTGGCGTAGATTGGAAAAAAATCGAAGCAACGATTAAAGATGAAAATACCCTTAAAGGCTTTGATGGGCGTTTTGGTGCCGGGTTACCCAGAGTATCTGATGGTTCATTATTATTTTTAATGCATTTACTTAGTAAACTGCGTGATGCTTCTGAGGGCGGTGGTCGAATTGGTATCATTCTTAACGGCTCACCACTATTTACCGGTGGAGCAGGGTCAGGTGAATCTGAAATTCGTCGCTATATTCTTGAAGCTGATTTACTGGAAACTATTGTTGCGCTACCTACCGATATGTTTTATAACACCGGTATCGCCACCTATGTGTGGGTACTGAGTAATAAAAAATCGGATGAGCGTAAAGGCAAGTTACAGCTGATTAACGGCGTAAACCTTTGCGGAAAAATGCGTAAATCGCTAGGCTCCAAACGTAATGAAATGAGTGCCAATGACATTGCTACTATCACGCGTAGCTTTGGTGCCTTTGAGGTGGTTGATGCCCGCGAACTGGATAAACCAGCTGAGCAAAAAAGCAACCGTGGCCGTAAGTCCGCCAGCGCCAAAACTGAAGCCCCTAAAACCTTCTCAAGTAAAATATTCGACACACACGAATTTGGTTATCGCCGTATCACTATCGAACGTCCATTACGTGAGAGCTTCCAATTCAGCGATGAACGTATTAATGAACTGCGCTTTGCCGCTAAACCATTAAATGCACCAATGAAATGGCTTTATGAAACGTATGGCTCTGTATTAGGTAAAGCATGGTCTGACAGCGAAATCTGTTCGCAAGCGCCTGCGGCTAATAAAAGTAAAGAGTACGGTGTATTAACCGCATATGAAGCCGAAATCCGCAAACACCTTAAAGCCCATTTCAGTGAAGTAAAAGAGGCCAAAATAAAAGAACTATTAGACCAAAAAACATGGACTTCACAGTTACAAATTTTATTGAAAGCACGCCAACTGCAAGAGCAAGTAGGCATAGCACAATGCGACGATATGAATACTTTTGACGCAGTACTAAGCAAATCCTGTAAAAATGGCTCTATTAAATTAGACCCTAAAGAGAAAAAACTAATTACTTCAGCTGTTAGCTGGAAAAACCCCGTAGCTGAAAAAGTTATCAAGAAAATCCACAAAACCGCTGCTGCTCCTCTCTATGGATTGTTTGCAGTGAGTGGTGGTGCTGGCAACGGAAAGAGAGTAGTGGAATATAAAACGGATGGTGATCTGCGTGATAACGAAAACGTCGCCCTTAACCCGTCACAATCAGTTAATGACCTTAACGAAGCCTATTTCAAAAAAGAAGTACAACCGCATGTGCCTGATGCCTGGATAGACGCCAATAAAAAAGACGACAAAGATCAGGAAGTGGGCATAGTTGGTTATGAAATTCCGTTTAACCGCCATTTTTATCAATACCAACCACCAAGAGACTTAGCCGATATTGATGCCGATTTAGACAAAGTATCAAGCGATATTATGGCACTGCTTAGCGAGGTACATTCGTAATGTTTTATCGCTTTTTTATTAACCTTACTAATGAACTTACAGCAATATTATTGTTGACGCATGAGACGGTAACGACTAAAATAATACGTAATACGCCCACCAAGCCTCTTCATGAATGCTCAAATTGTGTGGGCTTTTTTATGCCTGCTACTTTAGTTAAGTTAGCGAGGGCATAATGACTCAATTCACCAAGCCCGCCATTAATGTTGATCAACAAATTGAACTATTACTCAGCAGAAAATTACAAATTCAATCGCCAGAACGTGCAAAAAAATACTTAGAAGTTATTAGTTTTTTTCGTTTAAGTGCCTACATGCGCCCTTTTCAGCGTCCTCTTCCTGAACAAGCTGTAGAGCACCAATTTAAAGACCAAGTAGAATTTAAGCAAATTGTTGACTTATATGCTTTTGACCGTGAATTACGTTTGTTAATTATGGATGCCGTTGAACGAGTAGAGGTCGCTATTAGAGCCACATTTAATAATGTTATGGGCACAAAGTACCAAACAACAGAGCCAAATAGTGGCTCACATTGGTACATGAACAGCCGATTATTCAAACGAAATTTTGACCACCCACGCTTATTGCGAGATATTAAAGACAAGCAAACCAAGGAGTATCAACTTCTCCAACGCGATATAACACAAATTCAGCGTAGTAATGCCTCAGCCGAAGTACAAGAACAACGCATACAGCGCAGAATTAAAGAAAACTACCCTAGATTTTATCAGCACCACTATTCAACGCCCGAACTCATGCCAGGTTGGGCAATGGCAGAAGAATTAACCTTCGGTAGTATTTCACACCTATATAGTGGGCTTGCCAAAGATAGTGACCGTAAAGCCATTGCGAAACGCTTTAGTGTCCCTCAAGAAGTGCTAGAAAGCTGGTTACATACGCTAAACTTTATCCGTAACTGTTGCGCCCACCATAGCCGGTTATGGAACCGAGAATTAGCCATACAGCCCAAAATACCCCGTGGTGATTTATGGCAATTACCTGCGCGATTAACCCCAAGCCAAATACAACCAAATCGACGTATTTATATGGTATTGCTGATGCTCGCGTATTTGATGCAGCAAATAAGCCCCGACAGCCAATGGCAAAATAAGTTAAAAGCCTTAATTTTATTGCATCCCGAAGTACCACTCTTTCCAATGGGCTTTGTTGATAACTGGCGAGAACATGAGTTTTTTCAAGCAGGTGAGCAATAATGAACAATACAGCCTTGAGCGGAAAGTATGCGGCTTATCCTGAATATAGAAATTCTGAGGTGGATTGGATCGAAAAGCTTCCAGCTCACTGGCAGGAGAGTAAACTTCGTTATAAGTTTTCCTTTGGAAAAGGCTTAACCATTACGAAGGCAAACCTAACAGATAAAGGAGTTCCTTGTGTAAATTATGGCGAGGTCCATTCAAAATATGGCTTTGAAATAGATCCTGCAATTGATCCTCTTAAATGTGTTAGTGATAATTATATTAAATCTTCATCGAATTCTCTTTTGTTTAAAGGTGATTTAGTCTTTGCAGACACATCAGAAGATATTGAAGGTTCAGGAAACTTTACACAGTTAACAAGTGATGAAACCGTTTTCGCTGGTTATCACACGATTATAGCTCGCCCTAACGACCGTAAATGCTACCGTTTTTATGCATATCTTTTGGATTCTCTGGAAATAAGAACACAAATTAGACACGCAGTGAAAGGCGTGAAAGTATTTAGTGTTACACAGGCAATTCTTCGAGGGATTAATATTTGGCTACCTGCCCTAGAAGAACGTAAAACAATAGCCAGCTTCCTCGATCATGAAACCGCCAAAATCGACACGCTGATTGAAAAACAACAACAGCTAATCAAACTGCTAAAAGAAAAGCGCCAAGCCGTTATCAGCCATGCCGTCACCAAAGGCATATCGAATAAAGAGCAGCCTAACGTCCCCATGCGCGACTCAGGTGTTGAGTGGTTAGGTGAAGTGCCCGAACATTGGATCGTTCGTCGCTTAAAACACACCTCGAAGCTACAATCAGGTATTCCTAAAGGAAAAGACTTAACAGGAAAAGTAAGTATCAGTGTACCTATGTTGAGGGTTGCAAATGTACAAGATGGCTATTTGAACCTTAATGATGTGCATAAGATGGATATTATACCTGAGCAACTTGAACGATTTTCCCTGCAAAAAGGTGACGTTCTGATGAATGAAGGTGGTGATAATGACAAACTTGGTCGTGGTGCAGTATGGCAAAATGAAATTGAACCATGCATCCATCAGAACCATGTGTTTGCAATCCGTCCTTATTCAATCGAGCCAGAATGGTTGGACCTAGTCACTCGCACTAGTTATGCAAAGTTTCACTTTTATAGAGTAGCTAAGCAAAGTACAAATTTAGCTTCTATCTCTTCTACAAATATTAAAGAAACACCTTTAGTTATTCCTCCTGCAAAAGAAAGGGACGAAATCATAAAGTATGTGAATAGGAAAGTGGATGCTTTTGATAAAGCAGAAGAGAAAGGTGCAGCTCAAATTGCGTTGTTACAAGAACGCCGCACAGCCCTAATTTCCGCCGCCGTCACTGGAAAAATAGATGTAAGAAATTGGGTTATGCCTACACCAAGTTCAACTAATGGAGCCACCAATGACCGATAACTTAATGCCCGAAGCACCTAAGGGTGAGTTTATTTTATTTAATAGTACTGATGGCAGTACTAAGGTTGAATGTCGTTTTGAATCTGAAAGCTTATGGCTTACTCAAGCGTTAATTGCTGAGTTATACCAAAAGGGTGTGCCTACCATTAATGAACATTTATCTAATATTTATAGTGATGGTGAAATCGAACAAAATAAGCCCCGACAGCCAACGGCAAAATAAATTGAAAACGTTAATTTTATTGCACCCTGAAGTGCCCGTATCTTCAATGAGTTTTGTTGGTGATTGGCGAGAACATAAGTTTTTTTCAAGCAGGTGAGCAATAATGAACAAAGCAGCCATGGGCGGAAAGTATGCGACTTATCCTGAATATAAAGACTCTGGAAGCTCTTTCTTAGAGGACATTCCGATACATTGGCAACTGGCAAAGGTTAAATATGTTGCAGAGTTAACGCCTAAAAATATAATTATCTATCATGCTTCGATAATAGATAAAAGCATAATTGGGCGATTTTGGAGGTGCATTTGCGCAATGTAAGATTAGATGGTTATAAAGGGGATTTTATTATGGAAAATGAAACCATCTATTTTTCACAAGTCCAAATATCATTAATTTTTGACAAATCGATTTCAACAATTAATGAACACGTTAAAGCTATTGAGTTGTCAAAACCTAATTCAATTAAAATATTTAAAGTAGCCCAGCTTGAAGGTAGGAGAACTATTAGAAGAGATAAGCTTCACTATGATCTTGATTTTGTTTATTGTCTTGGAATAAAGGCTAGGGAATATGAAGTATTAACTGCATTACTTGATAAATGCAAAGCTATTGGTATCGATATAAATGAAGTAAGGGTTTTACCAGTTAAAGAACGGGAGTTTTTTAAATTGGTTAAAGAATCTTTAGATGGAATTTGTAATTTCGAAGAGCAATATAGAGTTGGAGAATATCTAGTAGACTTATATTGTAGTGAACTTACCTTAGCGGTTGAATATGACGAAAAACATCATAAAAAGCATCACAATTTAAGTTTAGATCTTAAGCGAGAGCAGGTAGTAAATGATTCAATAAAAAATATTACTTTTATACGTGTTGCGGAAGGTGATGAACATCAAGGGCTTAATCGGATTATAAAGTTTATATTTAGTGCGCAGTAATTTAATTATTAGCGTTAAAATATCTTTGGCCGTTTCAGCTCTAAAATGTGAAATGCGATAGTCTGTTATGGCATCAACTTATATATTCAAATAAATGAATTAATTAGATAAGGGTAAGTAATGACTGAAAATTTAATACCTAATCCACCTGGCGGGGAGTTATTTCTATTTAAGGGCTCTGACGGGCAAACTAAAGTTGAGTGTCGACTTGAAGATGATACGTTATGGCTGAACCTTAACCAGCTTTCTACTTTATTTGGACGCGACAAGTCAGTTATCTCTAAGCACTTTAAAAATATTTATGATGATGCTGAATTAGTACAAGAAGCAACCATTGCAAAATATGCAACAGTTCAAATAGAGGGTGAGAGGGAGGTAACGAGGTTACTTGAGTATTATAACTTAGACGCAATTTTTGCTATTGGTTACAGAGTTCGTTCCCCTCAAGGTATTCAATTTAGGCAATGGGCAACTAAAACCTTGCAATCATATTTGGTTAAAGGTTTTGTTATGGATGATGAGCGATTAAAACAGCCTGAATCTAGCCCATATTTTGAAGAATTACTTAACAAAATTCGTGATATACGTTCTTCAGAAAAAATGTTCTGGCGGAAGGTATGTGATATCTACGCAACCAGTATCGATTATGACGGTAAAGCACAATCAAGCATCAGTTTTTTCTCTCAAGTTCAAAATCAAATGCATTGGGCTGCACATGGCCATACTGCTGCTGAAGTAGTTCACCATCGTATTGATGCCAATAAACCACATTTAGGTTTAACTAATTATCCAGGTAAAGATTCTGGCAAAGAACCTATACGCAAAGAAGTTATAGTCGGCAAAAATTACTTATCTGAAGATGAACTTGAAACATTAAACCGTTTGGTTACTTCTTACCTTGAATTTGCAGAGCTGCAAGCACGTAACGGTAAATTAATGAAGATGGCTGATTGGGCAAGTAAGTTAAATGATTTTCTTAAATTAAGTGATTTTGATGTGTTAATTCATGTAGGAAAAATATCTGCAGAACAAGCAAAGCAAAAAGCCAAACAAGAATACGATAAATTTAGAAAAGTTATTGATTTACAGCCTAGCCAAGTTGACCAAGACTTAGCTGATGCAGTGAAAATCTTAACTAATAAAACACCGAATAAATAAGAATAGCTCAAGGAAGTAGGGATAAAAATGAGTAACAAAACACAAGAAGTGGTTTTTCAAAACGATATGATTCGCCAGCTAGTCGCTAATGGCTGGTTGCTAGGTAAGCCTGAAAACTACAATCGCGAGTTAGCCTTATATGAAGAAGATGTATTGGGTTTTGTGAAAGATACCCAGGATACTCAATGGCAAAAGTTTTGTGCTCTATACCCTAATAATCCTGAACAAAAATTTTTAGAACGCGTGGCCTCACAGCTAAATAAAGCTGACCCAAATGCTGCTAATAAAGATATGCGTACTTTTGGTACGTTAGGTGTTTTACGTCATGAAATACGTGACCGAGGTACACGTTTTAGTTTATGTCAATTTAAACCTGAGCATGATTTAAATCCTGACACTTTAGCGCGTTATCAAAAAAACCGATTACGTGTAGTACCTGAACTCGTTTATTCACCTTGGTCTGTTAATAAAAGCTCAACTGACGAGCATGAAGCTGAAAATGCTGTTAGTGATAGTAAGCGAGCTAAGAAATGGCGCATAGATTTAGTGCTATTTGTTAATGGCTTACCTGTAGTGACGCTTGAGCTTAAATCTGAATTTAAGCAAGCAGTACAAAATGCGATTAAACAATATAAAACCACACGTTTTGCTATAGACCCTGCCACTAAAAAGCCTGAGCCATTATTAACTTTTAAGCGCGGTGCTTTAGTACATTTTGCAGTAAGCCAATATGAAGTATATATGGCTACACGCCTAGAAGGTGATGATACTTTTTTCTTACCTTTTAACAAAGGCACGAGTGAAGGTGGCGCTGGTAATGATGTACCAGAAAACATCAATAATTATGCTACTGACTATTTATGGAACGAAGTATTACTGCCAGATAATCTGCTAAATATTCTTGCTCGTTTTGTCCATTTAGAAATTGAAGAAAAAGAAGATTGGGAAGGCCGTAAATATAAAAAAGAAACCTTAATATTCCCCCGTTATCATCAGTGGGATGTTGTTAATAAATTAGTTAATGCTGCTCGCATTGAAGGCCCTGGCCATAAGTATTTAATACAACATAGTGCGGGCTCTGGTAAATCCAACTCTATTGCTTGGTCTGCGCACCAGTTATCTGCTATTCATACCGCTGAAGGTAATAAGCTCTTTGATTCAATAATCGTTGTTACCGACAGAACCGTACTTGATGATCAGCTGCAAGAAACAATATCCCAATTTACCGCTGTTGAAGGCATGGTGGGCAGAATAAACCGCGACGAAGGGAGTGGCTCTAAATCTGAGAAACTTGCTGGCGCTTTAGAAAACTCACAGCCAATTATTATTGTAACTATTCAAACCTTTCCTTTTGTTCTAAAAGCCATTGAAAACAGTGTTAGCTTAAAAGAGCGTAATTATGTAGTGATTGCTGATGAAGCTCACAGTTCACAAACAGGTAGTACCGCACGCCAGCTGAAAGAAGTATTAATGATAGATTCTAAAGACGCTGATGAAGAACTTACGACTGAAGATATATTAGACGCTACGGTAGCTTCACGTAGGGCGTCTAGTAACTTAAGTTACTTAGCGTTTACCGCAACACCTAAAACCAAAACTCTTGAGCTATTTGGCCGATTACCTAAGCCTGATGAAGCGCCCTCTAAACAGAATAAGCCTGAAGCCTACCATGTGTATAGTATGCGCCAAGCCATTGAAGAGGGCTTTATCCTAGATGTATTGAAAAACTATACTAACTATAAAGTAGCTTATAACCTTGCGATGAAAATGGAAGGGACTGATCAAGAGGTTGAAAGTAAAAAAGCAAAGATAAAACTTAATCAGTGGGTACGCTTGCATGACTATAACATTAGCCAGAAAGTACAAGTTATTGTTGAGCACTTTAAAAATAATGTGATGGGGCTATTAGGTGGCCAAGCTAAAGCAATGGTTGTAACTAGCTCACGTAAAGAAGCGGTTCGTTATAAACAAGGCTTTGATAAGTACATAGTTGAGAAAGGCTATCAAAAAATACATGCAATGGTCGCATTTTCTGGTGAGGTAGAATTCATCGATAAAGACCCAGGCTGTGAAGCTTTTGTTGATGTTAAGTTTACTGAAAAGAATATGAATGAAAAGCTCAAAGGCCGAGATATGCGCAAGGCATTTGATAGCGATGATTACCAAGTAATGATCGTCGCCAATAAATTCCAAACAGGTTTTGATCAACCAAAACTGTGTGCAATGTATGTTGATAAAAAGCTTGGTGGCGTTGAGTGTGTACAAACATTGTCGCGCTTAAATCGTACGTTCCCTGGTAAAGCAGAAACAGGTACTTATGTACTGGATTTTTTCAATGAACCAGAAGATATTCTTACATCGTTTCAGCCCTACTTTCAAACAGCTGAACTAGCTGATGTATCAGACCCTGATCTCATTTTTGATTTACAAGATAAGCTGAAGGCTTCAGGCATTTTTCAATGGCAAGAAGTAGAGCAATTCTGCAACGCATTTTTTGTTAAAAGCAAAAGTAACGCGGCTATCGCTAATATTTGTAAACCAGCCGTTGAGCGCTGGCAAAAAGGTTATAAATTTGCCACTGATGCCTACAAAAAAGAAAAAGAGACGTTCGAGCGCACCAAAAAAACAGGCGATGCCATATTAATAGCTAATGCTGAGAACTGTTTGAAAGAGTGTAAGCAGAAAAAGGACGCTTTAGAGGTATTTAAAAAGGACTTAGGTACATTCGTACGTTTCTATGAGTTTATGTCTCAGATTGTGGATTACGATGATAAGGAGCTAGAGAAACTGAGTCTTTATGCTCGAAACCTTCGCCCTATGTTACGTGAATTAGCTGTGGAAGAAAGTGACATTGATTTAAGTAATGTAGTAATGAGCCATTACCGTTTATCAAAAATTCGCCAGCAAGATATTCAAATTAAAGAAAACTCTGCAGATTATGCATTAGTACCCGGTGATGCTGTCGGTACTGCCAAAGCTAAAGATCCTAAAGAAGAATTTCTTTCTCAAATAATTTATCGTTTAAATGAGCTGTTTATCACTGACATGTTAACCGATAAAGACATGATAAATTACTTATATACCATCAAAGATAAGATGAAAGAAAATACGCTAGTGATGAAGCAGATAGACAACAACACACCTGAGCAAGCAATGTTAGGTGATTTCCCTAAAGCATTAATGGATGCAATTATGGATAGCGGTGAAGCTCATGAAAATCAAATGATGCAGTTATTATCGAATCCAGATAAGGCTAATGGCTTTTCGAGATTGGTGTTTGATTTGTTGCAGTTGGCTGATAAATAAATTTTATAATCCATTTGATGAGCGCTCAGCGGAGATCAATCTATGTCGATTTTTTATATGTCGCAACGATATCCTTTGCAAGCCAAAACATTATAGCTTTTTGTTTATAATGCTTTGACAATATGGGATATTAATATTCACTTAATTGGTGGGTTCATAATAAAGTACTTAAAGTCAACATCGGACGTGAAAATCATGGGTAATTCAGGAATGAATTTCGAACAAAACTTTTCGGTAGAAAATCTAAAGTCTATTTTTGAAGATAATATAAAGAATAAATCAGGTAAAGGTATCGATGGCATTAATTGTGCGCAGTTTGAAAGCGAATTATTACCAATAGTTTCAAGGTTATCCGCAAAATCAATCTCATCAACGTATAGGTTTAGTCCATACCTTGAGATAGTAAAATCAAAAGGGAGAGGTAAACAACCGAGAATAATATCTAAGCCCACAATCAGAGACAAGCTTGTTTTGTGTGCGCTTAAAGATACCCTGCACGAATTGTATGAGGACTGTATTCAAAATCAGCTACCGAATACATTTATTCGAGAAATTAAATCCTTACTACTTCAAAATGAAGATGAGCTGTACTATTTAAAAATTGATATTAGAGGTTTTTACGACAACTTAAATCATAGAATTTTGCTCGAGGATTGTTTAAAAGATATTAACCATAATGGTGTTATAACGCTAATTAGACGAGCAATTATAAATAAAACAGTGCCTAAAAATTATAAAAAAATAAATAGTTCTTCATACCATAATAAAGTTGGCGTACCACAAGGCTTGTCAATATCTAATGTTCTTGCGGGCATTTATATGAAAGAGTTTGATATAGAGTTCAATAATGTTGGATTAAAATATATGAGGTATATTGATGATATTTTAATTTTTGCAAAACAACATGAAATAAATGTTATAGAACAAAAGGTAGAAAGAGCTTTAATTAATATAGGTCTTGAAACTAATGATAAAACAGAAAAAGGTGAAATATCTAAATCATTTGATTATCTTGGGTATCAGATATCATCTGAAAATATTTCTGTAAGAGAATCAACTATAGATCGTTTTATTACATCAATAATAGCGATGATTACAGATTTTAAACACAATTTTCAACACCGTGTAAAAAACTCTAAATGGATGACTGCTACGAATATTAAAGATTTATTTTTACTAAACTTAAATGAAAGGATTACTGGGGCAATAACAGAGAAGAAACGATACGGGTGGATATTTTATTTTATAGAGATTACTGATATTCACTTACTTCATAAGATTGACGCAATAATTACCAATCAATTTAAGAGATTGGATATGTTTGACTCTACTCCCCCCCTTGAATTGAAAAGTTTAGTTAAAAGCCATTATGCAGCAAAGTTTACTACTTTTGATGGGTATATCCATAACTATTGGCTTTATGATTCAGTAACTAAAAAAATCCAATTTTTGGTTAGATTTGGCTATATCGCTGAAGATGACACTAAAAATTATTCACAAGAAGAAATTGAAAGAAAATTTGAAATAGCAAAGATGTCACGAATAGTGAAATTAGAAGAAGATGTTGGTAATATATCTTAAGTACCCTCCTTGTACTTAGTACAAGTCCCTATCTTAAGATAATGGGCTGAGGTAATAAAATCGGCTTAGGCTGTTTCTAGTTTCTAATAAACTTTACTGTTGTTAGAGAATTAATAATCTGAATCACTAGGAGGGTACTCCTTTAAGAGAAATATATGACTATAAATGCTGCAAGCAATAAAACAAGTTTAAATAATCGAATATGGCGTACTAAAGGGGCGAGGTTTAATGCCTATAGAAGACTAGAAAAGAAGAATTCGGCTTTAACATTTATCACAGCTTTCTCATCAATACACCTGTTAGCAATCGCAATTCTTCAACTAAGTAATCTTGTAACTTTATCTGATGATCAATCTAAGTTACTTAACTTTATTTCAATTACTATTTCTATAATTATTTTAGCTTATAGTCTTTTTGAGGGAGGAAAAGAACACGGTTTGAAATCAGAGAGGCATCATTTATGTGGGATTGAGCTTGATAGGTGCTATTCAAAATTACAACATATTACTGAAGGTGATACTAGTGAGCTCATTAAACTAACTGAAGATTATAATGATGTAACTGAAAAGTACTTACTTAATCATGACACAGTCGATGATGAATTTTTCCAATTACAGTACCCAAGTGACTTTCCAAATATGCACTCAAGCGGTTTTTTTAACGTACTTAAAGTTAACTTCTTTTATTCACATTACGATAAAGTAAAAGCTGCGCTGTTTGCAGTACTTCCTCTTTTGCTAACTATTAAAATCATTTGGGGTTAATTAACTTACGTTAATGTCCATTAAGTAAAAACAATGGTGGGCTAAATGGTGGGCAAAAACAATCAAAGGCTGTTTATTTTGATAATTACATAGCAATATCAATAATTAACCAATATAAATCTATAAGCAGATCGCGAATATAGAATAGTTATTAACCTTTAATGATGTAAAATCTATTTTTAAGACCTCGTTTTCGAGGTTTTTTTGTTTGTGTATGCTGATTTTAAAAATTACAAAATTAAAGGATAAATTGGGCTAAAAAATTTATCCTTCTTATGTTGCTCTTATAAATATGATTATATTATCCGCAAGGCAAAATCGCATTATCGACATGATGCTAGAAAAAGAAACTATAACACCAGAGCAGCGTTTTCTTTCTATCAACAGCATGAGCTCACAATCAAAAGAATAACGGTGCATCTGTTCTGTGCTTTGTAAAATAGGACGTTCAAAACGTTGTTGATGTACCGGTCGAATTATCATCAACTTGGCGTTATTTAAGCTATTTTCAAATATTGTTCAATGACTTGTGCACCGGTATCCGCGTTAATTGGTTTAAAAATAAAGCCAGAAATACCTTGGCTTTCACAACGCTTAATTAACACTTGATCTGTTACTGAAGATAGCATGACGATAGGAACATTACTGCCATCAGCTCGAATTTTTGCTAATGCTAGGTCCCCATCCATTTGGCCCATAACAACATCCATAAACAAAAAGTCAGGTTTGTGATCTTGCACCATAGTAACGGCAACCAGACCATCTTCAGCTTCAAGAATGTTATTATAACCAAGCTGTGATAAATAACGCCTTAACGCTTTACGGATCATGCCACTGTCATCAACTAAAAGTATTTTGCTGTCTAGCGGTAATGTTTGGCTATGAGGATTACTAATACCGGTGCTAGCTGCTCGTTTAACGCCTATTGATTGATATTCAACATTGCGGATCAAGAGGTTAAAATAATAACGACCAACACCTTCGATAGTGATCGGCACGGTTATAACCTCGGTTACACCTGTTAAGTATTTGTCCATGTCATTTACATTGTGAACAAAGTACGGACTAGAGAATTTATAATCTAAGCTATAACGGCCATGTAAATCGGTTGAACGACCGACAATAGTATTGGCCCATTCAGCTAAGGCATGACTTAACTCTTCATTAATTTCAGTATATTGATATTTTTCTTTAAACATATGCTGACAAACAGAGTTGCCGACTGCGATAGCGGTTTCTGGATAATGGTGCATCATTATAACCCCATCTAAACCACCGGTAACTTCAGAGCATACCGCATATCCTTTAAAGCGAAAATCATCAACATTGTCTACAAAAGCCTCACCAGCTTCGCCAACAAGGTTGGTCATCGCTTTTAAACTGGCAAGTGACTCGTTAATAAACGGGTATAGAATCACTTTATATAATGCTTCTACTGACATACTTTTTCCTTGTGTATTATTATTTTTATTATTTTTAAATCGACCTGCAAATGCAATATGTAACTCAAAGCTGTAATTCAACTCACGGGGTATTGAAAAACATTTGCTTGCACTCGAGGCAGTTGAAGTAATAGCATACACTTAATATTGCCAAGTTGGCTACCCACAATATTAACTACAACAATAGCTTGCGATCAATGGGGCAAAATTCACTTGCCGCATTAATTAATGACTGTGCGGTTAGAGCCATAACGCCATAAACCCGAGTTTTTACGCCGTCGCGTAACATGACCTTTTTCAGCAATAAATCAAAATCACCATCGCCAGAAAGTAAAATAACGACATCAACTTCGGACGCCACCTCCATGACATCAATGGCTATACCGACATCCCAATCACCTTTTGCAGAGCCGTCGCGACGTTGAATAAAAGGTTTTAGTTTTACCTCAAAGCCGATATGTTTTAGCGCTTTTTGAAACTTATGCTGTTGGTCGTCACTGCGTTGTATGGCATAAGCATTTGCCAAAACAATATCACCTTGTTGACTGATTTCCTGCCAAAATGCTCGATAATTAAATTGCTGTTGAAACGTATCTCGCGTGGTGTAATAAATATTTTGTACATCAACAAATATGGCAATTTTTGGTGATTTAGTGCTATTTTTCATAAAAAAGTCCTCTTTGCTAAATAAAGCTATATTTTGACTTTATTTCAATAAATTCGTTATATTTCATTATGGTACTTGGTTTGAGTATTATTAGTAGTTAATTATTAGCAGGCAAGAACTACCATTGAAAACAAAAAATTAGTCTTAGTTAAGAGACAAGTTTTAAGCTAAGTGTTACAATAAATGGTCAAATAAAGCTGAGTAAAACAAGATGTTAGCCATTCGTAAATTATTTTATTTATTACTACGTTTACCCATAAAGTTATTCGTGCATTGCAAAGTGGTTGCTGATGAAATAATTAATTCAGGTCAATTAACCACTGAGCAACCGGTATTTTATGTCTTACGCCATCAATCGGCCAGTGATGTTTTATCGTTACGCACCGCTTGTAAAAAAGCCAATCTACCTGATCCATTAGACCCAGTGAATGTTGATGGCCAAATTTTGTCACGGTTGCTGTTTTTGGAAAAACCCACCACATTATTTCATTGGCGTAAATCAACAAAAACTACGGCAATAGCGCAAGGGTTTGAATTACTTAACCTGCATGCTGATAACGAAAAATTAGATGCTCAACTTATTCCCGCCAATGTAATTTGGGGCCGTACTCCGACAAAAGAAAAAAACAATACTAATGTTGGTACACTCTTAGCCGATCAAGAATCTCCCAACTGGTTACGTAAATTTTTTATTGTTTTATTTTTAGGTCGCCATACCTTGGTGCGTTTTAGTGAAGCGATTTCATTTCGCCATATGGCAGATAAGCACGGTAGTAACGAAGCCAGCGCACGAAAATTAATGCGTATTGCGCGTTTTCACTTTCATCGACAAATTATTGCGGCCACAGGGCCAAGGCTAATGCATCGTCAACAAATGTTTGCCAACTTAATGGTCAACCCCGCGATAAAACGCGTGATTAGTGAAGAAGCAAAAAATAAAAATATCACTGAAGCAGAAGCAAAAAAGCAGGCATTAGCGATAATGGACGAAATCGCCGGTGATTATCGTGATGTTACTGTACGCTTTGGTGAACGCATTCTCGGTTGGCTATGGAATCGCCTGTATAGCGGTATTGAAGTCAATAAAGCTGAGCGATTACGTAACTTAGCGCAAGAGGGGCATGAAATTATCTATGTGCCTTGTCATCGTAGTCATATGGATTATTTGCTACTCACTTACGTGATTTTTCAACAAGGCTTAGTGACGCCACGCATTGCCGCGGGCATTAATCTAAATTTTTGGCCAGCGGGACCTATTTTTAGAAAAGCTGGCGCCTTTTTTATTCGCCGTAGCTTTAAGGGTAATCGGCTTTATTCCACTATTTTTCGTGAATATTTAGGTTTACTTTTTGAACGTGGTTACCCCGTTAAATATTATTCTGAAGGTGGACGTAGCCGAACAGGTCGACTACTGTCACCCAAAACTGGCATGCTCGCGATGACCATTCAAAGCATGCTGCGCGGTATCGACCGGCCGTTAACCTTAGTACCGGTTTATCTTGGTTATGAACACGTCATGGAAGTGGGTACTTATCATAAAGAATTGAGTGGCAGCCAAAAGAAAGGGGAGTCGATATTTGGCGTGATTAAAGCGATACGAAATTTGCGCAATTATGGTAGAGGCTACGTTAATTTTGGCGAGCCAATTAATGTTAATCAGTTTCTAAATAATCAGGTACCTGACTGGAAACAAGCAATAGATCCTATTGATCCACAAAAACCTAAATGGTTAAACCCCAGCGTTAACTTGTTAGCACAGCAAGTCATGACCTCAATCAACCAATGCGCGGCATTAAATGGCGTTGCTTTGGTGTCACTGATTTTACATGCGACAGAAAATAAAGCGTTATCTAAAGCTGAGTTAATTAGCCAACTTGATTTTTTTATCGCCATGCAAGATTTTGCGCCATACCATGTGGAATTAACTATACCAGATGACAGCGGCGCAGCACTGTTAGAGCACGTAATTTTGCTTAATAAAGTGACAGTAAACCAAGACAGTTTTGGTGACATTATTTCTTTGACCGACAGTGCAATCTTAGAGCTGCGTTATTATCGCAATAATATTTTGCATACCTTTATATTGCCGTCATTGGTTTGTCGTTTATTAGAGCGCAATGCAAAAATTAGTCATGACAGCTTACTTGCTCAAGTTCAGCGCTTAATAGAATTACTAAAAACAGATTTATTTTTATGGCAATCAACCGATGACGTTGCGCAACAAGTACAAGCTGTTTGTCAGTTTTTGGCTGAAGAGGGTATTGCAAAACAAAGCAAAGCTGGTGTTTGGTCATTAAGCAGTGGTGATGAAAATCGGGCGAAAATACGCTTAATAGCAGAATGTGTTAATGAAACGATGCAACGTGTTGCTATTATTACCTCACTACTTAGTCAGTTAGCACCGATTAAAAAGCTAGAGTTAACTGAAAAAGTGGTGGCTATTGCTCAACGTTTATCAGTATTAAACAATATCAATGCTCCTGAATTTATTGATAAAAAAGCGCAAGCGACATTAATTACTGCGATGAAAAATCAAGGCTATATCGTGTTAGATGACGACGATAAACTAGTTGATAGCAGCACGCTAGGCTTATTGAAAAGTTCAGTCAGCAATTTGGTTGATATCGAGGTTTTACAAAGTATTGTCCGCTAGTACTATTCGTTAGTGCCAAAAGCAGTAGCCCATAATGCGGGCGGATAATGCGGGCGGATAATGCGGGCGGATAATGTTTGAAAAAACCTTAAATGTCTGCCTCATAGTGTGGCAAAGTGGCAAGCGCATAGGTGTAATTAATCGTAGAAGGTGGAAGTAACGCTGCTATTGCTGTTGTAGGCTCACAGCTAAAGGCACAAGTGCAATCAATGCCATACTTAAGGTCATATCACACCGAGGCTGTGTGTTGGTGCTTATAATCGCTTTAACAGCCTTGAAGAGACAATAAAAATCATCTTATGTTTGCTTTTTTGGCTGTGCATTTACTATGGCCTCAATATAATAACCTAAGGTGACTATTTCACCTTAGCATTAATTACTATCCTGCTTTAATCTCACCTAAAAATACCCCTTCATCATAATATTTTATGCTAATCACGAAAGGCAGCCATCTGCAGTTAGCGGTTATTACCTGATATAAAGTGGTTCTAGCATTATGCATACTTGCTTACGCGCAATCATTTTTTAGTTTTTTCACTGCCACATTGAGCACGAACCAGTTTATATACCTGCACCTTGAAGTGGAGCGGGTATATAGGTGCGAATGTAGTCAAAATAAATTTAGCTGGTTGAGCATTATTTATATCGCCCCCTCCAATTGTATGAGTAGGTAATGCCTTAAAGTGAGATGATTGACAATGAAAGAAATCAGGGTAAAAATAGAGCAACTTCCTTTGCCGTGAAGTTTAAGTTTAACTACATATGCAGTAGAAAGAATACGTTATGAAAATACTCAAGTAGCGAGTATGCCGTGATAAAATCCAATATAGAGACTTTTAGGGTAAATATAAATAGTCTTTAATATCAATTTATTACTATTTATATGCAAATAATTAGAATATAAATTCACATTAGAGTTGACTCAGAGCCATTTTACAGATAATTTTCCCGGCCGCTTTAAATAATGATTTTCATTAATGGCATATCGTCTCATAAAGACTCAGTAGAAGTTTTGCGATAGATGTTCAAGAAATTCAAAGTAATATTCTGAAGGATCAGTAGCGCACACTTTGAGCATTAACAATAGATGACTTAATTAGCAAAGACAATTTAGCTAATAGCAATCGCTTGATGAAATAGGAATGAGCAATGAATAATATGAGTAAAAAACCCCAAGGCCTTTACCGCGCCGAGTTTGAACATGACAGTTGTGGCATTGGCTTTGTTGCCAACCTAAAGGGTAAAAAATCTCACGATATTATTGAAAATGCACTCACCATGTTGAGTTGCATGGAACATCGTGGTGGTACGGGTTTCGATGTGAAAAGTGGTGACGGTGCCGGTATTCTTATTCAAATCCCCCATGATTTTTTAAGCGCAGAAGTTGCAAGCTTAGGTTTTACTTTACCCGATGCTGGAGATTACGGCGTCGGCATGATCTTCTTTCCACGCTCAAAAGCGCAAGGTGATGCGTGCAAAAGCATATTGAACCAAAATATTACTGATCTGGGCTTAACCTTGATAGGTTATCGTGATGTCCCAGGTGACAACTCAATGTTAGGTGCTGCTTCATTTGACAGCGAGCCAAACATTGAACAAGTGTTTATTGCCAAACCAGCAGCATTAACGGCACAAGCGTTCGAACGTAAGTTGTTTGTTCTGCGCAAATACACTTCGCATAAAATTAATGCCACTATTGCCGAAGAACGTGACGAATTTTATGTTACTTCAATGTCGTCAACTAAAATTGTTTATAAAGGGCAGTTTACTACGCAGCAAGTTCGCCAATATTATCTTGATCTGCAAGACGAGCGAACTATTTCTGGTATGGCGATGTTTCACTCGCGTTTCTCAACTAACACTTTTCCTGCTTGGCGTCGTGCGCAACCGTTCCGTTATATTGCCCATAATGGTGAAATTAACACCGTACGCGGCAACATTAACTGGATGAATGCCCGTGAAGCATTGTTTAGTTCAGTTAATTTTAGCGCTGCTGAATTGAGAATGTTAACGCCGATTTGTAATAACGATAACTCCGATTCTGCCAACCTTGATATGGCGATTGAGTTATTAGTGCTCAGTGGACGTTCGCTAGCGCAAGTAATGATGATGATGGTGCCAGAAGCATGGCAAACTCAAACAGATATGGATGCGACCAAGCGTTCATTTTACGAATATTATGCGTGTATTATGGAGCCGTGGGATGGTCCCGCCTCGTTATCGTTTACCGATGGTAATGTTATCGGCGCAACCCTTGACCGTAACGGTTTACGTCCTTCGCGTTACTTGTTAACTGACGATGGTACCTTAATAATGGGGTCTGAAACCGGCACCTTGTGTGTTGATCAGTCCACCGTTGTTGAAAAAGGTCGTTTGCAACCGGGTAAAATATTTATTGCTGATTTAAAGCAAGGTCGCATTATCAGTGATGACGAAGTAAAGCAGCAAGTCAGCTCGGCACAGCCTTATGGTCAGTGGATAGCAGAAAACAAAATTGAGTTAGATCAGTTACCCGTATCAACGGCTTCTATTGCACAGCCACCCTTAGCAGAACTGCGTAAAATACAAAAAGCTTTTGGCTACACCAGTGAAGACCTTAATTTAGTGCTTGCTGGCATGGTGGGCACGTCTAAAGAACCATTAGGCGCGATGGGTACCGATACGCCATTAGCGGTATTGTCACATCGTCCACAGCAATTATCACATTACTTTAAGCAGTTGTTTGCTCAGGTGACTAATCCACCCATAGATCCGATTCGTGAAGAGTTGGTAATGTCATTGCGTGGTTATATCGGTAAGTCACTTAACTTACTAGAAGAAACCGCAGCACATTGTCATAAAGTTGAAATTGAGCAACCGGTACTAACCAACGAGCAATTACGTAAATTACAACATATTGATAATGATCACCTGCAATCAAAAACGATTAGTATTACCTTTAAAGCGAGTGGTAAAGCTGGCGCGCTTAAAAAGGCACTTGATCGGGTTTGTTTATATGCAAAAAATGCCGTTGAAGATGGTTATGCCATCTTAATATTAAGTGATCGTGAAGTTGACAGCGACCATGTCGCTATTCCATCGGTATTAGCTACAGCCGCGGTGCATCATTATTTAATTCGTCAAGATTTACGTTCTTACGTTGACCTTATTCTTGAATCTGCTGATATTCGTGAGACGCACCATTTTGCCACCGTTATTGGTTACGGTGCAGCCGCGGTAAACCCTTACCTAGCACTAGAAAGCATGTATGGTTTACGTGATGAAGGCGTACTTGATAGTCAATTATCAAACGAGCAAATCACTAAAAAATATACGGCAGCAGTAGGCAGTGGTTTATTGAAAACCTTCTCTAAAATGGGTATTTCAACGCTACAGTCTTATTTAGGTGCGCAAGTTTTTGAAGCCTTAGGTATTAACGCTGAAGTTGTCGATAAGTACTTTACGGGTACCGTGAGTCGAATCGAAGGTTTAAGCCTAGATCAAATCGCTCAAGAGGCGCTATTACGCCACCGTGAAGGTTTTCCTGAAGCGAGCCGTATTGCTATTGAAAACTTATTGCCCACCGGTGGTGAGTACTCATGGCGACATGATGGTGAACGTCATCTATTTAGCCCAACGGTTATTCGTTTGTTGCAGCATTCAACCGCGAGTAATGATACTAATCAATTTAAGCAGTACGCAAAAACAGTTGATGACCAAAGTAAAGAAGCCTTTACCTTACGTGGCTTACTGGAACTAAGTAGCGATCGTCCTGCAATTCCATTGAGTGAAGTTGAGCCGATTGAAAATATTTTCAAACGTTTTGCTTCAGGTGCGATGTCATTTGGTTCAATCTCGTGGGAAGCACACACCACATTAGCGATTGCCATGAATCGCATTGGCGGTAAGAGCAACAGCGGTGAAGGCGGTGAAGACCCGATTCGTTTTACGCCGTTGGAGAATGGCGATTCAATGAATTCGCGCATTAAGCAAGTTGCATCAGGTCGTTTTGGTGTTACTAGTCATTACTTGGCGAATGCTGACGAGTTACAAATTAAGATGGCACAGGGCGCAAAACCGGGTGAGGGTGGTCAGTTACCGGGTGATAAAGTTGATGCCTGGATTGGTAAAACACGTGGCTCAACACCAGGCGTTGGCTTGATTTCGCCGCCGCCACATCATGATATTTATTCGATTGAAGATTTATCGCAGCTGATATTCGATTTGAAAAATGCTAACCGCGATGCCCGTGTTAACGTTAAATTAGTCTCTGAAGCCGGTGTGGGTACGGTCGCATCAGGTGTGGCTAAAGCCTATGCTGATGTGGTATTGATTGCCGGCCACGATGGCGGCACAGGTGCTTCACCACTTAGCTCGATTAAGCATACCGGCTTGCCGTGGGAACTTGGTTTGGCTGAAACCCATCAAACCTTGGTACGTAATAAACTGCGTAGCCGTATTACCGTACAAACAGATGGCCAACTTAAAACACCACGCGATTTAGCGATTGCGACACTGCTGGGTGCAGAAGAGTACGGCATGGCAACGGCAGCACTAGTGGTTGAGGGTTGTATTATGATGCGTAAGTGTCATTTAAATACTTGCCCCGTTGGCGTAGCAACACAAGATCCAGGCCTGCGTGAGCGCTTTACCGGTCGTGCTGATATTTTAGTGAATTTCTTTACCATGATGGCGGAAGGTTTACGCGAAATCATGGCGGAGCTAGGCTTTCGTAGTATTGAGCAAATGGTTGGTCAGACCCAATGTCTTAAGCAACTTGAAAACGTAGATCATTGGAAGTACAAAGGTGTTGATTTAACACCGCTATTGCACAAAGAAGCCTGTGGTGAAAATGAAACCCTGTATAAATCAATTGACCAGAAACATCTGATTGACGACATTATCGATCGTAAGATGATAAAAGATGCTCAAGCAGCACTTGATGCTCAGCAAAGTGTTTCACTTGAATATGACGTGATCAATACTGATAGAACCGTTGGCGCGATGATTTCTAATGAAATTTCTAAAAAATATCATGCCGAAGGCTTACCAGAAAACACTATTAAGGTTAAGTTTAATGGTTCAGCGGGTCAAAGTTTTGGTTGTTTTTCAGCCAAAGGCTTGTATTTTGAATTAGAAGGCGATGCCAATGATTACTTTGGTAAAGGGCTTTCTGGTGCAAACTTGGTGGTATACCCAAGTAAGCAAGCTAAGTTCTCAGCCAGTGAAAATATTCTCATTGGTAACGTTGCCTTCTTTGGTGCAACCTCAGGTAGTGCCTTTATACGCGGTATTGCTGGCGAGCGTTTTTGTGTGCGTAACTCAGGTGCGACCGCGGTTGTTGAAGGTGTTGGTGATCACGGCTGTGAATACATGACTGGTGGTAAAGCCGTTATCTTAGGCACGACGGGTCGTAACTTTGCCGCGGGTATGTCAGGTGGTGTCGCTTATGTACTTGATAATAACAATGACTTTGCTGCTAAATGCAACATGGAAATGGTGGCATTAGAAACTGTTGACACCGAGGTTGAAAGTCTTGAACTAAAAGCCTTAATTACTGAACATTTTGACGCTACGGCTTCAGATGTTGCCAGTGAATTATTGAGCGATTGGAACAACAGCGTTAAGCGTTTCGTGAAAGTCATGCCAGTTGATTACAAGCGTATGCAAGGTTACATGAATGACGTCCGCGAAAGTGGTAAGTTCGAGTCAGAATATGACGTAGCCGTTCAAGCATTCGATATCCATTTAAACAACATAGCTAGCGCAAAAGCTTAAGCTGCGAAGGAGAATATATTATGGGAAATCCAACAGGATTTATCAACGTAGGTCGTGCCTTGCCAGCTGAACGCCACCCAAGTGAGCGCTTAATTGATTGGCTTGAAGTATATGAAGAAATACCATTAGCAGACGTAGAGCAGCAAGCTTCTCGTTGTATGGACTGTGGTGTGCCATTTTGTCAGTCAGCGAAATCAGAGTTTGCTCCCGTGGTGGCCGGTTGTCCGGTTAACAATATTATTCCTGAGTGGAATGACTTAATTTACCGAGGACGTTGGAAAGACGCCATTGAATTATTGCATAAAACCAATAATTTCCCTGAGTTTACTGGCCGAGTATGTCCAGCGCCTTGTGAAGGTGCTTGTGTACTGGGTATTAATGCTGACCCGGTAGCGATTAAGCTGCATGAAAAAGAAATTATTGATCATGCTTTTAAAGAAGGTTGGGTCGTTGCTCAGCCACCATCAGCACGCACAGGTAAAAGCGTGGCTGTTATTGGCTCTGGCCCTGCTGGCCTTGCTGCTGCGGCGCAGCTTAATAAAGCGGGTCATATGGTGACTGTCTATGAGCGCGCCGATCGCATTGGTGGCTTGTTAGTGTATGGTATTCCCAATATGAAGTTGCAAAAAGAATTAGTGCAACGTCGCGTTGATATTTTAGCTGAAGAAGGCATTGTGTTTGTCACTGATACCGAAGTGGGTAAAGATATTAGTGCAGAACAACTTGAAAGCGATTTTGACTCTGTCGTGCTATGTATTGGCGCAACAGTAGCTCGAGATTTACCGGTTGAAGGTCGTGAACTTAACGGTGTTCATTTCGCCATGGACTTTTTGAAAGCCAATACTAAAAGTTTACTCGACAGCGAACATAAAGATGGTCAGTACATTAATGCTCAGGGCAAAAATGTAGTGGTTATTGGTGGTGGCGACACCGGCACTGACTGTATTGGCACCTCATTACGTCATCAATGCAAAAATGCCATTCAACTAGAAATTATGCCATGCGCTCCAGGACAACGTAGTGCAGACAATCCTTGGCCAGAATGGCCAAAACGTTTGTTGGTTGATTATGGTCAAAAAGAAGCGATTGCTATTCAAGGTCAAGACCCTCGTCAATATTTAGTGATGACTAAAAAAATTGAAAGTGACGAGCAAGGTAACGTTAAAGCGGTTCATACTGTTGATATTACTTGGCAGCGCAATGACAAGGGACAAATGTTCCCACAAGAAGTGGTAGGCAGCGAAAAAGTTATTCCTGCTGATATCGTACTCATCGCCATGGGCTTTATGGGCCCTGAAGGTGGCTTGGTTGAGCAGTTCGGCCTTGAGCAAGACAATCGCTCTAACATAGCAGCAGCATACGATAAGTTTGCTACTAGCAAGCCAGGCGTGTTTGCTGCTGGTGATGGTCGTCGTGGTCAAAGTTTAATTGTTTGGGCTATTGACGAAGGTCGTCGTTGCGCTCGTGAAGTAGACACTTACTTAATGGGCAGTAGTTACTTACCTTAAGGTAGTAGTGACAACGGCTTTTAACGTAAACATACCAAGGCATAAAAAAGTCCTACCGTTTTAATGACGGTAGGACTTTTTTATGTACAGGTGTAGAAGCTAAATAAAGATCGAAACAAAATTCTATGCAAGCCTATTCATGCCGTTGAGAAAAATGGGCTTTCGTGAATAAAGATAGAAAAAATTTGGTAGTAAGTGTTTTAGGAGGATTTACAAAAGCCACCCACAATTAGTCTGAAATTTTCAGTATAGGTCAACTAACGACTGTACATCCGTTAGTTGACTCAAGCAGATCAAAAGTTAACCTGATAATCATTGGCATAGCAGCTGTTCCAAAAATTTATTTTGAGACTAATATCATGATCAAAAAATCAAATACAGTTATAGAACGAGAATAATTCCTATGACTGCTTCAAGCTCAATATAGCCAGTGGGAGTCGATCTCAAAACGCTAACTTTGCCAAAAAAAAGACATTAGGCTCTAAAGATCTAATACCAGTTCCATTAAGTTTGTGATCTTGTTGTGCGCAGGAAAAATAACTCAAGGTAAGGCGCTCGATTGAGCAATAGCTGGCTATTGGGATTGAGAGCAACACAGCCTTGAGCTATTTTAACTA
>NZ_VOLS01000025.1 GCF_007954265.1 Colwellia sp. C1TZA3 | reverse complement strand
TAGTTAAAATAGCTCAAGGCTGTGTTGCTCTCAATCCCAATAGCCAGCTATTGCTCAATCGAGCGCCTTACCTTGAGTTATTTTTCCTGCGCACAACAAGATCACAAACTTAATGGAACTGGTATTACTAGGTAAATTATTATTCAGTAAATAAGTATCAGAGCAATAAGTTAGCGATTATTCTAACCAAGCTTTAGGTGGTGTGCGCATACTGCGTTCACTAAAAATATTGTCAGGTAAGCCAAGGTTATATTTAACGTGACGAAATTGCATTTCGGTATAACTATTATTACTTAGGTTGGTAATGCGTGACTTCATCACTGTGGCTATACCGTCAATATCTTTCACTTGCAGCACGGTCATTTTGCGTATTGCTTGCTTGCTTTGATCGAAATAAGTGGTCTCCAGAGGTAAAAAATTACCTTTATCAATTTTCACTGTATAGCTGCTAAATTCAACACTTTGAGGATCTTTGGGTTTAGCATTAATTAGGTAGGCGTCTTTATCTTCACTCACTAAGGTAAAATTATCTTCTTTAGGATTGCGACCAGAAACATCTTCATAATAAAAGTGCGAACCAACAAAAGACGTGCGTTTATCGCCAGCAGAAATACGTTTAACTAGATCGAGTGCCGGTAAAAATAACCAGCGATTGTCATCTGTTTTAAGTTGTTTTTCTACACGAAAAACTGTGTCTTTGACATTGCTTGGTTGGGAAAAAAACACCAACATATTTTGATCACCAAGATCTTGTTCATCTTTGCGTAAAATCGTGAATTGGCGCATTTGGCGATTACTGTTTTCATCAACAATAATCATTCGCGCCTCGGCGCTGCCATCGTCACTGGCGTAATATGAAGCAAGATTAGCTTGATCAACAATATCGCGCACTTGTTTTGTTGTTAGCTTTGTCGTAGCACTTTCATTGGCTAGTGTCTGAAGTTCTGCGGCCTGTAGGGTAAAGTTAGTGGCTAAAAATAAGCTAAACGACAAGGCAACTTGGCCACTAACTTTTACTGCTTTTATTAGATGATTACTTAGGTTAATGCTCATTAGGGTGTCCTTTATGATTGTGCTAAATTTTTTGTGGTTTTACGCCGAGCTAATAGCGTTAGTATCGCTGGTAGTAATACTAAGGTGACTAAGGCCGATAAAATCATGATGCTGGCTAAGAAAAATCCCACCGTGATATAGGGCATCAACGGCGATAACAACAGTGGCGTAAAACCAATAGCAATCACAATGGCATTGCGGACGATGGCGCGGCTAGGCTCTTGAAACATCGCTTGTAATGCTAGGCTTAGGCTTTGCTTTTCAATTTCAAGTTCGCGTACACGTTGAAGAAAATGAATGGCAAAATCAATTGATAACCCAAGTGTTAATGCCGAGAGCACCGCGATAGGCATATCGTAAGCTTTGCCAAACCAGCCCACCAGTCCGTAGATCATGGTGATGGTAAAGGTCAGGGGCAGCATGGCCAATATGCCATATTTTATCGATCTAAACAGTAGCACCATGATTAAAAATACCGCGATAAATGATGATATTAGGCTGTCGATCATGCCGCTGACCATGGCGTCTTGCCAAACAACATTAAGGTATGACTTACCGGCCCATTGATGCTGAACCTTGATAGGGGGTGGGTTTTTATCTATATAGTCGTCTAACCAACTCACCACGTTAGCCATATGTTGATTGTCGCCACTGCTCATTTGTAGCCATAAAAGTGTACGTTGATAATCTTTGCTAACAAAGTGCCATAAATCTTGTGGGCGATGAGAAGATTGAAACTGCAATAAAGTTTGTGCAACACCATTACTGCTTTTAGGAATAGCAAAGTCTTTGTCATCACCTGAATTTAGTTCGCGGTTAACGGTGCTAATGATATCGGTCAAACTATTGACCTTACCGACATCGCCTTTGTTAACCATAGCGGTTTGCAATTTGGCCAGCCAATTAAGCATGTCAGGGTCGGTAAATATTTTTTGTGCATTGTTCGCTTGCTCGCTGACCTTATAAAGTTGCTCAAGCCAAGGTTGTTCGAGCGCGTTTGCGCTAAAGCTAAAATCATCAAGCTGTATTAATAGCTCTTGTGTAAAGAAAGTGTTTTTTTCACTGGACTCATCTTTTAGCCATTGATGATAGATTTTTGAAATAGCTGCTTTTGTTTTTCCATCATTCGCCGTGTTGAGTATTTCGCTAAAACTATCAAGGGCAGTTTGCTGTTGAGGCTTGTTATTGCTAAACACTATCCATGCATTATAAGTACCGGCAAAGTGTTGATTAAGCGCTTTATCCGCCACACGAATTTCATGATCAGCTTTAAACCAATTCACCGGGTTGTCATTAATGATAATACGATTAACACCGACCAGGCTGACAGCAAATAAAGCGATAAAAGCGATCAAAATAAGCTTGGTACGTTTAATCGAAAAAGCGCCCAATTTTTCTAGGCTTGTGGCTAA
Source organism: Colwellia sp. C1TZA3 (assembly GCF_007954265.1). Lineage (GTDB taxonomy): Bacteria > Pseudomonadota > Gammaproteobacteria > Enterobacterales > Alteromonadaceae > Cognaticolwellia. Next base: position 56,621 of record NZ_VOLS01000025.1, on the reverse strand, counting down.
TTTACCTTTTTGTTCCATCAGCGCGATAGCGCGTTGTAGTTTGGCTAAGGTTTCAGGCTTCATGCGGGCAATGTAAGCGGGAATAAAAGTAATGGTTAAAACAAAGGCTAATAAAATACCGGTTCCGATAAAGCCGCCAAAAACTTTTACCGGCGGAATAGGGGTTAACATCAAGGAATAAAAGCCAACGGCAGAAGTGATTGAAGTAAATAGCATGGGTTTATATAAGTGCGCCATGACTTTTTTAATGGTTTTTGACGCGTCATCACCGGCTTTAAAACGATCGGCAAATTCCGATAAAATGTGCACTGAGTCAACCACGGCAATGGGCATCAGAAATATCGCGATCATCGAAGACATAATATGAACGGTAAAGCCTAAGCCTATTAAGCACCCCATGATGATCAATACCGTTGCCATGGCGACCACCATAGGGGCAATAATTAAGGCAAAATTTCTAAAGAAAAGCCAGAGTAATAAAAATATCGCTAAGCCGGCTAATGGCGCGGCCACGCCCATCTGGACAAACATTTCGTGGCCAAATTGGTCTTCAGCTACCGGTAAACCGGTAATGTGAAAGGCTAAGTTATCTTGTTCAACTGTCGTTATATTAGCGGCTAAAGCACGAATTCGTTCAGCAATAATATAACTTTGATCTTTAGCAACAATAGGTACATAAATCGCGACTGCTTTGTCGTCGCCAGAGACTAAGGTGTTGTTAAGCATAGGTAAGCGTTTCACCGCTTGCCGAATTTTCTGGCTTGCTTTAAGTGTCGTCGGCGCTTGTTTCATCAGGTATTCAAATAAAACGCCTTGGCTAACACCTTGCTCGTCAGTTAATTGACTAATATTATCGACAACATTTAGCGACATTAAGTCTTGTTTAATAACGCCATCAAGTTGAAGAATTTCATTAGTTAATTGCTCAACAATGCTTAAAATTTTAGGCGTAAAGATAGTATCTTTACTGACTAAACCAACGACAATCATATCGCGCATCAGAAAGTCAGTTTTTATCTGATTGTGAAATACCCGTGCTGGCGCATCTTGGCTGAGCATATTTTCAGGGTCGGTATCAATAGCTATTTGGGGCAGCATCGCCACACTCAGTAATGTGATTAGCCATAGTAAGCTATAGATGACTTTCGGCTTTGTGATGGCAAAGTTTAATACGCGTTGGTAGTTCAAAATACTTCCTCTTCTACATTATAATATTAAGGTATATTAGAAAAATGTAATGTACTTTTATATTAGCAGTATCTAATGTAATATCCAACCATAAATAACTTTACGCGATAAAATGATTTTTTTGCGATAATAAATAGCGAGTAACAAATGGCTGAGTTAGCAGCAATTGATATAAATGAAATGCGTAAAAATGCTTCGCAGGCTGCCGACTTATTGAAAGCGATGAGTAATGAGCATCGACTGTTGATATTATGTCATTTAGGCGAAAAAGAAATGTCAGTCAATGAACTGAATAACTTTGTTGATTTGAGCCAATCAAGTTTATCGCAACATTTAGCCCGATTACGCCAAGATAATTTAGTTAAAACACGACGTGAATCACAAACCATATTTTACAGTATCGCCAACCCTTCAGTAGTGAAGCTGATTAGCTTTTTACATAGTGAATTTTGCGCATAGGTTTTAATAAGCCCAGTGCTATACCCGTTCCACTTCAAGATGCAGTTTCAGCGTTAAGCTAGGAAATCAGATCAAGGCGCGATACGAAGATAATGGTTATTCTCGGTAACTGCTCCTGCGTTACCCTAATGTCCTACATCGACGTGCATGGAAGTACTAATGCCGTGGAGCCATGGATGGCTAAGAACGGCCATGTAGGAACCTTATCAAGTAGTGCACAGGTTTTTTGTTCCAGACAAAACCTAAGTACATACATCCATGTATGCAACGCTGGACTGGTTTTCTAGCTTAGCTCCCTACGGGCAAGCCGATAAAGGGTCATCTGTGGCGTTATGGATTTCGACAATATTCCCACAGGGATGTGGGTTATTAGAGCAACGCAGGAGCAGTTGCCAAGAATAACTATTCTCTTCAATCCATGCCTGGTACCTAACCCTTTCTCGACTTGCACAAACCTGCACCTTGAAGTGGAGCGGGTATATAATACCAATCCCATTAAGTTATTGCTCACTTGTACTAGTTAAAATAGCGCAAGGCTGTGTTGCTCTCACTCCCAATAGCCAGCTATTGCTCAATCTAGCGCCTTACCTTGAGTTATTTTTCCTGCGCACAACAAGATCACAAACTTAATGGAACTGGTATAACTCACACGCGAAAGCTTAAGCATTAAAACGCAAGTACTAAGGCGCAAGTATTAAAGCCAAACATTAAGATAGGACAATAAAAAATGTCCTTAGATTAGCCACTTAGTCGTTACTAAATAATTTTCTTCTTACCATCGCCCGATAAGCTTTTGGCGTTATATTTAATCTGTGTTTAAACAGACGAGTAAAGTTTGCTTGGTCTTGATAACCGACTTGAAAAGCCACTTCTTGAATGGATAAATTACTCGCCGCTAATAATTCCTTTGCGGTCTGTATTTTTAATTTTTGCCAATATTGTGTGGCATTAATACCAGTGGCGAATTTAAATCTACGGGTAAATGAGCGTTGACTGATGCCGAACTGCTGGGCGATGTTATTTAAGGTTAACTCAGTGTTTAAGTTGCTTTGTAACCAAAATTGAATTTGGCTGATTAATTCGTCAGCGTGGCGATCTACCGCACCTTCTAAATAGCGCTGTTCTTCGTAAGGTTTTCTAATTTCATGGGAAAAATTTCGCTCTACTTGTTGCGCGGCATTTTGACCATAAATTTGAAAAATAATATGCACCACAATATCAGCTAAGGCATTGACACTGGCAGCACAATAGCTTCGTTCCGATTGGGTGATAAAAAAATCTGGCTTTAAATCTACTTTTGGATAATCACGTTTAAATTGCTCAACATAGTGCCAATGAGTGGTTGCTGGGTGGTAGTCTAGAATACCCGCTTCAGCCATTAAGCAAACGCCGGTACCACCGCCAATTAATGTTGAACCTTTGCTCCAGACATCACTTAACCATTGCAACATTTTCGGTTGTTTGGCAATAGTCGGCCTAGGATTGCGCCACAAGCTTGGGATAAAGGCAAAATCAGGTTGCTGAGCATGGTCAATGTCAGTATCAGGTAGCAGTCTAATTAAAGCGCGAGTTGATATCGGTTTAATGCTCTCAGCAACCATTTGAATAGATAAACGTGGGGCCTGACGATTTGCTTGCAAAGCCACGGCTTCACCAGCACGTAACATTTCAACTGGCAGGCTGACACTGGTTGCTAGCATGTGATCATAGAGTAACAAGGCAATGTTGATGGTATTGTCTTTATTGCGTTTAAATTTTGTCTTCATTAAGCTTATTACTCTATATTCTACTTGTTTGGCTATTTTGACATATTTTATGGCTATAAATGAATGTTATTTATTTGTGGTAACTCTTACACTGAAAAACATAAATATTAAGCTTTGAATTTAAAGAGATTTTTTCATGACTGCGTTACCGATTATAGTTGGCATGGGCGGCATTAATGCCGCGGGTAGAACATCGTTTCATCAAGGCTTTCGCCGCATTGTTATCGATAAATTAAATGCTGAAGCTCGCCAAGAAACTTTTGTTGGTTTAGCGACCTTAATGAATTTATTAACCAGCCAAGATGGCAAACTGGTTGATGACCAAGGTAAGGTTGTTGATAAATCTGAGGTTGAAAAACACTTTGGTGCAGCAATTTTAGCCGGCACTTTAATCCGCAAAATTGAACATGATCACTTTGACCCTGATGCGACACCATGGCAGCAAAAATTGACTATGGATACTGGTGAAAACGGTATTAGTTTTGAAACCCGTGCCCGTGATTTACCCAAACCATTACCGCGCACATGGCAAATCACTGAACTAGCAGATAAACGCGTTCGTGTGGATATTGCCGGTGAAATTGAAGTCAAACATGACTCAACTCGTGATAACCCGATTAAAGCCGCTGGACAATTTCCCACCGGCTTTAAACCCGCCAGTTTATATAACAGCCGTTATCAGCCACGTGGTTTGCAAGCCACTGTTTTTGGCGCCGCCGATGCTATTCATTCTACCGGTTATAGTTGGAATGAAATTGTTGATAAAATTTGTCCAGATGAAATTGGTACTTACTCAGCATCAGTATTTGGTCAAACTCAGGCTGAAGGTCTGGGTGGCATGATGCAAAATCGCCAAAAAGGCGAGCGAGTATCAACAAAAAACTTAGCCCTTGGTTTAAATACCATGTCGACTGACTTTATCAATGCCTATGTTACCGGCAGTGTCGGAACAACCTTTACCTCTACCGGCGCTTGTGCCACTTTTTTATATAACTTAAAAGCGGCAGTACAAGATATTCAAGCCGGGCGTATTCGCTTGGCAATTGTTGGTAGTAATGATTGTGCCATTACCCCTGAAGTGGTCGAAGGCTTTGGCAATATGAGTGCTTTGGCCAATGAAGAAGGTTTGAAAAAAATTGATGGTAATGGTGTTGCTGATCATCGCCGAACTAGTCGCCCGTTTGGTGAAAACTGTGGTTTTACCATTGGTGAAGCCGCGCAGTTTATTGTTTTAGTGGATGACGCCTTAGCGCTAGAGCTTGGCATGAATGTTTTGGGTTCAGTGGCAGATGTTTTTACTAATGCTGATGGTTTTAAAAAGTCGATTACAGCGCCAGGCCCAGGTAATTATATTACCATGGCTAAGTCAGTTTCATTGGCTAAGTCGATTATGGGTGCAGAGTCGGTTCAGCAACGTAGCTTTATTTTAGCGCATGGCTCGAGTACCCCGCAAAACCGTGTTACTGAATCGTTAATTTATGATCGTATTGCCAAGAGTTTTGATATTAATAATTGGCCTGTAGCCGCGCCTAAAGCCTTTGTCGGCCATACCATTGGCCCAGCAAGTGGTGATCAAGTGGCTATGGCGCTAGGCATATTTGCTCACAATATTATGCCAGGTATTACCACCATTGATAAAGTCGCCGATGACGTTCATAACGAGCGGTTAAATATTGCCACTGAGCATTGGCATTGTCAGAATATGGATGTTGCCTTTATTAACTCGAAAGGTTTTGGCGGTAACAACGCCACAGCAACCTTGTTTTCTCCAGCGGTAACCTTGGCGATGATGGAAAAACGCCACGGTGCTGTTGCGATGCAAACTTACCGTGATAAAACCACGGTGGTAGAACAAGCAAGAGTCAAATATCAAGCACAAGCGGACAGTGGTGATTTTCAAATTATTTACCGCTTTGGCGATGGCACTTTAATGGATGATGACCTTAGTATTACCGATGAAGATATCAGCGTTTCCGGTTTTACTAATAAAATAGTGCTACCGGCAAAGAATCCATTTGCCGATATGGTTTAATCTTAACCAAAAGCCAGAAAGTTTGCCTAAAAGCCCTGCAATTATATTGACAGGGCTTTTGTATTTAATGCACTATAAATAGTAGCCATACGAATATTGTGCATGAAATTGCTAATATTCTATGGTTGATAAACAATATTGTGCCTTGAGGGGATTTTTCGTAACTTTTAATCACTTTTCGCAGATTTTCGTAACTATACAGTTAACATTATAATAATTTAATAACCCTTAAAATGGCACATTATATATGGCTATAGCGCCTATTAAGATTGCTTTAAAGCTTGACAACGATCATGACATTGTTAAGGCTAAACCTAGTCAAACCCGTCCTATCTTATTAGCCTTAGCTTTAGGCTTAGTCGGCGCATTGCTCAATAGTTACCCGATAGAGCTCGCTTATAGTATTTTTTTAGTCGTTGGTAATTTGGCTTTTATTATTGCCGCTGCTTATCTTCGCCCCGCATTGACCTTATTATGTGCTTTGCTTTGTGTCGCGCCGTTGTTAATTATTTGGGGTCATCCCTTTGGCTTTTTAACTTTTGGCTGCGAAGCACTCTTTGTCTCCTATTTGCGTGGTCGTGGTTGGTATTTACCAACAGCAGATTTTTTGTATTGGTTGCTTATTGGTATGCCATTGACTGCGGTGCTAATTAAATTTACTACGACCAGTGCAACAGAATATTTAATATTCTCTTTGTTTAAACAAAGTATTAATGCAATTTTTTATACGGCTTTAGCGGTTATCTTGATTTTTGTATTTGGTGAAAAATTAAGTGGTTGGATAAAGTCACAACAACCACCGCTAGTGAAAAATCTCAAACAATACTTGCAGTATATTTTATGGGTGATGTCGGCTTTTTTTGTTGTTGGGGTTTGTTTGTTTTTAAGTCGAAGTTTAACTAATATACAGGAACAACAATTTAAAGGTAAGCTTGATATTAGCAGTCAATATGTTGGCCGTATTATTGAAAAATACGTTGATGAACATAAGAAAGCGATTGCCCAAGTAGCGTATAAGTTATCTGCTATTGAGCCCAGTAATTATGACGATGCTTTGCTTGAAGTTCATAAAATTTATCCAGGCTTTCTGACTATGCTAATTGCCAAACAGGACGGGAGTTTAGCGACTTCTTCACCGAGCTCTTTAATGGCAAACCTACCTAAAAGTAGCTTTAGCGTGGCTGACCGCTCATATTTTTCCCAAGCCTTTTTTCAGCAATCACTTTATGTGTCTTCAGTTTTTCTGGGGCGAGGTTTCGGTGCCGATCCGATCATTGCTATTAGTGCGCCAATTTATGCTAACAAGAATGATAGCAAGAATGATAAACCCATTGGTATTGTTGAAGGTTCGTTAAATCTTAACTTGTTTGAACAGGTTAATCATTATGCCGCCAATGATCGAGAAATTGATTTGGTATTGACTGATGAAAATGACAATGTTATTTATGCTGAAGCTAGCTTAGCGCTAGCTACATTGTCAAAATTTAATTTTTCTTCGGATCAAGTTAATGCCAAACATCAATTATTGACGATTGACACTTATGGTGCCAATAAACAGCGTTATTTATACCGTCAATCCGAACTCAATAATGGCTGGAAAATATTTGTTTTAATTGAGCATAGTCAAATTTTAGCGTTAATTGAACAACAATATTTGACCATTTTTATCTCGTTATTTGTCATTTTCGTTTTGGTGATTTTATTAGCAAACCGATTTGCCAGTACCTTAAATAGACCACTAGCATTCGCTTTAAAAGAGCTTGCCCACGGTGGTGGAGCAAGCGGTTATAGAGCTATCCCTTATGTGGCACCTACTGAATTTTTAACCTTGTATGATGAGTTACAGCAGTCGAAAGAGTACTTACTTAAGCAGAAATCTATTTTAGAAGAAACAGTAGAGAAACGTACTGAAGAATTAAATCAAGCGAATACAGCCCTAAAAAAATTAGCTAATAAAGACAGTTTAACGGGTTTATATAATCGTCGTTATTTGAAAAACAAGTTTAGTGAGTTACAAGCGATATTGGCGCGAAATAATGCCGATATGTTGGTGGCTATGCTGGACCTTGATCACTTTAAAAAGCTTAATGATAAATATGGTCATTTAATGGGTGATCACTGCTTAAAATATGTTGCTGAAGTAATGAAGAATAAGTTTCTTCGTCGCAGCGATATTGTTGCACGCTTTGGTGGTGAAGAATTTATCATTGTTGCGCAACATGATGAACAAGGCATTATGCTAGAAAAGCTCGAAGAGTTACGTCAAGAAATAGCTCAGCATCACTTTGAGCATGATAGTGGAGATTTTATAGCTGTAACTATATCCATTGGCGTGATGATGGCTAATGCGGCATATTCTGAAAAAATTACTGATTGGATCACGCTTGCTGATGAACAACTCTATCAAGCAAAAGACAATGGCCGTGATCAATTATCAATAAATCAGTTAGCTCATATCGCTCAGAAATAAGCTCAGCGCCATGGTTATTATTTTTCGAGGCAATAATGCTTTTTTAATGTCTATTTGAGTGGCTTCTGCCTATTGGCATGATAATAATTGATGGTTATATGTAGCTACATTTCAATTTTTCTATCGTTATTTTTAGTGCTCAATGAGACAGCAGTTGCTAATTTTATGCTCGCAGAAAGAAAAATCCCCAGCTATTTTAAAACAACTAGGGATGATTGACTTTGAGCGTAGCTTATTGCACTAAGCTTAGATTGCTTAGCTTAGCTAAGATTTATAGCCATCGACAAGACCTTTAGTGGTCACACTGACAGCGTCATGGGCATGTAACGATTCTAAATGGTTAATACGCAACCAAAAATCATCAAATTGCTCAGATGCATTCATGGTGTGTTGTAAACGACGAGCCGCATCTTCACAAAACATTAAGTTCTGACCATTTAAACGAGCAAACTCTTGTTCATCTTCACGTTTTACTGCCGCTTGTACCGGTGTCTTCAGCGAATTTTCAATTAAATCGACCAGATCTGTAATAGGAAATTCAGTGGTTGAGTTATTTAATTTAACTTTAAGTTCAGCAACAGAACGTTGACTATGTGGCGTGGCCATAATACCTTCGGTAGTGCCAAGCCATTCATGCACGTCGGTTAAATCAACATCTGCTTGGCCAATAAACTTTTCTTTAAAGGCTTGTTGAATAAGTTGACGAGCCAAGGCTGCAGAGCAAGGGCAAGTTGAAGAGTAACGCACATCAATAGAAAGCTCGATATCCAACTTACCTTGATTTAATTGCCCAGTAATGGTGACAGGATAGGCTTTCCAGCCTTGTTTGCCACTAATCAGTGATTTGCGGCGCAGATGATAGTCAAAGCTAAACTTAACTTGAGCATTATCGCTTAGATCTTGGTGGCTACTGATAAAGCCGTCTAATAAGGTCACTAAACTTTGATGGTTTAAAACATTTGAGTTTGATAGTTCATCAAGGAGCAAATATAGGCGCGACATATGTATGCCTTTCGCTTTTGGCTCTTTAAGGTTAACAAACGCATCTACGTAAGCTGAAACCATACGTTCTGATTGGCCTTTTGAGGCAACCATGATAGGCATTTCTATATTACTCATGCCGACCCAATCCAAAGTCCCCTCAGTTTGTGCTGTGGTGTGATTTGCTATATCAGGCATTAATGTTGGCATTTTGACTCCGCTGTTCGCTGTGCACTAGGTAAAGGGTTATCTATGGTAACTTCAGTAGCTAGTAAAATTATAATGAGCATTACTGTCGTAAAAATAACGACAATCTCCACCAGTAGTTAACAAAGTGGCATATAATGCATTGGTCCGGGAAAAGGCGACTATTTTGAACGAAATACCCCCTAATAGCAATGTTTGTCATAGCGATGTTGATATTGTTCTAGTATACCCGTTCCACTTCAAGATGCAGTTTCAGAGTTAAGCTAGGAAATCAGATCAAGGCGCGATACGAAGATAATGGTTATTCCCTTATCAAGTAGTGCAACGCTGGACTGGTTTTCTAGCTTAGCTCCCTACGGGCAAGCCGATAAAGGGTCATCTCCGGCGTTATGGATTTCGACAATAGAACAACTATTCTCTTCAATCCATGCCTGGTACCTAACCCTTTCTCGACTTGCTGAAACCTGCACCTTGAAGTGGAGCGGGTATATATGGTAGTTGTATTTAATATCTGTTATAAACAGCGTAGGTATCAGCAGTAACTTCAGGCTGAAATATTGTTAGCTATCATATAAATAACATTAAAATTTTAATTCGACGTAGTGCAAGCTGGCGTCACTAAGGAGACTTCATGGCAACAACCCAACACATAGATTTAATCTTGATTAATGGCTATTTAGAAGCATTAGACCTAGCTGTGATTGAACAAATGTTAGATTTATATATTGAGCAGTCTGCATTGTATTTAACGGCGATTAATCGTGCTGTTGTTAATATGGATGAAAAAGCCTGGCAAGAGCAATGCCATAAAATGAAAGGGGCAGCAGCCAGTACCGGTTTAAGCCAAGTGCACCAGAAGCTGCTCTTGATAGAGAAATCACATGAAGATGCTGAAACAAAAGCTCAGCACTTGCAAGCATTGAGCTTGTTAAACCAACAAGCTATTGCTGCTTTTCAACAGTGGTTTGCTGAACAATAGCCTGACAGGTTACTTATTAGCAGGTTAAATATTTTACCCTGCTAATGACACAGTTAATCTAGTTGGCCAATGAATCGGTAACCCTCACCATGAATAGTGTTGATCAACTCAGGCGAACTTTCTACTGATTCAAAATGTTTACGTAAGCGACGAATGGTAACATCAACTGTTCGGTCATTGGTGCGTAAGTCTCGCCCGGTCATTTCTTTGATCAATTGTTGACGGGTAACAATTTGCCCGGCATTAGTGATAAGTAAGCGTAGCGCGCGGTATTCACCACGAGGAATTGATATTTCTCTCTTATCTGGCGTGGTCATTTTTCGTGCGTTACCATCAAGAGACCACTGATTAAAGCTAATAAGTGCATCGTTTTTTTCTACATGGCTAGGTAACATGCGACTGAGTATGTTGCGAGCACGAATAGTAAGTTCACGTGGATTGAACGGTTTAGTGAGATAATCATCAGCGCCAATTTCTAGCCCAAGAATTTTGTCAATATCACTGTCGCGACCGGTCAGAAAAATTAAGCCTAAGTCGTTCTGGCGGGTTAATTCTCGTGCGAGTAAGAGCCCATTTTTACCTGGTAAATTAATATCCATAATAATTAAATTTATTACGTTGTCTGTTAGTGCGCGTTCCATGCTGTCGCCATCTATTGCTTCGGAGACCTGATAGCCTTCAGCTTCAAATAAATTTTTTAGATTAAAGCGTGTGACGTCTTCGTCTTCTACGATCAATATATGAGGTTTTTGCATGTGCATTATCCAGTTCTGTGAGGTTTAATTTTTATAATTGTTAATTTGATTGGCATCAATTAGTATTTTTCGTAACGATGCAATTATAGACTATTTGATGGCTAATAAATAATCGGCACATGGTATAGAAGCTACCGTTAAAAAACAATCAATAGCACGCTAATTACTGCTTTTTATCGCGATTTAAATAATGGCGAGTCAAAATTACGCTAAGTACTAGTAGATAATTGTGCACTTAAGGCTCGTGAAGCCTTAAGTTGTTAACAATTTAATCTATTAGCTCTAAACTATATTGAAACTATTACCTATAAACTATATCGAAATTTAACCAATAGCGAGTTAATTGGCTATTTATTAATAGGGAAGTTAATTTCAATGCTCACACCATGATCTAATTCACTGTTTAATACTATCGAGCCACCAAGTGCTTGAGTAACTAAATTATAAACTAAATGTAAACCTAAACCGCTGCCTCCTTCACCACGTTTTGTCGTGGTAAACGGTTCAAAGACCTTATGCTTTATTGATTCAGCAACCCCCAGACCATCATCTTTATAGAGGATATTAAGTTGATTGCTCAGCAACATAACGCTGATTGAAATGTGGCCTTTATCTTTACCTTCAAAACCGTGAATGATGGAGTTCATAATTAAATTAATAAGAATTTGATTAATCGGCCCTGGTTTACTGTTAATGGTTAACTCATTAGGGCAATCAATATCAATAACGTACGGTAAAACATTGAGTTGCGGTTTGAGGGTGAGTAACACTTCGTTTAAAAGCTGCTTAACATCGAAGATACGTAGGTCTTCACTTGATTGGTCTACGGCGACTTTCTTAAAGCTGGATATCAGGCCAGCTGCACGATTTAGATTACGATAGATAATGGCGACATTTTCGACACTGTCATACAAAAACTTTTTTAATTGGCTAGATTTTAGGGTTTTATTATCAAAAGCATGTTTAATTTCATCTAATCTATCGGCTAATAATGTTGAGGCTGTTACTCCTAAGCCTATTGGTGTGTTGACTTCATGTGCAACACCGGCAACCATATCTCCTAGAGAGGCCATTTTTTCGCTTTCAACCAATTGGCTTTGAAATTGATGGAGTTTCTCTAAAGTAGAGAGTAACTCTTGATTAGATTCTTTAAGGGCATCGGTACGTTTATTAATTTTATTTTCTAATGCTTGTGAGTGCTCAAGATTTTGCTGCTCAGCAGCGTCTAACTGTTTGATGTGCTTATCTATACGAGTAAATAAGATATTAATATTACGCGCTAAAATATCCGCTTCACGATATGGCATAGTTTCGCACTGTTGCTGAAAGTTTTTTTGTTGAGCGGCAATTTGTACGGTGTTAATCAAAGCAGAGAATGGTGCACTGATATAGCGTTCAAGTTTGAGCGCGATAAAAATGGCAATAATAAATACCATAAAAGTAATTATTATGCTGATGATTAATAATTTATCCATCATTTGTGTAATGTACTCACTGCTGCTCTGCAGATAAATATAAGCTATAATTTTTTCTTTAACTTTAATTGGCTGCATATACTCAAGGTGATTTTCTTGGAACCTTGGGATCAATAAGTGGCTAATCTCATGCGATTTTTGTGCAATGCTGGCGCGCTGTTCATTGCGCTTGTAACTATAAAATAAGGTCAGTTTTTCAGTATCACTATTGAGTTTATAAAGGTGTAAATAATTTAAATTAGGAATGTGCTTGGGTAGTGAAAAGTTATCCTTTAGCGCTAGTCGTTGTGAGTTAACTAAATAGGGTGAACTCTCCTTGGCCAAAACATTGGCCCAGTGCTTTATTTGACTGGTGGCGCTGGTCTGATAACTACTGTTAAATTGCTGGGTGATTACTGAGAGACTTAGTAGTGATAATAACGTGATAGCACTGATGATACAGATCAAGCAGACACGACGAAGAGACCAAATAGGTTTGATTGTTGACATACAGTACTAAACTCAATTAATTATGACGATAAAGCGTTTTTAGAAAATCTTATGGCTTTGAACAATAACGCTTTCTTCGTTACTTCTTACCATTAATATAACACTGATAAACGGCAAAACCTTTTTTAATCGCTACAGTCTTTGTCTTGCCGATGGCTTTTTCCATGATGGGTAAGTATTTTAAAAAACTATTGGCAACAATGGTAAGACAAGCTTTACTGGTTAAATTTTGCTTTATTTCAGCTAAAAATTGCTCGGTAGCCCCATAATGGGTTTTTACGCCTTGATGAAATGGCGGGTTAGAAATAACAAAATCATAGCGCTCTTGAACATTAGACAAGCCATCTGAGGCAATATATTGCCCGGTTAAGTGATTTAAAGACAATGTGGTTTGCGCTGAGTGCAATGCTAAAGCACTAACATCAACCAAAGTTAATGTTGTTTCTGGGTGAACTGTGCCGATATAAGCGGCAATACCTCCGGCACCACAACCAAAATCTAAAACTTTACCTGCAATAACATCAGGTAAGTTCGCCAGTAAAACTTCGGTACCCGTATCTAGCGAATTTTGGCTAAACACGCCTGGCAAAGCCGCAATTTTTAGTACTTTATCTTGTACCTGTATTGGATAATATTTATAGAATTTTTGCAGATCAAAGCGAGGCAGTGAGGGTTTTAATTTACCAATGTACATTAAGCAATGGCGCGCAGCGTCAACATTTTGGCAATATTCTAGGTAATCAATGCCAAGTTTTTCGGCTGACTTTACACCCGCTTTATTTTCTCCAACAATGACGATGGCCGCATCTTCTGTCATCGACTCAGCGAGCATGGCTAAGGTAAAACTAAATTCAGCCTTACTTTTTGGAAAATGAATAATAGCCATATCATGTTTAGTTTTGGCGCAATACTCGACGCAAAAATGTGCGTGTACACGGCTATTTTTCAATTGCTGACAGGTTTTATATTCAGCATAATTAGTGTGGTAACTATCAATATGAGCAGCGTTATGCTGACTTAAGTAATGGCTAATAAAACCGTCGTCTGCGATATTAACTAACAGAGGTCTCGTTGCGGCTAGTGCTTCAATATTGCGGTTTAATAATTGGTTAATGTTACTTATTGCCATGAAGATACCTGTGATTAAGCTAATTATTATTTATGGGGCTATTTTATTGGCGATATTTATTTGTCGAGTTAGGTAGAAATACCGGCGTTACTTTAAATAAAACTTATAATACCAATCTCACTAATGATCTGATCATTTCACCTGGTTAAAACAAGCCACAACGGCGTTATTTACTCATTATCGCGGTATGGATGCCGTTTATTAGACAATGCAGGCGCCTATTGTCCTGAACAACGAGTGATTAAAATAAATGCCTTATATTTGGTCGTTTTTCCTGCCTATAAAGTAGACCAGCTAATTAATGAAATTGGTATAATAATGACAGGGTGAACTTAGCGAGTATTTATTAATACCGCTGTGGTGCATATGTCATAGTGCTGGGTATTCTACGCGAATTTAATTATCTCGCCATCTTTAGTCCACAGGCAGTAAGCTATTTTGACCAAACTCAATTTATGGGGCGTACCTTGTTTTAGTTATTAAGAATCTGGTTATTGGGGATAAGATCGTATCCACTTATTAGAAAAAGAAATAAAAACATTAAAATCAATTGATTAGATTTAAATGGTGGTATGCGTTTAGCCGTCTATTGACTGTGCTTATATTTAAATGCTTTAATATTGTTGTCCCTTATTCCAGTGAGATTAATTGTAAAAAATTAATTACCGCTAATAAAGGGCCAGAAGAGGAGCGTTAACCAGGTAGTTATTGTGAAGAGATCAAACTCTAGTGAGCAATAATGAGGGGGTTTAACGCCGAGGTAATTGCCTTGTTGATAAGGCCATTGCCGGTTGTTAAAACTGAGTTGTTAATAAATAACTATTAAGTTTTATAGCCATCGGATACGTTCGATAGCTACTAGGTTGAATCCTTGCAACTGTCACCTAACTAGGTGGAGAGCTTCTGGCCTTTGTAAAGGCCAAATTTCATCCTAGAAATTTTGTCTGTACAAGCGCCTAAAAGTTCTCCGAACGACAAGAGTTCGAGAGCAATGAATCAAAAAAAGTCGATAGAAAATCACCTAACAACAGACCGGCCTTTGGTTTGGACCGCACTGATCACGCCATTATTTGATGATGACGGCATTGACTATGTCAGTTTACGTAAGCTAGTGTTACAACAAAATTCGGCCCACAATGGCATTTTGTTACTGGGTAGCACGGGCGAAGGCTTAGCGTTAACTACGCAAGAGCATTTAAGCATAGTGCAATACGTCTGTGCGATGACTTTACAAGTGCCGATAATGGTTGCTGTTGGCGGCTATAATCTCAACGAGCAACTGGCCTGGATAGCAAAATGCAATGAATTGCCAATAAGTGCTTATTTACTCGCTAGCCCTATTTATGCCAAACCGGGCCCCGTAGGGCAAACGGCTTGGTTTAAAAGCCTGCTCGATGCGGCAAACTTGCCTTGCATGCTTTATAACGTACCTTCACGCAGCAGTGTTGAAATTGCCTTCTCGGCTTTACAGCAATTACAAGACCATAAAAATTGTTGGGCACTGAAAGAAGCCAGTGGCGATCTTAACAAATTGTTGGCCTATAGAGAGCATTGTTCTAACCTTGACTTGTATAGTGGTGAAGATGCCATGATGCCATATCTTGCTAGTGCCAATGTTAAAGGTTTGGTGTCGGTTTGCGCTAATGTCTGGCCAGAAGCCACTCGGCAATATGTCGCTATGACTTTAGCTCATCAACATGACGGACTTTTTCCACTCTGGCATAAAGCGACATCAGCATTATTTCAAGTGTCTAGTCCGATACCGGTAAAAGTGTTAATGGCTGAGCTGAACACCATTAGCTCAGCAAAACTTCGTCTACCCTTATGCCAAGCAGAACTTTCAGCGCAACACGGCTTACTCAACATCCATCAACAAATTCAGCAATGGTTAGGCAGTAACAGCAGTAACTCTCTAGCTCAGCATTACACCACCGATAGCACTTTAAGTGCACAAACACCTCATCCTTTAGACTTAACTAACTTACAAGAAGTAAACTCATGACTTGGCAACAAACATTAACAGACTTAGAAACCGGTAAAGTTCGGGCAGCAGCACAAAATAGTGATGGTACTTGGCAAGTTAATACCGCAGTAAAACAAGCGATATTAGCGGCATTTAAAGCTGGAGAAAATACTGAGTTTGCTGGTATTTATCGCGGCTTTGTTGATAAGCATAATTTACCTGCGCGTGAGTTCACGGTTGCCGATAAAGTTAGAATGGTGCCGGGTGGCTCATCGGTTCGTTGTGGTGCTTATGTTGCGCCAGGCGTGATTATTATGCCACCGGCCTATATCAATGTTGGCGCTTTTGTTGATAGCGGTACCATGATTGACAGCCATGCCTTGATCGGTTCATGCGCACAAATAGGCAAAAATGTTCACGTTTCTGCCGCGGTACAAATTGGTGGTGTGCTTGAGCCGATTGGCGCTAGTCCAGTAATTGTTGAAGACAACGCTTTTTTAAGTGCTGGCGTAATTATTGTCGAAGGCATTGTAGTGAAAAAAGGTGCGGTTTTAGCCCCAGGTGTTTCATTGTCGGCCTCGGTAGCGGTTTATGATTGTGTCAATAATGTCATACTGGAAAAGGGTGCCGACATTCCTGAAAATGCAGTTGTTGTGCCAGGTACACGACCGGTCGCCGGTACTTGGGCTCAGCAGCAAGGACTTAACATGGCTTGTGCATTAATTGTTAAATACCGAGATGAAAAAAGTAATGCCGCTTTAGAACTTGAATCTGTATTGCGTTAGGATCAAAAAATGACTGCTATGTTAAATTCGATAGCTAAGCCAAACTGGCTTAGGCCTGGTGTACTTGCACCACTAGCACAGCGTAGTGCAGCACTGAAAAAAAGTGCGGAAGCTGAGCAAGATCAAGACGGTTTTTTTCTCTATGATTTAGACTACCTTGAGCAACATTTGTCAGTGTTGATGCAACAAGAGGTGATTAAACTTTGGTTTGCCGTTAAGGCTAATCCCTTGTCGCGGGTGATATCAACGTTGGCGCAACAAGGTTTTAATTTTGATGTTGCGAGTCAGGGCGAATTAACGCAAGTATTAGCACAAAATGTGCAAGCTGATCGCGTTCTAAATACTGGTCCTGCCAAATCAAAGCGGCAAATGAGTGCTTTTTTAAGCCAAGGGGTGTGTACTTTTGTGGTGGAGAGTTTGAACCAGTTACAATGGCTTAATGAAGCAGCAACCGAACTAGTTTGCCAACCGCAAGTATTATTAAGAGTGCAGTTACAGTGGCAAGAAGGCGAGAAAAATCCATTAGGGGGTAATGAAGTAACACCTTTTGGCTTATCTTGCCAAGAGTGGCAGACGATAAAAGTTAGCCACTTTCCTGCGCTAAATATTAATGGTTTGCATATTTTTCAATGGGGAAATATGCTCAGTAACAAGCGGATGTTTGAGCTTTGGTCGCAAATGGTTGCGCCATTGTTAGCGCTAGCAGACCAATTAGAGATGAGCTTAGAGGTCTTAGATTTAGGTGGCGGCTTAGGGGTTGATTATCTGCAAACAGGGCAAGGCCTAAGCTGGGAACAAATTGTTGCCGACTTAGCCAAAATAAAAGCACAGGCAGGTGTTAGCGAACTTTGGCTAGAGCTAGGTCGTTTTGCGGTTGCTGAAATGGGCTATTATGTAACTTCGGTTGTTGATCGAAAACAAAACTTTCAGCATCAACAATTAGTGCTCGCAGGCGGTATTAATCATTTAATACGCCCGGCAATTACTAAACAGCCCTTTCCCGTCGCCATGCTGAGAGAGTCAGCAGCAAGTCCTAGTTATTTTGATCTGCATGGCCCGCTTTGTACCAGTTTAGATAAATTGGGTACCTTGGCAATAGCTAATGATGTTGATGTGGGTGACCAATTAATTTTTGGTTTAGCCGGTGCTTATGGCTTTACTGAAAGTATGCCGTTTTTTCTTTGTCATCAAATTGCGGCTGAATATGTTTTACAGCAAGGTAAAATTGAGCAAGTACGTGCAGCAGAGCCTGCAGCTTGGTATTTACGTTAACTTAGTCAATAAAGTCGTTCGATTGGTAAGAGATTATTTATGAATTTAATCAGTAAAGAAGTGATGCATGTAGGGGAAATGGCCAGTGGTGCTGCGCTTACTGTGCCGGTTTATCGTCTTAAGGGTAAACAGCAGGGACCTGATGTTTACCTACAGGCCAATATGCATGGCGCAGAAGTGCAAGGTAATGCGGTTATTTTTCAGCTGTTAGAGCAATTAAAAACCCTTGAATTAAATGGCAGCATTACCCTCGTACCTTATGCTAACCCTGTCGCTTGTAATCACAAAAATGGCGAATATACCTTAGGGCGATTTGATCCTATTACTGGCATTAATTGGAACCGGATGTTTCACTTCGATGCTGATATTATTGCGCCTTTTGCACAAGCACATTTAACCGATACTAACGTTGAAATCGAACAGGCGTTTAAAGCCTTAATGTTGCAGCAAATAACCGAAAAATTAAATCATAATATTTATGGTCTGACCACAGGGCAACGTATTGCCTTTCAACTACAGCGTTTAGCACATCAAGCTGATATTGTGTTAGATCTGCACACCG
This sequence comes from Colwellia sp. C1TZA3, assembly GCF_007954265.1. GTDB lineage: Bacteria > Pseudomonadota > Gammaproteobacteria > Enterobacterales > Alteromonadaceae > Cognaticolwellia. Next base: position 38,109 of record NZ_VOLS01000025.1, on the reverse strand, counting down.
GACCTATTTCTAGTAAGCACTTATATTGTCCTGAATATGCTATAGCCAGTGCAAAGTACTTTGATATTCCACATACTATATTGATCCCTAATGACTTTGATGGTGCATTAGATGAAGCCACCTTTTGTCCTTGGTGGCAGTTACAACTAGCATTTGCTGTACTTGGTCGTGACTTTTTGATTACTAAAACCGAGGATAATCAAGGCCCAGATGCTGTTATTAAAGAAAGTTTTACCGTTGAGCTGGGCTCGCAAGAGCAGATTGATTTAGAGGTTGCCCGTGCAGACGCCTTAGGTATTTTAAGCTACCTGCAGTATCAAGGGGTGATCAATAGCCAAGATTACCAACCGAAAACCATGACCCGTTATAGCTGCATGTTAGCAGATTACAAGGCGCTATATTCTCCCATGGGTGGCATGGTGGACTACTTGGCAGAATTTGGTCAGCCCTTAGCAGCAGGAGCGCCGTTAGCGCGTATTTTACGTATGGATAATTATGGTGACGGTGATCCATTACACTATATAAGCTTAGATCACAGTGTAATACCCATTCTGCATTTTGCTTCGGCGAGTGTCAATCAAGGTACTGAACTTTATAAAGTATTTAGTAAGTTTAGTATTTTATAAGTACGAGTTATAACGAAAAAATGCCTTGATTTAGCATTAAATCAAGGCATTTTTATAGCGTGATCAGAGGTGTCATTTTTTAACACCCTCAGTATCTAAAAAACCACATGCTCTTTTAGGTAAGCAAACAGATCACGGTAATGTTTGCCAACTTTTTCAGTACCGTGCTCTTTTTTTGCCTGACGCACTAATTGTCTAAGCTTTTGTCTTTCCATGCTTTCGCATTCGGCTAACAAGGCTTCAATGGTGTCATTACTTTCGGTGATAAGGTCATCACGCATTTTTTCAAGCTTTTCAAACTTGACCGACTCTTGTTGATGTTTATTGGCCATAACATCCATAGCGTGTTTAATCGGTTCAAGATCCATTTCAGAGAGTATTTTCGCAACATGACGGACATGGCGACGTAAGGCCTCATGCTTATTGGTGATTTTATCTGCCAGCAGCATAGCGGCTTTCAGTTCATCAGTCAGCGGCAACTTACTGCGTTGATGCTTGGACATTTTGATTATGATAAGTCCAAAGTCTTGCAGTCGATGCATTTCTCGTTTTATTTCTGATTTACTCAGTAATTCTTCTTCTAATTCATCGATATCGTTGGCAGAGTGGGGCATAATGTTAAGCACTAAAATGATAATTACCTACAGTATACAACAAAGCAGTATCAGCAAAAACATTCCTGTTGCATGTATCGATAAAATGTGAGAAATAATTTACCTATGAGCGATTCAGATAATATTCAAATGCAAATAGAACATGTGAAAAAACGTGTTAATGACGCCATGACAATGGCTAAATCACTCGGAGCCGATGGTGCTGAAGTTGCGATGAGTCGTCAACAAGGTCTTAGCGTGAGTACCCGTTTAGGCGAGGTTGAAAACGTTGAATTTACCAGCGATGGTGGACTTGGCATTACTGTTTACAAAGACGGTCGTAAAGGCAGTGCCTCTACGGCTGATTTATCTGAAAAAGCTTTAAAACAAGCAATAGAAGCTGCGGTAAATATTGCTAAATATACCTCAGTTGATGAATGCTCAGGTATGGCCGATAAAGATTTATTGGCGATGACGCCTGAAGATTTAGATTTATATCACCCTAAAGCGTTAACTACAGAGCAAGCGATTAGTTTAGCGAAAGCCTGTGAAGACACCGCGCTTGGCTACGATAAACGCATTACTAATTCAGATGGTGCAACATTAGAGAGCTTTGAAGGTTTTAAAGTTTACGGCAACAGTCAGGGTCAACTAGTGGGCTACCCAAGTACTCGCCATAATTTAAGTTGTGTGATGATCGCCAAAGAAGGTGATGACATGCAGCGCGATTATGCTTATACCGTGAGTCGTGAATTTGATGCTATGCAAAGTGCCGCTACGGTAGGGCAACAAGCGGCTAAAGAAACATTATCACGCTTAGGTGCGCGTAAGTTACCGACCACTAAAGTGCCGGTGATGTTTCGTGCTGATGTGGCGAATAGTCTATTTGGCCATTTTATTGCTGCGATTAGTGGCGGTAATTTGTATCGACAATCTTCTTTTTTAATGGACGCGATTGGCCAACAAGTTTTTCCTGAATTTTTAAGTATTAGTGAACGTCCTCATTTGAAAAAAGCCTTAGCAAGTAGTGCTTTTGATGCCGAAGGTGTCGCCACAGTAGATCGTGAAATTATTACCGATGGCAGTTTAGCCACTTACCTATTAACTAGCTATTCAGCGCGTAAGTTGGGGCTGAAAACAACTGGTCATGCCGGTGGTATTCACAATTGGCAACTCGGCATGAAAGACGCAGGCCAAGGGGGCGATTTTGATGCGATGTTAAAAACCTTAGGTACCGGTTTGTTAGTAACCGAGCTAATGGGACAAGGCGTTAATGTAGTGACCGGTGACTATTCGCGTGGTGCAGCGGGCTTTTGGGTTGAAAACGGTGAAATAGCTTATCCCGTTGATGAAATTACCATTGCGGGAAAATTACAGGATATGTTTGCCGGTATTGTCGCCATTGGTAACGATACCGATATGCGAGGCAGTATTCGCACCGGCTCTATCATTGTTAACCAGATGCAAGTAGCGGGCAGCTAGACGTTAAAGTTTGAAGCTGTCAGTTTAAAGCTATCAGTTCAAAGCCAACAAGGCGCAATTAACCGCGGTGTGTTGACTTATTTTGACTGATAGCTGACAGCCCAAAACTTGAAGCTGTCAATTTAAAGCTATCGGTTCAAAGCTATCAGTTAAAAGCCAACAAGGTGCCACTAACCGCGGTGTGTTGACTTATTTTGACTGATAGCTGACAGCTCAAAACTTATAACCAGATCCTATAACCATATTTTTACCCCAACATTAAGGTTGCTGTGCCTAAAAACGCAAATATACCAACGACATCAGTAACGGTTGTTAAGATAACACTGCCAGCTAATGCTGGGTCTATATTCATTTTTTTCAACATTAGGGGCACGGTAACACCGGCAATGCCAGCTGCTGTCATATTCATTAACATGGCAAAGGCAATGATGGCACCCAGCATTAAGTTTTGCTGCCAAATCGCAACGACCGAAGCAATTAATACCGCCCAAATTAGACCATTAAAAAAACCAATAGCCAATTCTTTATAGAGTAAAATTCGCGAGTTACTTTCACCAACATGGCCTAAGGCCATCGCACGAATAACTAAGGTTAAGGTTTGGTTACCTGCTACGCCGCCCATGCTAGGCACCAGAGAGTTTAACACCGCTAAAATAGCCAGTTGATTTAAAATGCCTTCAAACATACTCGATACCGCAACAGCCATCAGTGCGGTGATTAAGTTTACGCCTAACCAGATAGAACGGCGTTGAGTACTTTTTAAGACCGGAGCGAAGGTATCAGCCTCATCATCTAAACCGGCCATACTCATCATGGAATGCTCGGCTTCCTCACGAATAATATCAATAACATCATCGATGGTAATACGACCCAATAGTCGCTTTTCGTGATCGACAACGGGGGCAGAAAACCAATCGTAGCGCTCAAATAGCTGCGCGACATCTTTTTCATTCATATCGGCGGTAATGGCTTGAATATCTTTGTGGATTAGGTCCGAAATAATTGTTTCTGCCTTGGCAGTAACAATGGCAGACAAAGAAACTGAACCAAGGAAATGATCGGCTCTGTCGACCACATAAAAAGAATCGGTTGCTTCAGGCAATTCACCCCGTAGGCGTAAGTAACGTAAAACCACATCCACGGTGACATCAGGACGAATAGAGATGGTATCGGTATTCATGATACCGCCGGCGGTGTCTTCCTCGAATGAAAGCGCGGCTTCAACACGACTGCGATCTTGCCAGTCCATGGCATTCAGCACTTCCTGATAAACTGTATCAGGTAGTGTTCTGAAAACTTCTGCCAAATCATCAACATCCATACCTTCTGCAACAGCAGCTAGCTTCTCTGGATGAATGTTTTTCAGAATGCCTTTTCGAACTTCTTCGTTTAACTCTTCAAGCACATCTCCGTGATGATCGGCATCGATAAGTTGCCAAAGTGCAACACGGCTTTTGGTTGGGGATGACTCTAATAATAAAGCGAGATCGTAAGCGGGCATGTCTTGCAATAGTTTGCGGACATGAACGAACATACCACTATCGAGGGCATCATTAACCTGCTGAAGGCGCTGATGACTGTATTCTTGTTCAGAAACTTCCGGCATATATTCACCTTTTGCCGTTGCAAAACGAAAACTGAAAAATATCAGGGATTATTGAACTTATTAGCGCAGTTTGTTTAGTCTGTAAGCTTAGCAAACACATATAGTGTCGCTAGCTATATCGACGTGTGAGCACGCCATAGCCATTGTAAACTAGCCTTACTTTTGACTTTAATTAAAGCCACTGTAAATGGCCTTAATGTTAACCCAGAAAGTTCAACAGATCCTATTATGAGAGATAACTATTAAGGTTATGTTATAGCAAATAAATAAATAAACATAAGAACCAATAGATTTGGACGGTAGTGCGACTCAGGAGACAAAGTTGAAAACGGTTATGCTTGAGTTATTTCGCTTGTGCTAAAGGCTTTAATGTAGCGCTAAGTTGGCTAATACATTATTTTAATGGCTATTGTGCGTTAATAATTATCCGCGTAGAGTTTACCGTAATTTAGCAGTTTTAGCAGCTTTTTTATTGACTTAAGCGCGGGCTAAACGAAGATAAATTTTTTAGTTACTATTCGGCTTCATTAAACTTGTTACTAAAGAGTTGGCAAATTTCTGCTAGGGCTTGTTCAGCATCTTGGCCAGAGGCAATAACCTTGACGGTTTTACCTTGGGCGCCGGCCAACAGCATTAGTCCCATAATACTATTGGCATCTGCGCGATTTTCGTCTAATTCAATAATGACTTTAGCGCTAAATTTTTGGCTTAATTGGGCCAGCTTTGAAGCCGCTCGGGCATGTAGCCCAAGTTTATTGATGATAAGTACGTTACGGGTTGCCTGTATGCTCATCGCTTTTACGTACTATTAACGGTTAAGTCACGGTGACGAGATTGCACGTCTTTACGTTCTTTACGCATATTATTTGCTAATAATTCAGCAATATAAACTGAACGATGCTTACCACCCGTGCAACCAATGGCAATAGTGATATAACTGCGATTATTACGTTCCAAATGGGGTAACCAGGTCATCATAAAACTGTTAATTTGCCAAACAAATTTAGTTACAATCGGCTGACTAGCAAGAAAGTCTTGTACTGGTTTGTCTAAACCTGTGTAGCCTTTTAGTTCTTTATCCCAAAACGGGTTAGGTAAAAAGCGCGCATCAAAAACATAATCAGCATCTTGTGGCACACCATGTTTAAAGCCAAAAGATTCAAATACAACCACCATCGAGCCAGAGGTTTTACCAAGAATTCGTTCTCTGACTAAATCAGCTAGTTGGTGTGGCGTTAGTTGACTGGTATTGATGTATAAGTCTGCTCGGGTAGCGATGGGCTCAAGTAACTTTTTCTCCAAGGCAATGGCTTGATCTAGGGCAATATTTTGCTTGATCAACGGATGTAAGCGTCGAGTTTCACTGAACCGGCGAATAAGGTCACTATCATCAGCATCTAAATAGAGTATGCTTAATTCTACTGCATTGGGCAGGTATTCAATAATTTCGGGTACGTCGTTAGGATCGGCTGGCAGGTTACGAACATCGAGACTTACCGCAACATTTTCATAATCATTAATAACCGTATGGGTAAGGGCGGGTAACAAGTTAACGGGGATATTATCGACACAATAATAACCTAAATCCTCTAGTACACGCAGTACCACACTTTTTCCTGATCCTGAACGGCCACTTACAATAATTAATTTCATCCGTGTTTAACTCGCTTGTTGGATTAACTGAAACAGTTCTTGATTGCTTTTGCATTTACGCACTTGCTTGCAAAATTGTTTTTCACGAAAGATTTTTGCGATACTTTGCAGCGTACTCAAGTGGCTCTGACATTGTTCTTCAGGAACAAATAAGGCAATGAAAATATCGACGGGACGATGATCAATAGCGTCAAAATTAATCGCCTGTTCTGTGGTAATAACCACGGCAATAGGTTTCGTCGGTGTCGCATTGTTGAGACGGCCATGAGGTATGGCAATACCATTACCTATACCTGTTGAGCCCATTCTCTCGCGCTTAACTAAGCTTTCTAGGAGCTGAAAAGTATCATGGCTGTCGAGTTTATCGGCAGCCAAGCGACTTAAATATTCTAATATACGTTTTTTACTGGCACCTGGTGCTGCACATATAGTGCAGTCCAGGGTTAAGATGTCTTGCAACTTCATAAACTTCTAAGACCTATAGCGATATGGCGCTAATGTTTGTTGATTTTGCCTTTATATTTCAAGATTTGGCGATCTAGCTTATCAATTAATGCATCAATCGATGCATACATGTCGCTATGTTGTGCCTTAGCATGAACTTCTGTGCCACTTAGGTGCACTGTTGATTCGGCAATCTGATTCTGTTTTTCTACGGTTAATACGACATGGACATTATTGATATGATCAAAATGACGCTCTAGTTTTTCAAACTTGCCATTGACATAATCACGTAATGAATCGGTAACATCGACATGGTGTCCAGTAAGATTAATTTGCATAGATTTCAATCCTCTTTATTGGCTAAATAAAACTGCCTACAATAGGCTTTTACGTTGGTTTGATGGCGGTATAGCAAGCGATTCTCGATACTTTGCAATGGTACGCCTTGCCACTTGTATACCTTGTTCTGCTAAAATATCGGCCATTTTACTGTCGCTTAGTGGCTTTGCAGGTACTTCGGCAGCCACAAGCTTTTTAATTAATTCTCGAATAGCTGTTGATGAACATTCGCCGCCGTTTTCGGTACTTACGTGGCTAGAAAAAAAGTATTTAAGCTCAAAAATTCCTCGAGGCGTGTGCATATATTTTTGTGTGGTAACACGAGAAATGGTTGATTCATGCATATCTACCGCTTCGGCAATATCGTTCAACACCATAGGGCGCATGGATTCAGGTCCATGTTCAAAAAAGCCTTGTTGGCGTTGCACAATGCAATTTGAAACCTTTAATAGCGTATCGTTGCGACTTTCTAAACTTTTAATAAACCACTTGGCTTCTTGCAAGTTAGAGCGAATAAATTGATTGTCAGTCGACGACTTCATTGACCGAGACATCGCGGCGTACTGCTGATTAACTGATAGTTTAGGTGCAGTGTCAGGATTGAGTTCTACCGTCCAGCGGCCGTTTTTCTTTTCAACAGACACATCTGGGATAACATATTGCTCTTCACTTTTAATAACACTATCACCCGGGCGGGGATCTAAACTTTGTATTAGGCGGATAACTTCGCGTAATTGCTCTTCTTTCAAGCGTAATTTACGCATTAGTTGTCGATAATCGCGATTGCCGAGCAAGTCAATATACTCGCTAACAGCTAATTTGCTTTCCGCTAACCAAGGGGTATCTTGAGCAAATTGATTGAGCTGAATACGTAAACATTCAGGAATTGAACGGGCGGCAACACCAACGGGATCAAACACGTTAATACGCTTTAACACCACTTCAATTTCATCAAGCTCTACACCGTCAATACCGACACTTTCTAATATCTCTTCGGCTGAAACCGTTAAGTACCCAGCTTCATCTATCGCTTCAATAATGGCAATGGCAATGGTTCTGTCAGTGTCACTAAAGGGTGTTAGTTCCATCTGCCAAATCAGGTGATCTTGTAATGAGTCTTTTGTTTCGCCTTGATAAGTGTAGTCTTCTGATGCATGGCCAACACCACCACTAGCAACACCGGCACTAAAATTATCATCCCATGTACTATCGCTGTTTAGCTCTTCGGGGATGTCAGTTTTTGCTAAACCTTCTGAGGAGCTAATTTCATCTATCGAGGGCGTAGAATCTTCGCTGCCATCGGAGGACGTTATTTTTGAGCTTTCGCCTACACCTACGGAATAAGCTTCTTCTAAATGATCAGGGGTACTTTCTGAATTGTTATCGTGCGTTTCGTCAACTTCAAGCAAAGGATTACTTTCAAGCGCTTCTTGAATTTCTAGTTGAAGATCCAAAGTTGATAATTGCAACAGTTTGATCGCCTGCTGCAATTGCGGGGTCATCGTTAACTGTTGTCCGATACGGAGTTGCAGAGTAGGACGCATTTACGTTTTCTTTTCCCTGTTCAAATTCATTAATTCAATAAGTGTTATGCACTATAGCGTGAATTGTTCACCAAGGTATACATCTCTTACATGTTGATTTGCAAGAATTTGCTTTGAATTACCTTCGGCGATTAGTTCACCATGACTAACGATATAAGCATGCTCACAAACATCGAGTGTTTCTCGTACATTGTGGTCGGTGATCAAAATACCGATGCCCCGCTCTTTTAAGTGTAGGATAATTTTTTTTATATCACCTACCGAAATAGGATCAACACCGGCAAAGGGTTCATCCAATAGGATAAATTTAGGATCTGCGGCTAATGCCCGTGCTATCTCAACTCGTCGGCGTTCACCGCCAGATAAACTCATGCCTAAGTTATCTTTGATATGGCCTATGTTGAACTCTTCTAATAAATGTTCAAGCTTTTCTTGCCGGTCAACGTCACTGAGTGATTTACGTGTTTGTAAAATGGCCATGATGTTGTCATTAACAGACAACTTGCGAAAAATAGACGCTTCTTGTGGTAAATAACCGATACCTTTTCTGGCGCGTTCGTGCATGGGCAGTAAGGTGATATCTTCATCATTTAAGACAATTGAGCCACTGTCGTTATTCACTAAGCCAACAATCATATAAAAGGAGGTGGTTTTACCTGCGCCATTTGGCCCTAATAAGCCAACAATTTGTCCAGCTGAGACGTGCATACTGACGTTTTTAACAACTTTTCTACCTTTATAAGACTTGGCAAGGCCGTTTGCTGATAATGTTGAAGTTGACATTTACTCTTGCTTATCCTTTGATTTTATAGGTAATTCATTTTTGTTCTTTGGCTGTAATACCGTTTCAACTTTAGCATTTTCTAGGCTTTCGGCATTGACATATTCAGTGGCAAAATTATAGGTGATTTTGCTGCCACTGACTTTACTGCCTTCTTGGCTAAGTAAGGCATTGCCGGAAATAACCACGGTATTCATACTAGGTTCATAACGGATTTCATTGGCTTGTAAATTGATTGGGCTGCCATCTTGAAGCGTTTGTTCAAAGGTCGCCGGTGAGCCTTTGGCAATATAAATTTTGCTGTCACTTTTTTCTTGGGTGATCACCTGTACTAATTCAGCATGTATTGTTAGTGTGCCTTGAGAAATAATGACATTATCAATATAACTGAATATTTTATTTTTCAGATCGGCAGCTTGGCGTGAAGAAGATATTTTAATCTCTTGTTCTACGTCAAATTTTTCTGCACTTGCGACAGGCACTAATAATGCTAATGTGGTGAGGCACAATAAGTTATTTTTTAATTTTTTTATAAATAGTTTGTACATGTTCGGTCAACGTCATCTGTGTTGTGTTTAAGTCTACAATTAATCCTGAGCCATACATAGTAAATCCTTTACCTAATATTAAGATAGTTTGCTCTGAGCTGATAATATTAGTTTTTAAGTCCATTTCTAAATTTTTCCCATGCACTTCTTGTATCAAACTTTCTTTATCAGTGGCGATTAAACGTACGCGATTTGCTAATTTCACACGATTGTTGTTATACAAGGTGCCTTCATTAGCTGTTATTTGCCAAGTAGGTTTGTTGTTCCTTGGGTATAAGGTATAGCGTGGGTAATCGAAGTGTGTGACCCCTAATTCAGCATAATGTTCCATGCGTTTTGCTTCAACATTATAAGATAATGCCCCAGAGGCTTTATAGACATCACTGTTAAGGTTTTCAGCAATAAATTCAGGGTTATTAGCGGTATCGAGAATATTGCTGGTTTCTTCTTTTGCGCCATACCATTCAAGTAAGCCATAGGTAGTTAAAGCCAATAAAAATAAGCTTATACTGACTAAGTATATGCGATTCATAGGCTAGCGCCCGTAGCATCAGCTAAGGTGTTTTGGCTCTGCATAATAAGATCGCAAGTTTCGCGCACAGCGCCAAAACCACCACGCGTATAAGTTATATAGTCACACAGCTTTAATATTGCAGGGTGCGCGTCATTAACCGCAATACTCAAACCGACATAGTGAAGGCAGTCGAAATCTGGCATATCATCGCCAATGTAAGCCACTTGGTCAGCTGTTAACTTTAATGAAGCGATCATGGCTTTTAATGCGGGCAGCTTATTTTCTTCGCCTTGAACTATGTGCTTAACATTTAATGCTGTCATACGGGTTTGCACGATAGTAGATTTTCTGCCAGTGATCACCGCTACATCAACGCCGCTTGCACCTAAAGCTTTAACGCCATAACCATCTTTGGTATGAAAGGCTTTTAATTCTTCACCATTATTGCCTAAATAAATACGACCATCTGAGAAAACGCCGTCTATATCACAAACAAAGAGTTTAATGTTTTGCGCTTTTTGCCAAACATCTAGCGCTACTTTTCCGTATAAACTGTTCAACTTTATAACACTCCAGATTTTAATAAGTCATGCATGTTCATAGCACCAATGGGTTGGTTATTCTCGTCAACAATAATTAAGCCATTAATTTTTTTGTCTTCCATGATTTTTAGTGCTTCAGCCGCCAACATATCTTGCTGAGCCACCAAAGGGTTTTTAGTCATTACGCTAGTAATACTGTCTTGGTGAATATTAATTTCTTCGTCTAAAATACGCCGTAAATCACCATCGGTAAACAGGCCTATTAAACTATTATTTGCGTCAACAACAGCGGTCATACCTAAGCCTTTAAGTGACATTTCAACTAAGGCATCTTTTATTTTAGCGTTATGACTTACCCTTGGTAGGCGATCGTCTTTGTGCATGATATCTGTCAAGCGTAATAATAGCCTTTTACCTAAGCTACCACCAGGGTGAGACAAGGCAAAATCATCTGCGGTAAAACCACGCGCATTCAATAGAGCAACCGCTAGGGCATCGCCCATAACTAAGGTTGCTGTGGTGCTAGAGGTTGGCGCTAACCCTAAAGGGCAAGCTTCTTGTGACACTTTTACACAAACATGGCTATCGGCAAGCTTAGCGAGCGTAGACCCAGGGTTGCCTGTCATAGCGATAAGTTTTGTCCCGATACGCTTTAGGACTGGAATAATAGCTAATACTTCGCCGGTTTCGCCAGAATTAGAAATGGTCAGTACCACATCAGCTGCAGTCACCATGCCGAGATCGCCGTGGCTTGCTTCACCTGGGTGAACAAAAAATGCCGGTGTGCCGGTACTTGCTAAGGTAGCGGCAATTTTGCCACCAATATGCCCTGACTTCCCCATACCGATTACGATAACACGGCCCCGACAATTAAACATTAATTCGCAGGCTTGAGCAAAGTCGTCGTCAATAAATTGTGACAATTGTGCGATAGCTTGCTGTTCAATGTTGATGACATTTAGTGCTAATTGTTTAAAGTTTTTCATTGCTACAAACCATTTGTTACGTGTTAATTTGACTAAAAAGTAATATTTGATAGCCAATAAATACAGCTAATAATAGTAACCCTTTCGCTCGTGTGATGCGAAACTTTCCACCTCGACCAAAACAAAGGACGAATAATAAGAAGGTTGTTGCCAGCATAAATGGCGCGTCACGCACCGCGGCGGCATGATCGATATCACCGGGGGCAATTAAGCCAGCTAATGATAAAACAGCAAGTATATTAAAGATATTGGAGCCAATAATATTACCAAGCGCTAAATCATCTTCTTTTTTGATGATACTCATAATACTAGCGGCTAACTCAGGCAGGCTAGTGCCAATAGCAATAACTGTTAAGCCGATGACCAAATCACTAATACCAAAAGCTTTAGCAATAAATATCGATGAATCGACCAGAAAGCTAGCACTGAGTGGCAGTAATATTATACCGACAACTAACCAGATCACCGAGTGTTTAGTGCTGATCCCATCAGGCACTGCTTGTTCTGCTGCTAAAACCATTTTATCGTTGATAGATTTTTTTTTTGCACGCCTTAACGTGACGACAAGCAAGGTAGCGAGATAAAGTACAAAGCTGACAATCAGCATCAAACCTTCATTAAAACTAAAGTTACTGTCGGCTAACATATAAGTAGCGATAGCCGTGATGATGAGCATAAGAGGGATTTCACGTTTGATGGTCGTTGAGGAAACCGATAAAGGATGAAATAGTGCGGTTAAGCCTAAGACTAATGCAATGTTGGTAATATTTGAGCCAATAGCATTACCGACGGCAGTATTGACATTACCTTGTAAAGAAGCGGTGACCGCTATCATAATTTCAGGTGCTGAAGAGCCGATGGCAACAATGGTTAAGCCAATTATCATCGGAGAAACACCCAGATTTTTTGCTAATGCTGAGGCACCAAATACAAATTTGTCTGCACTCCACACTAAGGTGATTAGTGAAAGTAATAAGATCAAAATTTGGGTCAACATTCAAAACTCCTGTTTGGCTAAGGCAAATAAATAATGTTTGTGCTAATTGATGAAAGATAAAGAGGAATTATAAACCACTGATAGTAAACGATGACAATTAATTAATATTCATTTTTCTAACATAACCTGAGCGAGAAGCATTATAAACTTTTTCTGATATTATTGGCACGTGGATTCACAATAAAATAACTAAGCCAAGAAAAAGGCTTATGCATAATGCTAATTTTACACTTGCGTTACATTTATATACTTTTGGTTACTCTTTTAACGCTAAATAGTTGTGAATTTGTAATGACTGAGGTGTTGCGCTGCGGTAGAATTCTGCTACATAAAACAATAATTAACAGTGATGTTATTCCAAGCGATATGTCTGAAATTTTAGTTGATATCAAAAACATGACCTTTAAGCGTAACGAACGTGTTATTTATGATGGCATCAGTTTGTCTATTCCTAAAGGTAAAGTTACTGCAATAATGGGCCCAAGTGGTATTGGTAAAACAACGTTATTGCGTCTAATTGGTGGTCAAATTAAACCAGAGTCTGGGCAGATCCTTTTCGATGGCCACGACATTCCTAAACTGTCTCGTAGTGCTTTATATGAAATACGTAAACGTATGAGTATGCTATTTCAAAGTGGTGCGTTGTTTACTGATATGAGTGTTTACGACAATATTGCCTTTCCTATACGCGAGCATACCCAGTTATCAGAAGACATTATTGAAAAAATGGTGCTAATGAAATTAGAAGCGGTGGGTTTACGGGGTGCAAGAAATTTACGCCCAAGTGAGCTCTCTGGTGGTATGGCGCGTCGAGCAGCATTAGCTCGCTCAATTGCGCTTGACCCTGAACTCATTCTTTACGATGAGCCCTTTGCTGGCCAAGACCCTATTTCTATGGGCGTGATTGTCCGGCTCATTCATCAACTAGGTGATGCTTTGGGATTAACCTCTGTGGTGGTTTCTCATGATGTGCCAGAAGCGATGAGCATTGCTGATTATATTTATATTATTGCCGAGCAAAAAATTATTGGTCAAGGTACGCCGGAAGAAATTTACGCGCATACGTCACCGTTAGTTCAGCAATTTGTTAAAGGTGAAGCCGATGGCCCAGTGCCATTTCATTATCCTGCGGCGTCATATAGTGAAGAATTAATTGGTCGAGGTGTCGAGAAGTGAATCAGCTGCAAATTTTGGGTCGTAGCATTATCGAACAAATATCAGGCTTAGGTAGAGCTTTGTTGATGCTAGCATCCGCACTCTGTCATATACCAAACCCACGCAAAGGTTTTCCTTTGCTGTTGAACCAATTGTATTCAGTTGGCGTATTATCTTTAGTTATTATTGTTGTTTCGGGTTTGTTTATCGGCATGGTACTGGCTTTACAGGGCTATACTATTCTGGTTGATTTTGGCGCTGAAGCTAGCTTAGGACCTATGGTAGCCTTGTCGTTATTACGTGAATTAGGCCCAGTGGTTGCTGCCTTACTGTTTGCTGGTCGAGCAGGCTCTGCGCTGACCGCTGAAATAGGTTTAATGAAAGCAACAGAGCAACTCTCTAGTCTTGAAATGATGGCGGTAGACCCTTTGCGTCGTATCATTGCACCGCGCTTTTGGGCTGGTTTTATCAGTTTGCCACTGTTAGCGGCCATATTTTCTGCAGTGGGTATTTTAGGGGCACATTTGGTTGGTGTTGATTGGTTAGGTGTTGATAGTGGTACTTTTTGGTCGGTAATGCAGTCGCAAGTTTCATTTGAAAAAGACATTTTAAATGGCATTATCAAAAGTTTAGTCTTTGCTTTTGTAGTGACTTGGATTGCGGTTTATAAAGGTTATGCTTGTGAGCCAACCTCTGAAGGTATCAGCCGAGCAACAACTTCAACCGTAGTGCAATCGTCGCTGCTTGTTTTAGGATTAGATTTTGTCTTAACCGCGATTATGTTTACAAGTTAATCTTGGTAAAAAGGTTATAGCGGTTATTTAGTTAAATATTATTTGAATTTGGTGGAAGACATGGTGTCGAAAAAAATAGAATTATTGGTTGGACTATTTGCTGCAATTGGTATTGCGGCATTGTTAATGCTAGCACTAAAAGTAGCTGACAGCGGTATTACAGGTAATGGCAACACTTATCAGTTATATGCAAAATTTGACAACATTGGCGGCTTAAAAGTTCGCTCGCCAATAAAAGTTGGTGGTGTGGTAGTGGGTCGCGTTAGTGCCATTTCATTAGATAGTGAAGATTATACGCCGCTAGTGACTTTAGAAATTTTTGCCCAGTATAAGAATTTCTCAGAAGCAACTTCAGTGTCAATCTTAACGGCAGGTTTATTAGGTGAACAGTACATTGGTTTGTTACCTGGCTTTATTCATAGTTCAGTTGAGATATTGCAACCCGGTGATTATATTGAAGATACCAAGCCGGCATTGATATTAGAAGAACTGATCGGTCAATTTTTATTCAGCCAGGGCAGTGGTGATTAATGATGAATAATATGATGAAAAAATGCTTTTTTTGTTTAGCACTTTTAGCTTTGTCGATATCGGTCAGCGCCACAGGAAATGTTGATAAAAAAGACCCTTATAAAATGATTAAAACGGTTGCTGAGATCACTTTTAAGCGTTTTGCTAACGAACAACTGGCGATACGTGCCGAGCCTAATTTATTGAAAACCATCGTTCGCGAAGAATTAATGCCGTATATAAATTATCAATATGCCGCTTATAAAGTTATTGGTAGCAACTTCAAAAAAACTAATAAAGCGGACCGAGCTGAGTTTGTACCGGCATTTCGAGAGTACCTTATTACCGCTTATGCGCAGGTTTTTACCCTATACAATAACCAAGAGGTCGAATTTGCACCGGCAGAAGACTTTGCTAAAAATCGTGTAGTGTCTGTCGATACGCGTGTGATAGAGCCAGGTCGTGGTCCAATTAATATCTCTTTCCGGGTACGTAAACATAAAAAAACCGGCGACTGGAAAGCTTATGATATGGTAGCCGAAGGTGTCAGCTTACTTGACAGCAAACAAGCGGAGTTAAGTAGTCTGATCCGTCAAAAAGGCTTAACGCATGTCACCGAAATGCTGAAAGAAAAAAGTGCAAGGAGCATTGTTTTTAAGTCGTAAAACTTAACTTTTGCAAAGCATAGCAATAAAATAGCGTATTATAAGGTTGTTAGTAGATTAAAATGATAGAAGTCCAACAAGCAGAGCAAACAGCGATTTTTAGTGGTGCGTTAACCCGTGCTACAATAACGCCTGTATTTGATAAAAAATACCGTAAATTAGTTAATAATGAACGAATCATTATTGATTTGGCCAAGGTGAGTCAAATTGACACCGCAGGCTTGGCATGGCTTTTATTATTAATTGAACTAGCGGCCAGTAAAGCTTGTCATATCAGTTTGGTTAATTTACCCGAAGATTTATTACAGTTGGCAAAGTTAAGTGCAGTTGATACATTACTGCCGATAGAAACCCCTTAATCTACACGCTATTTGGAGCAAAAAGTGGAAGTAAAAGATATAGAAAAGCTAATTACCGATGCCGTTGAATTAGACGAAATTCATGTCGCATTTGATGGTTCACAATGTAAAGTAATTGCCGTTGCTGACTTTTTAGGTGACTTAAGCCGAGTGAAAAAACAACAAACAATTTATGCACCTTTAGCGAAAATTATTAATGAAGGTGTCATTCACGCGGTATCGATTAAAACCTTCACAACGTCTGACTGGCGCCGTGAAAAAATGTTTAACCTACCCCTTTAATTCACACCGACCTAAAAGAATATACTCTTGGACGCATTTAAAATTATTGGTGGGCAACCACTACATGGCGAAGTGACTATTTCAGGTGCAAAAAATGCGGCATTACCTATTCTAATGTCGGCATTGCTCTCAGAAACACCGGTTACTTTTGCCAATGTTCCGAAACTTAATGATATAGAAACGACGATTAAACTTTTGTCACAATTAGGTGCTAAATGCCAGTGGCTTAGTGAAAGTAGCTTGATGATTGATGCTAGTAGCATTGAGCATTGCCGTGCGTCATATGAATTAGTGAAAACTATGCGCGCTTCTATTTTGGTTTTAGGGCCTTTACTTGCCCGCTTTGGTCATGCTGAAGTGTCCTTACCCGGCGGCTGTGCCATTGGCGCGCGACCGGTCAATTTGCATATCGATGGTTTAAAGTTGATGGGCGCTGATATAGCAGTTGAAAATGGTTACATCATTGCGCGTAACACTGGCCGCCTCAAAGGCGCGACTATCCCTATGGACATAGTTAGTGTGACCGGAACTGAAAATCTAATGATGGCTGCGGCCCTGGCTGATGGCAGCACTATTATCGAAAATGCAGCGCGTGAGCCTGAAATTGTCGATTTAGCCCACTGTTTAAATAGTATGGGTGCTAAAGTTTCAGGTGCAGGCACTGATACCCTAACGATCAGCGGTGTTGAAAAACTCCGTGGTGAAAGTTATTCAGTGATGCCCGATAGAATAGAAACCGGTACATTTTTAGTTGCAGCGGCTGTCACTCAAGGTAAAGTGAAATGTTTAAACACCGATCCTAAAGCCTTAGATGCAGTATTGGCTAAGCTAAAAGAAGCTGGCGCAGTTATCACCAGCGGTGATGATTGGATAGAGCTAGAAATGACCTCAAGGCCAAAAGCGGTTGATATCTGCACCGCGCCTCATCCGGCATTTCCAACCGATATGCAAGCGCAGTTTGTCGCACTTAATGCTATAGCTGATGGCACGGCAACGACAACAGAAACTATTTTTGAAAATCGTTTTATGCATGTGCCTGAATTACAGCGTATGGGAGCAAATATCAGTCTAGAAGGCAACGTAGCAACAAGCACGGGTGTTGAGCAGCTAAATGGTGCGCAAGTGATGGCCACTGATTTACGTGCCTCTGCAAGCTTAGTGATTGCTGGGCTTGTAGCGAACACTGAAACACAAGTCGATCGTATTTACCATATTGATCGTGGCTATCAAAAAATTGAAGATAAGCTGCAAGCACTCGGCGCAAACATCACCCGCGTTACAGTTAAATAAGCTTAATTAACTGTTCAGTGAGTGATAAAAATCCCAGCTAATTGGCTGGGATTTTTATTTGTTTGATGAATGGCGCGCAGGGTTTACTTTGGTACTTCAACAATAGTGACAGGTAATGTTAACTGTTGATTATCGCGAGAAACCATAAAGTTTAATACTGAACCTGGCGACGCTTCAGCGACAACATCTAAGCCCTGTTTTGCATTTTGTAATCGTATATCGTCAATTTGATAGACGACATCACCTGATTGTAATCCGGCTTTCATGGCGGGACTTTCCGGCGTTACTGCGCCAATAATAAAGCCTTTAAGGTTGGTAACAGAATCGTTAGCCTCAACACCAAGCCAGCCACGTACCACGCGACCATGCTCAATTATTTTTAACATGATCGTGCGTGCTAATTGATAAGGCACCGCAAAAAATATGCCCTGAATATTGAGATTAGGATTCGCTTGGGTAAATTTTCTTGAATTAATACCGACCAACTCACCATTAGAATTTATTAGAGCACCACCAGAATTACCTTCATTAATGGCAGCATCCATTTGTAAAAATTGTAAATAGCTCGTGCTTAGGCCACTTTGTCCGGTTGCGCTAACAATACCTTGAGTAACGGTTTGGCCTAAATTTAGCGGATTACCAATGGCTAATACCACATCACCAACTTGCGATATTAAGGTGCTAATTTGAGGGATAACCGGTAAATTACTCGCCTGTACTTTTAACACCGCAAGATCGGTCAAAACATCATAACCAATGAGTTCGGCATGAAGCTCTTGTCCTCGTTGTAAAACCACTACGGTTAAATCAGCGCTTTGTACCACATGGTAATTAGTTAAAATATAACCCTGACTATGCATAATAACGCCACTGCCTAAGCGGGTGACTTTGCGCGGTTGGCGGCCATAAGTTGGGTTTACTTGAATTTCTTCAGAGTAGATATTCACTACAGCAGGGCCGGCCAAACGCACCGCTTTTGCATAAGACAAAGGAGCTTGTGTTTTCTCGACGCTGGTAAATAACTGCCAAGGTAGTATGTTTTTTTCACGCAGCTCAGGTATTAATACCAACAAAACCAACGCAAACATGACACCGTAGCTAGCTGAACGAAGGAAAAACTTTAGGGCATTGATAATTTTCAACAGGATTATTTTTATTGGTCTAATTTTTTATAGATTAACATAAACCCTTCGTTGTTATAAAGTTTTTGTCTTAGGTAATCGCTAAGCTGACTTTGAGTATAAGTGAGAGGTTCGTCTGGTTTAAATAGCCGAAATACTAAATTTTAGCTAAATAGCTGAAAATTTTGATGTCAGAGAGCATTTGCAGGCATTATCAAGCCATGATTTTATCACGCTAACCTTGAGAAAATTCTTGCTTCGCTACATAACAAGCGTCACTGACAAAACAACACAAGACAAACTTTACGATAAAAAGATAAATACCTATGCTGTACTTGAACCGTTAAAAGTGTGGGTATAATACCAGTCCCATTAAGTTATTGCTCACTTGTACTAGTTAAAATAGCTCAATGCTGTGTTGCTCTCACTCCTAATAGCCAGCTATTGCTCAATCGAGCGCCTTACCTTGAGTTATTTTTCCTGCGCACAACAAGATCACAAACTTAATGGAACTGGTATAATATGCTTGCCCATACCTTATACCAATCTCACTAATTATCCGATCATTGCACCTGGTTAAAATAAGCCACTACGGCGTTATTTATTTACTCATTATCGCGGCATGGATGCCGTTTATTAAACAATGCAGGCCCTATTGTCTTGAACAGTGAGTTATTAAAATAAATGCCTTATATTGGGTTGTTTTCTCTGCATATAAAGTAGGCCACCTAATTAATCAAATTGGTATTATACCAATTTGATTAAGGGCCACTTCAGCGCTATATCTATTCTGCATCGAGCTAAATCAGGCAACTCATTTTTTCAGTTAATAATGGTAACAAAAATTTTAATCACCATTATTAGCTAATACAGTAAAGCAAACTTATGCTATTGTGGCTGAATATAAGGTAAAAAATTGATGAAATTCAAAGTGCTATTTGTAATTTTCATGCCTAATGGAGCCGCTGTTGAAACCATTTGATCAGCAAGAATCACCGCAGAAAGATATTCATCCATCAAAGCCTTCTCGTTTTGGTGTGTCAGGTAAATTTTTATTTTTTCTCACCTTAATTATTGGTTTGCTATTTTTACTTAGCAATATTTACATCTCCAACGTGGCTGATGAGCGCAATAGTATACTTAAGCAAAAACTTGCGTTGATGGCTGACAAGATTGAAGACAGTATTGAATCACGGCTATTTATGCTCGATGAGCTTGAGTCTTATGTGCAGGTATCACCGGAACTTGATCAGTCTGATTTTGAAGTGTTTGCACATACTATGTTTGAACGCGACCCAAGTTTGCGTAGCCTGCAATTGGCGCGTAATAGTGTCTTATCACATATTTATCCTTTGACCAATAATAAAGCGGCTTTGGGGCATGATCTGCTGGCCGATGAAAATCGAAAAGCGGACGTATTATTGGCTTATCAGAGTAATGCCGCCACTATTTCAGGCCCCTTAAATTTGCGACAGGGCGGGCTCGCTTTAGTGGTTCGTCAACCGGTTAATATAAAAAATAATGCTAATCAGAGCACACAAAGCTGGGGCTTAAGCATCTTGCTCTTAGATTGGGATGAGTTATTGCAAGAGACCGATCTATTGAGTTTGGCAGGTGAGCAAAGTCTCGCATTACGTAAACAAGTAGGTAATACCAATCCCATTAAGTTATTGCTCACTTGTACTAGTTAAAATAGCTCAATGCTGTGTTGCTCTCAATCCCAATAGCCAGCTATTGCTCAATCGAGCGCCTTACCTTGAGTTATTTTTCCTGCGCACAACAAGATCACAAACTTAATGGAACTGGTATAACATATGGCAGCCAGCATTTTGGGGCAATAATGACTTGTTTGCTGAGGCAGAAAAAACAGCCTTAATGGTTGATATTGACTTACCCAATAGTGTTTGGCAGTTGGTGATAAAACAAGACACTAAACCGTTAACGCTAATATCAAATATTGTAATTTTAGCCTGCATGGCGATGGTATTGTTGATCTATTTTTTTAGACAAATGCTTTATAAGTTAACCTGGACTGGCCCAGCAGCACTGGCTGGAAGTTTTATTTTACTTTGCGCTGTCATCATAGGCCTAAGCTACTATTCAATCAATAATGAGCAACGTCAGCAATTACTCGAAAAAGCAGAAATTATTCGGGTCGATATTCGTAAACGCTTAAAAGGTAGTCTTAATTATATTGGGCTATTAACTATGGCACGTACATCAGATAACTTAACCCGTGAGGAATTTCAACAGCGAGCGAGTCACTATGTCAGTACCCATCCAGAGTTGATCAATATTACTTGGATTGATGCGCAATTTATCATTGGTAACGTAGCTCCCCTAGCAGGAAACGAACAAATTATTGGTCTTAAAATTGATCTTAAAGAACCTCGCCGTGCATCTCGCTTAGCGAAAGAGTTACGCTTGCCGATATACACTCAGCCATTTGTTGCTATTCAGGGGCCTGCATCTTTTGAGGTTTGGGTGCCAGTTTATCGTGGCAATGAATTTATGGGCTTATTTGCTGGGGTTTATTCAGTACCCAATTTACTTAAAACTGTGGTTAATCATGAATTTTTACATCAATTTGGCGTTAGCATGATCACTAATGATGGTCAGGTGGTTGATCGGAGTTTATTAAAAGATAATGAGGACATACGTTTTAGCCAAACCGTAGCATTGTCGCCACCGGGCTATAATATTGCCCTGCGACTTGAACGTTATCAAAGTCAGTTGTGGCGTTGGGATATGATCGTGTTGTCGTTACTAGCCTTTAGTTTAGCTATTGGCGTTTTTTGGATCATGTTTATATTATTGCGGGCTCGTACCGAGTTGCAACAGCGCTATCAACAACTCAGTGAAGCACAGGGCGCTTTATTTCGCGAGAAAGAGTTGTCTCAGGTTACCTTATTATCGATTGGTGAGGGCGTGATCACTATGGACATAAACGGTAAGATCAATAATCTCAATCCAGTTGCTGAAACTATTACCCAATGGTCATCACAAGAGGCTGAAGGGCAATTGCTATATCAGGTGATGCCTTTATTGGATATGACTAATCAACACTCGATGGAAGAAAGCTTATTAAATTGCATTGACGAGGCGATGTCTGGCGACAGCTCTTCAACCATGGGTTTATTAAAAAGTGCACAAAAGTATAGTTTACGATGCACTGTGACGTCGATT
The DNA here is from genome assembly GCF_007954265.1 of Colwellia sp. C1TZA3. Classification (GTDB taxonomy): domain Bacteria; phylum Pseudomonadota; class Gammaproteobacteria; order Enterobacterales; family Alteromonadaceae; genus Cognaticolwellia. The sequence continues at coordinate 16,092 of NZ_VOLS01000025.1, read as the reverse complement.
AAAAATAAACTAGGTCAGGCCATCGGTTGTGTGCTGATTTTGCATGACATCACAGAGATGCATTTAATTACGCAAAAGTTAGAGCATAGAGCTAAACATGACTCGCTAACTGGCTTAGTCAATCGCATGGAATTTGAAGAACGGCTTGAACATGCTGTCTCCGTTGCTAGTACGGATGATTGCCAACACAGCTTGCTGTACATTGATTTAGACCAATTTAAAATAGTTAATGATACTTGTGGGCATTTAGCGGGTGATGAGTTGTTAGTGCAATTGACTTCACTCTTGCAAGCACACATAAGAGCCAGTGACACCTTAGCTCGATTAGGCGGCGACGAGTTTGGTGTGCTATTGATGAATTGTGCTTTACCACAGGCTGAAAATACGGCTGAAATATTACGCCAACAAGTGGATGAATTTCGCTTTATATGGCATGACAAAAGTTTTTCTTTAGGGCTCAGTATTGGTTTAGTTGTTATCGATAAAAATACAGAAAACCACAGCCAGAGCTTAAGTACCGCAGATGTGGCTTGTTATATGGCTAAAGATGGCGGTCGCAATCGTGTACATGTGTATACCGAAGATGATGAAGAAACATCAAGGCGCCATGGCGAAATGCACTGGGTAGCTCGCATTACTGCGGCATTGGAAAACGACAGTTTTGTACTCTATCGTCAAACCATACTGCCACTGGGGGAAATTCAAGCTGGCACGCACTACGAGCTATTACTACGTTTGCAAGCTGATGATGGCACACTGGTTGGCCCGGGGGCATTTTTACCTGCGGCTGAGCGCTATAATATGATGATCCAGATCGATCGTTGGGTATTTAATTCCGCGCTTAAATTTTTCCAGCAATTCCCTGATGAACTCAATGAGTTATTGCTTTGTAGTATCAATATTTCTGCCCAATCTTTGAGTGATGAGGCGTTTTTAGTGTTTCTAAAAAGTAGCTTAGAAGCTTATCCTCAATGGTGTGATAAACTCTGTTTTGAGATTACAGAAACCTCAGCGATAAGAAATATACAACAAGCTAAGCGCTTTATCAGTACCCTTAAAGCCTTGGGGTGCCGTTTTGCCCTAGATGATTTTGGTTCAGGTATGTCTTCTTTTGGTTACTTGAAAAACTTGCCGGTGGATTACTTAAAAATCGATGGTAGTTTTGTCAAAGACTGTGCTCGAGACCCCGTCGATTTAGCGATGGTAAAATCAGTTAATGATGTTGGCCACGTTATGGATATGCAAACCATCGCTGAGTGGGTTGAAGATGAGCAGACGCTAGCTGTATTGAAGACCTTGGGAGTAAATTATGTTCAGGGATATGCGGTTGGAAAACCGCAACCGCTGCGCGAATAACTCAAAATATTAGCGCGTGAGCTATAACAGCATCATCAATGGTTGTTATAGCACTTATATTTATTTTCGCGCTAAAATTTGGTCGACAATACTTGAATTAAGCATTAGTTGCATTAAGTATTAGTTGAATTAAGCGGTGCTTTAGTTAATCGCATCCAGTTGATGAAATTTATTAAACTTAATAATTGAGGTTAATTCATGTCCATATTCTGCACCTTTTTCAGAATAACGGTCTAATTTTTTAACTAAAGCAAATGGGTCATCAGTTTTCATTTTTAATTTTCTAAACTCTTTAAAGGCACGACCACGTGCAATGGTTCGATAATAGTCGCTAACAGAGGCTTTTATTGATGAGTATTCTTTGACCCAAATAGTTTTATCACCCCGTTTTTGAAGGGCAGCAATTCTGGGTTCATCTTCATCAAACGACCAAACACCAAAGATATTATAAGCTTCTCTAAAGAAGCGAGACGTTGCCCAAGAGCTTTCCATCGCTGCTTGTGCAATTGCAATACTTTTAGGGTGCGGTTTCAGTGCCATTAAAAGTTCAGCATCGCTTTTTGCTTTATATTCTACTTTCAGCTTGGCTATTTCTTCGCTATGACTACCTGATTCCAGTGATGTTGAAACCTCGTTATATCGCAGCATAAGATCAGCATAGACATCGTTTACTGCTGGAATAATGAGTGCTTTAAATCTGGCTTTTTTCTCTTGTACTGTCATTTTTGGCAGCGTGCTATCTTTTGACGAGTAGAAATAAATGACAGTGGATAATACAAATATGGCAATAAGTGCGGCCAATACCTTTGACTGGAAAGAAGTTAATTTCATAAAAAGCCTTAGTTGAAGTATAAAAAAGAAGTGAACTATAATAACACATAACTTGCCCTGTCGAAAAATCGCTCATTTAGCTGAGCGTCAAAGCTAGTGGTTAATATCAAGTTGATCACTTAATTAATCAACTTGGTATAATACCAATCCCATTAAGTTATTGCTCACTTGTACTAGTTAAAATAGTTCAAGGCTGTGTTGCTCTCAATCCCAATAGCCAGCTATTGCTCAATCGAGCGCCTTACCTTGAGTTATTTTTCCTGCGTACAACAAGATCACAAACTTAATGGAACTGGTATAAGTACTATAAAAAAGCCTGTCGTTTGACAGGCTTAGGCTTAGTTTTTAAGCTGGTTCTTAGGATTTAATAAACGGCTATCAGAAAATAATGAAAATCCCTAAGATAAAAGTATTAGCGAATCATCAAGAATAATGACGCATTGTTCCGCTGCACATTGAGTGCAAAAACGCCCTTATGATCACTTAAGTAACTACGTAGTTCACCAATGTTATTAATGCGTTGGCGATTAATACCATTAATAACATCGCCTTTGCGCAAGCCTACTGCAGCAGCAGGACTGTTTTCAGCAACTTCAGCAACACTGATAGCATTACTTTGACTGTTGTTTTCTAGTTCAGCACCATCGAGCATAGGGTGTAAACTCGCCGCTTCGATATTAGCCATGTCAGCTTTTTTCAAAGTAACGTCATAGGTTCTCTCTTTACCGTCTTTTCTGATAACGGTAATTTTTATGGTTTGCCCAGCGCCAATGGAGCCAATTTTACCCCTAAGTGCGTTAAAGGTTTTAATCATTTTGCCATTAATTTTAATAATAACATCACCGGCACGAATACCGGCTTCATCAGCGGCTGAATCTGGCATTACTTGTTCGACAAAGCCACCCTGGTTAGTATCAAGTTCCATCGCTTTGGCAATTTCACTGGTGACACTACGGCCGGCAACACCTAAAACGCCGCGTCGTACTTCGCCAAACTCAATGATTTGGTTAACCAAGTTTTCTACCATGTTACTTGGAATGGCAAAACCAATACCAACATTGCCACCATTAGGGCCTAAAATAGCGGTGTTGATACCGATAAGTTCACCACGTAAATTGATTAAAGCGCCACCTGAGTTACCGCTATTGATCGCGGCATCGGTTTGAATGAAATCTTCATAGTTTTCAACGTTTAGACCACTGCGACCTAAGGCGCTGACAATACCAGAGGTAACGGTTTGACCTAAGCCAAATGGGCTACCTATAGCAACAGCAAAATCGCCAACTCGTATGTTGTCAGAGTCGGCTATTTTTACTGCAACAAGGTCATCGGCTACTATCTGCAATAAAGCGATATCACTGGCCTCATCACCACCAATTTTTTTAGCATCAAGTTGGCGGCCGTCTTTTAAAGTGATTTGGATTTCGTCAGCATCATTAACCACATGGCTGTTGGTCACAATATAGCCTTTGTCAGCGTCAAGAATGACACCTGAACCTAAACCACGAAATTGTCGCTCTTTTTGTTGGCCTTGGCCCTGTCGTGGGTTACCAAAAAAAAACTTGAAGGCTTCTGGCACACGCTGTTCAACTTCATGGGTGCCACGTACTGAAATGAGTACAACCCCTGGTGTTACTTGTTCTAACATAGGTGCAAGACTAGGCATATTTTGCCCATTGAACGATGGAGGTAATTTAGCCTGCGCAGGTAGACTTACCATGGCAATTGTTAAGGAAAGTAAGACAATATTGATTAAAGCTGATAAATTCTTCATGAAACAGAAAACTCCTAATTAAAGTACTTAAAAGCAACAGGATTGTTTTTTAAATAAATCAGTTAAACAAGCCTGCTGCGGTCACTCAATTAAAGACCTGTAATAAAAAGATTAGTTCCTAATTATTTTTTTCAGTATTTGTAGCATTATATTTTTTATCATCAAATAAGCCACTGGGTGCGCCGGAATAATCTAGCGGAGGCTCTGATGCAGTTTCGTCATTTTTACGGAGATTTTTGTCGTGTCGTAAGTTCACTGTCTGCGCTAATTGCTCTTGAGTTTCTTTAGAGAAAAACGGCATGTTTTCAATATTATCAGGGGTTACTTGTTGCAACAGCTGGGTGCTTTGAGCCATTTGAGCCATAGCGACTTGGCATGTACTGTTCATTTGCTCTAGCAACTTGGCTGAGTTTGCAAGGTGATCTGCTACGTCAAGTTTATAGCGTGCTAATTCTGCTTCACTTTGGCTGGCTTTAGTCGCAAGTTTTTGTGTTTCTTGTGCCGATGAAAAAAGCGTTCTGTTAGCAAAAAAACCGACAATTGCGCCAACGATAAATAGCCCGAGCCCTAAAACAACATTCATATTTCTTTACCTTCATTGTATTAATGGAAAAAATTAGAGAAAATAAGCTTCAATTCAATTCAATATAACGTGCTTCACGCTACTTACCTAATGAATATATTTGTAAAAAATAATATTTCAAGTGTAATGGGTCTAAACGTTATAAAAATAAAGTCAGCATTAATTAAATGGCAGTTAAATGATTAAATTATCTCCAATTGGAAAGTATAGACAAGATTTAACCCGCGATGACTTTCTTTTTGACGCGGCACAAGAAAATGCAGTTAAAAATTTACAACGTCTGTATGACGATTTGATTACACAACCTTTACCGGTAACAGGCTTTAAAAAGGTGTTTAATCGCTGGAAGCGTGTGGTAAAAAAGCCAGAGGTTAAACTGATAAGGGGGATTTATTTTTGGGGTGGTGTTGGCCGTGGTAAAACCTATCTCGTTGACACCTTTTATGATGGTTTACCGTTCAGCAATAAAATGCGGGTGCATTTTCACCGCTTTATGCATCGTGTACATGAAGAATTAAAGTTACTGCAAGGGCAGTCTGACCCACTAAAAATTATTGCTAAACGCTTTGCCGATGAAACCTGTATTATTTGCTTTGATGAGTTTTTTGTTTCAGACATTACCGATGCAATGATTTTAGGCACTTTATTTGAAGAGTTATTTGCCCACAATGTCACGCTGGTCGCGACATCAAATATTATTCCAGATGACTTATATCGCAATGGCTTACAGCGTGAACGTTTCCTGCCGGCAATAAAACTCATTAACCAATGTTGCGATATTATCAACGTCGACAGTGGTGTTGATTATCGTCTTCGAACTTTGGAGCAAGCAGAAATCTTTCATTTTCCTTTGGACCAACAAGCCGATGAAAATTTAAAGCACTACTTTCAAAGCTTATCACTTGAAGCAGGTAAAAAAGACCAGCTTATTGAAATTAATAATCGCCCATTACCAACGGTTCAAGAATCAGATGGCGTAGTGCACTTTGAGTTTTCAACCTTATGTGAATCTGCCCGTAGTCAAAGTGATTATATGGAAATAAGCCGTTTATATCACACGGTGTTATTAGCTAATGTTACGCAAATGGGTGTTGACAACGATGACAGCACTCGGCGCTTTATTGCCTTGATAGATGAATTTTATGAGCGTAATGTTAAATTAATAATATCGGCAGAAGTCGCATTAGAGTGCTTATATGTTAACGGTCGTTTAAGCTTTGAATTTAAGCGTTGTTTGAGTCGCCTGCAAGAAATGCAGTCGCATAGTTATTTAGCCAGTGAGCATTTGCCGTAATAAATATGTTTTACTAATAACATATACTTATACCATTTGATTAATTCATCAAATGGTAATAAGTTGTTTTTAAATTGAAATGGAGTTCATCAAAAATGATTAAAAAGCATATTATTAGCTTAAGCGTAGTCTTTATGACCTTACTTTCGCTAAATGCACTGGCTGAAATATCGGCCAATCCGTTTAGAGCTTCTGTTAAAATAACCGCAAAATATATCCCAAAAGCCATTGTTACTATGTGGCAGAGTGAACATTTGATTTGGCGGGCTCAGTTATTTAACGCAGCGTGTGGGGGCAATACTCAAGCGGTCAAACACGCAATTAATGCGAGTTTTTCATTAGTGAATCAAGTCATTATTGATCAAGCGATCATAAACCATGAGTTAATTGACAAAAACGCTAAACTGATATTGCAAGATAGTAATAAGTTGTATTATCGCATTTTTAGCCGAGTATATGCCTATGCTTATACAAAGCGACTGCGAATAATTCAGCAATATCACCCTGAAGTTAGTGCAGATTTATGTGCGCATGCTGAGAAAATTTCACAACAATATCCGCCTGATAATCTGCCCATATTACCTTGGCAAATAACGCATCAAACTGGGTTTAAAGCATGGCAAGCAGATTTATTTTCAATGCGTGTGGTTAATTGGCATTTTGTTACGGCCTTTATTAACCGACAAAAATCTTTTGCTCACATTATGGACGCAGAAATTTATGCCATGATGCAACAAGATAAAAAGGCCATCAGTGCATTTGCTGATATTAGCGCTAGCTATCAATATAAGCATTTATTAATGAAAGAAATAACTCAAGCTTACAGGCAAGTAAAGGGTAAAAAATTACCTGATAAGCTTTGGCGAGCAAGTTATGCACAAGCAGCCAGTTTATTGGCAAACCATGCCTACAAGCTGGCAACTATGTCAGCACTTACGCAAATTAAAGCGCTTTATCCCGAGCTATATCAAGGTATTGAAACTCACGCTAGTCGTTATATCAAATTGCAACTGAGTAATTTACCAGCCAGTAAATTACAGCTAGATAAAGTGTTTAACAGGCGCTAGTAGCGATTTTTGTTAATTTCGTTTGTCTTGTAGAGAAAGATCACAGATTAGGCGTGATCTTTTACGTATTGTTCTGTATAATCCGGCCTCCCTACGTTACAAAGCCTGTTCTTTTTCCAGAGGACCGGCAACGGACTCGATGCTCGAAGGGGCAATGGCGTAGTCTTTAACGGATAACTTGAGGTTTTCTTAGGTTATTATTTAAGTAACATTTATATAATTGGGTTTTTTAATGAAAACTTTTGTAGCTAAACCAGAGAGCGTACAACGCGAATGGTTCTTAGTGGACGCCGAAAATAAAACTTTAGGCCGTATCGCTACTGAAATTGCAAGCCGTTTGCGCGGTAAGCATAAAGCAGAATTTACTCCTCATGTAGATACTGGCGATTACATCGTTGTTATCAATGCTGAGAAAGTAAAAGTAACTGGTAATAAAGCGAAGGGTAAAATTTACTACTCGCATACAGAATTTGTTGGTGGTCTTAAGCAAATTAGCTTTGAAAAGCTAATCGAAAAAGCTCCAGAGCGCGTTATTGAATTCGCAGTTAAGGGTATGTTACCTAAAGGTCCTTTAGGTCGTGAAATGTTCCGTAAGCTTAAAGTTTACGCGGGTACTGAACATAAACATACTGCACAACAACCACAACTTTTGGAGCTGTAAGTCATGGCTGATAATCAATATTACGGTACTGGTCGTCGCAAGAGCTCAACTGCTCGTGTGTTCATGAAAGCTGGTAACGGTGCAATCACAATTAACAAACGTGACATTTCTGTATACTTTGGCCGTGAAACGGCTCGTATGGTTGTTCGTCAACCATTAGAATTAGTTGAAATGTTAGAAAAATTTGACTTTAACATCACGGTTACAGGTGGTGGTATTTCTGGTCAAGCTGGCGCAATTCGTCACGGTATTACTCGTGCATTAATGGAGTTTGATGAAACTTTACGTGGTGCTCTACGTACTGCTGGTTTTGTTACTCGTGATGCTCGTAAAGTTGAACGTAAGAAAGTTGGTCTACACAAGGCTCGTAAAAAGCCACAATTTTCAAAACGTTAATATTTACGTTATGTTATTTCAAAAGCCGGCTTCTGCCGGTTTTTTTATGTACAGCATTTAGGATATGCGAAAATCATATGGCTGTTTTATACTGCCGTATTTTTTCACTTTAACCATTAACAATGAGCAGGTAATTAATCAACTTGGTATTATGCCAATTTGATTAATTAAGTGATCTACTTTTTCATGAGGAAAAATGGATAAATACAAGGCATAAAATTTAGTCAGTAGTTATTCTACTTATAAATTTTATAACGCTGTAGTTATTCATTTTAACCATTAAAAATGAGCAGGTAATTAATCAACTTGGTATTATACCAGTTCCATTAAGTTTGTGATCTTGTTGTGCGCAGGAAAAATAACTCAAGGTAAGGCGCTCGATTGAGCAATAGCTGGCTATTGGGATTGAGAGCAACACAGCCTTGAGCTATTTAACTAGTACAAGTGAGCAATAACTTAATGGGATTGGTATTACATCCTTGTAAGGGCATGACTTTAGCGCACGAGTACAGCCACGTACGTCGTTATGAAAGAGTGGTAATGGCAAAAATTTTCTTGCTGTTACACATTACGAGCTCTCTACCCAAGCAATAAATTAACTGTTCACTATGCTAATGCTCGACATAATTAGCCCATTTGTTATGAGCATCTATATACGCGGGTAATTGCTTAATAATATGATACTGCGTCGTTTTAACGGCTAAAGCCATATAAGCCTCAATCAAGCACAGATACAAGCGATTGCTTGATAATATGCTGCGGCATTGTTTTAACGATTTACAGCCACCTAGCTTCAATTAAGCGCATTAGCTGCAGGGATGTAGGTACTTATGTTTAGTCTCAAACCATAAAACTGTGTATTTGACTATCTATTCCTATTTTCCTCACTGAATTTTCCTTAATTGGCATAATGTAGCGGGGTACTTTAATTAACAAATCAGTTTAAAAATACAAAGTCACCTTTAGCTGAGCTTTATGCCATCAATATGAAGATCGTTCCACCCAATTTCTCAGTAAACCTTCAACTAACAGGGAGGTATTTTTTCTTTTTAACAAAGAGCTGATCACTTAAAGCCGAGCGTTATTTTATTGCAACTTGCAAGGTAATAAATGAATAAATACGAATAGTTTTTATTCATTGGGTGTGTGGTTAAAATAATTGCCTTTTATTTGCATAAACCTACCTTGAAAGGGTTAATTGGCTTGTAAAAAACCAGGGTTTTCTTTATTATCAGAGCAATTTTTTTATCGTTGATTTAGTCGATCAACAATCTGCACCATAACTGGGTAATCTTCTTAGTTAAGTGTCGTTGTATTAGCTAGATAATAATTGGAGAGTTTGAATGAGCAATGCGCCTGTTAACAACGGTCGTCGACGCTTTTTAACTGCGGCTACTTCGGTAGTCGGTGGTATTGGTGTTGTCGGTGTGGCTGTGCCTTTCATTGGTTCTTGGAACCCTAGCGCTCGTGCGAAAGCTGCAGGTGCGCCAGTAGAAGTCAATGTAAGTAAAATAGAGCCTGGTCAATTAATTCGTGCTGAATGGCGCGGTAAACCAGTGTATGTTGTGCGAAGAACAGAAGAAATTCTTTCTGGTTTAAGTACGCATAATGACCAATTAAAAGATCCACAATCAGAAGTACCACAACAACCTGCTTATGCTACCAACGCATATCGCTCAATTAAGCCTGATATTTTGGTGGCACTGGGTGTATGTACGCATCTAGGTTGTGCTCCTACGCACCATAAAGGTGATTTTGAACAACATGTTGCTGGCGTTAAAAATGGTTTTTTCTGCCCTTGTCATGGTTCTAAGTTTGATATGGCTGGTCGTGTATTCCAAAGTGTACCAGCGCCAACTAACTTAATGGTGCCAGAACATTCATTCCCTACCGAAGACATCCTGTTAATTGGTGTGTCTGGAGGAGAAGCATAATGTCTTTTAAGCTAATGGATTGGATCGAACAGCGTTTACCTGTAATGAACGCAATGAACAAACACGTTACACAATACCCAGCACCAAAGAATTTTAACTTTTGGTATGTATTTGGTATTTTAGCGAGTGTTGTTTTAGTTAACCAGTTGTTAACCGGCGTATGGTTAACAATGAGCTACGAACCATCAGGTGACGGTGCCTTTGCTTCTGTAGAATATATTATGCGTGATGTCGACTATGGTTGGCTATTACGTTATATGCACTCAACGGGTGCATCAGCATTTTTTGTCGTTATTTATATGCATATGTTCCGTGGCATGATGTATGGCTCTTATCAAAAACCTCGCGAATTATTGTGGTTGTTTGGTATGCTAATTTTCTTAGTGTTAATGGCTGAAGCTTTTATGGGCTACTTATTACCTTGGGGTAATATGTCGTACTGGGGCGCACAAGTTATTATCTCTATCTTTGGTGCTATTCCGATCATCGGTGATGATTTAACGCTGTGGATACGTGGTGATTACGTGATATCCGGGGCAACACTAAACCGTTTCTTTGCCTTACACGTTATTGCTTTACCATTAGTATTAGTGGTGTTAGTTTTCTTACATATTTTAGCGCTACATGAAGTGGGTTCAAACAATCCTGACGGCACTAATATTAAAAAACCTAAAGGCAGCGTGGCTCCTGAAGAGTTAAGTCAATTTACCTTTCATGAACAGTATACTAAAAAGTATGACATCGTTGATGCGATACCTTTTCATCCCTATTACACCGTAAAAGATTTGGTCGCTATTGTGATCTTCTTAATTATATTTTGTGGGGTTATGTTCTTTGCGCCAGAAGGTGGTGGTTACTTTATAGAAGCGCCAAACTTTCAGCCTGCTAATGGCCTGAAAACGCCAGAACATATAGCACCTGTATGGTACTTTGGTCCTTTTTATACCATTTTACGTATTATTCCTGATAAGCTTTTAGGTGCTGTGGGTATGTTTGGTGCGATTATCGCCTTATTCATGTTGCCTTGGTGTGACCGTGGCGTGGTTAAATCAATACGTTACCGTTGTACTGCTCATACAGTAAACTTAGTACAGTTCGCTATTTGTTTTATCATCTTAGGTGTTTTGGGTACTTTACCTGCGTCACCACTTTATAATATGATTGGTGTTGTGGCGAGTTTTGGTTACTTTGGCTTTTTCGTTGCTATCTGGATTTATAGTAAAAATGAAAAAACTAAGCCAGTTCCGGATAGGGTGACAGGAGAATGAAGAAATTTATTTTAGCAGTATTAGTTATGCTACCTATGCTCGCTACGGCGGCTGGACCTAGCATACCATTAGATGAAGCTAATAATGACTTACGTGATAAAGCTTCGTTAAAACGTGGTTTTGAAGCTTTTATTAATAATTGTTTAGCTTGTCACCAGTTGCAATATCAGCGTTATAACCGTACGTTCGCTGATCTAGGTATTTCTGATGAAGATGGCCTAGCAAATTATATGTATACTGGTGAAAAAGTGGGTGATCATATTACCAATACTATGCCCGCTAAAGATGCGGCTAAGTGGTTTGGTGGTGCGCCACCAGATTTAACACTTGAAGCACGATATAGAAGCCCTGATTGGATTTACACCTACTTGCGATCTTTTTATGTTGATGAAAGTCGCCCGTTTGGTGTGAACAATAAAGTTTTTAAAGAGGTTGGTATGCCGCATGTACTACAAAACCTTCAGGGTATTAGTACAATAGATGAGAACGGTAACCTCTCTGAGGCCACTGGCGGTTCAATGACAGTAGTAGAATACGATAACTTTATTCGTGATTTAACCAACTTCTTGGAATATGTCGGTGAACCAAATAAACTTGAGCGTCAAGGTATAGGTTATTGGGTTATTGGTTTCCTATTTATCTTGTTGTTCTTTGCCTATTTACTGAAGAAAGAATACTGGAGAGATGTACACTAATTACAAATGTTTTGTAAAACAGTGTAAACTTTAGATATTACTGGGGGCTTTGGCCCCCTTTGTTAGTTTTTTAAATAAGAATTTTTTGGAGGCATTATGGCCATCGCCGCAAACAAACGCTCTGTTATGACTTTATATTCGCATGCAGATGACATGTATAGTCATCAAACCCGCATCGTATTGGCAGAGAAAGGTGTCGGAGTTGACATTAACTTAGTTGACTTAGCCGATTTACCTGAGGATTTACTGGATTTAAATCCTTATGGCACAGTGCCTACGTTAATTGATCGTGAATTAGCACTTTATGAAGCGTCAATCATTATTGAATATTTGGATGAACGTTTCCCACATCCACCTCTTATGCCGGTTTACCCAGTATCTCGTGGTCGTAGCCGTTTAATGATGCACCGTATTGAGCAAGACTGGTACAGTCTAGCTAAAGTTATTTACAGTGGACCTGCTGATGCAGCTGCAAAAGCTCGTCAAGAATTGAAAGAAAGCTTGCTAAGTGTTGCGCCTATCTTGAATGAAGCGCCTTACTTTATGAGTGAAGAATTCAGTTTGGTTGATTGTTACTTGGCCCCGCTATTATGGCGCTTACCTGTTATGGGTATTGAGCTTGATGGTCAAGGTTCAAAAGAATTAAAAACTTATATGTTAAGAGTGTTTGAACGTGAATCATTTCAAGCGTCATTAACTGAGTCTGAGCGTGAACTACGCTTTGGCGCACCAGTATAAAGACCTAAGTTATGACAAGTGAAATGACCTCAAATAAGCCTTATATTGTTAAGGCTTTTTATGACTGGATTTTTGATAATGGTTTAACACCTTACATTGTTGTTGATGTCAATGTTTATGGTGTTATGGTGCCGATGTCTTATGTTAATGACGGTCAAATCGTGTTAAATGTTTCACCATCAGCAGTGGGTAGTATTGCCTTGGGTGATGAAACTATCGAGCTAAGTGCACGCTTTGGTGGCAAGCTTGAAAACATGAGTATACCTTATGGCGCTGTTGCGGCTATTTATGCAAAAGAAAATGGTGCTGGCACATCGCTAGATATTGAGCACCCTGAGCCAGATGATAGTGCTGAAGCACCCGCACCATCACCGGTGAAAATATCGTCTGTAAAAGCAGTCGATAGCAAAGTAGCGCCCAAAGCGGCAGCTAAGCAGCAAAGTACTCCAGTATCAAAAGCGAAAAAACCTAGCCTGTCTGTAGTTAAAAATAAGCAAGATTAAGCAGCATAGATTTTTCGTTAACCATTAAAAAAGGTAAGCATAGTGCTTACCTTTTTTATTGTCTGTGACTAAAGAAATTGCTTACAGTTGAGCGAAACAACGATCAGCCGCGGCTAAGGTAAATTCAATTTCTGCTTCACCATGGGCTGTTGATACGAAACCAGCTTCAAATGAAGAAGGGGCAAGATAAACACCTTCTTCCAACATTAGATGAAAGAAACGTTTAAACCTTTCACCATCACATGCGGTTGCATGAGCAAAGCAAGTCACATTTTCTTCCTCAGTAAAAAAGAAGCCAAACATACCGCCAACATAATTAACGGCTAATGATACACCATTGCGTTCTGCAGCGGCTTTTAAACCCATTGCTAGCTTTTCTGTTGTAGCACTTAGTTGTTCGTGCTTACCGCCTTTAGAAAGCTCGTTTAACGACGCTAAACCGGCTGCCATGGCAATAGGATTGCCTGATAATGTGCCCGCTTGATAAACAGGACCAATAGGGGCAATGTAATCCATGATTTCTTTTTTACCACCAAAAGCACCTACTGGCATACCACCACCGATAACTTTACCTAAAGTGGTTAAATCAGGCACAATATTGTAGTGCGCTTGGGCTCCACCTAAAGCAATGCGAAAGCCAGTCATGACTTCGTCAAAAATCAACAGGCTTTTATATTGATCACATATGGCGCGTAATCCTTCCAAGAAACCTTCGACCGGCGGAACACAGTTCATATTGCCAGCAACGGGTTCAACAATGATACAAGCAATTTCATCGCCCATTTCTGCGAAAATTTCTTTTACTTCATCAAGGTTATTAAAGCTAACAGTTAACGTGTGCTTAGCAACATCTTCAGGAATGCCAGGTGAGCTTGGTACGCCCATGGTTAGCATACCTGAGCCAGCTTTGACCAATAAAGAGTCGGCATGGCCGTGATAACAACCTTCAAACTTTAATATTTTGTCACGGCCAGTAAAGCCACGCGCTAATCGTATAGAGCTCATGGTGGCTTCAGTGCCTGAACTGACCATACGTAACTTTTCCATTGAAGGAACAATTTCACGCACTTTTTCAGCCATGGTTATTTCAAGTTCTGTTGGCGCACCAAAGCTCAGTCCGTTCTGGGCAGTTTCAATCACAGCGGCAAGAATTGCTGGGTGATTATGGCCTAAAATCATCGGTCCCCATGAACCAACATAATCGACATACTGTTTACCATCAACATCAAAGATGTAGGCACCTTGGGCTTTTTTTATAAACAAGGGTGTGCCGCCCACGCCATTGAAAGCACGTACTGGAGAATTTACGCCACCAGGGATAATTTCCTGGGCTTCATTAAATAATTGCTGAGAATTTTTGGTCATAATATGCTACTCGCTGTTAAGGTAACCTAACTATTGAGGTTAAAATTAGTATTTATTGGTGTGCCAGGTTACTGGCTTTTCATAATGGCTAAGTTGGTTTTCAACCCCTAAGCTTAGGGCAAATAATGCCATACGTACCAGTACACCATTTTGAGCCTGGCGAAATATCGCTAAATTATCTAAGTCATTTAAATCGACGTCGAGTTCATTCGCTTCAGCGCGAGAGTCGCGCGGTAATGGGTGCATAATTACCGTATGTTCGTGGCAATATTGCTGATAAATCTTTCGATTCAAACTAAAGTGACCACGATACAAGTCGGCTTCATCTGTACTGGCAAAGCGCTCTTGTTGAATACGGGTTTGGTAAATAACATCGCAGGCCAAATTACCTTCAATTTTATCAGTAATCACCACTTGATGTCCGGCATTAGTCAAGGTGGCCACTATGCTATCCGGCATTTGCAAAGCTTTAGGGGCGATCATGGTGATTTTGATATTGTTATATAAGCTAATTAATTTAGACAGGGAGTGTACGGTTCTACCATGTTTAAGGTCGCCCATTAAGACAATATTTAAGCCATCTAAGCCCATGTCATAGCGCGCCATTTCTGACTGAATGGTAAATAAATCTAGCAGCGCTTGTGTTGGGTGTTCGTTCGCACCGTCGCCACCGTTAATAACTGGCACACTGCTGCCTTTAGCAAAATCAGCAACCGAGTGCATGGTGGGATGGCGCATGGCAATAACGTCAGAGTAACCACTAATAACACGTGCAGTGTCAAATAATGACTCGCCTTTTGAGAGCGAAGAGTTCTCTTGTCCAACTGTCTCTCTAACAAAACCACCTAACAAATTAAAGGCAGTACCAAAGCTAACACGAGTGCGGGTACTGGGCTCAAAAAATAAATTACTTAATATTGCCCCTTCAAGCACATGGCAGCGCTTTTTTCGCATGGCATAGGGCGCCATCAAGGTTGAAATCTCTAAAATACGGGAAATACTCTCTCTGTCGAACTGCGATACAGATAAGATATGGTTTCCTTCAAATTTCATCATGGATAATACCTGTATTATCGAAATCTTTAGCAAGGCACTGGGCTAGCTGATTTGATAATTTCATCATATAGTGGATCGTTGCTGTTGAGCCAACAACTAAAAATTGTTGCGAAATATAGCATAAAAGTTGCATGCTGAGAATGTATTATCAAGATTTGAATTAAGAAAGTGGCTGTAGTTTAGCTAAAGTATTGAGGTGATTAAACAAGATCACAGCGCCGGTAATTCAAGCTCGGTAGTGACAAGGTGAGGTGCTATTGCTCGCTAACATCAAATGGCCACGCTTAATGAGTAAATAAGTTTTATGGCTTGTTATTATGACTTGTTATTACCGCTGGTATGGCGACTTGGTATTGTGGGTAAGCCTTACTTTTACTGTTAAATTAACAGCGTAAAGTAAGGCTTAATTAACACCTGCTGCTTCAGCAAGTATAATACCAATTACATTAAGTTATTGCTCACTTGTACTAGTTAAAATAGCTCAAGGCTGTGTTGCTCTCAATCCCAATAGCCAGCTATTGCTCAATCGAGCGCCTTACCTTGAGTTATTTTTCCTGCGCACAACAAGATC
>NZ_VOLS01000024.1 GCF_007954265.1 Colwellia sp. C1TZA3 | reverse complement strand
CGCAGGAAAAATAACTCAAGGTAAGGCGCTCGATTGAGCAATAGCTGGCTATTGGGATTGAGAGCAACACAGCATTGAGCTATTTTAACTAGTACAAGTGAGCAATAACTTAATGGGATTGGTATTATACCAATTTTATTAATTAAGCAGCTAATGGTCTATTAACGATTAGCTGGATAATAAATGCCTTGAATTGATTATATCCAATTCAAGGCATTTTTTTTCATCTCAGCATGGCTACTAAATTCGCCAACAACATTTATCTGAACAACGACTCAGGCAGAGCAAAGTAGAGTTTAAAGACCTAATCAAAATAAAATTTGTTTTAATTAGGTCAGATTAAGTTTTATGTATCGTGTATAAAAGCTAAACATTGCGCGTTATTACCACGGAAAATAACTCGCTCAGCTTTTAATCCTAGCTGGTATTGATACATAGGATCATAATACTCACTAAGCAAGGGTTTTAACCAATCCAAATGATACTCTAGTTTACCCTCTTGCTGCTGAGTTAAGGCCATACTCTGTATTTGCTTTAATTGGCCATAACGTTCTGTACCTAGGCGTTTTCGTACTTTGAATAAACCTTGGGCTAAGTACTCGCTAAAGGCGATAAAACCTTGCTCTTCACCATAAGTGTGTTGGTATTGCGCGGTCATTTTGATGATATATTCTTGATATATTTGCTCAAGTCGGTAATCTAAACTTTCTTCAATCACCACCACTGGCGCTAATGTCATCGCTTGGCGTAAGCTTTCAGGTAAATGCACGCTACCAATTAATCGGCCTTCATCTTCCAGGACTAAGTTTTGCGCTAAAGAGAAGTTACCTCTGACGTATTGCTCAGCCAGTTTATTTTCAAAATTTATTTGATTGGATTGCGCGGTAACAAAGCCGCCAAAACTTGAGCCTCGATGACCCGCAGCGCCTTCTAAATCTAAACTGTTAGCACAATGGGCCAGAAAAGGTGTTTTCCCACTGCCGGTATTACCCGCTAAAATCGTTAAGGGATGTAACGCAAGTTGCTCCAATTCATTCAGTAAAAACTGACGCAGCGCTTTATAACCACCGGTGATCAGTGGATAGTTAATACCTGATTCCTTTAACCAGCGCTGCACGGTTTGTGAACGTAAACCGCCACGAAAGCAATATAAATAACCTTGTGGGTTTTCCTGGACAAAGTTTTGCCACTGTACCAGTCGGCTTACTTTAGTCTGCCCCGAAACTAGCGCATTACCTAAGGTAATAGCCGCCGCCTGGCCTTTGTTTTTATAACAAAGACCGACTTCAGCTCGCTCATCATTATTCATTAGTGGGTGATTAATCGACTGATTAAAGCCGCCCTTGTCAAATTCAATTGCTGCGCGTACATCCATTAAGGGCAATTTATTAGCAATAATAGCGCGAAAATCAGCGCTATCGGCGCGCGCTGTTGCTGAACTGTTTATGGCCATTACAATAAGCTTACCGTCGGTGAAGTGGCTGCCACCACTTCGCCAATAGGTTGAAGGTCCAGACCATTTTCTTGACATAAGGCTTCAAAAGCTTGCTTGCCTGCTGGCTTAACCGCAACGAGTAAACCGCCACTGGTTTGAGGATCGCACAACAATATTTTCTGTTTTGGGCTTAACGGCCCAACATGTTCACCATAACTGGTAAAGTTTCGCTCACAGCCACCAGGTACACAGCCTTGATCTATGTAGTCATGAACAAAATCAAGACAAGGTACTTGCTCAAAGTCAATCACAGCCGAGACAGCACTGCCTTGACACATTTCCAAAAGATGCCCTAACAGTGCAAAGCCAGTGACATCCGTCATAGCAGTTACTGTATCGAGTGCAGCGAATTTTTGCCCAATAGTGTTTAAGGTTTTCATTACTTGTGGCGCTATGTGCGCATGCTCAGCTAATAATTTACCTTGTTTTTCAGCGGTAGTTAAAATACCAATGCCTAACGGCTTAGTTAAATATAAAAGGTCACCGACCTCGGCGGTATTATTGCGCTTAATCTGTGCGTTATTAATCAGGCCGGTAACCGCTAAGCCAAAAATGGGCTCTGGCGCATCAATTGAATGACCACCCGCTAACGGAATACCGGCTTCAGCACAAATAGCTCTAGCGCCATCAAGTACTTGTTGGGCGACTTCTGGTGCTAAAAGATTGACTGGCCAGCCTAAAATAGCTATTGCCATCAATGGTTTTCCGCCCATGGCATAAACATCACTGATGGCGTTACAGGCAGAAATTTTACCAAAGTCAGTCGGATCATCGACAATAGGCATAAAAAAGTCGGTAGTGGAGATCACAGCTTGGTCATTGCCAATATCGAAAACAGCGGCATCATCTTTGGTGCTATTACCCACTAAAAGTGCGTTATTCACCGGCAAAGTCAGTGATGA
This sequence comes from Colwellia sp. C1TZA3, assembly GCF_007954265.1. Lineage (GTDB taxonomy): Bacteria > Pseudomonadota > Gammaproteobacteria > Enterobacterales > Alteromonadaceae > Cognaticolwellia. Next base: position 57,648 of record NZ_VOLS01000024.1, on the reverse strand, counting down.
CTTTAGCATCACGTCAAGTACCGATGGTGAAATTTTGCAGCCACAGCCTGCGCCGTGTGAGTATTGAGTTAAGCGAATTTTTGTCATGATGTCTTCGTATAAAAGAGTAAGCAGGTGGCTAATTTACAGCAATAACGTCCCTGTTACACCTGGCGATTAATATTAATCTCCCGCTTTAATTGCTGGCATACTTTGTTTCACTAATAGTGCCGCGATTTCATGTTGCGCATAAACAAACGAGTTAATGTTAATACCTGCCAATGCACTTTTTTCTTCTAGGGTGTTAACTTTCACTATTAAGTTGGCATTAGCATAGTAATCAAGTACAGCTTCACAAATAATTTGTTTATTTTTTAAAGTATTAACCGTAATAATAACACTACTGCTTTGTTCAACTTTTAATGACTCTAATACCGGTTGTTTGTCTAAGTGACCAAAATAAGCGTTATAACCGCGTTTTCTTGCCAGTAATACGTGTTGTAAGTTATCGGAAATAATTAAAAAATTAACGCCTTTATGGCTCAGTTCTTTCGCAACAATTCGGCCTAAAATAGCAAAGCCACAAACAATAGTATGGTTGCTAACGTCTACTCTTGTTATTTTATCAGCTTCAAAAAATTCAACGACAAAAATGGCGGCTAACTTATAAATATTACTGACCATAAAAGGCGTTAATATCATCGATAATACGGTGATCAGTATCAGGAAGCTGCCTAGGTTTGCTGTGAGAATATTTTGACTTATCGCCAGGGCAAAAATCGCAAAAGAAAACTCTCCCACTTGACACAAGGCAATAGCCGATTTTATCGATTCACTTTTATTTGCTTTTGCTCTCATTAGAAAATAAACGATAATGGCTTTTATTATCATCACTAACGCCAATATACCCAGCACCCAATGTAAGTTACTAATAAAAAATAAAACATCGATTTTTGTACCGATAGAAAAGAAAAACGCCCCTAGTAATAAGTCTTTATATGAGGATATATCTGACTCTACTTTTATGTGGAATTTAGTTTCTGCAATGATCATACCCGCAATAAATGCGCCTAAAGAATAGGTAAAACCCATTTCATGAGCAATAAGTGAGGTGCCCAAAACGATGGTAAATACCGAACTTAAAAACAGCTCTTCCATGCGCGCATTTGCTGAAAAATGTAGTAACCAAGTAATGATTTTTTTGCCAATAGTAAACATGAAAATAATAATCACGCTGGCATACAACAATGTTTTTAATAAAATATCAGCCAGCGATAATTCATTATTGGATAAGAAGCCCATTAATAATAAAATAGGGATCACCGCCAAGTCTTGAAAAACTAGAATAGCAACTGACTTTTTACCGTAAGGGGTAACAATATCTTTTGATTTTTTCAGATAAGGTAATACGATGGCTGTTGAGGATAAGCTAAATGAAAGTGCAATAATTAATGACGATATAGGTTCAACATTAAAGCCATAAAATGCCACGATAAAAATAACCACAGAGCTGAAAGCAACCTGGATAAAACCATTAAAAAATATCAGTTCTTTCATTTTACCCAGCTTAGAAAAAGACATTTCCAAACCGATAGTAAACATGAGAAAAACAATACCAAATTCTCCAATCAGCTCGAGAGAATGCGGCGTAGTGCTGCCATTAAAATCAAAAAAATTACTCACGATAGTGCCAGTAATAATATAACCAATAATATGCGAAATAGAGAATTTGGTTAATACAATATTTATAACACTGGCAAGCGCTAACGATACAGCAATAATAACAAGTATAGAGTCCATTTAAGCCCTTAAATCAATCTGAATATTTATATCAGCAATTAAAAATTCATCTGATAAATTATATGCACATTACAGACCACTAAAGAAATAAAAGCAATACACTGAGTGATGTACTAAGCGATACAAATAATTAATTTAATTCAATAAGTTAAAAGTAAAATAACAATAAGTCTATTCATTAAGCTTTTACTTGATGCTTACTCTTAATGCACACGCACCATTGTAGTGCAACAATGGATTGAATAAGTAATAAATCTACTGGCTATTTTTACTTAGTTTACTGGTTAAATCACTGGTTAAGTTTGTCTTCAGTCATAATCATAAATAATACCAATTTGATTAATTAAGTGATCACCTTTTTCATGAGGAAAAAGGGATAAATACAAGGCATAAAATTTAGTCAGTAGTTATTCTACTTATAAATTTTATAACGCTGTAGTTATTCATTTTAACCATTAAAAATGAGCAGGTAATTAATCAACTTGGTATCACTATACTCTTAGTGTGTTTTGATAAAAAATCGGGGGATAGTGTGTTTTGACAAAAAATTAGGGACTTAATGACTAACAGTTAGGAGGACAGAAGCTATAAGGATATAAAATAAAAAACCGTATGGCCAAATACTGACCTGAGTATTCATCGCTGACCAGATCTAGAAATAGCTTTTTTTATGGCACATTTTTTAAGATATAAACGAAGAGGCCTATAGCGATTAAACACTAATATTATGAGCAGTTAATCAAGAGTTACTAAAATAACATTACTCACAGCTTGATTATCTAAATCTAAGCTTGATTTTTGAAGCAATTAAGTGCTAAAAACTTTGCTCACATTCCATTGCAAAAATAAGGCGCTACTAGCACGTGACCATGGTTTTACACTACATATTATACCAATCCCATTAAGTTATTGCTCACTTGTACTCGTTAAAATAGCTCAATGCTGTGTTGCTCTCACTCCCAATAGCCAGCTATTGCTCAATCGAGCGCCTTACCTTGAGTTATTTTTCCTGCGCACAACAAGATCACAAACTTAATGGAACTGGTATTACTAACACTTTAAAAGCTATTTTAATCGCATGCCATACCAGAACATAAGCTTATTTATTGCTAAGGCTCCTATTAGCGGGGCTAAAAATAGCTATTGAGATTAATATAAAGCTTGCAATCATTTGGGTATTGCGGCTGATATGCAGAGAAAACAATAATCAACCCTCAGCAAAAAAAAGTACTTACCAACGATAGGTTCAGTAAGTAACTTCCCCCCTATGACCAGCCATTAGTACTTAACAAACACCGCACTTGATAATGGCGGTACTGTAAAGCCTTTTACATCCACTTTACTGTGCTTTATCGCGTTATCCGCACTATTTTTTTGGATGGGATGAAGTTGATAATCGTTAGCTTGAGGGTAAGCGAATGTTTGTGCTTTAGTACTGGTATTAAACATCACCAGTAAACTTTTAACATTTTCATCAACGCTTTGACCAAGCGTGTCATCTATTTTCATCACCAACAAACCCAACGGTTGATTAGCCACCGAATGCTGACTTAAGTTAAGAAAACTCACCTTGGTTATAATGTCATCAGCGGTTGTTAATCTAAATAATGGCGAGCTCATGCGCAAAGCGATCATCTCTTTAAATATCTCAGCACTAAACTCAATGTCTTGAGCACTAACATGATCTCGCCCTTGATGACCTTTACGTACTTCGTTAATTAACGGCCAGTTCTCTTGGTCTTTATCACTGGGCGGCAAACCAACATCGTAGTAATTTTTACGCTTAGAAAAATCAACACGATTAAACCAATCGCCATAGTCATAACTGTCTCTTAGAAAAGATTTTGAGCGCATAAATTCACTGCCCATATGCAAAAATGGAATGCCTTGAGAATAGAGAACAAACGACAAGCTTTGTAAATGCATTCTAACGCGATCAGCGGTTGAAACATCAAAAGGCAAACGGTATTGGCTGTTATCCCACAATGTTTGATTGTCGTGCTTTGACACATAATTAATAGTATCAGCCGGGTCTAAGGCGTAACCTGTTGGCTGATCGCCATAAGGAATATCTTCGCCTAGTATCGGTTTACCCTTAACAAGATAAAGTGGAAAACTTGATAAATTACCGGTTAAACCAATACGTAACTGATCCATACGCAGATGGTATGCTTGAAAATTATTTTTTTGTGATGATAGGCTTTGTCCCTGACGTTCGTTCGGCTGCATTAGTAAACCATTACCTAGCCCTTGTGAATCACGGGTATTATTGCCTCCACCACGCACTGCATCACGTAATCTGTCGCTATAAGTACCAATTTCACTACCACCTAGTTCTAGTTGACTCGCTTGAATGAAGCGACTGTTATTCGCGACCTCACCAAAGTTCCAACCTTCGCCATAAAAATAAGTATCTGCGTCCACTGCTCGCACCGCTTCGCGCGCTGCAAGCATGGCACTTTTGGTTTGATGGCCCATTAAGTCAAAACGAAAACCATCTATTTTATAATCACGCGCCCAAGTCACCAATGAATCTGACATTAACTTTGCCATCATCACCCGCTCGGTCGCAGTATTTCCACAGGTGTAACACGTTGACTGCTCGACTTCACCGGTGATGATATTAAGCCGGTGATAATAATTGGGCACAATTTTATCAAGCACCGATTTTTCTTTTAAGCCAAATTGGTAAGTATGATTATAAACAACATCCATAATGACGCGAAAACCTAAGCGGTGAATACTTTGCACCATTTCACGAAACTCAACTAAACGGTTTTTCCCCTTTGGACTAAGCGCATAACTCCCCTCGGGTACCGTGTAATGAAAAGGGTCATAACCCCAGTTAAAATTATCAAATTGTCGTAGTTCACTAACGATTTTTTGCGCTTGAGCACTGCTAACATCAACATTAGCGAGTAGTGATTTCAAGCTTTGCTCTGCACTGAAATCACTTAAATGAGTCAAGTCAGAAAAATCAGTCGTACAAATATGGCTAGTTGGCGCCATATCACATACTTTTGCCTTTACTTGAGCAACCGTATCATTGATATCTACCGACTGACGGTCGTCTTCATTAATAGTGGCCAAATCGTAAGTAGGCAGTAAGTGAATATTGTTCAACCCCGCTCTTTTCAGTGCCTTTAAATGGGTTATCCCACTAGAGCTTTGCTCACTAAACGCTTTGTATTTCCCTCGAAATTTATTGTTAGACAGCGCATTATCATCAGCACTAAAGTCTCTAATGTGAGTTTCGTAAAATATATTATCTTCAACATTTTCAACCCTAGGCACCGTCTGGCTTTGCCAGTTAAGCGGTTGCGTAGTAGCATCATTTAAATCAACTACCTGTGAATATTGACTATTAACAGACAAGCTTAGTGAATATGGGTCCGTGGTGATAAGTGTTTCTATTTTCTTTGATTGAGGATGATAAACGCGCACTTGGTATTGATAGTAAGCACCGTTGAGTGAGCTATCGCCAACAACAGACCAAATACCAGATTTTGTATCTTCAACCATTGTTAGGCTAGCGGTTGATGAAGAAGATAAATCGTCATTAAAAAGTAATAATTTTACCTTTTGCGCTGTCGGCGCCCATAACTTAAAGCTCACGCCATTTTCAGTGATCGTTGCCCCTAAATTATTTTCTTCATTCGCATCATTTTCACCTTGTGTATAAAGTGCATCTAGCACCGCGCCCGTTTGTACAAAGTGCACATCTTGGGTTTGCTTACTTTGATCCAGCCCAATAATCACTAAGGGCTGCTTTAACCATGCTTTAACTTGCGAGGGTAGCAAAGCTACTTTATAGGCCTTAAAATCAGCAAGGTGTGGAAATTTATTCGCTAAATAATCAGGTAAATTGACGGCTAATAAATCAAGGCCAGCAACATCTGCTTTTGCCGTATTAAATAACTGATAAAGCACCTGCTTGTTAGATTTAGGCATAACCAATAAATTTGGTGTTAACCAGTGAACTGAACTATCACTCGCTTGGGCAACTAACTTATGGATAATAATAGCATTTTTTTCAGCTACTACTGAAGACGAGTATTGCTTTTTCGACTGTTCACTGCAAGCAGTTAACAACATCGCAGCAAACCATGATACGTAGATAAAAAGTGCTCTGTGGTGCTTTTTCATTGTGACCAATCTAGTAAATTTTCCTTGCTATTAACTTACTTGTTAAGCGCATATAAAAAAACTAATTTTACCATTTTGCATACGTATTCAGTTTAATATTACCCTGTAGTATTTCTACTTATACCAGTTCCATTAAGTTTGTGATCTTGTTGTGCGCAGGAAAAACAACTCAAGGTAAGGCGCTCGATTGAGCAATAGCTGGCTATTGGGAGTGAGAGCAACACAGCCTTGAGCTATTTTAACTAGTACAAGTGAGCAATAACTTAATGGGATTGGTATTAGAGTTGTGTTAATTAAATCAGGGGATTCCCTGTTGCTTTGACGCCACAATAAAATGGTTTGTCTTGAGCACGTATTTGATCGAATTAAAGTAATCTATACATCGTTATTTATTTTCTCATCAACATAGGCACTGACTTATTTTTAATAACTGTGAATGCATACGTATTCAATCAATTTTTTGGCTGAATACATCGTGTGAATACGTATGCATACGCTATTCATCTGCCAGTGTCCCCTTTATATTAAAGTTGTTCACAATTCATCGTCCTTTTAACTTTATTTAACAAGATGGCGTGACAAGACTAATAAAACATATAATTATTAAGCTAGTAGGAAAATGGCTTATAAAAATTAATTAAGCATCAGCCAGGGGAACCTTTAAATGTTAAATTTTAGACCAAGTAAAATGACGTTAGCGTTAATTTCAAGTGGCCTTATCGCCTTAAGTACACCAACGTTTGCAGCTGAAGAACAAGTCTCTGCAAAAGAAGTTGCAGCAGCAAAAAAAAATGCCGAACAAGAAATTGAAGTCATTCAAGTTAGTGGCTTTCGTAAAAGTATTGTTGAATCTATCAATCTTAAGCGTTATTCATCAAACGTCGTTGAAGCCATTTCAGCAGAAGATATAGGTAAATTGCCCGATTCTTCAATTGCTGAATCAATTGCTCGTTTACCCGGCCTAGCTGCGCAACGTATTGATGGCCGTGCCAGTAAAGTAAGTATTCGTGGTTTTGGCGAAAATGAAAGTGGTACAACCTTAAATGGTCGTGAGCAAGTATCTATTGGTGATAATCGTGGCGTTGAATTTGACCTGTACCCCTCTGAAATTATGAGCGGCGTTACAGTTTATAAAACACCCAATGCTAGCCTTGAAGGTGAAGGTATTGCCGGTGTAATCGATTTACAAACCATTAAACCGTTAGACCAAGACGGCCGTGTTATTCAATTTAATGGTACTTATGAGAAAACAAGTTTTGATAAATTAAACCCTGATGGTGATGATGACGGTTTAAAAGGCACGTTCTTTTACATGGATCAATTTGCCGATGATACCTTAGGTGTCGCTTTTGCCTACACCACCATGACATCACCAAACCAGGAAAAGCGTTGGGAGTCTTGGGGTTACCCAACATTTACTGATGAAAATGGCTCTGAAGGCTCAATTTTAGGTGGTGCTAAACCATTTGTTCGTTCTTCTACCTTAGAGCGAGACTCAGCTATGTTAGTGATTGAAGCTACGCCAACTGATGACATAAAAATGACCTTTGATGCACTTTATGTTGACTTTTTAGATACCAAAATTTTACGTGGTATTGAAGTCCCTTTCGCATGGGGTCAAGGTTCTATCTCTCCTGATACAGCCGTCATTGACTCTGCAACAGGTTTTGTTACCAGTGCCATCACCCAAGATCAACGCGTTGTAGTACGTAATGACTATGAAGAACGTGATGCAGAGTTAATGTCGTTGGGTTTTAATACTAACTGGATAGCTAGTGATAACTGGACTTTAGATTTTGATGTTAGCTATTCAAAAGTTGAACGTGATGTTTACAGTGTTGAAAGTTATTCTGGTACCGGCCGTGGTGATAGTCGAGGTGCTGGTGATGACTTAGGTTACACTTTTAACTCAGGCAATACCGGTGCTACCTTCTCTCACAACTTAGATTATAGCGATTACAACCTAATTCAACTGGGCGGTCCATTAAGTTGGGGTTGGAGTGGCGCATTAAATGACCAGTATGGCGTTACCGGTACTGAGTACGAAAACCAATTACAAGATGGCTTTATCAATACCCCAAGCATTGATGATGAGCTAATGTCATTAAAATTTGCCGCTAGCCAAGAGATAGATTCAAACTTCATCACTGAAATCACTTACGGCGTTGCTTATCGCGAACGTGAAAAAACCAAGCAGTCTGAAGGTTATTTTATGACGTTAAGTGATTTTTCTCTTGATAATCCAGGCATGAAAGTTGTACCAGAAGAATACCGTGAAGGTACCGCTAATTTAGACTTTATTGGTATGGGCAATATGATCGCTTATGACACCATGGGCTTAATCAACGATGGTTATTATAACCTCATGCAAGAAAGCTTAACTAACGCCACCCACGCAACTAAGTCTTGGACGGTCAATGAAAAAGTGATGTCTGCTTTCGTACAAGCTGAAATTTCTGCTGAAATTGCTGGCATGCCACTAACGGGTAACGTTGGTGTTCGTTATGTTTATACCGACCAATCTTCACAAGGTAATGCGTTTAATATGGTTGATGGTTTAGTGGTTACTCAACCTACTGACGTGAGCCATGATTATAACCATTTCTTACCTAGTATTAACTTGTCAATGCAAATTGATGATACTCAAACGTTACGCTTTGGTGCTGCAAAAACTATTTCTCGTGCTCGTTTAGATGAAATGAATGCCTCATTTAACGCCTCATATAATCAACAACCCGATGCCGAAGGTAACTACTGGAGTGTATCAGGTGGTAACCCTTCACTTGAGCCAAAAGAAGCCATTGGACTTGATTTATCTTATGAAAATTACTTCAGTGCTGAGGGTTACTTTTCCGTAGCACTTTTCCATAAAGACTTACAAAACTGGATCTTTGATGGTAGTTACGCCGTGGATATGACTGGAGTAGCAAACCCAGCGACAGGCGAGTTACCCGCAACAACATCAGGTACTGGTAATGGTAAAGTCAATGGTGGTGAAGGCACGCTTTGGGGTTATGAGTTATCGGCAACCTTACCCCTTAACATGCTAACAGAACACCTTGATGGTTTCGGACTTATTGCTAGTTATACTGGCATTAAATCTGATATGAAAGATCAAAATGATAATGACTACGAGTTACCTGGTTTATCTGAAAGTATTACCAGTACAACCTTTTATTATGACAAAAATGGTTTCTCTGCCCGTGCCAGTATGCGCAAACGTGACGCCTTTAAGGGTGATGTTTACGGCCTAGGTTTCAATACAGTACAAGTTGATATTATGGGTGAAACCATCTTTGATGCACAAATTGGTTATGACTTTGCCGAAGGTGGTTTTGAAAGCTTAGAAGGTTTATCTATCTTTTTACAAGGTTATAACTTAACCGAAGAGCCATTCACCTCATTACAAGGTGACAATGCACTACAAGTACGTGATTACCAAGACTACGGTAGCTCTTATTTATTAGGCTTTAGCTACAAAATGTAATTTTAGTCTAATCCAATAAAATAAAGCCTTTGTGATAATCTCTTGCAAGGGCTTTTTTATTTAACCTAAACTGCTATCACACTTGAGAAATATTATGCCTAAAAGTAAGATAAAAAATGTTGTTATTGTTGGCGGTGGTACTGCTGGCTGGATGACAGCTTCACTACTAGCAAAAGTGCTAGGTAAAACGCTCAATATTACTTTAGTTGAATCAGATGACATTGGCATTGTTGGTGTTGGTGAAGCAACCATTCCTCCAATAGTTAACTTCAACCGCGCTATTGGTATTGATGAAAAAGAGTTTATTAACGTCACTAAAGGCACAATAAAACTGGGTATAGAATTTAATCACTGGCATAAAGACGGTGAACGCTATATGCATGCTTTTGGCAGCATAGGAAAAAAGTTTCCTTTTTGTGATTTTCATCACTTCTGGCAAAAACATCAACAATTACAAAACGGTAGTGACCATATTGATGGTAGCAGTTTCTGGGATTATTCCTTAAATTACCAAGCAGCTAAGCAAGGTAAGTTTGTGCCAATTAGCCACATTCCAAAGACTAACTTACCTGGGTTAGCCTACGCTTATCACTTTGATGCCGGCTTATACGCTAAATTTTTACGTAAACACGCAGAGAGCTTAGGGGTAAAGCGTATTGAAGGAACTATTACAGACATAGCGCAAGATCATCAATCAGGCGATATCAAAAACTTAACACTTGAAGATGGTACAACCATTACTGGAGATTTATTTATCGACTGTACCGGGCTAGCGGCTATCTTAATAGAGAAAACACTCAGTACTGGTTATGACGACTATTCTCATTGGTTGCCCTGTAATCGTGCCATAGCAGTACCTTGTGAAAAAACTGATACTATTGAACCTTACACACGTTCAACTGCCCATAAAGTTGGCTGGCAATGGCGTATTCCATTACAACATAGAACGGGAAATGGTTTAGTTTATTCCAGTAAACACATGAGTGATGAAGAGGCTAAAACGTTATTATTAAAAAATATTGACGGTAAACCGCTAGCAGATCCAAAAATCATTTCATTTCAAACCGGTCGCCGCCGTAAACAATGGAATAAAAATGTTATTGCCATTGGTTTATCTAGTGGCTTCTTTGAGCCCTTAGAAGCAACGAATATTCACTTAATTCAAACAGCGGCTACACGCTTAGTTAAATTTTTTCCTCACCACGGTATTAACCTTGAAGAAGTTAACGAATTCAATCGTCAATCAAAAACGGAGTCTGAAGGTATTCGCGATTTCATTATTTTACATTACAAACTCAATAACCGTGGCGATAGTGAATTTTGGCGGGCTTGTCAGCGCATGGATGTACCTAAATCATTAATAAATAAAATTCAATTATTCAAAAAAACAGGCAAAGTATTTTGTCATCCTAACGATTTATTTACTGAAATAGCGTGGCAACAAGTCATGATAGGTCAAGGCAATGTGCCAGAAGATCATCACCCATTAGTTGATACATTATCAAAAGCACAGTTGGATGATTTAATGAAAGACTTAAAAACTTTAATTAACCGCACAGTAGAAAAAATGCCTAGTCATAATGAGTTTTTACACTCACTATAAATCTGCTTAATGAAAATGAAGTGAGTGATAAAGGCTTATCGCAAACAGCTTAAGCCTGTCCTCATCTTTGTTAACTATTTTATTATATACCCGTTCCACTTCAAGATGCAGTTTCAGCATTAAGCTAGGAAATCAGATCAAGGCGCGATACGAAGATAATGGTTATTCTCGGTAACTGCTCCTGCGTTACCCTAATGTCCTACATCCATGTAGGAACCTTATCAAGTAGTGCACAGGTTTTTTGTTCCAGACAAAACCTAAGTACATACATCCATGTATGCACGCTGGACTGGTTTTCTAGCTTAGCTCCCTAAGGGCAAGTCGATAAAGGGTCATCTGTGGCGTTATGGATTTCGACAACAGAATAACTATTCTCTTCAATTCATGCCTGGTACCTAACCCTTTCTCGACTTGCACAAACCTGCACCTTGAAGTGGAGCGGGTATAATATTGACTTACTTCAGGTTATAAATAACAAAGCTCAATGGCTCGATGATGCTGTTGTCATCAACATTACTGTCAATATTACTGTCAACATTGTCAACAGCTGTTGACAATGTTGATTTATAAAGTAACTTTATCGCGCTCTTGTCAGTAATCATATCAAGATTTTTTGCTTGCTTAGCGGTATTAAATACTATGACTAATTTTTGTGTTTTCCCTTGCCAGCTGTAAACTCTTTGAATAGCAAAAACACCTGGCTTGTCTTGTGAGTAAAGCGTTGTTTGTTGGCCAAATCTCAATGCTGGATATTGTTGGTAAAGCTGTGCGTACTTTGCAAAAGTTTGATAAAAAACATGACTCATATCGAAATTATCCACTGCCGTGCTTTTATCTGTGGCCAATAAATCATCATCATTATAACTAACTACTTTAGATGGCATCATGTCTTGGCGTGAAGCTTGATCACCACCATCGCCAACAAAGCCTTGCTCATCACCATAATAAATAACCGGCACACCTCGACTAAAATACAATAGTGCGTGAGCTAATAAATTTCGTTGAATTTGCTCTGATTCGCTGTAGTTATGTTGGCTTTCTTTTAAGGCATAAGCAAAGCGCCCCATGTCGTGATTACCCGTAAAGTTAACCAGTTGGTTGGCATTAGTATTTTCAATATCGTGATGCGACGTTTGGTATAAATAATCTTGAGCAAATAACTTAGCGAGCACATCAGTACCTTTTTGCTCAACCAAGGTTTGTTGAAGCGCCCCTTGTAGCGCAAAATCTAAAACGGATTGTAGCTTTCCCTCTACAGTAAAAGGGCTTAGAAGCTTAGGCTCAAAGCTATAGACTTCGCCATACATAAAGAAGTTATCAATACCCTGTGTTTTAGCATGCGCTATCAACGCAGGTGAAAAGCTTTGCCAAAACGCCATATTAACGTGTTTTACCGTATCAATACGAAAGCCGTCAGGTTTAAACTCATCAATAATGGCTTTGTAAATATCAATCATGCCTTTAACCACTTGCTCACTATTGGTATCAACATCATCAAGACCAGCAAAGTCACCGCGAATTGCGCTTTCACCTACCCAATTAGAGTCACCTTGGTTATGATAAACATCAACACTATTTAACCATGCCGGTGTTTTAAGGTTTTCACTACCTTTGGGAATAAACGGTATATAGGTATCGCCTTGTGCAAGTTGTGCTAGTGACTTAAACGGGCAGTTTTTACCTTCAAGCAACCAAGTTAAGCCATCACTGCTATGACATTCTTTATATTTAATAACATCAGCTGTGTGGTTGGTAATAATATCGAAAAATACTTTAATATTGCGCTTGTGGGCTTTATCAATAAGGTTTTTTAATGCCGCATTCGTCCCTAAATGTGGGTCAATCTCACTAAAGTCTACAATCCAATAGCCGTGATAACCTGAGCTACCATTTTGCACCGCCTGGTTACGTAATACCGGCGTTAACCAAATAGCGGTTATGCCCATATTATCAAGGTAAGGTAATTTTTCTGTAAGCCCGGCTAAATCACCACCGTGATACATACCTTTATTGGTTTTATCAAAGCCACCGCGTGATAAAGCACGCTTTGTATCGTTTGCTGCTGCGCCTAAATCATTACTTTTATCGCCATTGTAAAATCGGTCAGGTAAGACAAAGTAAAAAATTTCATCCTGAAAGTCTCGTTGCTGGTAAGGCGACAATTTAACCGCTTTTGCCGTAAAAACGTCACTTACTTCGCTAGCATATACTTCTACATTTACCACCAAGGTTAGGGCTAATAAACGGCAAAGACTTAACAATATTCTCATTATATATTCTCTATATCAGGTTATAACGAAGCATAAAAACAGCCAAAAGCGGGTAAGTTTATCTTTTTATCAATAGCTTTGATGTTAACAGTTTTACCGTCAACAGTTTTGTCATTAATAACCTTAGCCGTTGTTAAATTATGATCGGTTAACACTAAGTGCTCATCGCTGAATAAATCAAGTGAGAACTCTTGGGGTTGATGACTAAAATTAAAACACACCAAGAGTTTTTCAACGCTATCTTGTCGGATAAAAGCAAGTATTGGCTCTGGCGAATCAACAAAAACAATATCACCATAAAGCAATGCACTGTGTTGTTTGCGCCACTGGGTAAAGTGACGATAACTATTTAGCACTGAGTCCGCTGCACCGTCTTGTAAATTCACCGATTTTTCTTGATGTTCAACCGCCACAGGTAACCAAGGCTTTGCTTGACTGAAACCGGCATTAATTTCATCATGTTGCCATGGATGCGGCGTACGACAACCATCGCGGCCCTTAAATTGCGGCCAAAAAGTAATGCCGTAAGGGTCTTGAATATCTTCAAAAGCAATGTCAGCTTCAGTTAAGCCAAGCTCTTCCCCTTGAAAACTACACACACTACCGCGTAAAGAGGAAATCATGGCGAATAGCATTTTAGCTAAATCAGTATTTTGCGCTGCATTTTGGCTCTTTCCCCAACGACTGATCACCCGTTGCACGTCGTGATTTGAAATGGCCCAACAAGGCCAACCATCAGACACGCGTTCTTCAAGCGTTTGTACAACTTGCTTAATGTAAGTAGCAGAAAATTCATCGGTGAGTAAGTCAAAACTGTAGCCCATATGTAATCTATGATCACCTTGGGTGTATTCTGCCATGGTTTTTAGCGAATCTTCTGAGGATATTTCACCTAAGGTGACGGTGCCAGGGTATTGATCTAATAACGTTCGAATAGATTCGATAAAAACTAAGTTTTCATCTTGGGTGTTATTAAAATAATGATACTGATAAGCATAAGGATTTTTTTCATCAAAGCCGATACTTTGTCTTAGTGCTTTTGGTTTGGCCGGGTTGTCACGCAGTTGAGCATCATGAAAACAGAAATTTATCGCATCTAATCTAAAACCATCAACGCCGCGCTTTAACCAAAATTCAACATTATCAAGTACCGCTTTTCGCACTTTTGGGTGATGAAAATTAAGATCCGGTTGGCTAGATAAAAAGTTATGCAAATAATATTGCTGACGACGGGGCTCCCATGTCCAACCAGTACCACCAAAAATAGATAACCAATTATTAGGCGCGGTACCGTCTTCTTTAGCATCAGCCCAAACATACCAGTCAGATTTATCATTGCTTTGATCTTCACGGCTATCAATAAACCATTGATGCTGATCAGATGTATGGCTCAACACTTGATCTATCATGATCTTAATATTGCGCTCATGTGCTTTAGCAATTAATTCGTCAAAATCAGCTAAAGTACCAAAAATAGCATCAACATCACGATAATCACTAATATCATAGCCAAAGTCTTTCATGGGTGATTTAAAAAATGGCGAGATCCAAATAGCATCAACGCCTAAACTAGCAATATAATCTAACTTATTGATTATGCCAGGTAAATCACCGATACCATCTTGATTACTATCATAGAAGCTTCGCGGATAAATTTGATAAATTACTGCACCACGCCACCACATTTGTTCACTCATTATAAAACTCCACGCTGTATTTTGAATTCATTTAAGGCACTAACACTACGGTTATTACTTTCTCTTGAATTCTCTCTTCATCATCACAGCTTAAGAATACGCAATTCATTTGGTGGGGAATAGCCCTTGCATACGTATGCATGGGTTTTCCTTAATTTTGCATACGTATGTAGTAGCACGCAGGAGAAGTATTTACCCATAACTTATACCCGACCCGCTCGACATAGTGTTATCGGCTAATACTTACCAGCTAGAACTTACCAGCTGAAAATATAAGCCCGGCATAAAACCATGTGCTGCCTATTAGCCTCATTCTTATCTATTGGCCTCGTTTTTGCTGATAACATAATGTAGCTAAACACAACCTTGCATACGTATTCAAAGTGCTGTGTTAGCTTGAGTCAGGTTATTATCTTTGTTATTACATAAAAGATTCAATAAAGGGCTTTATCTTGCGTTCACTCTTACTGATAAAAAGTACTTGTCTGTTTGTACTGTTATTTGCGGTTCAAACCATTGCAAGCGAAAAAAATAGCTACCTAAGCCATCAACTAAAAGATCAAAGCTTAGTGATCACCACAACACTAGGACCATTGACCTTAAGTGCCTATAGCGACTATGCGATTGAAGCACATTATCAATATAAAAATAAACGCAATAATGCCGCATTTTTACCTTCGTTTGCCATTAAAGAACAGGCCTTAAAGCAAAAATTTTCGGTCAGCGAAAATCCACAGCAACTTATTCTGTCTGCTGGAAAACTTAACGCGGTAATTAATAAATCCCCTTTTAGCATTAGCTATTATCAAGGCGAAAAATTGTTAGTGTCAGAAGAAGCCGGATTTTTTCTAAGTACGGCAGCAGAAAATGACCAGCAGTATAATGTACAAGGCTTTCGTTTTAAGTTAAGTGAAAACGAAAAGCTCTTGGGTGGTGGGGAACGAGTATTAGGTATGGACAGGCGTGGTCATCGTATGCCGCTATATAATCGTGCACATTACGGTTATCAAACCCAATCAAACCAAATGAATTTCAGTTTACCTGCGGTATTCTCGAGTAATAAATACATTTTGCTATTTGATAACTCAGCAAAAGGTTGGATGGATTTAGGAAAATCAGAGCAAAACATTATGCAATTTGAAGCGGTATCAGGTCGCATGTCTTATCTGGTTTTTGCTGGTAACACTTACCCTGAACTTATCAATAACTATGTTGATGTTACCGGTAAGCAACCGATGCCACCACGCTGGGCGTTAGGTAACTACGCTTCTCGTTTTGGTTATCGTTCTGAGCAAGAAGTACGAGATACAGTTAATAAATTTATCGACTTAGACTTTCCACTTGATGCCTTAATACTTGATTTATACTGGTTTGGTAAAGACATTAAAGGCCACATGGGTAACTTAGCGTGGGATAAAACAGCCTTTCCCACCCCAACAAAAATGATCAGTGACATTAAAGCGCAAGGAGTGAACACCGTATTAATCACCGAGCCGTTTGTCCTGACAAGTTCGAAAAAATGGGCTGATGCCGAACAAAATCAAGCTTTAGCAAAAAACGCAGACGGTAAAGCCAAACGTTTTGACTTTTACTTTGGCAATACCGGCTTAGTGGATGTGTTCAGCGATAAAGGAAAAAACTGGTTCAATGGCATATATAAAACCCTATATCAGCAAGGCGTAACGGGATGGTGGGGTGATTTAGGCGAGCCAGAGGTTCACCCTAGTGATACTTTACATACCTTAAGCGACGGTAGCGTGGTAAATGGCAATGCTATTCATAATGTTTATGGTCATCAGTGGGCTAAAATGGTTTTTGAAAATCAGCTAAACTTAGCACCCAACGAACGGCCATTTATTTTGATGCGCTCAGGTTTTGCCGGTTCACAACGCTATGGCATGATCCCCTGGACTGGTGATGTCAGTCGTTCTTGGGGTGGATTAAAACCCCAAGTAGAGCTTAGCTTACAAATGGGTGTGTTAGGCATGGGCTATACCCATTCAGATTTGGGCGGTTTTGCCGGTGGTGAAACCTTTAATAAAGAACTCTATATCCGCTGGTTACAATACGGTGTATTTCAACCTATTTACCGTCCTCACGCGCAAGATAATATTGCCCCTGAAGTAGTGTTTCATGATAAAGAAACCCAAGATATCTTACGAAAATTTATCAAACTTAGATATAATTTACTGCCTTACAATTACACTTTAGCATATAAAAATAGTACTACAGGCATGCCGTTAATGCGTCCGCTTTTCTTTGGTAATGAACTTGATCAAACCACTGTATATGCGCTTGATAATGAGCTTAGTAATGAGCCTAAGAAAAAGCTTAAAGGTAATACCGACCTAAGTCTTAACGTAATGGAAAACGCAACAAGTTATTTTTGGGGCGATGCTTTTTTAGTCACGCCAGTAGTAACTGCGGGCGTAAAGTCAGTATCAATACCCTTACCCAAAGGCGTGTGGTTTGATTACTTCACAGATAAAAAGTATCAAGGCGAGCAAACTATTACTTTAGCCACTAACCTAGACACACTGCCTGTATTGGTTCGCGCAGGTGCATTTATTCCGATGATTGACGATATTCAATCAACCCAAGATTACGATAGCAGCCAGCTAACGCTACATTATTACGCCGATGATTCAGTTAAGCGTAGTGCTGGAAAAATGTATGAAGATGATGGTAAAAGCTTCCAAGCATTATTAAAAAAACAATATGAAATATTACACTTTAGCGCCGAGAGAGATAACCTAAACCAGTATGACTCAGGAGAAAAAAACCTAGTATTTTCCTTTAATCAAACCGGTGAAGGTTACCCCAGTATGCCAGAAAATAGGCAAATTTCATTAGTGATTCATCACTGGCATGATATCCCCAAAAACATCACGCTTGCAGGTAAAGCGATGCCAATAGGCCCTAATACTTCGGAGTCTAAGATTTATTGGAATAAAATAGAAAAAACACTAACAGTGAAGTTTAATTGGCAACACCAAGCATTAACGCTCAGCATAGAGAATTAAGTAAAATATACCTAAATTGTAAAGTTAAGACAAAAAGTAGGTCTTCATTCTACGGCTGAATACGTATGTAAGAGATAGCTGTTCAACGTTATTATGAGTATATTTAGATGAGTAAACTAGCTAAAATCATTAATTATAAGAGTCCGCTACATGACCACAACTGATGCCGATACTAATAAAAGTATCAATGAAAGTATAAATAAAAACACCACTACAGCTCATCAAAAACCCCGCCTTAATTTTTGGCAAATATGGAACGTAAGTTTTGGTTTTTTAGGCGTGCAGTTTGGCTTTGCTTTACAAAATGCCAATGCCAGCCGCATACTTTCAGACTTAGGGGCTGATTTACACTCATTGTCGTTATTTTGGTTAGTCGCTCCCATTATGGGCTTGCTTATTCAACCCATCGTTGGCTCAGCATCAGATAAAACCTGGAATCGTTTAGGTCGACGTAACCCCTACATTTTAGCCGGCGGATTTGCTGCTGCTATTGGCATGCTATTAATGCCGAATTCAGCAACCTTAGCAAGCTTTATTACCCCCTTATTTTTTGGCGCCATGATGCTAGCCTTAATGGACGCGTCTTTCAATTTAGCCTTTCAACCGTTCCGCGCTTTAGTCTCTGACATGGTGCCCGCTGAGCAGCGTAATGTTGGCTATTCAATCCAATCTTTTTTAATTAATATTGGTGCAGTTTTTGGCTCTATACTTCCTTTCGTACTGACCAATGTTATTGGCCTAGAAAACACCGCTAGCGCAGGATCAGTTGCCCCTTCCGTTATCTGGGCTTTTTATATTGGTGCCTCAGTGATGCTAGGCTCGGTATTGTGGACAGTATTTAGAACCAAAGAATATGCCCCAGGCACCAATGGTTTAGCACCACTGGAACAAAACGATATAGAGCAAACTATTAGCGATAAATTAGCTGAATTTTTTGGCTTAATGAAAACCATGCCAAGTACAATGAAGCAATTAGCCCTAGTACAGTTTTTCTCTTGGTTTGCATTATTTATTATGTGGGTTTATACCATGCCAGCTATTGCTCAGCATATTTGGGGGATTGATGCTAAATGGTTTGACCCTCATTATTTAGAGTCTATTGGTACCATACCTGCACATATTGCTAAAGCAAAAGGCAGTGCAGGAGATTGGGTTGGCATCATTTTCGCTGCTTATTCTTTTTTTGCCGCAATAGCCTCGTTATGTATGGCTAAGGTGGCCAGTAAAGTGGGTCGAAAGCTAACTTACTCTGTTTCGTTGCTTGCCGGTGGTATCGGTTATTTAAGTATTATACTGATGCAAAACCCTGAGTTAATCATGGTCAACTTGGGTATTACTCAAATTGAAGTGCCGCAAGGCGCAGTAGATTTATTCTTACCTATGGTCGGTATTGGTATTGCTTGGGCGGCAATCTTAGCAATGCCATACGCTATTTTAGCCGGCTCATTACCGGTAAAACAAACCGGCGTTTATATGGGAATATTTAACTTCACCATTGCTGCACCTCAAATTGTTTCAGGTATTTTTGCTGGTTGGATATTAACCGCTGTTTTTAATAATCAAGCGGTCTACATTATTATGATGGCAGGTGTCTCAATGATATTGGCGGCTCTGTCTGTGTACTTTGTCAAAGATGGTACAGAGGATAAAATAACAACCTGTAATGATAACTAACAGTTTAAGCGCAAATTAAGTCCAGCGTTGTGGCTATTAACTGGTGAGCTTTATAACTAATAGTTAATAGCCACACGATTTCCTAATCACTAATTCTGGCGTTATTAAAGTGGTTGCAATTTCTTTACCATGAATGGATTCAAGTAAGGTATTCACTAATAACTCGCCGGCCAATTGCGTGTCTTGCTTAACGGTTGTTAAAGGCGGAAAAGTAAGGCTAGCAATAGCAATGTCATCAAAGCCCACCACAACAACTTGCTCTGGAATTGCAAGTTTATACTCTTGTAATGCTCGCATAGCACCAATGGCGATTAAATCACATGCCGCGCAAATAGCATCGAATTCCTCACCACTGTTTATCAATTCACAAGCCGCTTTATAACCCGCTTCTTCAGTGTAAAAGGCATTAAACTGCATTTTACTATTCACCACTAAGTTATTATCTTTTAGGGCTTGGCAATGACCTTTATAGCGATCAAAAAATTCAGGCGCATGGCCAGAAGCACTACCTAAAAAAGCAAAGTGTTTTCGCCCTTGCTTAATCACGTGCTCAGTAATTTCTTTGCCGCCCAGAAAGTTATCACAACCTATAGATACGACAGGTAAATTTTTTACTTCTGCACCCCAGCGTACAAAATGTGTTCCTTGTTCGCTCAACTTAATTAACTTTTCTTCATAATCAACATAATCGCCATAGCCTAATAATATTAGGCCATCAGCTTTATTACTGTCTTCAAAATCTGCGTGCCAATCATTACTCGCTTGTTGAAAAGAAACTAAAAGATCATAACCTTTGTGTGCACAAGCTCTAGTTATGCTACCTAACATAGAAAGAAAAAAGGGATTGATCGCTGAATTATCATTGGTGGGGTCTTCAAATAATAACAACGCAATAGTGTCACAATGCTGTGAGCGTAAGTTGCTGGCATTTTTATCTACTTTGTAATTTAATGCTTTAGCAATAGCCTGAATTTTTTGTCGAGTTTCTGCATTAACTAAAGGACTATTGCGTAGTGCTCTAGAAACTGTTGACTGAGAAACACCGGCTTGGTGGGCGATATCAAAAGAAGTAGCTTTTTCTTTCACTTGGATAATCTCTAAAAAATATGTTTAAAAAACAATGTCTTTAAAGCTGTATTTAAAAACGAAGATAACAAGAATATACCTGAGCAAGCAAGAGAAGTATATAGTGCTAGAGTCGCGGTAAGATCATTATACATTGCCACTTTCCAAAAGGTAATAATCTCTTGAAAGTATCCCATAACTTGGCTACTCAATGATGAGTGCTACTTTTTTGATACCTTTGATATTGGATGACTAGCGCACGTATTTAACAGTAATTTAGATATGAACACTTATTCAACTGGGTAATAGACTAGCAGTTAATACTACTTTATAAGTAGAAGGGGCATTGTTAAATAATACGCGCCCTGTTTGTGCTGGTCTATAAACCCCTTACACATTTTATTAATTAACGAGCTATGAACTACCTTAAGCTATAAGAATCACCTTGTTATTTTTTATTACTTACTGCTAATGTTGTAGCATAACCTCAGTTAACCAGTAACCTGAGTTAATTTTGGCCAGTTTATTTTTGAGCCATCAATACCATGTTTACAACTCATGGGATCATTACCTTTATAGTTTCTACAGCCCCAAAACTGGCCATTTTTACTTACACGTAACACCATCTCTGCATTACATTTTTCACAAGTCGGTATTATGCTTTGGCATGAGTCATTTAAACAAAGTTTAAAGCCTGGATGGCGTTTTCGGGTCATGGGGCTTGCACAGTTAACACATGATTGTTCTTTATGCTCACAGCGCGGAAAGTGTGAGCAAGAATAAAAAGCGCCATACTTGCCAGCGCGTTTTTTTAATCTACCCGTTTCACACACCAAACAGTTTAAATCGTCAATAAATTGCTGGCTGGCTACACTGCCAAATTCATCCAGTTCAAGGTCATCGCTATGTTCGTCGATAAGCTCTTTAACAAAGCAGCTGGCATTGCTCATATCGGCAATAATATAAACTCTGTCTTTAGCTCTAGTAAGCGCCACATAAAATAATCGCCGCTCTTCAGCATAAGCAAAAGCTTCTTTTTTAGCGAGCAGTGCATCAAGCAGTGCCGGCGTTGTTTTTTCAGAAGGAAAACCATGTGCGCCCTTCTTCAATCCAATAATAACTACGTAATCAGCCTCTTTACCTTTTGCCGCATGAAAAGATTGTGCTTCAATATTTAAGAGCGAGTATTGATGATTAAGCTGACTAATCGCAGCTTTACTGGGTAACTGAAACCAAAAACGCGCCAGTAAATAAACACTCACTGGCGTAGACACTTTAGCTGCAATAGCGGATAAAACATCATCAATAGCGCCATTTGCCACCTCATCAATCATATTTTTGTTTGATGAATTAAAAGCAGCATTCTCTCGTTTAAGCAATGAAACCGCGGGGGCTTGAACGTGTTTAAAAGCGTTAATGGTTTTATCAATTTGTGCTGGGTTTTTACTAATGAAATCGCTGGCAACTTTGCCAATTTTATTATTAAAGCGAAAAGTTTTATCTAATACTGATTGCGTGGTGGCGCCAAAATAATCAGCAAAACCTGTAGTTAACCTCATGTCTGCGCCACTAAAGCGGTAAATAGCTTGCCAGTCGTCACCGACTGCAAAAATTGAACAAGCTTTATTATTATCACGTAATGCTTTAACTAATCGTGCCCGTGGCTCTGATATATCTTGAAACTCATCCACCATAATATAACACCACGGCGATTGAAATTGACCCGTTTGAACATAACCTAACGCTTTATTGATCATATCTTCAAAATCAATTTCCACACGCTGTTTTAACTGGGCCTCATAAGCGGTTAAAATCGGCTTAAGTAACACTAATGCTTTGGCTGTTTGCTGTGGATCAGCAGAATTGGCAATAACGTTATCTTTTACGCTATGGTCTAACGTGCCTGCTAAGGTAGAGTCTAAATCAGCCGCCTTATAAAGCCCAACTAACTGACAAAATAAACTAGCGAGTACCGTTATTCGCCCACTTTCTTTTAAACTGGCCAGTATCGCTTCATCAGGGAGTAATTCAACAGTAATTTCTTGGCGAGTAAAAAACGCGGCTAAAGTACTAATTAACCGCCCTTGTTTATGCTGCGCGTAGCTCAATTCAAGACAAGTTGTTTGATAATGCTGATGGGTATTTCGCTTCCATATTATCGCCTCATGGTATGCCGTTTTGTCAATATAAGGCGCCGTATTACCTTGCTCATCTATGCCGTAGTATTCAATGTAAATATTTAACTCAGGCAGAAAAAAGTCAGGTTGATATTGCCTACGCGCTATGGTTTTTAAGTTGTGTGCATAGCTAGCCTCATATTCGTACTCTATACCGTGGTTAAATAACCAATTGGCAATATAGAGCTCACCAAAACTTTTAACTTTATCGCCTTTTAAACTACGAATATCGTTGTCGGTTAAATATTGATAGTATTCACCCAAGCTATTAAAATCAAAATCGTTTCGCTCAACGTAATAGTACTGACTAAAATATTCAATGATCAAGTATTGATACTGCGCATGCTGATTAATTAAGCGTTCAAAACAGCGTTGGACCCATGTAGTCTTAGCTTTTTCATCTGTGGCTAATACCGACAAGCTAGGTTTCCCCCCTTCCACCTGAGCAATAATATTTAGGCCTAAACGATGAAAAGTTGCCGCGCTTATTTTAGTAGTAGCAAGTTTGTCTTTTATTCTCTCATCCATTTCATCAGCAGCTTTACGGCCATAAGCCAGTAATAATATTTCACTATGCTGCGCTTGTTGGCTATTAAGTAAATAACCTGCCCGCCCCACCATAACGCTAGTTTTGCCAGTACCAGCGCCTGCTAACAACAAATTATTATCATTGTCGATAATACAAGCTCGGCGCTGATGCTGTGTTAAAGGATTAGACTCAACATCATCAAAAAAATGTTGATGAACTTCTAGCTGTCGCTTGATATAGCGTTCACGACAATGGGCTATATCCTGCGCTTGCCAGTGTTGGTAATGCGTAAGCCATTGTAGTTTTTCAGTCACCATTGCTTGTGCTTTACTAGTATTTATCCAAGGAAACCAACGCTGAAATTCTTGATTAACCGCTAATTGCACGCGTTTAATACTCGATTGTCGTAAGTATTGCTTATGGGTAGTTTTTTTTATCGCACTTAATAATGTCTCAAGTCGTTGCAGGTTAGCAGCGACCCAAAATTGCTG
This sequence comes from Colwellia sp. C1TZA3, assembly GCF_007954265.1. Classification (GTDB taxonomy): domain Bacteria; phylum Pseudomonadota; class Gammaproteobacteria; order Enterobacterales; family Alteromonadaceae; genus Cognaticolwellia. The sequence goes on along the minus strand of NZ_VOLS01000024.1, from coordinate 33,707 downwards.
ACAATGGCCCTGCTGCACAAGCCTTGAACTATAAGCTAGCATAGTAAAAACATAGTTTTTATCAGCCGTTTTTAAGGTAACAATTTGCCCAAAAAAACTCATACAAAACATTGGGGGGACTATAAGATCTTGCCATTTAATTTCAATTAAGCTGTTTTCAAGATTAAAAGATAAGCCAATTTCATTGATAGTAATGCTGGTGTTTTTACCGATAAAACGGCCAAAAATACTTGAGGGGATATATTTCATTTACAACAAAAACCTAACACTAGAGAAAGAAAAAAGCGGGAAAGCGCTTATTCTAACATTAGTCATGTCAACAGGTAGAAATAAAAAGCGCTAGACCCTTTGTAAATTGGATTTTAATCCATCAAGTTAACTGCCCAATAAACAGTTGACGGACTGAAGTCCGACCTACAAAAAAAAGTCACCAAACTTGATGTTGCCACCCGTAGGCCCGATGTAGGTTGGACTTTAGTCCATCAAGTTAAATGAAATTTAACCGTGTTCTTATACCTACAGAGCGATAAAAAATACATCGCGGCAGTTTTTTGCTGGCTCATCGCATTAATCACTCGCTTAACCCTTGACGGACTGAAGTCCGACCTACAAAAATCACAAAATCAAAAAACAACCCAACCAATAAAAAACACCCGCAACAGCTATCCGCTAACCCATCACATTAACTGCCCACTAAACCCTTGACGGACTGAAATTCGACCTACAAAAAAGCAATATTAAGTGCTTGTTAATCTGGCTAATTAACGACAGTTGCCAAAATTATTACTCTTGATTACTTATTATGTAAACCTAATAGTGCAAATTAGGTACCGCAATAGGTGTGATAAGATTCATCGCCATCAACCGGCGCATCTTGGTAGTGTTTAGTATCAGTGACTTCTGTATAAGGTTGTTGCAATACGGCTAAAAACTTATGTAACCCGCTTAAATCACCGGTTGCTTGGCAAGACGCTAACAGCGCTTCAACATGGTGATTTCTTGGAATAACAACAGGATTAGTGCTGACCATTAAGGTGTGTGCCGCCGCTTTAAATGGTTCAATTCGAGCATGCCAACGCGGCAACCACTCGTTAAGCACATCATTTAACGGCGCTTCAATTTGACCATTATTCAGTGTGTTCGTTAAAGCCGTGAAAGTGTGCGTATAATCTAACTTTTGCTTTTGCATAATGGCCAGTAAATCATTAAGCAACTCAGCATCACCTTGTTCTGGTGTATTAATGCCAACTTTAGCCGCCATCATCGTCAAGTAACCTTGCTGAAGATCTTGATGAAATTGTGTTAATAAAGGCTCTATTTTAGCTACTGCATCATCTTCATCGCTAGCCACTAACGGTAATAACGTTTCAGCTAGTCGGGTCATATTCCACTGCATAATGCCTATTTGTTTACCAAAAGCATAACGACCATCACGATCAATTGAGCTAAAAACTGTGTCTGAATCATAAATGTTCATCATGGCACAAGGGCCATAATCTATGGTTTCGCCTGAAATAGTTGTATTGTCGGTATTCAGCACACCATGAATAAAACCCACCCTTAACCATGAAAGTACTAAAGGTATTTGCTTTGACAACACAGCAGAGAAAAATTTAAGCACTTGTTCGCTGCTTATGTCATCAGCTATTGCTTTATCGTCAGGGTTTGGGGTTTTAGCTGCTTGTGCTTCAACCAGCAATTCTGGAAAATGGCGATTAATGGCATAATTGGTCAACTTTTTAAGCGAGTCAGTATCGTTACGCGCCGCAAAATATTGAAAAGTACCCACTCTAATATGGCTTGTAGCGACACGGGTAACCACAGCGCCATCAAAAGGTCGCTCGCGATATACATTTTCACCGGTAGTAACCACCGCTAAACAACGCGTAGTAGGCACACCCAGCGCAAACATCGCTTCACTCATTACATATTCGCGCAGCGCTGGGCCAAGCGCACAACGACCATCACCTTGGCGTGAAAAAGAACTAACGCCTGAGCCTTTTAGCTGAATGTCCCAACGTTGTCCCTCGGTATCAGCTATGTCACCTAATAAGTGCGCACGGCCATCACCAAGATGCGGGTTAAAGTTGCCAAACTGATGGCCAGAATAAGCTTGTGCAACCGGCTTGCTGCCCTCAATTAATTGATTACCTGAGAAGTATTGTGTGATCAGTTCAGCATCATCTTTTTGACTAAAAGGAATAGTTAAGGTTTTTGCTAAACTTTCGTTCCACAATAATAATGAAGGCGCAGCCACCGGTGCAGGAAATGTTTGCTCTGAAAAGTTGTCGCCAAGTGCTTGGTAGTTATTAGACAGGTTTATAGTCATTTATCTCTCTTGCTAAAATTTTTATTCAAGGCGCTAATAATGATTAACGCTGCTAATTCACGGTCAAATTAACTGTAAATTCACTATGCCACCCATAATAACGATAAGCAATAATGGCGTGTAGATTGAAGGAGTTTCTAGCTGATTAAAATAGCTATTTATTGAATGAATGGCTTATAGGTAGTTTGATTGCCCGCTATATGGCCTAAACTATTGAGTTTTAGCCCACTGAAATCCTCACACTGCGAACTAAAACACTGTGAACTAAAACACAGATAATATGCAGCAAGCGCACACCATAACCTAACGCTCGATAAAAAAGTTTCCTAAGACTTTGGCTTAACGTTAATCCATGGTTTGGGCCAACAGCTAAATACGGTAATATCCAGTTTAGTTTTGAGCAATGTATTCTGCTTTATTTACGTGTAGGCAACTGTTGTTAACTTAATTAATTTAACATGCTCTTTCGAGCTAAGCTTTCAAGTTAGTCAGTAAACCCTTAAACATATAATTTTTTAGGCGACCAAAGAAGCCAAAATTGTTGCCAGCTCTGGCTTAAATAACCTACTTTTTGGGCGGGTGTAAGCTGGCTATTCTGGTTGTTTCACTTAATTTGTGATTAATTTTTAGTTGATTTCTAGTTAAATTTATCATTATCTTTTAAACTTGTTCTTCGGAGCTTATTGGAAATTAATAAGGTCAAAAATTTGTTTCATTAAAATGAGTTAAGGTCAGAGATTGAAAGTTATCATAAAACGCACATTTTATATTTTATTTTCCTTAACCGTTTTAATTATCGCGTTAATATCACTCGCATTACAATCATCGCCACATATAAAAGCGCTTCACCAAATTGATGCTAATTTTGCCGCTGAAAATAAAAAAACATTACAGCGCATAGTGAAAACGATTAAATCAGTACAAACAACCCAATCAAAAAAGCAGCCGGTATTATTAAGCGTTACTCAAGATGAAATCGATGGTCTCAGTGCTTTAGGCCACCGTGCTATTCCACAGCTTATTTCAAATATTGTCCTGATAAAAGACCAAGGTTTTTTCCGGTTTTCCCTTGAATTACCTTTGCCTAAGCTTATTCGTTTTTTAAATATTAATCTTACGTTAAACGCTTCTCAAACCGGGTTAGACCTCGACACAGCTTATATAGGCAGTATTCCAATACCCGGCCGTTGGTTAATTACGCTAGGAGAATTAGTCGGCAATCACTATATTGAAGAAGAGTTTGGTAGCTCTTTATTAAACACTATTGCTAACCTTGAGATTTCCCCTTCAAGTTTACAGCTTAGTATTGAAATTCCCGACCGTATGCATAACCAAAATAAAAGCACTATAGCGTCTTTATTTGCTTTGCGTGACAAATTAGCATTATTTGGCAATGTTGACGATATTCGTTTTTACCACCAAGCATTACTCAACTTTGTTGCCCGCAACGACAATAAAAAATCGCTCGCCCCTTATATTACTCATATATTTTCAGTGGCTAAAAAGCGTAGTCGTCTTTTAGGTGCACAAGCGGCTGAAGAAAATAAAGCCGCATTAACCGCATTAGTGCTGTATTTTGGTACAGATAAGTTTGAATTGTTTATTGGTGACGTGTCGTATTACTCATCAAAACAAGCAACACAGCGACTAACGTTACAAAGAAGTGTTAGCTTAAGAAATCGTGTCGATATTCAAAAGCACTTTATTTATTCTATTGCTTTACAGTTATTTGGTAATAGCAATACCAGTGATGCTATTGGTGAACTAAAAGAATTTTTAGACTCAAATCAAGGCGGTAGTGGCTTTAGCTTTGCTGATTTAATGGCTGATCGCGCTGGAACGAGATTCGCCATGATATCAACCCAGTCAAATAAAAGTGCTTTATTGGTGCAAGCAATTTTAGCGCAAACCAATAGTGAGTCGGCTATTATTCCAGCATTAGCCGAGTTACCTGAAGGGATAACACAACAAGCATTTAAAAAATACTACCAAGATATACAGTCTACAAATTATATTGCTATGTTAAACCATATCGACGCGCAACTGTTACAAACCCCTTTATATCGAATTCAATAACTTACAAGAATACCCTAAAGCTAACATCAAAGGAGCAGAGTTAATGATTTTAAATTATCAATGACACTACCCCTTTAATGCTAAAAAAAATATAAATCCCGAATGGTTTGGTAAAATTAACGGTGGGTGTCCTTGTTAATTTTCACAGTTATAGCGGAGGATTAACACCGATTGAGTCAGGAAAAAGATACTAGCTTGAATACAAATCTGTGGCCAAAATTAGTTGACCACTACAGGCTGCTCTTCTAATTATAAGTTTATTCAGATTAAAGGAGCTACAAAGCGCATAACTAGGATCTTTTATAAAATAATTTTATATTTTTCATGCTATTATCTATTATCAGTTACCAAGTAAACCAGTCATAATTTTTTGCTTACCTACAAAATTTGAGTTTAACATCTCAATTAGAAATTTTATATCTACACAAGGAAGAATAAATGCTTAATAAATTAATTTCATTATTTATACGTTGCTTAATCACTTTTGGAGTTGGCTGGGGAGTTGGTGCGGGGTTTTATGAATATTCTATTTATAACGATTTTGATAGTAGAGAGATAACTAAGATAGCTCAATTGGCAATGTTTATAATATGGGGATTAGGATGTGTCTATTCATTATTGAAATTTCATCATTTTTTCAAAATGTTGGAAGTGAAATGACTAGGGCACCCACTGTAAATGAACTATTTATAATCCACAAAAAACAGCAATCCAAAATAGTTTGAAAAAATTAACGGTAGATGTCCTTATTAATTGTCCTAGATAACGATGTCTGCCCGAGCTATTCATTAATAACTTGAATGGAAAGTGTATTTTTGAATAATTGACGATAAGCCAATGCTCGCTCATTACGGGCACTTTTTAAACTGATGTACCAATAGCGAGGTGTAATCATTAATACATATAAAATACTGCTGCACCTGAGACATTAATCAGCAAATTAATAACTAAAAAAGTTAATTAAACGTGGTCTGTTCCCTATTTAACTCTATCTAACTCTATTTACTTTCTAAATAGGTGCTGGCAAAAATAATAATTAAGCTTAATGCCGTTTTTGCTGTTTCCAAGTTCCTCCGTATTGGTACAGTGGCTGGCTTTTCACCTTTGATTGGCAGTAAGAGCAAACAAATACCCAAGGTGCTGGCTGCTCTAATCGGACCCTGTATAACACTGACTTAGGTTTAGCACAGTGGTCGCAATCTCTTGGTTGCCGGTTCCTTAGTGACTTCCCCACAGGTTTCCCTTATAGTAATTTAGCGACAATAACCGCACAATGTGAGCCGCTACCAACCAATTTACCCCACATACGCATAATTAAATTTGGTTTACCTGTCATGGCATTTAATGCTTCATCCCTATGGGCTTGCTCGTCTGCATTACAAACTTTCATCATAGATATAATTTCAGCTTTATCGAGAAAATCAAGTTTAGATAAATCACTTATTTGCTGCTGGTAATGTACATCAACAAATGATTCAACTTTGTAAATAGTATAATAAACCCAATTTTTCCCCAACACCGCCGACAATGCACCCATTGTAAACCCAGCAAGTATCCAGATGAAAAGAAGTGCGCTAACTCTAAACCGATCAATAAGATTTTCAAATTGGCTTAGATGTTCTTTTTCAGTCGCTAAATGATGCTTCGCAAACGTTTCAATATCTGAGTCACGCTTGAAACGGTTAACCAGTAATATACCTTTGTATATCCATACGGCGCCAGTTTCACCTGCATGGCTGGCCCGAAGCTCAGCGCAAATAGCAGGGGCAGTTACTGTCGCTTTTTTTGTAAATTGCATTATATTTCCTTTTCAACATTTGAAATGTGAAAGACTAACTCTGATTGCTTTTCTACTATTTAACAACTAGCCATGCCAGCCATGATAGCTACAAGCAATAATACTACACTGATGGGACTCTTTCTCGCTTATTACAATACCCATTTATTGAATAAAGAAGTTCTCGATAGCTATTTTCATCCAAACTTGCCACACCATTGAATTTTAGCTGAGTTTAGCTCGCCATACTAAGATAAAACACGTTAACCGGTGATCAATAAAGCGTGTTATGCGCTATTCAATTCATATGCACCGGTGCTCAAAACTAACACTCGCTTTTTTATCAACTGCACTTAAAAAATATTTTTGTACCGTACGACTGCAAATATGATAAAACGCATATCTGCTAAGCTAATTTGTTGTGAACGAGGCTTCGGCATAACAATCACTACTCTTAATCAAGGTAAATCAAATCTAGTTTAGTGAGGTAAATATGCACAATTTATTATGGGTGGCCTGATGATTTTTTTCTTTGTTTAATTTATTATGGGTGGCCTAATAATTTTTTTCTTTGTTTAACAAAAAAGTGCTATTAAGAGGATGTTAATCTGCCTAAATGATGATGAGAATCCGAGTTGTTTTTTCGAGTTTTTTATGCCAAAACAGTTGAATTTGATTTAACCTGAAGGTCTGAAATTCTAGATAAGCCACCTACATTAAAAACTTTTTACAAATCATCCAAGGTATTAGCATAATTTGAAATTTTTTTTTGCATTATTAGATTAAGGATAGGGACAGTTGTTTTAGTGAAAGGATAACTAGCAAAGACAATACTTTCAAGTTAAAAACCTGAGTACTTATTGTTCCTGAAGTTATCAATACAATGTTTTTTTATGTAATATCTATCTTCTAACATTTTTATATCCGCTAGCTATGACAAAAATATTATTTACTTCACAAGAGTTTAAAGAGCTATTAGATGTTTCAGACTGTGAACTGATGCACATGCGATCCTCAGGTAAACTAGCATTTGTAAAAAAAGGAAATGCTTTTTTATATCAACTCCATGATAAAAAATTATTACTAAATCACCCTATAGCAAATAATTTGTTAAATTGGTATCGAGAAAAACATCAAATCACCATAGATAACTCCCCAAAAGAAATAGAATCAATAAACTCTATTTTAATTCTTATCACATCAATTTTACTGCCTGTTAGTAGAAAATTTGGCAATGTTAGAATTACATATGGTTTTGTCTCACCTAAGTTAAACAGATATATACAAAAAAACAGTTCATCAGGGACATTTCCTCCAATTGACCAACATGCTGCATCTGAGTTAACTCAATACAATAAACTCATATGCAAAAGGAACGGTTTAGCTTGTGATTTTGTTGTTAATGGTTATGAAAAAAAAATGGATCAAGTGATGCTATTTATAGTGAAAAATTTAAACTTTGATAAGATTTATTATTATGGAAATGATAAACCATTACATGTAAGTATAGGAAATAAGTCAGAAAGACACTTACAAGCTATGAATCTAAGTGACAAAGGTAGACGTATTCCTGGAAGAAAAGCCTACGGTGATGAAGCTAAAATACTTGCGGAAGAATTAATCAAATGAATGCAGAGCAATTTAAAGAATTAGTTAACTCTCTTGATGTTGGCAAGAAACTACCCGACTCAGTTTATTTTCATAAGGATACATTTTCAGATATACCAGCAGTGCTATCTACATTCATTAAAATTGTCGCCAAAGCATTGAAAATAGATGACGATAATTGGAATTTAATTAAAGTTTTTAGAAAAGATTTTCGCTTATCCCTGTTAAATTACCCATTATTTTTTGAAGACTCATATCCGGCTTTAGAACAGAGTGTCAATGTCGATTTAAAAAAATTATCTCATCGAGTTACAAGCTATTCAGAACAAGAAAACCCTCCAATTCTTCACCGAAAAGAAACAATGGTTTCAAAAGGTCATGAATCATATAATCACTTTTGTATACTCACTCAAGAAGGTGAAGCCGCTGGTCTCTATGAAAATAGTCGCATGATTGGTTTTAAAAATTCATGGGAAAGATTAATTGTAAAGCATGGCTATGAGCTAGTTGATGGCCGATTATTTCGAAGCTCAGCAGTAATTAGTAATATTGAAAGTGAGAAAGAAATAGATAGACATAAAACAGCAATTGTAAGACATGAACTATCAGCCCCGATGAAAACACTCGCCAAAAATGGATTTTTATCTGGTGAGTATTCTATTTTTGATTATGGTTGTGGTAGGGGTGATGATCTTAGAGAGTTAGAAGCTCATGGGCTAGATGCCCTTGGTTGGGATCCTAAATTTTGTCCTGATTCAGAAATTATTAACTCTGATTTAGTTAATATTGGTTTTGTCATTAATGTTATTGAAGATCAAGACGAACGAATAGATGCCATATTAGGTGCGTGGGAAGCAACAGGGAAACTACTAATTATTTCCGCAATGTTAGCCAATGAAAGCTACTTAGCTCAATTCATTCCGTATAAAGATGGCGTGATTACATCACGTAATACATTCCAAAAGTATTTCTCACAAGCTGAATTAAAGTTATATATAGAACGAACGCTTGATGAAGAGCCTATAGCTATATCCCCAGGTATATTTTATGTATTTAAAGATAAAAATCTTGAACAACATTTCCTCCAAAATAGGCATAAGCGAAGTTATCAATGGCAACAGAAAACTGCCCCTAGACCTGTTAGTGAAGATCAAGAAAGGTTACTTTTCACACAGCATCATGAGCTACTAGAATCATTTTGGCTAAGTTGTTTAGCTTATGGTCGAGTTCCCGCTAATGATGAGTTCAGCAAGAGTGACGAAATTAAAGAAATAATTGGCTCAAACAAAAAAGCGCTAAAATTAGTCACTGACTGGTTTGGCCAAGAAGAATTAGCATTAGCTGAAAATATGCGAAAAGAAGATCTACTTATCTACTTTGCCTTAGCTATGTTCGAAGGAAGAAAGTCATACACCCACTTACCAGATGATCTGAAAAGAGATATTAAAGCTCTTTTCGATACCCATAAAATTGCCTTACATCAAGCAAAAGAACTTTTATTCGACATTGCTAATATTGAAAGAATTACTGCAGAATGTATAAAGGCAAAAGAAATATTACCTGCATCTAAACTTACTTTAGAAAGTGGAAAACCACATTCACTGACACTACATAAAAAATTTATTGATGAGTTATCCCCTCTACTTCGGGTATATGTATACTCTGCTTTGCAGCTCTATGGGGAACTAGATGACATTCAGCTAGTTAAGATTCATATTACCTCAGGAAAAGTATCGTTATTAGGTTATGAAGGCTTTGAGGATTCACCTTTACCGCAATTAAAAGAGCGAGTAAAAATAAAAATGGCAGATCAAGATGTTGATTTCTTTGATTATATAAAAGAAGAAAAGCGACCTGTTTTATTGAATAAAATTGAATATATAGATGAAAGTTTTGATGATTTTAAAAAGCAAAAGGCGTTTAATAAACGCCTTAATAAAGAATTGAAGGGTTTAAGTAAAAATAATAAACCCATGACTAAGTTAAATATAGGTAGCCTATTATTGCCTAAGCATAAGGTAAGAGGCTATCAACTTTATAAGCTTAAACCTTAAATTTAGACTCTTAAACTCTTATAAAAATCCCACAAAACAAGTTGAGCAATATTTTTTGATCTAAGAACAATAAAATCAGGGTCCCATTCATATTGTGAATTAGATGGTAAAATGCCTGCTTCTATATCGGTTTGCCATGCTCTCAACCTTTTTACAACTGCGATTAAGTGAGGTTGTAATTTTGCTGTAGAGGAATTGTGTGTAACTACTGGTTGTATTTTATGTAAACTCCCTGGATTAAGATAGTTTTCATATCCTTGTAGTTTATCAATAACTTTTTCACCGATAGAAGAATTTGAACTTTGACTCAACAACGTTAAATTACCTATATCATCTATTTTTGTTGATGATATAAAACCAGTACACCAATGATCTATAATTTTTTTAGAAGCATCTTGAGGACATATGTGTTCGATTGATGCCAAATTTTCATCAAGCCAAGTTTTAGGTGTTAGAATTTCAGAACCTACTATATTGCTATCTTGAAGACCTGTAACACTGCCATTTATTTTAAAATTAGAGTTATTAATTAGAATAAATCGTATTATGTGATTGCTAAACTTTCCATATCTTGAGTTAATAGCAAATTGTTCTATAAATTTATTAAATACTTTTTTAGACTTATGTACCTCTTTCACATGTAAATAGAAGTTTTTTCTTAAAATATAAAGTGTTTGTATTGCAGTTAATTTATTAGCTGCAATTATAGAAAAGCTTTTTTCATAAATTTTTTTGTAAAATGAATCTGGGTGCTTATTAAATCCTACTCTAAACATGGTAAATATTGAGGCGCATGCATTAACTACTGTCTCAAATTCACATTGAGCATTATTTGCTTCTTTTAATGTAGAGGTAATTCTGTATTGATGATAAAAGCGTATTAATAAAGGGTGGAGTAATTCATGATTAGCATCACTAAGGTACATTAAGCATGTAATACATGTATCTGACAGTTGATTATCACCAAATTTAGGATGTGATAGCTTATAGTTTTGATAAACTCCTTTAGTATGATTATTCATTACCTGTTTACTCTTCATTAGGAATGAAGATAAATACTCTTTGGTACTATACATGTACTCTATATATTCAGAACTTTTATCTGTATTTACTTGTGTATTTGTGAAGTTAGAGTACGTTTTTTGCACCCAAGAACGTTGTAAACTTAATGATGTAGGAGCATCATCACCAGAAAATAGCATACAAAATTTTAGAAAAAATTGTTTTAATTTACGTTCTCTACTTCGTCCATCAGCATTAAACCAATTATTTATATCATTAATTTCAATGCTTGTTTCTGAGTTTGAAAAGCTAACATGATGCTGTCTAAAGTCGCTGGATAGGTTAGGCTTGAGCATCTGAAGCGCTGTAAGCTGTACTCCTGATGAATTCAATGATTGAAACATATCGAGAGCAGCACTTTCTGTCGGAGATGATATAACAGTAAATGCACAATAATTTAGAAGATAATGTAATACCGATAAGTTATTAATTATTGGAGTCATGACTTCATTTCTATCTAGATTTTGAGATAGGTAAGTATCAAAATCTATATTTGCGTCTTCATATTCATCTTCAAATTCTATACCGAACAAATCTTCTAAAGTGTAAGATTTATTTAATGCAGAAAAACCTGTTTTTTCAAAAATAGTGTTAATTTCAAGATCAATAGCTTTAATAACCTCAATTGTATTCGAGTCTAAACTCGATACTTCATTTAATACTTTCGTATTTTTTTCATCTTTTATTGCATTAATTGTATCAAAAAGATACTTGCTGATTGGCGATATATACTTAGCATGATTTTTATTAACATACCAAATATCAGTTTCTTGCCTGATTAATGCAGGACGATATTCCTTTGAATTCTTCGGAGGAACATTTATAGCAAAATTATTAAACAACCATGATTTAAGTACTATTTTCTTTATAAATGCTGAAATTATTTTTTCTTCACTATTATTCTTTAATTGTTTTCTTTGCTTATCAAAGTAATAATAATAACGTACAAATATAAGTAATAATGAGGATGTCCTTTGTTGTCCATCGATTATCTCTCTTATGTTTGTAACATGTTTATTCGAATGAGGATAATAATCTTTATTTTCCTCAGCCTCCCTTAGCCACTGTATTATGCAGCCTAAAAACTTCGATTTTTCACTTTTTTTCACTGAATCAGTATCACTAGATTTAATTCTGATTACACCATTAGCTAAATCTAAAAACAGCTGAGATATATTATCTTTTTCCCACGAAAATTCTCTTTGATATTCAGGAATAATAAAATCATAACCTTGAGGTTGGAAGTAATCCCCAATATATTTTGCCTCGCCACTGTATACATCCATTCATGTGTTCCTATCTATAAATTGAAATTATTGTTTAATATATTTTAAAACCTGACTTCTTCTACCAGGTACGTAAACCTCTACTTCATCAAATGCATAAAGTGTCAAATATTCATATAGATTAGATTGAATACCTTTTATATCTCGTCGATAAGGTGCTGGATCATCACATAAAGCATCATGCAATAAACTCGATACTTGTCCGAACCCTAAATCCCTATCACCTGTATGTTCAATCAATATTTTTTTTAGCCAACAATACGCTTTAGAGCTTTTAAAAAGTGTTTGGTCATAAGTAAAGTTAGATGTATTAGCTTCAATAACTGCAAATTCTAAAGAAGGGTTAACTTCATACAATTCATGATTATTACCTGGCTTAGATAAAGGAAAATCAGATACAAAAATATCCTTAATTTTAGGCATGATATCCTCAGGCCAAGTATCTGGTACTTTTACGGAATCAACTTTTTCAAATTCATCTATAATTTTTTGCATTTTGTTTAGCATCGCTACAGTTATATTCAGAGAGACATTTATAATACGTTGAATAAAAGCCTTAGTGTTATCAGACGGAGTGACTTTAGTGCATGCCTCAAGATTACCGTCATTAACAAGAGCAAGTCCTTTACCTGTCATATTCGCAGAGCCTGTAAAAATAAGCTCATCATCTATTTGGTATATTTTTGCATGTAAGTTTGGTAAACACTTAACTACATAGCCAGATAACAGACATTTTCTAACGGCATCAATACTACTAGCACCATCAATAAAGTCTTTAGGAGAGAAGCGTCCAACAATGCATACTGAAGTATTATCAACAAGTTTTTCTAGCCATATAACCGCTGGCTTTGATACAAAAGCAGAAATGATATTTAATTTTTGGCAAATAGGTATTTCAACTTCTAAACTTGCTGTTAATTCATTACTAGTCATCAAATGATTCATTCTAATCCTCTAGGAGATATTCTTCTAAATACTCACTCCATCTGGAAAACAACTTTTTATCTTGTTGTTTAACTGTTTCAGAAATATTTAGGTGGGATAAATGACATAATGAGGAAATCATCATATCGATAACACGCTTACTCTCTTCACTAGAATCACGATAAAGCTTACTATAAAAGGGATGATTGCTATTTATAATAACAACTAACTTGTTGTTCATAGACTCAAAATCAAAAGCATCAAAAGACTGTAAAGCTTGGACTTTTATTCCAATTTCATTTTTTTTATTATATTTAATGAAATTACAGTCTTGATCCGTAACTAAGTTATGTAGCGCACTATCATTTTCCAATTCATCTACAGTATTATTTGAGCCAACAACCTCTTCAATTACTGAAACACCAACTAATTCCTCAAGTATCGAAGTATCAACAATGACCTCGACTAGTGAATCATCGGATGCTTTTCTTTCGGTTGGTTTGATTTTAAAAATCGAAGATAACTTTGTAAGAAAGTTCTTTTCAGATTTGTTTTTATTGTAAACAGCACTGATATTTAATTCTTTTACTTTTTTATTTACATGAGTAGGTACTATCGCAACCGTGCTTTCATTTTGCTCATTAATGATTTGAGTTACAACCGTTGATTCCTTGACTCCATTAGCAGGGATATTTTCTACTTCAGAAAGTAAGTACAGATATTGTTGTTTATAATCACCCGAAAATAATTTTTTGGCTGATAGTTTTAACTTTTCAACCTCATTATCATTACCAACTATAGAAAGATCTTTAATATCATAGAGGCTGTTAATTTGAAGCCTCAAATAGGCTAACTGGGCAATTGGATCGTTTGGATACTTTTTAGCCACTATAACTAAAGTATTTTCCCAATCCCAAGTTCTAACGTCATTAGGCTTTGAAACCTCTATTTCTTTTTTGGCCTGAGCCTTAGATTTTTCAAGTTCTACAAAAACTAACTCCGCCTTAATATACTTTAGCTGCTCATTATAATTCCCAGGTAAAGCCTCTCTAGCTTTCTGTTTTATATCCCTTAATTCATCAAAGATTTCTGGTGACGAAATAGATTCAATACTAAAGTAACTTGCAATGTGCAGTTTTATTTCCCTTAACTGCCCTAGAAAATCACCCGTATACTTCGCTTCAGTATAATCATAAACAGAGTCCAAAGCCCATTTAACCATTCCGTCAGGAATGGTAGTTTGTAATTCTAGGTAAGCATCTGTTTGCTCTTGAACAAAGAGATTATACATTTCTTTATCATCAAAATAGCCCTCAAAAGCCCACTCTTTAATTTGGTTTAAAATCTCATAAGGGATACTTTTCGAATTATCTGCTGATGCACTATCAATATCGGCAGAAGATATCTCTAAGTTATTGAAAGTATTTAGTACGCCTTCCAAATAAGTTTTTAACTTTAAGAAGTCAGAATAATATTTTGATGTCGTAGACACGTCATAAAACCTTAAAAACCAAGAGTTATCCAAATTTAAAAGGTCATACACTGTCATCGAAGTTCTTTTTTCTTTGTTCAGTCGTGTAACTATGTTGTTAAAATGTTCAGTCAACACAATATTTTCTAATTTACTTTTTAGAGAAATACTTTTATTTTTAAAAGTATTTTGTTTAGGTTTTACAAAATTATCGTAAGTATCATCATCAGAGTAATTTTTTTTGGCTGGTTTAGAACTTTTTAACAAGGTTACATTGGTACTGAAGCCTGAGACTGTATATCCTAACACCTCCTTAAAGATCTTAAAGCTCTTAATCATTTCAGGAGTGATACCTTGTAACCACTCAAATTTATATTCCTCTACTTTTAAAATTTTATCGACATTTAAAGGAGGTGCAGTAAATTTTTTTATTCTCTCAACAATTTTTGTACAATCTTTGGGTACAAGAATGTCATCAATTAGTGTAAGCATGGTCAATTTTTTATACTGTGATTCTGTAACTTGGTTGTTAGAAGTTTTTAGCTTATTCTCATTTAAAAAATTTGACTTGAGAGACCTTTCATATTCATCTATATCTTCAAAGCCATATAACAAGCAAACTAAGGAATAATCAAAATATGTAATATTATTTAAAGCATAGTCGCCCCTGATTCCCTTTAAATTACCTTCTAAACTCTCAAGTTTCTTGTTTATCAACCGATCCATTAATGATTTTTTCTGTTTTATCTCTTCTAGTTTTTTCCTTGGTTCAAGAATGCTAACTAGCTTATAACTTTTATTTTTTTCGTTAATCAGTTGAAGCTCTTGAGAACTAAGATAGGAGTCATTCAAAATCAAATCTACAAAGAAATCTGGCCTAATACTTTTACAGGATATTTCGATAATAGAATGGTTACCCATAAGATTGAAAAGATCATTTGGTAATTCTTCAAAAAAACTTTTAATTAGCCTCGGGGTGTCTTCTATTTCGGTAGATATTGCTTCTGATGTCATCCTTACAGAGAAATTTAAACGGCTTGTGACCCAAGACGTAATTGACTCTACGACAAGTGAACTTGCAGTAGAATCAATGTTACCAGCTATAATAGAGCTGTATATTTCATTGAAAGCCGGTTGATTTAATTCATTTTTATTACTAAACAGATAGAATTTGCCACTAAACTGATTTTTATCAAAGAGAATAGAAATACTTGCATCTAAGCCTGCATTTTTATAACAATCTAATACATTACTTAATAAAAACATTAAGAATCTTCAGTAGAGCTCAAATCTAACTCTTCAAACATTTCTTCAATAACTTCGCCCCATTCATTTCTAGCTCTCTCTAACTGTCTCTTTTTCGAGTCTGTAGACGAAGAATCTTCCATCAATGCCCAGGCACCTAAAATAACTTTAAAAATCATTTTGTCTTTATCTGACATCTTGCTTAAGAAATTCACATAAAGTTCATGCTCAGGGTTAATAATTAAGACAGCAATACCTTGTAAATTTTCCACCTCAAAAAAAGAACTATTGGAAGTTTTACTATATTGAACACTTATACGACTTTTAAGCGCTTCCATTTTTTCAGCTGCTTGAGTTGCAGCACTTTCTTCATACCCAAAATCCTTTACTAATGTCTGTTTTAATCCTTCGTAGTCTGCTTCAACAGCTAGAGTTTTTCCTGGATTAATTTCATCCCGTTTGTTTAAAACAGAATTAACTACGATACTAACCTTATCATCTTCATTAATTTCAGGGGTGTTACCACTAACTTTCGTCGTGGGTAGTTTCTTTGCATCCTTTCTAGCATTACCTATCACTTTTATTAACTTAACAGATATATCATACAATATAGCAGTTTCTTCATCGCCATTATCACGTAGAAATTTAATAACTGTAGCATTATCAGTAACTTCAACTCCGTCTAAATCAATCTTTTCAACATTCAGTTCTTTAAGATTGTGTGCATGTTGCTTATTATTTGTAACGCCAAGAACTTCATCTAACGATGGTGGGATATCTATTTCTACTCCCATATATCGAGCTTTATAAGCATCATCTTTTAAGAAGAACTCATTTGATATTAACTCTATCTCACGATTTGCTCTCATTACTGACAAGCCAAAATTCTTCAAACAATCTTTACCATATTCAGTTTTACCTGCTTGATTATGATCACTATTATTTAGTATTCGTTTTATTACTTCAGGCCTAGCGACTGAGCTTCTTATACCAATTGAATGTTGCTTACCCTGGTATTCAACATTAAATCTAAAACTTTCCTTTTCGACAAAAAATGTCGGTGATTCATCAATATGTAAGCCTGGTAGTTCAGGCAGAGAAGAATTTTCTGTCAGGTATAATGGATCATTTGCCTTAATAAAACCAGTGTCTGTTAATTTTGCTAAAGCATCTTTTTTAGGATTTCCTAAAGTGTCAAAAACTTTGAACTTAACACTACACTGACCATTAGATATAAAGTGGCGATACATTCGTCCTATTTCAAACTGTGATTTTTCAAATAATGTTTTCGCTCTTTTCCACTTTAATTTATCAAGAACTGACCATAATACAATCGTACCTGATGGAGGGATAACGCCATCAAATATAGCATCTAAATATTTTTCAGGTAACGCTTTATTTGATGGCACTGGTAGTTCAGTATATTTACCGTCAATAATTTCTTGAACATCTAAATAACTATAATTTCTATCTTTACCTTCTTGCCAACTCCAAACTTCAATCCTTTTACATTGAGAAACTGAGGCATTGGGAAGTCCCATACCAAATTTCCCCATGCCTTTTGTATCATCGTTAAGTAAATGACCTTCTTTATCTTTGTCTCTACCTGACTCACCAAAACCTAGAGCAGAAGCTAACAGCTCCTTACTCATTCCTTTACCATTATCAATAATAGCTATTTGGTCAATACTTCTATTCTTATTTTCAAAAATAAGTATCTCTACTTTATCTGCACCTGCTTGAATAGAGTTATCTGCAAGTTCTGCAATTGCATACGCTGTATCTTTATAGCCATTTGAACGTGCTGAAATAATATATTGCTTCGGGTTTACCAATGACATAAATGAATCCTTTACTTATTAGTTGGTTCTAACTCTGTCCACATTTCGTTCCAATGTTTAAAAGCTAAATTAACATTATTAAAATCTGATATTTCGTCTAATACCGTATAAATATTAGCACTTTTAGGTGATTGATCTGTATTGCCTCTTAATGCTCGTCCAATCATTTGTAAATACAAAACAAGTGATTGTGTAGGCCTTGCAATAATTGCTACATTAGTTTCAGGTGCATCAAAGCCAGTTGTTAGCATCTCACAATTAACTAAAACACTTAAATCACCATATTTGTATTGATGAATGATGCTCTCTTTTTCTTGTTGAGATGTATATTTACTATCAACAGAGGCAGCTTTGATTCCTAAACAACAAAGTGAAAAAGCTATATTTCTTGCATGCTCTATATCACATGCAAAAACAATAATTTTAGCTTTATTTTTTTTAGTCTCGTTTAGTATTGTTTGAATTATTATTGAGTTACGGTTTTTTGAAACGCCTAAGCGCGACATTAACTCTGTTTCTGTTACATCATTTGCCGAAAGGTTTTCATAAAGATCTGAATCATCATATTTGAGTTCAATAAAATGAGGTTTAGCAAGATAATGATTATCAATTAGGTAGTCCATAGGTTGTAATGGGCTAACATCCATTGTTATTTTATTATTACCAAACATTTGCGCTAAAGCTTTATTTGCCGGTTCTAATTCAGGTTTATCATCTTTATATATTCGACCTGGGGTTGCTGTTAAGCCGATTAACTTAGCTTGAGGAGAAAACTCTAAGAATCTATCAACTAATTCTTTATAAGTACTTGCCAATGCTTTATGAGCTTCGTCAAAAACTACTAAAGTTAATTTTCTATCGAATGATGAGGCTGAGCTATTAGATAATAGAGTGTAACGTGAATGGAGCTTTTGTAGACCACCAACAACAAATCCACTATTTATACTATCTAATGAAAAATCATTTGACTTATAAAAACGTCCTTGTAATATTTCACGGTTACCTAAAAATGACCATGCTTCTTCAAACTCTTCCGCCGCTTGTTCACATAAAATATCCGAATTTGCTAACCACAAAACGAGGGCATTTTTTTGTGTCATTAAATGACGACAAATAATATGCATCGCTGTTCGTGTTTTACCTGCACCTGTAGGAAGATGAATGACTGCACGATTATTACTTCCAGTCTCTAGTGAATAATAAGTTTTTTCTGATATTTCAACTTGATAAGGGTAAAGTCCATATTTAGGTTTAATCGACTTAAATGCAATATACTCACTTCTAGCACTATCTTGTATTAGGTCGCTATTTGAATAATTAAGAGGTAAGTCACTACCTTGACAATTAATTGAATCTAAAAATATGGATAAATTACGGTTGTTATTGCAGAATTCTTTTATCGCATTGTAGTGTTCAGAATTAATAATTTCTGACCTTTTACCATTGATCTTCTCAATAACATAAGAAATATCATTTTTATGCATTCTATCTATAAAGTAATTTCTAGATACTGTATTTAAAAAAATAGTAATAGGGTTAGAGTTTAAAATGGCCTGAATTAATAATGTAATTTGACTATTAGATTCATAATAATCTGGACTTATATTTAAGGTCTCTTCAAAAAACTTTAAGGAGTCAGAACCCGCAAGTACTTTTAATGAATTTAAACTGAAATTATTGAGAATTTTTTCTAGCATAGCAACTCCTTGTAAATGCTAATAATTATATAAATTTTAATAATTAATACTCTAGGGTGTTATAAATCGAAGAGCTAATATTGTAACCTCTCCAGACTGATTAAATAATGCCTTAAATCAAAGGATTAATAAATAAATCAATTTGCTTTTCTTTAACTGATTTTTACTGTAAATAAAAACAGTTATAACAATAAATTACTTTAATCTCTTGTAAAATAGTAATACTATATCTTCTGGACAATTTCTCCAGGAGCTATTACCCGTAATGAAAGCAAAATTTTCCGGACACGATACATTCCCTTTAAGATATGGATGGCTTTATAAGGCTGTTAACCATATGAATTCAGGTTACTTTTTGAAAACATCTAAGAGTAAAGATGTTGAAAAAGCCGTGATAGAACTCGGCGTTGGTAAAAACATGGTAAATGCCATCCGTTATTGGTCTGACTGTACGGGTGTTATTTACGATAAAGTGAATAAAGCACCTGTAGTAACAGACCTTGGTAACTATATTTTTGGTGACTTTGGTGTGCATCAAGGTAAAGACCCTTATTTAGAACGAAAAGGCTCTATTTGGTTAATTCATTTTTTGCTTAACTTTGATGACGAATATTTAACTTCATACCGTTATTTTTTCAATTTTTCACACGTACAAAGTTTTGAAAAAGAAAAATATTTATTCGACTTTGTCGAAGATGCTCAAAGAATTTGTCAAAACGATGGTATTACAGATAAGAGCTTAAAAAAAGATCTCGATTGTTTTCTACATACCTATTGCCGAAAAAGAAAAGCTAACTCATCTAAAACGATCAAAATAGACGAAGATCATTTCTCATCACCTTTAGCTGAATTAAGTTTAATTAATGATAATGGTAATGGTTTTTATACAAGCACTCTTCGTGAGCAACAAGATTTACCTATTGAAATATTTATTTATGCTGTAGCTAGGTTTATGAGTTTAAATTTTGATTTAAATGATATTAATATAGAAACAGAAGAGTTAACTATCGGTTTTGACTCTTTACTAAGTAACCCATTTTCACCTGGTAGAATATTCCGGTTATCAGAACATGGTCTTGGTCAACAACTTGATGATGCTCAACTTACTACGAATGGTGGATTAACTTGGGTTGACTCTAGAGGCTTAAGACAAATTTCTTGTCCCATTAACTTAATAAAGAACCCTATTCAAATTCTAAATAAATACTATGGTGTTGAATAAAATGTCATCTATGATTGATATCAGCCAAAAATACAAAAGTTCAACTCGTCTAGATAATGACGCTTTTAATTATAAGGACTTCATAGATAGCTTTATCTTACATGGTACCGCTTTAAATGTGCTTGATACTATCAGCAGAGATTTTACTAACAGTGAACAGCGTTGCTTTACAATTACGGGACCTTATGGCACTGGTAAATCAACTATTGCACTTTTTTTAACACAATTATTGTCTGATAAAAAAACTGTACGAAACTATGCAAATAAAAAACTGATAGCTAGCGATGGTGAAAATACCTTTCAATCAAGCTTTAATGTAAAAAAAGGGTGGAAAGTTGTAAAGCATGTTTGTGGTTTAAACGTACCCTCAGCAACTATTACTTGTTCTATTTTGCAAACACTAGAACATGAATTTAATGAACAGGATATTTTTCAATTAAACGATGATGAATGCCTCTCACTAATTGCTTCAACACTTGACAAAGGTGTTAAAGTTGACGGTGTAATTATTTTATTAGATGAAATGGGTAAAGCGTTAGATTACCAATCAAGAGAAAATAAAGACTTATATTTTTTCCAAAACCTTGCTGATGTTATTCAGAAGTCTAAAACTCCTGCAATTTTAATTGGCTTTTTACATCAAGCATTTAGTGAATATTCTAAGGCTATGAACGCTTCAGCTCAAAAGGATTGGGCTAAAGTACAAGGTCGCTATCGCGATATGGGTTACATCCCTTCTATTGATGAATCATTGGTATTAATTGGTGATTCAATAGCTAAGACAAGCGAAGTAGAGAAAAAATTAGTTCAAGATAATGATAACTTAATTTCTTCAGTACTTAGTTTTTTTCCATCTCAAACAGACCGTAAAGCGCCTCTGTTAAACTCTTTACCATTAGATCCAATAGTAAGTTTGCTATTAGGCCCAATATCAAAAAGAAGCTTTTCTCAAAATGAACGAAGTTTATTTGGCTTTTTAGCATCCAACGAAAAAATGGGTTTTAAACAGTTTATTGAACAACATTATCCATCAGAATTGAATATTGAAAGCAAGAAGCTTGACTTGTTTCACCCTGAGTTATTCTGGGATTACCTACAATACAACTTAAACCATATTATTCTGGCAAGTTCAGACAGTAAGGTTTGGTTGGAAGGCCAAGATGCAATTTACAGAGCTGAACAAAAAGGTTCTGACTTGCACTGTCTGATAACTAAGACTATTGCATTGTTAACTCTGTTTGGATTTCAACACCAACTATTTGCAAAAAGAAAGTTCTTAATTAGCTACTTTAGCTCGCGTGGGTTTTCAGCAACAGATGTAACTCTAGCCATAAAAGAATTAGAAGAATGGACAGTTATTATCTATCGTCAAAAGCACGATGCATTGTTCGTTTTCCAAGGTAGTGATATCGATATTAATCAATTAATCTCGGTTACAATAGAAGAGATTAAAGATGGTGTAGATTGGACGTCTCAAATTGCACAAGCAAATAATATATTAGCAACTGCTCATTACCATAAAACAGGTACTATGCGTTGGGCACAAACAAAAACTATTGGTAAGCACAATTTCACCGAACTAGAAAGCTTAGATACAAACCCCATTAGCGGAGAGACTTTTTTGTGGTTTGTGTTACCCGTAGAGGAATCGTTATTTGAAAGAGCCCAAGCTATTGCTAATACTAATGAACATATTATATTAGGCCATCAATCTCATTTTTCTATGTTAAAAACACAAGCGATTGAATTAATTGCTTTGAATAAAGTATTAAGAGAGCATAAAGAAATCAGTCATGATTTTATTGCTAAAAATGAAATAAACCATCGCATAGAGATTGCTAAACAATCTATTTTTGAAGCGACTGATAAAGCATTTAAAACAGCACAATGGGAATATGATTCACTTTCTCTTAATAATAAAACCTTAACTTCAATCACATCAGAAATTGCCGATCATATTTTTAATAAAGCTCCGGTGATTAAAAATGAACTAGTAAACCGTTCTAAACCATCAGGTAGTGCTAATTCAGCAATTAAGAAATTGCTTATAGCAATGTCTGAAAATTTTGAAGAAGAAAACCTAAATTTACCTGATGGTAGCTTTCCAGCTGAAAAAGGTTTGTATTTTTCATGCTTGAAAAATCAAGGTCTTCATGCTGAAACTGAAGGTAAGTTTGAGTTCAATCAACCAAAAGATATTAATCTTAAAGCATTGTTTGATTCTGCAAACCTGCTTATTAAAGCGCGTGGTGATATTGTTTGGTTAAATGAGATTGATAACCTTTGGTCGCAAAAACCTTTTGGTGTTCCTAAAGGGATAAGAACCATCTGGATACTTGCCTTTGTAATGACACACCTTAAAGACTTTGCATTTTTTGATAAAAATGATGCGACAAACGAGCATATGTTTATTACAGCGCCCGATGAAGAGTTTGTAATTAAATTAATGCTGAAATCGTCATTTGTTGGCGTTCAACTTGTGCAAGTTGATCAAGAAAAAACGGCGTATTTAAATGAGCTGGCTTTGGCCCTACCAAATTTTACTGGTAATCCGACTCCTTTGGCAATTGCTCAAGAATATGTAACTTTATTTGCTAGTCTTTCAACTTGGACACGTAATACTAAATCAGTATCAAAAGCAGCTAAAGATTTTATATTGTATTCGAAAACAGCATCTGATCCTCATGACTATTTGTTTGAAAAATTAACGTCTATTTTTACAAAAAAAACTATAATTGACATAAGATCAAATGATATAAAAAACATATTGAACGAAGTTATTAATGCTCATATGGAAATGGTTAAAGCATTTAAGACTGAAATCACAATTTATCTTCCTATTGACGCACACTTATTAAAGCAATGTACCAATGTAACGGTGTTTACATCCGATGCTAAACTGCAAACATTTGCTCAGCGTTTAGGAGAGTTTGCAAGTAATAATAATTGGGTTTCCAATATAATTTCGTTACTGTCTGGGAAAGCTGAACGCAATTGGGATGATAATGCCATTAATAAAGCTAAAACTGAACTGATAGGGATAATTGAACGTTTTAAGTTAGCTAATTATCAAGCTTCATTTAAAGCTTTAGAATACAAATCTATTAGGAAGGATTATAACAGTCAAATTATTAGCGTCGAAAAATCACTTTCAACGTTAGAAGAGCACGAAAGAAGAGCTGTTTTAATGGCTCTATTAGATGAGATGACAAAAGGAGTTTAACATGCCTAAAACACTTCACGTATTAGGATTATCGGGTGGTAAAGATAGTGCCGCACTTGCTATGTATATGCGCGATAATTATCCAGAGCTTGATATTCAATATTACTTTACCGATACAGGTAAAGAGCTCCCTGAGGTAATTGATTTTGTTAATCGTTTGGAAGGCTACTTAGGTAAACCGATCATAGACCCTTATGATGAAGTTTTTTCTTCTAATCGTACGAAAAAAGATTTTGATTATCACTTAGAAAAACATCAAAACTATCTACCATCCCCCCAAGCACGATGGTGTACTATTCAAATGAAGTTAGTTCCATTTGAAATGTGGATTAATAAGAAGATGATGGATGAAGGTTATGATAAGGTCATTTCTTATGTAGGTATTCGTGCCGATGAACCGGCACGAAGTGGTTTTCTAACTAACTCGAATAACGAAGCATACCTAAAAATTGAAATGCCCTTTCGAGATGATGGTTTAAATAAAAAAGACATTTTTGACATTTTACAAGGTGCAGATCTTCTCTCGGATACAGAAGAAGTTATAAATTATCGTAAGTTGTTTATAGACAAAAATACAAATATGCCAACTACGCCAACAGAAGAAGACTTCATTAAGCATTTTGAAAATGAAATAATAGAAACTACAAACTCAACATATAAAGATTCGAACCTAACTGTAGATCTTTATAGAAAAATCGTCGAAGCTATGGATGTTGGGAAACCAGGCTATTACGGCTGGCGTTCAAGAAGTGGTTGTACTTTTTGTTTTTATCAACAAAAGATTGAATGGGTTAGATTAAAACAGATATATCCTGCTGCTTTTGAAGAGGCTAAAAGCTATGAAAAAACAGCTGAAGAAAAACGACCTGATGGTACTTTTTATTGGCTTGGAAAAGATACACCACTCTCTACCTTAGAAGATAAAGACAGGATTAAACAAATTGAAGACAACCACGCAAAAAAAATGGAACGGTTTGCTAAAAAAGCCCTAAGACGCCAAAACCAATTACAAATCAATATTGTGAATGTTGATACCGATGTCATGGATGAAATCTATGATGAAGTAGAAGGTGGTGGAGCTTGTGTTACTTGCTATAAGTAATATATTTTGTTCTAAATTAAGCGACTTTTAAGTCGCTTTTTTATGACCTCAACTAACTTATCAACCTCTGATAATAGAAAGTCTAATGAAAATAGAATTAAAAAGTTGTAGTAAACCTTAACCCAGTAATAAAAAGAGACGTTAAATATTCCTATTGGTTTATCACAGAAGCATACATCGAAATGAGAACTAGAAACTTTTAATTATCAAGACATTAAGTAAATAATTAAATTTTATTGGTTGTTGCTTCAGATATTTCGGCAATAAAAAAATCTAGTTCATTGGTTGATATATCTAAAGAAAAGCTGACCCTAAATGTATGATCAGCTAATTCTCGATCTAGACCTAATGCAATTAAAACATGTGAAGGTTCTATCTCCTTTGAAGAACAAGCTGAACCTTGAGCTAAACATAATTCATTTTCATTTTTTCTCACCAACACTTCGATATTAGTATTAGGCAAGGTTAATGACACACAACTTTCTAGAGCTAATTCAGAACCATTAATTTGATATTTAATTTCATTAAGATTCAATTGTTCTAATAAATAGGATCTTATTTGGAGTAATTTAAATTTTTCATAGTAGTTCGAAAAAATTTCAATTGCTTTACCAAAGCCAATAATCAAAGGTGCTGCAACAGTACCACCACGTAAACCATCTTCTTGACCAGCACCGTGAATTACAGGTATCAAATGCTTTTTACGTAAATCACGGATATAGATGGCTCCAATTCCTTTAGGACCACCAATTTTATGAGCAGAGAAAGACATTATATCCACATTTAAATCGTCTACATCTATATCAATCTTTTTGAAACTTTGAGCCGCATCACTATGAAATAAGACGCCAGCATTGAAACAAACTTTACCTATTTCAGCAATTGGATTAATTGTACCCAACTCATTATTTACGTGCATTACAGAAACTAAAGCGGTATCTAGCCTTATGGCATTCACTATAGAATCAACGTCAATAGTCCCACATTTATTTGGCTTTACATAAGTAATTTCGTAACCCAAGGATTTTAAGTAATCACAAATAGAAAAAATACATTTATGCTCAATCTCTGTAGTTACGATATGTTTTTTATCTGTTGGTATTTCTGCACCTAAAAGGAAGCTTTTAAAGGCAATATTATTAGATTCTGTAGCACCGCTAGTAAATATAATTTCACTTGGATATGCACCAATTTCATCAGCTAATTGCTCTCTAACTACATTAATTTCATGAGAGACTTTCTCTCCCAAAAAGTGGTTAGAGGCTGAATTTGCATACATTGACTCAAAAGCTTCTGATAATGCTAATCTCACTTCAGATAAAATAGGATAAGATGCTGCGGTATCTAAATAAATCATTTGTTTTTTCGTTGTATTAATAACATATCTGTCGATTACTTAGAATCAGTAGATAAACTTTAGGATATAGAATAACACGATTTTCACCTTATAAAATTTTGGCATCGATTACAACATCCTATATACATGCTAATACATGCAACTTCATCCATGCTGCGCTTGTCTGTAAAAAAGATTAATGACAAAGCAGGGTTAAACTCTAGCTAACTAAATGTAAATTATAAATATTAATATTAATATTAATTAAGTTGGCTCTTTAGGCATGATGCCGCATTTATATTTTAATATCTGTAATTATTTGTACAGACCTATTATATAGCCTGGTCAATGTTAAATATTTATATTCCAATAATAACGACGTCCAAAATTTTCGAAATCTCTTATAAGATTAGTCTCTACTTGTTTTTCTGGCTTAAGCTGTTTTTGCAAAACATGCTAATTCTACTAACAACTCTTGTTGACCTTGAGTTAGCACATCGGCTGAAAAGTAATTTAATATGCTGATTTATTATTCCTTATTTTGTTAGTTTATAACAAACAAAATGTATAAAAAAATACTTTTATAATTTAGTCTCAGCGAAAAAGAAGCCAGTATCACTTAAGCGACCTACAACCTAATGACCTTAAGGCGCATGTTTTATTATCTAAAATCCAATAATAAATATTATAAAATTTCGACTAAATAAAATGTTAATTAACTAAAAATGAATTAACGTGATACTTTAATTAAATGGTTGAAATAAATACTTAATTTAAGTCGAATTTAGTTAATTGCAGTATCATACAATAAAAAAGGAATAAGTATGAAAAATTACACGAAAGCACTAATCGCAACACTTATCAGTACAGCGCTTACAGCTTGTGGTGGTGGCGGTGGAGATGGAAGCAGCTCTAGCGCTGAGTCGGCATCAACCCCAACAACCTCACCACCTATGTCAATCACAGGTAAAGTCATAGATGGGTATATTGCTGGAGCCACTGTTTACTTAGATATTAACTTTAGTGGTGAGTTAGATACTGACGAACCTTCAACGACTACGGATTCAGAAGGTGGCTATATTTTAGATATTACGACTGAATACCAGCAGTGTGCGAAGTATGTGCCTGTTATTACACACGTACCCGTAGGTGCTATCGACTTGGATTATCCTGACACACCTATAACAGAAGCGTATGACATGGTGTCTGCTCCTCAGTTCACGTTAACTACTGATGAAGATATTATAAACTTAACACCGCTGACTTCTATTGTTTGGAAATCAGTTGAGCAAGAACTAACTGCTGTAAGTGCTGAACTTAGTTGTGATAAAATTTTAGCTAATCAGGATTTGCGTGAGAATATTGTTGATCGCCTAACTGAGCAGGAAATACGAGTAGCTCGTCGTTACAATATTACTGTGGAGGTGCTTTATAGTGATTATGTAGCCGAGGGTAATGATTCACTTCATGGTTTAGCACAAGCACTTGTTCCCGGTTTGCAAGCCTCGTACTCTGATACTCTAGAGTTGGAGGCAGCTAACTCGACCGCTGATTTTAAATATGTTGAATTCTATTTACAGCTTATTGATGAAACAGTAGCTATTTATGACGAACAAAATGCGTATTGGTTACGTAAGGAGTTCATCCAGCCACGTAACGGTAACTTTTCATACGTAACCAATCTTATGTCGTATGACTTAACTACTCGTGAAGCAACTTATGAGAGGGTTAGCCAGAAGACCACCAATCAACAAGGGATTGAACTTGAGCGTATGGTGCAGTTATCTCCAGTCGATAATTGGGCTCCTAACAATCAAGTAATGACCTGTAGTGTAAATGATAGGTATGCAGCTGTGGTTAATTACAGAGAATATGCCGTTAGTAATAACGTTTACTCATCTTACAGTTCAAGTGACTGGAATTGGGGTGATTGTAATAGCATAAAACATGCAGAACATAACGTTTCACAAACATTTATTGTTGCTGACTTATTTACTGATGGTTCTAATACACCAGAAAACAAAGTGTCGCTTTCATTCTACGAAGGCAATATCAACAACATTTCTGAAATAGCGGGTATTGGTGGTGATTTATCAACTATAAGCGCTGAGTGGCTGGTGAACTCTCTCTCGTTTATTAGCCCTGACTACTCTTCGGAAGAAAGTTATGGTTCTGATTACTGGTCTCGTTTAAATAACTCATTTGTGGGCGCTGAACAAACGGTTAAGGTGCATGATATCGATGATAACTACACAGTTACTACATACTATGCTGACGGTACAAATAGTAAGCTTTGTGGTACATGGACGGCTGGTGAATCGAGCTTAGTTGATTGCACGGAATAAAGAAAAAGCAGCAGCTGAAAGCCTCTTAAGAGGGGCTGTATTTTTTATGTTAAGTAAAATGCACCTGTAACAGATTTTGTTACAGGTGCATTTTTTCAGACCTACATTATTGACATGTTTTATAACAGCCACCGCTTGCATTCTTATCTGGGTTACCAAAGCCCAAATGCATACGAAATTGAAATAATGAAACTGAAAAAAGCCGCTTAACTGGGGGGGCTGAATTTAGTTGACCAGGTCAGAATTCATGATTAGCAACATTGCTCAATTTACCGATGGTATAAAAGGCGTCTTTAACATTGTCAGCAAGTTTAAGGGGGGATTTTAAATCATTCAGCAAATTAATTTGCTTTACATGTTTACCGTATTCCACACCAACACGTGCTGCAATATTTTGCGCCAGCGCTTCACCTAAATGGTGCATTTTGATTAAAGACGTATTGGGATTTGAGGCAAACAACGTTCAGCAGTTTCAGCTAAACGAAATAACAACTCGTCATGATGCTTTAAGAACTCAAAATTACCAGTAAATTCCTGCATTTATATCCCTATACCTCTTACCTTATTCCATACACTTAATATACTGTGCCACTACATTATGAGTAAAGTTAAGTATATGTTGGTGCATAAATTTTTTTAAGTTCAGTAATAGGTTATTTCCATCATTTATCAGCCTGCGTAATTGTGAGATATTATCTATTGCCTGTGCTAAAGTCAGATTTGAAAAGTGACCTAGTATTAATTGCTTAGGAACAGCTTTACTATTATAAAATTGCTTATAAAAGCAATATTAAACAGCTCCTAAGAATTAAATATAAAAACACACTAAAGTGATCAATCATAACTCAACAAGTTGTTTTACATGGATAAAATGAAACATAACTCTTCATCTAAAAACCCCACAGAGCAAGCATCAATCCTTTGGCACGATTATGAGACTTGGGGTGTATCACCAAAATTTGACAAACCATCTCAGTTTGCCGGTATTCGCACAGATCTAGATTTGAATATTATTGGTGAGCCTGAAATGTTTTATTGCTCGCCGCCGCCCGATTATCTGCCGCAGCCTGAAGCCTGTTTAGTTACCGGTATTACCCCGCAAAAAGCTTTGCGAGAAGGCTTAAGTGAAGCTGAGTTTGCTGACCGTATTCATGGGCTATTTTCACAACCTAATACTTGTGTAGCCGGCTATAACAGTATTCGCTTTGACGACGAGGTAACTCGCTACTTACTCTATCGTAACTTTTACGACCCTTACGCACGTGAGTGGCAAAATGGTAATAGCCGCTGGGACATTATCGATATGGTGCGCGCTTGCTATGCATTGCGCCCTGAAGGTATTGAATGGCCAACGGTTGAACGCGATGGTGAACAAGTGGTCAGTTTTCGTTTAGAGCTGCTAACAAAAGCTAACGGTATTGACCATGAAGGCGCGCATGATGCGATGAGTGACGTATATGCCACTATCGCTATGGCAAAGCTGATTAAAGAAAAGCAGCCAAAGTTATATGACTTTATCTTTAATTTGAAGCACAAAAAGCAAGTGGCTGAGCTAATCGATGTTTACCACATGACGCCTATTGTTCATACCTCAAGTAAGGTTTCATCTGTGCATGGTTGCACTAGCTGGTTTGCACCGATTTGCTATCACCCTATTAATAAAAATGCGGTAATAACGGTAGATTTAGCGCGCGATCCGTCGCCGTTATTTGAGCTTTCTAGTGCCGAGATAAAAGCACGTTTATATACCCGTTATGACGAATTAGCAGAAGATGAATTACCGATCCCCATTAAGTTAATTCACTTAAATAAATGCCCTATCGTGGCGCCAGCCAAAACCTTGTTACCTGAAAATGCTGAACGTTTAGGTATCCCTCGCGAACTTTGCTTAGAGAACCTAAAAAGGCTTAAGCAATATACTGAGCTTAGAGATAAATTAACTGATGTTTTTGCCAGTAATGACTTTGATGATGAACCGGTAGAAGCTGAGTTTGCCTTATATGGTGGAAAGTTTTTCTCGCATAGCGATAAAGCGCAAATGGACATATTGCACCAACTAGCGCCAGAGCAATTGGGCACACACCCTTTTCAATTTCAAGATGAGCGACTAAATACCCTGTTGTTTAGTTATCGGGCGCGTAACTTCCCTTATACCTTGGACGACGGCGAACAACAAAAGTGGCAGGCACATTGTCAAGATCGTCTTCAGCATGGCATGAAAGGTTTATTAAGCGCTGATGAGTATATGATGAAGTTAGAAAACTTGGCCTTTGAATATGAAAACAACACCGAAAAAATGCAGTTATTAAAAGCCTTATTTGAATATATCAACAAATAATATTTGTTGAATTGATTATACCTGCTTAATTCATTAGCTGGCCTAGTTTAGGCCCAGGAAAAACAGCCAAATTCAAGGCGTTTATTTTAATAACGCCTTGTGCTGATGATTAGATAAATAACCCAGTAGTGGCTTGTTTTAACCAAGTGAGGTGCTCATAAAATTAGTGTGCTTGGTATTAATTCATAAAAATAATTTAATGCTTATATAAACGCTTTACTGCTTATTATTTACTCGGTATTCATTACTAAAGTTGCAATGAATGCTTTTAAAAAAGCAACTTACTTTTACTGATATTTAATGTGTTTAAAGCTAGCCAAAATTTTGGTTAGCTTAATAACAACTCACGGCTATTGGCTGAAGCTAATCACTTTATATCGGCTATAAACGTTAACAAATTTAATTTTAATAGGTTGAAAAGCATGAAAAAAGTTTCTTTTATTGGTTTAGGTGTTATGGGTTTTCCTATGGCGGGCCATTTGCAAAAAGCGGGTTATGACGTAACCGTTTATAATCGTACCACACAAAAATCTCAAGACTGGGTAGAACAATATGGCGGAGCTATGGCTAGCGCACCGTTTATAGCCGTAATGGATAGCGATATTGTGTTCGTTTGTGTGGGTAATGATGATGACCTACGCCAAGTGATTTTAGGGCCACAGGGCGTATTTGCAGGCATGAAAGCCAAAGCAATTCTTGTTGACCATACCACAGCGTCGGCCACTGTTGCCCGTGAACTCGCTCAACAAGCAGCGAAGCTTAAATTAGGGTTTCTAGACGCACCGGTATCAGGTGGTGAGGCTGGCGCTATTAATGGCCAATTATCAATTATGGTCGGCGGCGAACAAAAAAAATATGCTGCTGTTGAAACTGCTATGCAATCCTATGCCAAATTTAGTAAATTACTTGGGCCTGTCGGCAGCGGGCAGTTGGCAAAAATGATGAACCAAATTTGTATCGCTGGGGTTATACAAGGATTAGCTGAAGCTTTGCATTTTGGTCAAAATGCAGGGCTAGATTGTGCGCAGGTTGTTGAAGTGATAAGTCAAGGCGCTGCTGGCTCTTGGCAAATGGATAACCGCCATAAAAGCATGTTAAAAGGCGAATATGATTTTGGTTTTGCTGTTGATTGGATGAGAAAAGATCTGGATATTGCACTGACTGAAGCAAAAAATAATGGTTCTACCCTGCCATTAACCGCGCTAGTCGATAAATTTTATGCTGATGTACAACAAAATGGCGGTAATCGCTGGGACACCTCAAGCTTATTGACCCGTTTGTAATAACTTATCAAGCGATATTTTAACGCTCAGGCGAAATTTTACGTGTGGCTTTAAGCGTAAGTTTCGTCTTTTTTTAAATTTTATAAGCTATTTAATACCAATTTCATCAATTAGGTAGTCTACTTTATACGCAGGAAAAACGACCCAATATAAGGCATTTATTTTAATCACTCGTTGTTCATGACAATAGGCGCCTGCATTGTTTAATAAGCTGCATCCATGCAGCGATAATGATTAAATAAATAACGCCGTAGTTGGTCGTTTTAACCAGGTGAATGATCAGATAATTAATGAGATTGGTATAATACCAATCCCATTAAGTTATTACTCACTTTTACTAGTTAAAATAGCTCAAGGCTGTGTTGCTCTCACTCCCAATAGCCAGCTATTGCTCAATCGAGCGTCTTACCTTGAGTTATTTTTCCTGCGCACAACAAGATCACAAACTTAATGGAACGGGTATAATACAAGCTCGGAAAAACTCTAAACATCAGCAGTGTTCTAGATACTGTTGCCTACTACAAATCATTATCCACTAAATATATTATCCATTAAACATTGTTGCTTGCTAGATGAGAGTGCTGACGCGTGAATCTTGTTAATTTCACGTATATACCTTATTCTGTTTTTACATTGAGCCAACCAGTTAAGTATTATGACTAACGCTATTTACACCTTTGGTGCCAACAATTATAAAAATGAAGCCGTTGATTTTACTAAATATCAAGGCAAAACTCTATTGATCGTTAACACGGCTAGTGCTTGTGGTTTTACGCCACAATACGCAGGTTTAGAAGCACTCTATCAACAATACAAAGACAAAGGTTTAGAAATACTGGCTTTTCCTTGTAACCAATTTGGCAAACAAGAAAAAGCTGAAAATAGTGAAATTAAAAAGTTTTGTGATCTTAACTTTAACATTTCCTTTGAACTGTTCAGTAAAATAGAGGTTAATGGTGATAGCGCTCATCCGCTATTTCAGCACCTAAAAAATGCAGCGCCAGGCATTTTGGGCAGTAAAAGCATCAAATGGAATTTCACAAAATTCTTGGTTAATAATCAAGGTAAAGTGATAAAGCGTTATAGCTCGGCTACTAAGCCCGCCGATATTGCTAGTGATATCACTGCAATACTTTAGATTTAAATCATAAGTGCATAGTTTGCAAAGGGCCTACAGCTGATAATTTTTGTTGGCTGATAATCTCACGTTGACAGTTTTTTTGTAGGTCGGACTTTAGTCTGAGGAATCCCCACAAGTTACTCAATATAAACTATCTTGAATAAGTGTCTTCATGGCACTTAGTATCATTCTATCCGATAGATAATATCGTTTATGTTGCAGTACCCTTAACGCTAAATAACCATAAGATAACACCCGCTTCGTTTTTACAGAGTTTGCTTGAAATTGCAGATGATACCCTGCTGTTTCTGCCGCCTTACCCACACAATAGAGGTAAAATTGAACCATCATACTCAAGAGTAAAATAA
>NZ_VOLS01000023.1 GCF_007954265.1 Colwellia sp. C1TZA3 | reverse complement strand
ACCCGCTTATTCACCTGAATTAAATCCAATTGAACAGGTATGGCAGTGGTTAAGACAGAATGAGTTAGCGAATAAATGTTTTAAGGATTATGACGATATTGTTGAATCTTGTAGTAATGCATGGAACGGCTTCATAAGTGATATAAAAAGGGTGAAAGATATATGCTTTAGAGACTGGCTAAATTTGAGTGGTTAATTAATGTAATTGGTATTATACCAGTTCCATTAAGTTTGTGATCTTGTTGTGCGCAGGAAAAATAACTCAAGGTAAGGCGCTCGATTGAGCAATAGCTGGCTATTGGGATTGAGAGCAACACAGCCTTGAGCTATTTTAACTAGTACAAGTGAGCAATAACTTAATGGGATTGGTATTAGCTCGATATTAATGCCTTGAAACTGAATTACTGATTCAAGTGTATAATACCAAGTTGATTAATTACCTGCTCATTTTAATGGTTAAAATAAATAACTACAGCGTTATAAAATTTATAAGGTGAATAACTACTGACTAAATTTTATGCCTTGTATTTATCCATTTTTCCTCATGAAAAAGGTGATCACTTAATTAATCAAATTGGTATAATATCAAATTAATTAATTGGTATTATATAACGAAAACGCTATCACAAAAAATCATGATAAAAAAAGCGACTTACGTCGCTTTCATCATATTTACTTCAGTCGGTACTGTTGATACTCTATTTGTCTCTATTTAGCTCTATTTAACTCTATTTAGCTCTCGCTAAGTGTTAAATAGATTAGCTCAATAGCTCTAGTCATTATTAGCTTAACTATCATCTTAAGGGATTAGCATGCGCTGCGGCTCTAAAAATGGTATTCATGAGCATAATATTTAGCCCATCTAAATATGCTCTAGTGGTTGGCTCTTGAGTAAAAGCGATCACCATACCTTGTTCCATCGGTTGATGAATAAGATAAGGTTTATAAGCTAATTGCTTTTTATTTTCTGCCCATAAATAACCACTTGCTAAAACATTTTCTGCCTCGCTAAACCAAGCCAGGTTTTTACCTGACGCTAGTTTTATCGGCGCATATATATCGCTGCCATAGGCAATAGCTGTAAGTTTTTTATGTACCCCAGCCGTTAACCAATGTTCTTGATCAACTTCAATATTGGCTAAAACGCCGGCAACAAAGTCAGGTTTTTCTTTTGGATTTTCACTGGCTGTTACTAGCGCACTTTTAGTGGCGAATAACTGCCCGTCCACCATAGACTCAGCTTCAAGGTCATTAACCTCTTTCGCTGCGGTTGACTTATCTGCTTGGTCTTTAAACGCGCGTTCTCTTTTGACATCTAACAAAGCGATGTCATGCTCAGCAGCAAATTGCGTTGCACTACCCAGTGTGATTAATACACCACCACGTTTTACCCATTGCTTGATATTTTCAGCACCACTTACGCCCAACACATCTTTATAGTCACCTGAGGGTAAAATAAGCACTTGGTAATTTGATAAATTGGCACTTTTAAGGCTGTTGGTGCGTATTGCCGTTACCGGGTAATTAAATTGACGTTCAATAACGAAGCGAGTATTACCGGCACTTAGCGAACTAACTGGTTTGTCCCATGCCATGGCAATATTGGGTGCTGTCATGGTAACGGTATTGCTACTACCAAAACTGGGGCCTTGAGTAACCCAACTTGAATTAACTCCTTGCACTTGCGCGCCTGAAGTTTGGGCTATTGCCATCACTTTCGTCGCTAAGTCTTCGTCATTACTACGCTTTTCGATGATCAATGTACCGGCATTGTATTCTTGCTCAGCTAAGGTAAAAGCTTTATCCGCACTTTTAATAATAATATTTTGCTGCAACGCTGCGGTTAAGAAGCGACCAGCGGCCATATCGCCCCAAGAAACCAAATAAGCAACGCTCGCTTCAGGGTTAATAACCTTACCGATAAGTTTGTCGTCACTGTTAACACGATGACTTGTTATTTTTACTGGCTTTGAACAGGCATCAACATCAACGTCGAACATTAATGGTAATGACCAACCAGTAACATCATAAATTTCATCAGCCAGTTTTCTGGCACGTCGGCGTTCTTGCTCTTTAACAAATGCCGGTGCCATATCAACTTGCTTGGTAAACGTGGTGGTAACAAAACGACCTTTAGGCTGCGCGGTATCAATAAAGTAAGCACCGGTTTGATAGCTTTTACCACATTGTTTAAAGGCCTTGTCGGCTTGTTTTACTTCAACACCATGCTGAGCCATTAGTGTTGCAAGGCGATGACCTCCCGCGACATTTCTGTTGTTAGGTAAAATATAAACTCGTTCTTTTTTATTACTTTTACCTGCTGCAATAGCGCTGATTTGATAGTTGTAATAGTCGTTAAGTAATTTATGGTGATTGTCAGCGACGCCTTCCGCGGTAGAAATTGAAGCAACAAAATGTCGTTGAACGGTATTTTTATAAGTTAAGGTTTCGCCAGTTTTCTTTTTAAAGAGCTCACCTCTTGCAGAAGAAACTTCATAAGTTGAGGCAGATGCACCATAAAATGTTGGCCAACTATCACCATAACCTGGGTAAAAAGCATCAAATACTTCACGGGTAAAATAATCAAAACCAAGGCGGTCAAAGTGTTTGCCATGGTTTTTACCAATAGCGGTCATATTATCAATTTGAGTTTGGGTCATATGCGGGTTAAAAGGCTGAGCGGCGGGTGAAAAGTAATAACTGCTATCACCGCCCATTTCATGTAAGTCAATCACCACTAATGGTCGATAATGATTCATTACTTCAATACGGCCTGCGGTTTCAGGTTGTGTTATTGCTAACCAATCTCTATTCATATCAAATAGATAATGATTTGAGCGGCCGCTTGGCCAAGGCTCGTTATGCTCAGCGCTTAACCTATCCGCACTGTGTTGCATGCCCACCGTGGCGTAATAACGACTGGTAAATCGGCTGCGCCCGTCTGGGTTTTGTAAAGGGTCAATAAAAACGATGGTGTTTTTTAATATTTTACGATTAGTCGCTTCATTGGGCGCAGCTAATAAATGATAGGCGGTCATCATTGCCGCATCTGTGCTACTAATTTCATTGCCATGAACGCCATAACCTAACCATACTGAGGAAGGTAGTTGAGCGATTAACTGTTTAGCCGCCTTTTTATCTGTAATGCGTGGATCAGAGAGCTTTTGCATTTTATCGGCAAAGTCATCGAGATTATCAACAACATCACTTTTACCGATGGCGGCATAAATAAGCTTACGCCCTTCCCATGTACGGCCGTATTCAAACAGTTTAATCTGCGTTGGCGCCGCTCGTTCAAGCGCTTCAAAGTAGCGCAACATATCACCATAGTTAGTAATTTTTTCGCCCACGTCATAACCTAAAACGTCTGAAAAAGTAGGAATTGAGCGGTCATATTCACTGCCAGGCCACATCTGCTGAGCACTATTGGCTAAAAGTGTAAACGAGCAAACAAAGCTGATAAGAAGTGAAAGCAGTAATGGTGAGCATTTTTTTAGCATATTATTTCTCGGGCATGAGTCCTGAATTAAAATCAGAAGTTAAGTTTTGGTGACTTAACTAAAATACTACGCCAAAAAATAACCTAAGTACTCAATTTATCGATGAAATTTATAAAATATCAGCTGAATGCCCTTCTCGCTCCACAGCACAGTCCTAAAACTAAAACATTGAAATATTTGGCTGATAGCCACTCCATTAAACGCTGGCCACTTAGAGAGCTGAGTGGTGCGGGTATAATACCCATTCCACACCACTTCAGTTTTCAGTTTTCAGTTTTCAGTTTTCAGTTTTCAGTTTTCAGTTTTCAGTTTCTACACTAAGCGAGTAAGTCAGCTCAAGGGGCAACAATATGGCTTAATCACTATATAATACCAATCCCATTAAGTTATTGCTCACTTGTACTCGTTAAAATAGCTCAAGGCTGTGTTGCTCTCACTCCCAATAGCCAGCTATTGCTCAATCGAGCGCCTTACCTTGAGTTATTTTTCTTGCGCACTACAAGATCACAAACTTAATGGAACTGGTATAAATGTTTAACGTAGTCATGTGCAACGTCACTCCATAAATACCTTGACTTTAAGGCATTAGTTGCGATTTTAGCCCACTTTTTTGGACTTATTTGTTTGGTTGCTAATGTCGATTTAAAACAGCTGAGCATATTTTCAGCTTGTTGTAGCGGGTTATCGCCATTGAAGGTAAAGCCGTTTATATCATCAGTTATCGTGTCACTCAAACCACCCACGCTGTGCGCTAAACATGGCTGTCCTGCTCTCATTGCCAACATTTGACTGATACCACAAGGTTCAAATGAGCTTGGCATTAAAAATAAATCGCCAGAATTGTACATACTATTCGATAACGCTTCTGAATAACCTTTTAAGAAAATAAAATTACTATGCTTCGAGGCTAACTGTGCTAAAAATGCTTCTAGCTCATTATCGCCACTGCCTAATAGGATAAAAACGCCGTCATCAGACAATAGTGTTAGCAACTGTTCTAAGGCCGTTTCGCCATTGGCCATCACTTGTTGAAAAAGCCGCACTTTTTGATCGGTAATACGTCCAACCGACGTTAATACTAAAGGCTGTTTTTTATACTTTTTCACGGCAAGTTGTTTTAACCGCGTTATTGCGATTAAACGCGCGTTATCAACTAAAGGTTT
Source organism: Colwellia sp. C1TZA3 (assembly GCF_007954265.1). Classification (GTDB taxonomy): domain Bacteria; phylum Pseudomonadota; class Gammaproteobacteria; order Enterobacterales; family Alteromonadaceae; genus Cognaticolwellia. The sequence continues at coordinate 55,870 of NZ_VOLS01000023.1, read as the reverse complement.
ATCAGCTAACCACTTCATCACCTCTTGATCACAAAGCGTTATTAAGTCAGTTAATTTAAGGCGACCACTGACTTTTTCTGGGTATTCACAACCATTTAATATACCGTGCAACCGGCCTGTTTTAGCGGCATGGCGTAAATCATTTTCTAAACCTTCACCACCAAAATATCCATGTTGGTCATTGCTAGGTAATAATATTTCTTTCGCGTAAGTAGGTGAAACTGCATGGACTTTATCTGATAGATTAATACCAGAACGCATCGGGTTATAACAGTTATAATATCTAGGGTCGTTGATTTGGCTTTCATCAAAAGCTAAGTCAGGAAACCAAGACTTTAGCGATGATTCATCACCATCAATCGGTCTAATACCTTGCAGGGCTATATTGTGAATAGTATAAACAGTTTTAATGGCTTTTAATGCTTGATATTGAGGATCGTAAGCGCGCAATACTGACACCATAGCGGTATGCCAGTCGTGTAAGTGTATTACATCAATTTTACCAAAAACATCACTAATAATAGCCTTAGCGACCGCGGCGCTAAATAATGCAAACTTACTAGCATCAGAGGCAAAAGGTCGATTACTGGGGTCATCACAATAAATTTTACCTATACCGCCGATAGCAAACAAAGGATGTTCAATCACCCATTGGCTGACTTTTTTTGCTGATGTGTCTAGTAAAGTGGTTGGCGAAGGTGTTAGTGAAATTTTAAAAATATCAACAGTTTGTACTTGTCCACCAAACATAACCTCTAATGAAGTCACCTGTTGAGCGCCTGCAAGCTTAGAAAAGCTGCCATAACCCGGCATGACTACATCAAGCTCTTGACCAATTTTAGCTAAGGCGAGCGGAATATCTCGAACTACGTCACCAATACCACCAACCTTGCCACGCGGTAATGCATCATTTTCTGCCGCCGCCATTAATATTTTCATTTCAATACCTTTCACTTTTTCTTATATTATTGATTATTTTCTTGAGCGCTCTACTTAAGAGCATACCTAAAAACTATGCTTAATTTCTATACTTAAGTTCTATGCTTAGCTTAAAGACTATGTTTAAAAAATATGTTTAAGAATTATACCTAAAAAATGTACCTAAAAAATATACCTAAAAGATATACCTAAAAGATAAGCCAAAGAACTGATTGTAGTCCTCAGCTTATTTCTTTATCGAGATCACATTATAAGCCTTATGTGATCACATCAGGCTGTTCTCTGCCGGTAAATTGTTTAATACCTGCTACCGTTTCTGCCACTTGAATTAACTCACTCAGGGCTTGCTGTGTTTCTTGTGCTAACAGCGTTGGGTCTTGCTGGTAACAATCTAAGTAAACCCTTAAGGTTGCCCCTTGCGTACCGGTACCTGAAAGCCTAAAAACAATACGGCCGCCATTTTCTAAATAAAGTCGAACACCTTGCGCGCTAGTTTTACTGTTATCAACGGGATCAATATATTGAAAGTCATCCGCAGAGGCTATTTTAATGCCTGCAATAACTTGACCTGGTAACAACGCTAGTTTTGCTTTTAATTGACCGATCATTTCCTCTGCACTGGCACTGTCAACCGCTTCATAATCATGGCGAGTAAAATAATCACGGCCATATTGCAACCAATGGTTTTTAACAATTTCACTGACCGGCTGTTTTTTTACTGCCATTAAGTTTAGCCAAAACAATACCGCCCAAATACCATCTTTTTCTCTAATATGGTCAGATCCCGTACCAAAACTTTCTTCACCGCATAAGGTGATTTTGCCGGCATCTAATAAATTACCAAAAAATTTCCAGCCAGTAGGTGTTTCATAACAGGGTATATTCATCGCTTTTGCTACTCGATCAACCGCTCTACTGGTTGGCATTGAACGAGCAACACCAGCAATACCTTTCGCATAAGCCGGTATCAAATTAGCATTAGCGGTTAATATCGCTAAACTGTCGCAAGGATTAATATAAAAAGCCTTACCCAACACCATATTACGATCGCCATCACCATCTGAAGCTGCGCCAAAATCAAAGGGGTCATCACCATAGAGTAAAGCAACAAGCTCATGAGCATGCACTAGATTAGGATCTGGATGACCACCACCAAAGTCAGTTAATGGCACACCATTAATGACAGAGCCGGCTGGTGCACCTAAGCGTTTTTCAAATATTTCTTTGGCATAAGGGCCATTAACCGCATGCATAGCATCGAAACACAAACGAAAGTCGCCTTGTCTCAGCAAGCCTCTCATTGCTGTAAAATCAAACATCGACGCCATCAAATCGGCATAATCATTAACGGGATCAATAATATCGATTTTACACTGTGCTATTTGTACTGTGCCTAATTGGTCCAGTTCAACGTCATCAGCGTCAATACTCAGGTATTGTTCCATAGATAAGGTTTGTTTAAATATTGCCTCAGTTAACTTTTCGGGAGCAGGTCCACCATTTTCTCCGTTGAATTTAATCCCAAAGTCTTCATCTGGTCCTCCGGGGTTATGGCTAGCCGATAAAATAATACCACCACAGGCTTTATTTTTTCTGATCACACAAGAGGCTGCCGGTGTTGATAAAATACCGCCCTGACCGACTAAAATATGAGTAAAGCCATTGGCAACCGCCATGCGAATAATCACCTGAATCGCTTCGCGGTTATAAAATCGTCCATCACCGCCTAAGACCAGTTTTTGTCCGGTACAAGGCGCAATGGTATTAAATACTGCTTGTACAAAGTTTTCTAAGTAGCCGGTTTGCTGAAATTGCGTAACTTTTTTTCTTAAGCCTGAAGTACCTGGTTTTTGATCGGTAAATGCTTGAGTCTTTACTTGCTTGGTTTGCTTAGCTTGCTTGCTTTGCTCAGTTGTCATAACTTACCCTTAAAAATAATATGCCATGTGCTTGAATCACCTGTAGGTCAGGCTTTGCTCATCAGGTTATTTGCCTGCATCACAATTGACGGACTGAAGTCCGACCTGCAAAAGACCTGCAAAAAATTGCCTGTCTATCGCGTTAATCACCGGCTATAAAGTTGACGGACTGAAGTCCGACCTACAAAAGATCTGCAAAAAAATTGCCTGTCTATCGCGTTAATCACCGGCTATAAGGTTGACGGACTGAAGTCCGACCTACAAAAGACCTGCAAAAAAATTGCCTGTCTATCGCGTTAATCGCCCGCTATAAAGTTGACGGATTGAAGTCCGACCTACAAAAGATCTGCAAAAAATTGTCTGTCTATCGCGTTAATCGCCGGCTATAAGGTTGACGGACTGAAGTCCGACCTACAAAAGATCTGCAAAAAATTGTCTGTCCATCGCGTTAATCGCCGGCTATAAAGTTGACGGACTGAAGTCCGACCTACAAAAGATCTGCAAAAGACCTGCAAAAATCTGCAAAAACCTGCAAAATAACTATCTTGATTTATTCATTTGCTTGCCATTGAAAAATCATGGTGGCTAAAGGAGGAACAGACAGGATAAGCAAATTATCTTGTCCCGCATACGGCTCATTGACCGAGTTGACACCACCACCATTACCGATATTACTGCCGCCATAGATGCTGCTGTCAGTATTTAAACATTCTCGATAAAAACCTGACAAAGGTACACCAACATAAAAATTTTCGTAACTGGTTGGTGTCAAATTAACAACCACCAAAGCGGGTGCCGTACCTGCTTGCCCTTTTCTTAAATAAATCAATATTGATTGTTTATTATTTTGTGAGTCTAGCCATTCAAAGCCACTACCATCACAATCAAGCTCGTGTAATGCTGGAATGCTTTTATAAGTGCGGTTAAGATCTTTTATTAGCGTTTGTACGCCTTTATGGTTGCTCTGTTCAAGCAAATGCCAATCTAAACTTTGATCATGATTCCATTCGTCACGTTGAGCAAATTCACAGCCCATAAACAATAGTTTTTTCCCCGGATGAGTCCACATAAAGCCGTAGTATGCCCTCAAATTGGCGAATTTTTGCCAATCATCGCCCGGCATTTTATTAAGCAATGAGCCTTTACCATGCACGACTTCGTCATGACTGATCGGTAAAACAAAGTTTTCACTAAAACTGTAAACTAAACCGAAGGTCATTTCGCTGTGGTGGTGTTGACGATGAATGGGATCACGTGCCATAAAGTTTAACGTGTCGTTCATCCAGCCCATGTTCCATTTAAAGCCAAAGCCTAAGCCACCACCGTCAACCGGTTTAGATACACCAGGCCAAGCGGTTGATTCTTCAGCAATCATCATAACACCGGGATGTTTTGCATAAGAGCGAGTATTAACTTGTTGTAATAATTCAATGGCTTCTAAGTTTTCTCGACCACCATGAACGTTTGGTAGCCACTCTCCCGCTGCCCGGCTGTAATCTAAATACAGCATAGAGGCAACGGCATCAACACGTAAGCCATCAATATGGAATTGATCTAACCAATAAATAGCGTTACTGATCAAGTAGCTTTGTACTTCTGCACGACCGTAGTTATAAATAAGGGTCTGCCAATCGGGATGGAAACCTTTGCGAACATCTTCGTGTTCATAAAGACAAGTACCATCAAATTTACCCGTACCATGTTCATCGGTCGGAAAGTGTCCTGGCACCCAATCAAGTAGCAAACCAATACCCGCGCGGTGACAACAATCGACAAAAAATTTAAAGTCTTCCGCACTACCAAAACGTGCGGTAGGTGCGAAAAGTCCAATCGGTTGATAACCCCATGAACCGTCAAAAGGGTATTCACTTACTGGCATTAGTTGCAGATGGGTAAAGCCCATTTCTACAACATACGGTACTAATTGCTCGGCTAATTCACGGTAAGTTAAATAACTTGGCGCGTGAGTGTTATCAGCATTATTTTCTGCGTTTCTTTTCCAAGAACCTAAATGCACTTCGTAAATAGCAACCGCTCCATTATAATGATTTGATGAGCTGTCGCGTTCATTTATCCACTGCTCGTCTTGCCATTGATAGTCACTGTTTTGAATAACTTTAGACGCAGTTCCGGGGGCAAGTTGCATAGAAAAAGTATAGGGATCGGCTTTTAAAGCTTGAATTTCACCGTTTCTATCGGCTATTTCATATTTATAACTGGCGCTAGCAGTAACATTGGGGAGAAATATTTCCCAAACGCCTGAGCCTGGATGTTTGCGCATGACGTGGCGTCGACCATCCCAAAAGTTAAAATCCCCCACCACAGAAACACGAGACGCGTCAGGAGCCCATAAAACAAAATGCGTTCCTTGAGCATTATTGACAGTAATTTCATGAGAGCCCATCCATTGATAGGTTTGCTCGTGCGTACCTTCACAAAAAAGGTATAAGTCTTGAGGCTTTAATAAGGAAGGATAACGATATGGGTCATCAACAATCACGCTTTCATTTTTATAGTGAACGCGTAAACGGTAATCAAATATATTTCTTCTTCGCCCTAGTTTTCCTTCAAAAAGTCCAGCTTGATCAACTATATTTAGCGTTGCCACCAATTTATTGTTTTTGCTATCTATTACCTCGACACTCATTGCCTCAGGTAAAAAAGCTCGTACAATTAATCCACTTACTGTTGGGTGGTTATGCATGCCTAAGACAGAAAAAATATTTTGATGCTGCACATTAACTATGGCTTTAACTGTTTCGTTATCTAACAAGCTTTTTGCTAGGTTATTCATTACGTCTTCCTAGTATATCGTTAACTCTTTGTGTCATTACTTTTTAACAACTTGAATTTAAATTAAAATATCAAAAAAGGTGTCAAACATAACCCATCAAAAGAAAACCCTAAATATTCACTTACAATAATTCAGTACAAACTGACCTTTGTAAACTGCTATAAAAGTTAAGTAAAATTGATAATAACGGGTAATTTCATCCATGTTAGAAATTACCCGTAAAATGAATAATGCTTATTATACCAATCCCATTAAGTTATTGCTCACTTGTACTAGTTAAAATAGCGCAAGGCTGTGTTGCTCTCAATCCCAATAGCCAGCTATTGCTCAATCGAGCGCCTTACCTTGAGTTATTTTTCCTGCGCACAACAAGATCACAAACTTAATGGAACTGGTATTACTCACTAGTCAGCGTGCTTCTCTAGTTTTTCAAGCATATCTCTAGTAACTAAAACCACACCTTTGCTAGTAACCCTGAAGCCCTTAGCCCGGTCATCGTCATGATTTATACCAATTTCCATGCCTTCTGGAATAACGCAACTGCGATCGATAATAGCTTTTTTAATTTTACTGTTACGATTAATAATCACCCCAGGTAAAATAACTGATTCATCAATATCACAGTAAGAATTAACTCTTACTTTTGAAAATAACAAAGAGCGTTTCACTGTAGAACCAGAGACAACAACGCCGCCAGATACTGTAGAGTCAATGGCTATACCACGACGGTTATCTTGGTCAAATACAAATTTAGCCGGTGCTGTTTGTTCTTGAAAAGTCCAGATAGGCCAATTTTCATCGTACATATTAAGTTGCGGCTCAGGAGCCACTAATTCCATATTAGCTTCCCAGAAAGAGTCTAAAGTACCCACATCACGCCAGTAGGGTTGCTTCTCGCTATCAGGGTCTTTAAATGGAAAAGCAAATACCCGATGAGACTCAATTATTTTAGGAATAATGTCATTACCAAAATCACCACTTGAGCCTTCTGCCGCCGCATCTTTCTCTAGTTGTTCAAATAAGAACTCAGTATTAAAAACATAATTGCCCATTGACGCTAAGGTAATGCCGGGTTTACCGGGTACTTCAGATGGATTGGCCGGTTTTTCATCAAATCGACAAACACGACTCTCTTCATCAACAGTCATGACACCGAACTGACCCGCAGCCTCTTCAACAGAGGTTTCAATACAACAAACGGTCATATCAGCGCCATTAGCAACATGCTGAGCGAGTAGTGGACCGTAATCCATGCGATAAACGTGATCACCTGATAAAATCATGACATATTTTGGTAATTCATGTCTGATGATATCGATGTTTTGAAAAACAGCGTCTGCCGTACCTAAATACCAACCATCACCCTTTTGTTGTGATGCCGGTAAAATTTCAATTGATTCACCTAATTCTTTTTTAAAGTGTCCCCAACCACGGCTAATATGACGAATTAGCGAGTGCGATTTATATTGAGTAGCAATACCTACACGCCTAATACCTGAGTTAATACAGTTTGATAAAGGAAAATCGATGATCCTAAATTTACCACCAAAAAACGTTGCCGGTTTCGCTCTTCTGTCTGTTAATTCATAGAGTCGTGAACCTCGGCCCCCCGCCAAAACCAACGCATAAGTTTCTTTTGTTAAACTACTTATTCTTCTTTCTACATAATTAGGCATAACGTATCCTATCCTTTATCAACATTTGTTAACGTTCAATAAATAGCGTTTTACTTTTTATAGTAAATTACTAAAGCTTCCATATTTCATCTCGATACTGCCTGATCGTATGATCGCTCGAAAACACACCGCTGGCTGCCGTGTTTAAAATACTCATTTTGGTCCACAACGTTTGGTTTTGATAAGCTTTATCAACACGGCGTTGTGCTTGAAAATAGCTATCAAAATCATAAGCTGTTAACCACATATCATCTGGGTCACGAATAGTATTTATGATTGAATCAAAAATACAGGGTTCAAATAAATTAAAGTGACCACTTTCTAACAAGTGCATTACTGCCGATAACGTTGCAGAATTGGCGATAATTTCATTAGGTTGATAATTTTCTCGAATGCCTGAAATTTCATGCGCTTGAGCGCCAAACAAGAAAAAGTTATCCGCGCCAACGGCATCTCTAATTTCAATATTTGCCCCATCTAACGTACCAATGGTCAGCGCACCATTCATCATGAACTTCATGTTTCCCGTACCCGATGCTTCTTTACCCGCCGTTGATATTTGCTCAGATAAATCAGTCGCTGGGCAAATAATTTCCATCGCAGAAACATTGTAATTTGGCACGAAAGCCACTTTTAAGAATTTCGCTGCTTTAGGGTCTAAATTAATGGTGTCAGCGACATTATTAATCAGTTTAATAATCTCTTTCGCCATAACATAGCCTGGCGCTGCTTTACCGCCAATGAGTACACAACGCGGTGTAATATCTGCTGTATCGCCTTTGCGAATACGATCGTACAGACCAATAACATGCAAAATATTCAGGAGTTGACGTTTGTATTCATGAATGCGTTTAACTTGCACATCAAACATCATATCAAGGTTAAATTTGACACCTGTTGCTTGCTCAACATAGTCAGCTAAAACGGCTTTGTTGGCCTTTTTACTTTCTCGCCATTGTTTTTGAAAGGCTTTTTCTTCAGCAAATTTAGCTAATTGATCGACATTGGAAAAATCAGCAACCCAGCCTTTATCAATTTTACTTGAGATGAGTTCAGCTAAACTTGTGTTGCAATGAGATAACCAACGACGTGGTGTAACACCGTTCGTTTTGTTATTAAATTTTTCAGGCCAAAGTTGATAGAAGTCGTTAAATAACCCGGCTTTTAAAAGTTTGGTATGCAAGGCTGCTACTCCATTAACTGAATAACTGCCAACAATTGCTAAGTGTGCCATGCGCACCTGTGGTTCATGCCCTTCTTCAATTAATGACAATGCTTGCTGCTTAGTCGAATCTCCAGGCCATGCAACAGCAACCTGTTGCAGAAAGCGGGCGTTAATTTCATAGATAATTTCTAAAATACGCGGTATTAGCTTGGCAAATAAACTCACCGGCCATTTTTCTAACGCTTCAGGTAATAGCGTATGGTTGGTATACGCCATCGTTTGTGAGGTGATATTCCATGCGTCATCCCATGGGATACGATAGTCATCCATCAAAATACGCATCAATTCGGCAACAGCAATGCTTGGATGGGTATCATTTAGTTGAAAACTATTCAGTTCAACAAATTGATCAAAGTTGTCACCACAGTTTTCAACATAACTATTAATGGTGTCTTGTAGGGATGCTGAAGATAAAAAGTACTGTTGTCTTAGACGCAGCTCTTTACCATTTTCACTACTGTCATTTGGATAAAGCACCATAGTGATTTGTTCGGCTAGATTTTTTTTAGCGACCGACTCGGTATAACTACCGGCGTTAAATTCATCCAGATCAAATTCATCTGTCGCTTCAGACTTCCATAACCTTAAGGTATTAACAATACCATTTTGATAGCCAGGAATTGGCATATCATAGGGTACGGCAAGCACATCTTGGGTATTATTCCATTGGCGATATTGCTGACCATTACGTTTTTTAATCACATCAACATGACCAAAAAATTTCACTCTGATGGTTTTTTCTGGTGCGGCAATTTCCCATGGATTACCATTACGTAACCAATTATCCGGGTGCTCAATTTGAGCGCCATTTTTAATTTCTTGATTGAACATGCCGTATTCGTAACGAATACCGTAACCAATAACCGGTAAAGACAAACTGGCACAGCTATCTAAAAAACAGGCAGCTAAACGTCCTAAACCACCGTTACCTAGGCCAGCATCATGCTCTGATTGCTCAACATCTTCTAAATCACAGCAATAGCCTTTTAAAGCATCACGAACCGTATCATCTAAATCTAAATTCAAAATGGCGTTATTAAGGGTTCGCCCCATTAAAAATTCTAACGAAATATAACCCACTCGACGTTGATGGCCACGAGATTCTCTGGTTTTTTTCCATTGAGCCACTAAATGGTCACGAATGGTGACGGCAAGTGCGTTATAAAGGTATAAGTGAGAGTCTTGAACCTTGTCACGACCTAATGAAAAATGGAAATGTCGGGCTAAATCTTCTGAGAAAGTGTCTTCATTCATCAAAACACTGCCACTTGATGCAGTAATTTCACATTGGGTATTTTCTTTATTCACAATCAGTACATCCTATTTATTTTTATAAACAATCATTTAATAAAACAATTGTTGAAAATGGTGCCATGGTGATCATTCGCTCTGCCGGTATATTTCGAACTTCCTGTTGCTCACTGCTCGACGTTGTATCAACCATCACTTGCCAGTGTTTTATGGTGTCAATCTCTGGCAGTTGAAACTCAATTGATTCTGCTCCGGCATGAAAAAGGCATAAAATTACCGGCGTATCTGGCGCTTTTTCTTCGATCAAATAACCTAACGTTGCCGCATGATGAGAATGCCAATGCTCTTTTTGCATAGCAAAGCCTGATGGATGGAACCAGGTAATATCCACGGCAGATTTTTTATCATCTTTATGAATAAAGCGATCATGGGATAACATAGAGAAACGTTTTCTAAGTTCAGCCAAACTAGCGGTAAACGATTTAAGTTCTTGCGCGTATAGGACGTTTTCATCCCAATTTAACCAATTTATTTCATTGTCTTGGCAATAAGCATTATTATTGCCCTGTTGACTGCGCCCTATTTCATCTCCAGCAAGTATCATAGGTACGCCTTGAGACAACATAAGGGTTGCCATCATATTTTTTATTTGCCGCAATCGAAGTGACAAAATATCTTTATCGGTAGTTTCGCCTTCTATACCCTGATTATGTGCAAAATTATCAGAATGGCCATCCCTATTATTTTCACCATTGGCTTCATTATGGCGATCTTGATAACTCACCAAATCACGTAACGTATTACCATCATGGCTGCAAAGAAAATTGATGCTAGCAAAAGGTTGGCGTCCACTGTGTTCAAAAATATCACTTGAGCCATGAATTCTCCGGGCAAATTCAGGCAACAGGCCTTTATCTCCTCGCCAATAACGTCTCATGGTATCTCGATAACGATCGTTCCATTCAGACCACGGCGATGGGAACCCGCCTAATTGATAGCCTCCTGGACCAATATCCCAAGGCTCAGCAATAACTTTGACACTATTGAGAATGGGATCTTGTAAAATAGCATCCAAGAAGCCATTACTTTTATCAAAACCATGTAACTCTCGACCTAAAATAGGGGCTAAATCAAATCTAAAACCATCAACACCCATCACTTGAACCCAGTAACGTAAGCTGTCCATGACCATTTGCAATACCCGAGGGTGACTAATGTTTATGGTATTTCCGCAGCCAGTATCATTAATATAATATCGTGGCTCAGCAGAATTTAAGCGGTAGTAAGACTTATTGTCTATGCCTCTAAAGCTTAGTGTTGGTCCTAATCTATTACCTTCACAAGTGTGGTTGTAAACCACATCAATGAGCACTTCAAAACCGGCTTGATGGAGTTCATCAACCATGCGTTGAAAATCAAGTATTTGATCTTGGTTTAGATAATCTTGATGGGGAACAAAAAACGCCATTGAGTTATAGCCCCAATAATTAGTTAGCTTTTTGTCGGTTAAAAATTGCTCTGAAATGAATTGCTGTACCGGTAATAATTCTATCGTTGTAATCCCAATAGCACGATAATGAGCGATCATCGCAGGATGACTGAGGCCTAAAAATGAACCTCGTAAATGTTCAGGCACTTTAGGGTTTAGTGCGGTTAAGCCTTTAACATGACCTTCATAAATAACGGTATTTTTCCACGCTATTGGCTGCCTTGGAATAAGCGGAGCAGAGGGGTCCATAACAACAGCTTTAAGCATAACATCGGCATTATCTCTAGCGTCAAAAGACAAGTCTTGTTTAGGATCATGAACATTATAAGCAAAGTGGCGTTCTGACCATGAAAAGTTACCTTTTAATGCTTTGGCATAAGGGTCTAACAATAATTTATGATGATTAAAGCGATGACCAAACTCTGGTGTATAAGGTCCATAAACGCGATAACCATAGACTAAACCTGCTTTAGCACCTTTAAGGAAACCATGCCAAATATTATGTTCACATTGTGGTAAAACAAAGCGTTTTAATTCTTGGCAACCATGTTCGTCAAAAATACACAGTTCAATTTTTTCAGCATGAGCTGAAAAAATAGCAAAATTAACCCCGGTCTCAGCAACAGTTGCCCCTATTGGATAGACACTGCCGGGCTCCATTCTATATTGTTCCATGTTTCTCCAGTAACGAAAGATAGCTGACTATCGTTTAATTTATCGTAAAATGCCATCTTGCATAAAGTATTTAATACCAAAAAGACTAATTAATTGATCATCCTCAAATGCTTTACATAGTAAACTTCATTGAGTGCAATCATACAGGCTCGCTATTACTCGTAATTGCTCCTGCATTATTCTACTTACGGGCTCCATACCCTAATCAATTACAGCCATTGAATTTTGGTCAATAATTTAATTCATTTAGTATATGAAATAAAAACAAAGGCTTAATGAACATATTTATAACATTATTTGCGTTTTAAACTGTTGTATCTACTACACTATTCTCAGTGCCAAATTCATTAGCTAGGTATTGGTCAGCTTGATAATCATTTTCCCACTCAGTATTATTTAAAAGGTAACGAAAATGGAAAATGCCCCCTTTAGGTAATCTCAGCTTGGTTTTAAAACTCTTTGATTTTTTATTAAACTTCATTTCAATAGCTTGCCAGTCATTAAAATCACCAACCAATGCAGCTGTAGTTACATCACTTCTATTAAATTCAAAAGTTACTTCAGCTTCATCTTTGGTTTTAAAAAATTTCTTAGTTAGCATTGTTATTCTCCATTAATCATGCACTAATTAATTTAACATCACTGATTGTGCTTTATTTTTGTTGTAAATTTATGTAAAAAAATTACATTTAATAAATATACCGCTAATAAACGTCAAAATCAAAGCTTTATTTGTTGTAATTCTAACCTATACATTGTTAAAATTACAACAATATGTAATTTTATTTCACAATTAAAGAGAGTTTGCATGAGTCTCATCGAACAGTTAGCCGATATAGTAGGTTTTCACTCAAGTTACACCGGAGCATTTGGCGATCGTGTACACGCTAAAGACCAAGCTAAACGAGCCTTGTTAAAAGCAATGGGCTTCGAATTGGATGACGATTCATTAACTACATCAATTGAATATTTAAAGCAAAGTCAGTGGCTTAATATATTACCCGTTGTTCATATTGCCAAACTTGAAGACCAACAACATGCGATTAAAGTAAGTCTGCCTAAAATTGGCAAGTTACTACTCAATTGGAAGGTAACACCTGAAGTAGGAAGTGAAATAGGCAATGAAGTTGTAGGCTCTATTAACGTTGACAACATGCAAGTTATTGCGGAGACAAAAATAGGTAAAACACAATATTGCCAATATTTATTAATTTTACCTACATTTGAACAAGGTTATTACCAACTGACTATCAGCTTTGGTGATGATCAAGCTAGTTGTCCGCTACTCTATGCACCTAAAACCTGTTACAGCGCTCAAGAGGCTTCAGTTAATAAAGTATGGGGTTACACAGCCCAATTATATTCACTGCGTAGTAAAAAAAACTGGGGAATGGGAGATTTTACTGATTTATATAATCTTGTTGAAAAATCAGCGCAGCATCAAGCCTCGACTATTGGATTAAATCCATTGCATCCGCTTTATCAACAAAATCCTGCACACCGAAGCCCTTATTCGCCATCGAGTCGTTGCTTTTTAAACCCGCTTTATATTGATGTAAGCAAAATACCAAACTTTGAGCGCTGTGAACTCGCACAAACAAAAGTAAAAAGTAAAGCCTTTCAACAAAACGTTGCTGATGCTAAAGCAAGTAATTTAATTGATTATCCTGCGGTCGCAAAACTTAAGTTTGAAATCACCGAATTATTGTTTGAAGATTTTTATCACCAAGATACCCGTGCCAATAAAACCGATTGTTATAAAAAAATGTCAGTAGAGTTTGAGCATTTTAAAAAAACAAATGGTCATGACTTACAACGTTTTGCAACGTTTGATACCTTGTATGAATATTTTAATTTGGCTGATGAAAATACCTATGGTTGGCCCGATTGGCCAACCAATTTTCAAGATCCAGATAGTGAAGAAGTACATAAATTTCAACTCTCTCATGCGACACGCATTGAGTATTTTTGTTTCTTACAATGGATAGCACATAAACAATTGAGTGCAGTCACTCAATATACAATCGACAAAGATATGGCGATTGGCTTATATCTCGACTTAGCCGTGGGCTGCGATGGCTCAGGTTTTGATGTTTGGTCTGATAAAGAGGTTTATGTTGCTGGCGCTTCAATTGGCGCCCCACCAGATGGTATGAACCCGCTAGGACAAAATTGGGGATTAACGCCTATCAACCCTGTCGCATTACAAAAACAGGGCTATCAGCCGTTAGTAAAAGCACTTCGTAGCAGTATGCAATATGCCGGTGCTTTGCGTATTGACCATATATTAGGCTTAATGCGTCAATATTGGGTAGCACCTGGCATGGCAGCCAATGAAGGTGTTTATATTAATTTTCCTTGGGATGATATTTTACGGGTTATCGCCTTAGAGTCTCGTCGTAATAAGTGCGTAGTGATTGGTGAAGACCTGGGTAATGTGCCTGAAGGGTTTAGTGAAACTATTCAAAATGCAGGCCTTTTATCCTTCAAGGTATTGTTTTTTGAGCGTTGGCAGTCTGGTTTATTCAAACGCCCTGAAAATTTCCCCACTCAATCAGTGATAACTGTTGCCACACATGACACCGCAACATTAGCTGGTTGGTGGCAAGGGCGAGATTTACAGTGGCGTCAACAACTTAATCTTTATCCTAATGATGAAGCCGGAGATGCTGACAGACATGCACGAGCCAGTGAACGTGAAAACCTGCTTGCGGCTTTAGCCGATCTACAGGTAATCGATATGAGCCAAGCACCACAACTTGAGCCTGCAATGATGAACACTGAACTAAGCACTGCTGTACAAAAGTATTTAGCCACTTCACCTAGCCATATTCAACTTATTCCACTGGAAGATGCCTTGGAAGTACCAGAACAAGTGAATATTCCAGGCACCATAGATCAACACCCTAATTGGCTACAAAAGTTACCGGTAGCACTAGAAGATTTTTCTCAAACAAGTTCAGTAAAGAAAATAGCCCAAGCGATGAATATAGCGAGGCCAAAATAAATAGAGTTACTCATTGCGATATTATTTACGTAAAAATGCTTCGATCACTCATTAGCAATGAAAATGTCTAATGAGTGATTTCAAAAGATTAAAGCTGTGAATCAATTAGCTCCAAGGCTTCGTCTAAAATTGCTGTCACGGCATCGCGTGCTCGATCTGGGTTACGCGATTTAATAGTATTTAGAATGTCTGCATGTTTTTTTACATCAGCTCCTGGCACACCCTTAATTTTATTGGTATATCGAATACTCACCCTTAATGCGGTACCGATAAACTCAGTAAGCTGCACAAAAAACCGATTGCCACTAGCAACGAGTATACTGGTATGAAAAGCAATATCAGCATCGAGTGGATCATCTAAACCTTGATCGGCTTCAACCATTCGAGACAAGGCTTTTTCAATATCTTCCAATTGCTCGTAAGTTGCGTTCATTGCTGCAAGTGCTGCTGCTTGAGGCTCTATAGCCAATCTAACCTGAGTGAATTCTTTTAATAAAGCTAGTGATGGCTTGCTACTCAATATCCAGGTTAATACGTCAGTATCAAACATGTTCCAGCTGTTTTCAGGTAACACCCTAATGCCTTGCTTAGGACGAGAAGAAATCAGCCCTTTTGCAGAGAGCATTTTTACTGCTTCACGAGTAGAGCTGCGGCTAACATTATACTGCACACATAAATCAGCTTCTGAAGGCAAACCTCCACCAACAGGGTAAGTACCCTCAACAATCGCAATGCCTAAATCGTAGGTAAGTTGATGTGTTAAATTTTGTCTAGGTGACGGTTTCATTTAATAGTGTTCCGACTGGTATCATTAATAAGTTATATCTTATTTAATTCTATACAATTATGATATAACTTTATCTAGCTAAAAAATAGTAATGAAAAATTAAAGCTATAAAATTATTTTAAATACATTAAATGTTTGGAGCATGATAATGAGTTTATCAACTCAATATAAAAGTTTGAAAGATAAGGTAGTTTTTATTACCGGAGGTGCCGGTGGCATTGGCGCCTCGATGGTTAAAGCCTTTAGAGCACAAGGAGCCAAAGTAGCATTTATCGACTCAAACAAAGAAATGGCAGAAGCATTAATCACCGACTTATCACCATTATCAGACAATACACTATGGTATAAAACCGTTGATGTTACAGATTCAATTGCCTTACAAGAGTCAATATACCAAGCAGTGACACACTTTGGCGGCTTAGATGTGCTAGTCAATAATGTTGGCAATGATCATCGTCAAGATATTGAGAACATTTCAGCTTATGATTGGCATAAGTGTATGCAAGTCAATTTGGATCCTGCTTTTTTTGCTGCACAAGCTGCCTATAAAACAATGAAAAAAAATTCAACAGGTAGCATCATCAACTTTAGTTCTATTAATGCCTTGATTGGCCTACAACATATGACCGGATACGTTACCGCCAAAGCAGGATTAATAGGTATGACTAAAGCGTTATCAAAAGAATTTGGTGAACACAATATAAGAGTCAATGCGATTGTCCCTGGTTGGGTGGCAACTGAACGCCAATTATCAACTTGGTTAACAAGCAAAGAAGAACAAAAATGGACAGAATCTATGGCATTAAAAAAGAGAATATTGCCTGAAGACGTCGCTAATTTGGCATTATTTTTAGCCTCAAATGACAGTGCTCTTATCACCGGACAAGGCATTGTAATTGACGGTGGGAGAACATAATTGTCAGCTTATAACTATATTATTACCGTTGATTGGGGCACAAGCCATTTACGTGCATTTCTATGTGAAGTAAATACAGATAAAACCCTAACCCTTAAGGATGATGCAAATGGTTTAGGTGTCAATAAAGTTGTTAATAGCTTTGAACAGACGCTATTTGACTGCATTGACCACTGGGTTGTACAACACGGCAAGCTGCCAATCTATATGATGGGGCAAATTGGCTCAAGTATTGGTTGGAAAGAAACCGAGTATCTCCCCTGTCCAACCAAACTTGGAAATTTATCATCAAAATGTACTAACTTTGTTTGTTCTGGTCATAAAATCACCATTTTACCCGGGTTAAGTTGTCGCTTAAAAAATGATAACTACGATGTTATGCGTGGCGAAGAATTACAAGTATTAGGATGGCTACAACTTAATTTACAGCATTTTTCTGGTACCCATTTACTTTGTTTACCCGGGACTCATACAAAATGGGTCTTCATTAAAGCGGGGGCAATTGAACTATTTAAAACAGCAATGACCGGCGAGCTCTTTGATTTATTGACTAACCATAGTATTTTAATTAAAAAAAATCATGCTACATTCGATAGTGCATCTTTTAAAAAAGGTGCAGACTTTACCTTAAAAAGTGAATTGGGTAGCTTTACTCACGGTTTATTTAGCGTCAGGAGTAAGCAACTTTTTGGTGAGTTAACCGATTCACAAGCCTCTTCGTATCTATCAGGTTTACTTATTGGTAGCGATGTTCGCGCGGCAATGAATGCAGAAGAATGGCAACTCTCAGAGCTAGGTGAAATAACTATCATAGGTACTACACATTTAAGTCAGCAATTTTCTCAAGTACTCAATATGCATGGCATCAAAACTAATATATGCAAAATGACAGAGATGACCTTGTTAGGATTTAATGCTGTTTATCAAAAAATAATGGCATTATCCTCCACAAAAATCTAAAAACTGATTATAGATATAGTAAGGATTTACGTTGAAAACGTTTATTAAAAAACACCCTGTTATTGCTATTTTACGTGGTGTAATTCCAAGCGAAGTTGTCGAAATAGCCCAATGCTTATATACCCAAGGTATTCGAGTCATTGAAGTGCCCCTGAACTCACCTCAAGCGCTAGAGTCTATTGCCAGACTCGTAATGACATTACCAAAAGATTGTTTAGTTGGTGCCGGCACTGTGCTCAGTTTAGAGCAGATTAAACAAGTTGAAAACATAGGAGCTAAACTCATTTTTTCTCCTCATTGTGACCCGGAATTGATTGAGTATTGTACCGTAAATAATTTGTATGTCGTGCCCGGCATAGCGACCGCTACCGAGGCTTTGTCAGCGTATAAAGCCGGTGCAAGGTGGTTGAAAATTTTTCCTGCACAGACTTATGGCTTCACTCATATTAGAGCCCTTAAATCAGTTTTACCAAATGACGTCCATATTATTCCAGTTGGTGGTGTTTCACAAAGTAATGCCCTGCAATGGCTAACATCTGACGCAAGTGCACTTGGCATAGGTAATAGCCTATATCAGCGTAATGACACCCTTGATATGGTAAAAAATAAAGCCATCTTATTAAACGACACCTTAAATGCAATTAAAATAAATAATGATCAATAAAACCGTAACCGCTCAGCTAATTCAGATTATTCCTTGCCAATGTCAGTTAGGAGAAAGCGTTTTATGGCATGTAGAGCAGCAGGCTATATATTGGTTAGACATTGAAAAATGTAATTTATACCGATTTTTTATCGTTAATCAAGCGGTAGAAAAGTTTGCTTTACCACAACGTATGGGCAGTTTTTCATTCACTAAAAATGATAATCAAATTATTGCAGCCTTTGAGCAAGGCATTGCTCGATATGATCTCAATACATCACAATTAATCTGGCTTACTCAGCCAGAATACCACGTTGTAGGTAACCGTTTTAATGATGGAAAAACAGATCGCCAAGGACGATTTTGGGCCGGTACCATGGTAGAAAGCGCAACAATATCAACACAGTCTGCTGCTTTGTACTGTATTGACCATCAGTTAGATTGTCATAAAAAAATAACTAATTTGCAGATATCAAATGGTTTATGCTGGAATAAAACAGGTGATATCCTTTATCACTCAGATTCATTAACACATGAAATCTTTCAATACGATTTTTGTAAGTATACCGCCAAAATCACTAATAAGCGCCTATTTGCTAGGACAGACGCATCCGCATTCCCTGACGGTTCAACGATAGATGCACAAGGATACTTATGGAATGCACAATGGGGCAGTAGCAAAGTGGTAAGATATAACGACGATGGTGAAATTGACTTTTCAATAACGCTACCCGTATCACAACCTTCTTGCGTTGCGCTAGGCGGGCCTAACTTAGATTGGTTAATTATAACAAGTGCAAAGCAAGGCTTGTCACAACATGATCTTACTCAAAAACCACTGTCAGGCGATGTATTCATTTATCAGTTGCAAGGAGTAACTGGTTTAGTCGAGCCAAAATGTACTATTTAACTGCTAGCTCAGAGCACTATAACTAGCATATGTAGCTCAATGGAACCTTTGCAAGTAGTATCACTAGACAAAAACAAGGCTTAATGCTTTAATTATTTTATCTTATAAATAATATTTATTTTCTTATGACTTCTATATTTTTAACTAATAATGTCGCCAACGTAGAGATATCTGCTGAATTTGGTGGTGCTATTTTGGCTTATAATGTCAAATTGAACAACAAATTCGTGGCCATTTTAAGAAACGCTAGCAAAGCAAAATCAGTGCTAGACAGCAGCTGTTTTCCTTTGGTGCCATATTCTAACCGTATCAGGCATGGTCAATTTAAATGGCAAGAAACGAATGTTTCCCTTGGGCTTAATCACTTGCCAGAAAAACACAGTATTCACGGTCATGGTTGGCAATTACCTTGGACGATAACCGATCAAACAGATAACAGTTTAACCTTGCAATATCATTATAAAACCGCTGATTGGCCTTATTCTTATAGTGCTAAGCAAGTTTTTACACTTGAAGATAAGGTGTTATATATTGCCTTAACGATTATTAATACGGCTGATTATTCAATGCCTGCCGGTTTAGGGCTACATCCTTATTTTAGCTTAACTAAAAATACATCGATTAAATGCGCGGTAGAGCAAATGTGGGCAGTAGATGATGAATGTATGCCAACAGCTTTAGTTAGCAAACCATTAACGATGGATAGTTCAGAAGGTTTACCTATACAAGGTAGCAATTTAGACAATGTATTTACCGGTTTTACTGGCGACGCAACGGTGACATGGCCTGAATTCAAAGCAAAAGCTACCATTAGCACAAGTTCAAATTGTAATTTCATGGTCATATACAGCCCAGAAGGAAAGGACTATTTTTGCTTAGAACCTGTAACTCATTGTACCGACGCAATTAACATGATGGGTAAAGGTATAAAAAACACTGGAATGGTGTCCTTAGCACCTCAAGAAAAAATGACTGTATCAATGCGAATTACACCTGAAGAATTAACAGAAATATAATCAAAAGCTAAACATAAAAAAGCTTTTTTTAACTTGTTATCTTTAGAAAATCTAGACAAGTTTACCTTATGATGAAGCTAGTGTTTGCTGTTGACGTTCTGAGCAGCTAAGTTTTATAAGCAAAAAAATGCGAATGTCGTGATACTTTATTTAATCACGACACTCGCATTTTTTGTTAGAGAGTTACAAGCATATAAATGCCTGTAAAATTCAACATTTTCCGGTTAGTTTTTCGTTAGCTACTCACTGCATTCAATTCAAAAATTAGTGACGATTGCGGGAATAATACCGGCAATTGCTTACCCATTTGCATCAGTGCTGCCCCTGTAAATTTTTGCTGATCAATAATACTTAATACGGAAGGTGAATATTCCTTTAGCTGAGTTGGCCAAACCAGTGATAGTTGGTAAGTTTTTTCAGCATCTAGTCCAACAAAACGATATTTAGGTGGAGTAGTTCGCTTGGTTTCCTTGACACTGTTGTAAGCAAAAAGTGCTTGCGATTTAGCTTCATTAATCAACCCAAAATTAATTGAATCACCATCATTATTTAACCGTAACAACTTACCGCTGTGAATTAACTGACGATGCTTTTTATGTAAAGCAATAATGGCAGTTAATTGCTCACATTCTAATTCAGTCAGTTCTCTTGGGTCCATCTCAAGTCCCATATGACCAAAAAATGCTACCGCAGCGCGCATTTCCATACTTACGATTCGACCGGTAATATGACATTCTCTTGGGCCAATATGTGCACCCATAACTTCGCTAGGAAAGAAGAATGAACAACCGCGTTGAATAGACAATCTATCTAGGGCGTCATTAGAATCAGAAGTCCATACACGGTCCGTGTGAGCAAGCACACCGTAGTCAACTCTAGCGCCTCCTGATGAACAGCTTTCAATTTCAACATGCGCATGCTTGTTTTTAATGCGATCAATTAACTGGTATAACGCTTTCGTTTGCTGATGAATAGCAGGCTTACCTAAGGCATTGCCGGCATGATTTATATCTCGATTCATATCCCATTTAATGTAAACTATTTTCGGATACTCTGTGAGGATGTCATCAATGGCGTGAAATAAATACTCAACCACCTCGGTGCGGGTTAAATCCAGCACTAATTGATTGCGAAAATTTAACTGCTCATTACCTATCGTAGCTAATACCCAATCAGGATGTGCACGGTATAAATCGCTATCAGGGTTAACCATCTCAGGTTCAAACCATAAGCCAAATTCCATACCTTGTTGATTAACATGATCAATAATAGGCGATAAACCGTCTGGATAAATTTCTTTGTCGACAACCCAATCACCTAAACCAGCAAAGTCTCCGCGACGACCTTTAAACCAACCATCGTCTAAAACAAAGCGTTCAGCCCCTAATCCTGCAACTTTATTAGCCAAGCTTTTTAAGGTGTCTACATCGTGATCAAAGTATATGCCTTCCCATGTATTGTAATGAATCGGGCGAGGCTTTTGACTTAGTTTCTCTGAAAGCAGTTCACGGCGAACAAACTGATGGAAACAATGAGATAAACCACTAAAGCCTTTATCAGAATAAGCGGCATAAAGTATAGGGCTTTCATACGATTCGTTTGGCGCCAGTTCAACTTCACCCGGCATAAGTAGTTCACCTAGTTGCACATAGCTGCGCCCTTCAGGCAATAGCTCTGCACGCATTTTATGATTGCCACTCCATCCAATATGAAATCCATAACACTCCCCTGCTTGTTCGTGGGTAAAGTTGTTATGCATCACCATACCTGGGAAATTATCATGCGATGTTTTGCCTTTACGATTTTCTCTAACGAAACTGCCAAGAAACAGATCAAGTGAATGGCATTGAAACTCATTAGACCAACGCCCTTCAAATGACATGATTTTATTCATTTGATCGGGTAAAGTTATCGTTGGCGCCGCGCACCAATTAACGGCTAATGATTGTTCACTTAGGTTAACAACTTTTGTTGATGCCGTTAAAACATCAGTATCTTTATGTAATGACAGAGTATGCACTACTTTAATATGGCGAAGTTCATCAATACTTTCAAAGCATACATTTTGCTCATCAGGCTGGATAATATTGACCAAATCACCACCAACCGACCAGCCATAATCATGATTATTAAGCTCAAGGCCGGGAGCTCCCGTAAAACCTTGACCTAACAAGGGCGACAGAGAAATAGGCGCTTCAACAACCAACGAACATTTAGCTTCTTGTCTGGTCGACAACAGGCTTAACATTTGTGCAGAAGTTTGCTCAGATAAAAGCTTTCCCCAATAAAGAATGGCTGGCGTTCTATTTTGACAATCAACAATTAAGCTAGAATTAGTACTATTAAGTTGAACATAGTGCTGGGATGGTTTCATGGTAAGCGTCCTTCATCTTGAAATATTTTTCTGATATTTTATTAGCTGCTATTAGCATTATTATATTTGTAGACCTAAAATTGCACTATTTAAGTTACAAAGCCAAATCTCATTTTAAATTGACTAATATAATTAGCTCAATGTAAATACCACTGGAATATATCATATAAATAAGGTTAGTATGTATAAAAGAATTTAAATAAAATAGCGGAATATAGTAAATGTTAGGTGTTTGTTATTACCCAGAGCATTGGCCAGAATCAATGTGGGCACAAGATGCTAAAGAAATGCGTGAACTAGGTTTACGTTATGTGCGCATTGGTGAATTTGCGTGGTCAAGAATAGAATCAAGTGAAGGTGTTTATACTTTCGCTTGGTTAGACCGCGCAATTAAAACTTTAGCAAGCGCAGGCTTAGAGGTGATCATGTGTACGCCTACCGCGACGCCTCCTAAATGGTTAATTGATAAGTATCCTGATATTTTGCCTGTCGATATTAATACCGGTGCAACGCGTGGCTTTGGTTCACGACGTCATTATGACTTTTCCAGTAAAGACTATTTTCGTGAAGCAATGCGTATTTCAGCAGTATTGGCGAAAAGATATGGCGAACACCCGGCAATTTGCGGTTGGCAAACAGACAACGAATTAGCTTGTCATGATACTACGCATAGTGGTTCACTCGCTGCAAAAGAGGCATTTCAAACCTGGTGTAAAGCGCGTTATCAGACTATTGATAAACTCAATACCGAATGGGGCACCATTTTTTGGTCAATGGAATATCAAAATTTTGCACAAATTGAGCTACCTATTCTAGCGGTGACTGAAACCCACCCTGCGCACCAATTAGCTTATCGACGATTTAGCTCTGATCAAGTGATCAGTTTTCACAACCGTATGATAGACATCATTCGCCAATATGCGCCTAATAGGTTTGTAACACACAATTTTATCCCTATGGTTGATACGCAAACCGATAATTACGCGCTCGCTGAAAATTTAGACTTTGTCAGTTATGACAATTATCCATTGGGCCGTTCAGACTTATTTTTTGCCGACAAACCCGCTGAAGAATTTAAGTCATACATGCGTACGGGCCACCCCGACTTTGCCAGTTATGACTTTGACCAAAGCCGTGGCATTAGTAAAAAGAATTTTTGGATTATGGAGCAACAGCCTGGCCCAGTTAATTGGGCACACCATAATCCTCGCCCTGAAAAAGGTATGGTACGTTTATGGTCTTGGCAAGCTTTTGCTCATGGTGCTGATTGCGTATGTTATTTCCGTTGGCGCCAAGCTCCATTTGCTCAAGAGCAAATGCATGCAGGAGTTAAACGCAACGACAATTCAAGGGCTGCGGCGTGGGCTGAAATTGAGCAAATGCGTGATGAGTTAACCGCAGTAGATTTTTCAATTGATGCACCTGTACAAGCAAAAGTGGCCATAATTTCAGGTACAGTTAATCAATGGGTCAGCGAAATTGAACGCCAAGGTGATAGTTATAACCATCAACAAACAGAATTTTCATACTATTCTGCGTTACGTCAGTTAGGCCTAGCAGTAGATTTTATTGCTACCAACAGTGATTTTGAGCCCTACGACTTAATTATTGCGCCATGTTTACCGATTGTAGATGATGCTTTTATTAAAAAATGTCAGCAAGCAAGTGCTCATATCGTTTTTGGCCCACGCTCTGGTAGCAAAACCGATGAACTTTCTTTAGCGCCTAACCTTCCTCCGGGTAAGCTGCAAACACTATTACCCATTAAAGTGTTATCTACCGAAACTATACGACCAGATTGTAGTGAAAAATTACATTATAAAGGAAAAGTATACGAGAGTAGATGTTGGCGCGAAGAGCTTGATGTGCCCAAGGAAGTTATTGTAGTTGCACAATACCATGATCATACGCCAGCCGTTGTGCGTCATGGCAATACAAGCTACATAGCGTCGTTAACGTGTGATGCATTTTTATTGAGCTTATTTGAACACTTGGTAAATGAGTGTGAAATACCTACGGTACGCTTACCAAAAGATATGCGTGTTGTTCATCGCGGAGATCTTGCTTATGTTTTTAACTACGCAAGTTATCCGCAAACATTTCCTGATCTCAACATGGGCACCTTTATATTAGGTCAGGCACAACTAAACGCTTTTGACGTTGCAATAATTAAAATAAATAAATAGATAAAAACTGTTGGGCTGCGCTAAATAGCTTGTAGCTTTATATAAAACTAGTAAATATCGGGGAAGTATTCGTGGAAAACCAATCAATACAAATAATGGTGTTTTGTTTGATCACTGCACTGATTGCATTTTTAACCTATTTAAAATGCAAAGGTGCAGCGAGATCAAAATCAGATTCAAATAAGGAATATTTTCTCGCCGGTGGAGGTCTGTCATGGGTCTTTATTGCGGGGTCTATTACTTTAACCAACCTAAGTACTGACCAACTTATCGGCATGAATGGTAATCAAATGGTACTTCTCGCATGGTGGGAAATTGCCGCATTTTTCGGGTTAATGATTCTAGCCAAAGTGTTTTTACCTATTTACTACAAAAATAATTGTACTACAACAACCGAACTGCTTGAACGTCGCTATAACGACCCTCATATTCGAGCAGTTATTGCCTGCCTATTCTTATTGGGTAATTTGTTTATTTTTCTTCCGGCCATTTTATACGGCGGTTCGTTGTTTATGAAAGCCATGTTCAATGTTGATCTATCAATAATGTCGCTATCAATTATCTTCACCATTGCAGGTGCCAGTTATGCAATTTTTGGTGGTTTAAGAGCGGTTGCAGTCTCAGATACTTATAGTGGTATTGGCCTCTTGTCACTTGGCATGCTTGTTGTTGTGCTCTCAATGGCGGCAATTAATTTTGACTTTAGTGGTATACCAGCAGAGCGTTTAACCTTAATTGGTGGTAACGACTCGCCACTTCCTTGGCATACGTTATTAACTGGCATGATTTTCATTCAGACATTTTACTGGAGTACCAACCAAACCATAACCCAACGCGCCATGGCAGCTCCAAATATTAAAGAAGCCCAAAAAGGTGTATTCGCCGCCGCACTGATTCGTATTTTAGTGATACCACCCATGATTGTTATACCGGGCGTGGTTTCTTATAAATTATTTGGTGACGTGGGTGATTTGGCCTACGGTAAAATTGTTGCTGAAGTATTACCTACTTGGTTATCAGGCGCCTTTGCCGCCATGATGGCAGCGGCAGTATTAACCACATTTAATAGTATTTTAAATTCGTCAGCAGCTTTATATGTTTGTGATATTCATGAATTATATTTTCAAAAAGAGAAAAAAATCAAAGTGCATGTTGTCAGTAATATTGCTTCTATTATCTTTTGTGTACTTGCGCTACTTTTAGTACCTTTTTACTCTTCAGCAGAAAGTATTATTAATTTAGTGCAAGAGCTTTACGGCATGTTAAGTATGCCCATTTTATCTGTATTCATTGTTGGCTTATTGTTTAATAACGTTGCCTCAAAAGCTGCTATTGCCGCGGTAATTACTGGCACATGCACTTATGCATTTTTTGTCTTTGTGTGGGCACCGTTCCATTATATTCACATGATGACAATTACCTTGTTTATTTGTATTTTCATGGCGTTATTCATTAACCGATTTGTATTTAATAATCGTGCAACCTTGGTTTTTAGCAAGAAGGCAGCACCGGTAGTACCGGCAGAAACGGCTTAATAAGTTTGGTTAATTGCAGATAAATTTCAAATATTAAAAAAGCCATTCATGTGAATGGCTTTTTTAATTATTTTGTTTTTTTTTCGTGGGTTAATGCTTTATTCAAGGGCTAATTTAACTTGTGATATTGTTTTGTTACTTTCAACATTATTATGCTTTTGAATTAGGTTATTTAATTGAATAATAGACATTAGCATCGCATGAATCGGCATAAGATAACCTAACTTATTTAACCCTGCCAATTCGTCATTTGTTAGTTGCTGTAACTTCGCTTCATCAATGCTGTTCATACCTTTTAACGTTTTTACTGTGCCATCAGCATACTGTACAACTAGGTTAATACGCTTAATCAATTGCATAGCTTCCAACTTCTCAGCAAACTGATAACTTTGTATGTCATTTTTGATATCGGCTTCTAATAATGTTTTCACTCGGCTTAACAGCAAACTTGGTTTGCCAGTAGACTCAAATATACTCTGCCCTTCTATTGTTGAAAAAGCCAGATCATTAGGTGCAATACCCATAGTATAGCCTTGATTTTCTCCGGCTAAATTCATCAAGAAAAAAGGAAACGTTTGCATACTAGTTGGGGTGAAAATAGCATGCCATTTATCATCACGAACAAACAAATTCTGCCCCATTTCGAAACTCGATAGTGCCGCAATGTTCCACAGCCCTGTGTGTGGGTTTTTCACTAAAAACACTGGAAAGCTACTTATAGCTTGAGTTATTTCTTTCACACGTATCGTTAAAATATGTTGCTGTTTTACAAAAACAACCGCTGCGTTATCAGTCACTTTCAATGTACCGTGTTCACTATTACTCAGTTCTACTAATTCAGTCATTATTATTCTCTAAGTTGAAGTCGCCAGCCATTTTTCAATATAATCACGATGGGGTGGTAAACTTTGTAACATTTGTTGGGTTAATTGTTCATTACGATTAATCACTTGTTCTGCTTTTTGTTGCTGGTTATGTAAATAACCTTGGCGAGAAAAGTCAGGTTTAAATTCCATACCGTAAAGTACATACTGGTAACTTGCCGCTGGAAATAGTTCCATAGCGCTGGTAAAATCATTCGTTGTTGGACCACGATACTGCCACAACGAAAGATCTTCTTTTAAACTATCTGGGAATGTGGTTGGATCGCAGTGCGCTTGCCAATAAGGCTCTGTGCGCTTAGTAAGCATGTAATGAAACTTTAAAAAATCAACAATACGTTGCCAACGATATGCCATTTGCTTATTAAAGCGTTTTGCCACTAACGGCATTAGACTCTCGTCAGCGGGTAAATTTTCCGCTACATAGCGCGCCGATAGCTCAACCAGCATAATAGCGGTAGCTTCAAGCGGCTCTACAAAACCAGCAGCCATACCAATGGCAACACAATTACCTTTCCACCATTGCTCTCGATGGCCTGGTTCAAAACTAATTTTGCGTGCTACAAGACCATTCGCTGCTTCACCCAAATAATTACGTAAATTTTGCTCAGCCTCTTCATCAGTTAAAAAATCACTAGCATAAACATGTCCAACGCCACGTCGACTCGTTAGGCCAATATCCCATATCCAACCTGCATTTTGTGCAGTTGCAATAGTGTGGCTGGCAAGGGGCATGTCTTCACTTTCGTAAGGCACTTGCATCGCTAGTGCTCGGTTGTTAAACAACACGTGATCAACTTTTTTAAACGGAACATTTAAGGTTTGTCCTAACAGTAATGAACGTGAACCTGAGCAATCAACAAACAAATTCGCCGTTAGTTTTCCCTGTTTATTTAAGACGACTGCATCAATGCGCTCACCGTTCTCACTAATACATTCATCAAGCGTATCAACAATGTGCTCAACATTAAGCTTATCAATACAGTGTCTTTTCAATAACTCGGCAAGCGCACCTGCATCGAGGTGATAACCGTAATTACATTGTCCTTGATATTCTGATTCAGCCAAATTTCGCGGTGCTAAACCCGCTTCACAAATGTCATATTGAAAATTAGATTCTCGAGCAAAATTTTCAATATTAGAGACATACGGCGCTAAATCAATATGACCATAACCTAAAGGCACAGTAAACGGATGATAATAAAAATCACCATTACCATGAACCCATTCAACAAACTTAGCGCCTTGCTTAAAGGCCGCATGACATTTTTTAAAAACATCACTCTCTTTAAGGCCAATTTTGTGAAAGGTGTTTTTCATGGTGGGCCATGTACCTTCACCAACACCTATAGTTGGAATATCTGAAGATTCAACCAGTGTAATTTTAAGTTCGGTTTTTTTAGCATCTTTATGATGCGCCGCAATAATGGCTGCGGTTAACCAGCCCGCAGTACCACCACCAATAATAATAATATTTTTTACAGTTTTTGACATTTTCAGATTTTCCTAACCTAAAATCGTTGATGAGAATAACTTACGATAAGTTAATTGTGCAGAAATATAAATTTACTTAATACTTTACATTTTTTTAGTAAAAATATACCCACTATTTTTACTAAAAAAATGGCCTGCTTGTTAACAAGTCAGGCCAAGTTACTTCTTTTTAAACTGAAAGCTTAAACTAAAAAATTAAGCTTTCATTTAGAACTTACCACGTACGCCAACGGCATAACGAGAACCGTTATCTTCAATGTTATACGTTTGATTAGCAAAACGACCGTTTTGAACTAACTCTTCTTCAGTAACGTTAATACCTTCAAAAAACACTGAAATATTTTCGTTTACTTCGTAGCTTGCACTGACATCCCATTGACCAAATGTTTCAGTATTCACTGGTTCACCGTTAAAGCCATTATCAACTAGGCGAAGGAAACCTTCACGGTTGTTGTAGGCTACACGAGCTTGCCAAGTATCAGCTTCATAGAACATGATAAGGTTTTGAGAATCACCTAAACCTTCAAGCGCAAATGCGCGAGTTGGATCATCACCAAGCTCTTGATCACTATCTACAACCGTTGCATTTGCTGTAAAACCAAAGCCATTTTCAAAAATATGTGTCAGGGCAACTTCATAACCTGATACAGTAATTTCTTCCGTATTTTGCGGACGAGTAACCGTATAAGTTTCTTGCTCACCATTTAATTCATCAGCATCGGTACAGTCATCACCGACACAAGAAAAATTTGGCCCTGTTCTAGCCGCCAACTTATAAGCTTCAGCACCGGTTGATGTAACAATAAAGTCATCTACTTTTTTATTGAAGAACGCAAAACTAAATAAACTTGCATCTGAGTAGTACCACTCGTAAGAAATATCCCAGTTTGATGATGTAAACGGTTTAAGGTTTGGATTACCACCTTGCGCGGTTAAGTTTTGACGACGCGGTTCATTATATGTCGTTGCTGGTGAAAGCTGTGACAATGTTGGACGTGTTAATGAGTCATATACCGCAAATCGTAACACCATATCGTCTTGTAATTCTAATTTAACATTTACGCTAGGTAATAAGTTTGAGTAAGAGCCTGATTCAGTAATATTGTTAGCCGGTCCAAATACATTACTAAATAATGTTTGATCCGATGTTGGAACCACATTAGCAATATCGCTTTGTACAGCTTTAGCATCAACACTAGTGGTTGAATAACGCGCACCAACATTCACAGTTAAAGGCATATCACCTACTTCATAACCAAAGGTAAAATCGGCATATAATGACGTAATATCTTCACTTACAACATAACGGTTATTTTGTAATGATGGCTGAATTGGGAAACCTTGATCGGCTAAGAAATCAACATAAGCGTCACCGTCATAAGCATAGAAGGTATCAATTAAACCCGGGAAGTAATTACTTGCGGTGAACGGTTTGAAATCTAACAAATCATTGGGAGCAGCGGTACCATAACCACAGTATTCACACTGGCTACCAAAAATTTGAAAACTTTCTTTTTCACGTTCTTGACGATAAAAACCAAAACGCGCCTCTTCAAAAACATCGCCATCTGCAGCATAAACAAAATCAGCTTTAAATTCACTAATGTCATCTTTGTCAGTAAATTGATTACCTTTCTCGTTGTAATGTAAACGAGAAAGGTTTGCATCTAGTAAGTTACCATTTTCAAAACCATCATGAAGAACAGTTGGCAAGCTGCCAGTGCCATCAAACGCATAATTGTTAATAATTCCTACAACATTAAAACGGTCACGGCCAGCACGATCGTTTTCTGCTGATGAAGTAGAAAGGTCAAACGTTGAAACTAATTGCTCAGTAATATCCCACTTAACATTGATACCAAAACCACTGTTAGTGACATCACGAGAATTACGAGTATGTGAAACAAAATCAGTGGCTGGGTTACCACTGCCATTAGGACCACTTAAACCAATACCTTGGTTAAATGATGTTAATGTGCCTGTTGCTGCATCTATAGTTGCAGAGTCAACACGATCAGGTTCAAACCAAGAGGCTAAATCAGTAGCTTCTGATTTAACTTCAAATTTTGACATATAACCATCAACAACAATTTCGATTTCATCAGTTGGCGCATACTGCAAAACTAAACTTGCATTAGTACGTGTACGCTCTTGTTTGTCGACAATTTGATCCCAATTACGTGGGATGTATGCATTGGTAAAAAGCACATTTGCTTCGCCATCTCCATCTGCATCATTAGAGATAGTTTGACCTGGACGCCAACCCGCTGTTTCAATACGGTTAATTTGTACATCACGCTCTGAGTGACTAACCGCCAATAACACACCTAATCTGTTATCGTTAAAAGTATTACTCAATAACAATGATGCTGCTGGTGAAGTTTCTTCTGAAAGGCTTTCATACATGCCCTTTAATGAACCAACAACTTGAAAGCCTTCATAATCGAATGGACGTGCTGTACTAACATTAATTGTACCGCCAATACCACCTTCTTGTAGATTAGCAGCGGAGGTTTTATAAACATCTGCACCCGTAATTTGGTCTGCAGCTAAAACATCAAAGTTAAATTCACGACCAGCACTATCAGTTGCCAATTGGCGACCGTTAACGAGTACCGTGTTGAATTGAGGTCCAAAACCACGAACGGTTACTGCTTGTCCTTCACCACCACTGCGGTCAATCGATACACCAGTAATACGCTGTAATGATTCTGCAACGTTTAAATCTGGGAATTTACCCAAATCTTCCGCTGATATACCATCAGAAACAACATTTGATTCTTTCTTATCAAGCATTGAAGCTTTCAAACTACTCAGCATGCCAGTTACAGTGATAACTTCTGTTTTTTGTGGTGCTTCTTCTGCAAAAACACTTGCATTGGCAAAAGTGCTGGCAACAGCTAACGCAATTGCGGTTCGCTTACCTAACGTTGAAATAATTTTTGTAGACATCTTCTTCCCCTGTTTTTAATGTTTGTTTTTAACGTTTGCTTTATTATTTAACCTATTTATCTTATAAATACCTTGAATAGGATAAAACTTCAACCTTTTTTCAGTAATTAAGTTATGTTTTTTAGCAATAAAACGACTAAAAAAACACACACCCTTACGTAATCACACCTAAAAAAATAAATTTTAAACAATAAAAACAGAATCTTATAAATTAATAACCTTTATTTAAGGCCAACTGATTACAGTAGATTTTAATTGAGATAAATTATTAAATTTGCACACAGTAATTAACTTATATTTAGCGCTTCAATAATTTTTTTAAAAAACGTTTAACCAAATAGCATCATTTTATGTGGCAGTATTCCGCTCAATAATACTATCTGCCAGCAAGTTAATTACTTAGATAACCAAAAAAAGTATAGTTAAATCATCTGTTTTCACTAACAAGCTAGTATTAAACTAAAGCCAAGATTAAAGTAAAAAAATCAATCGGCTATAAACGAAAAATACCAGTAGAAACTGGCATTTATTAAGGTTTAAAAGTAATCGCACAATAGTCGACTCAACTCACTGCCCGTTAGCTTTTCACTCTTTTAACAGCTGCTAGCCATTTTCCATATAAATAGTTACGTTGCTCATTATCAATTTTTGGAGTGAAGCGTTTCCCACAATGCCACATTTTAGCTAATTCTTCCGTTGAACTAAAAACTCCTGCTTTAAGCCCAGCTAAATACGCAACACCTAATGCGGTGGTTTCGATAATCTCTGGGCGATCTACCGTTGATCCTAAAATATTGGATAGAAAACTAAGTAACCAGTTGTTAGCCACCATTCCGCCATCAACACGAATTAAGCTTGGCCTAAGCCCATCATTTTCCATTGCTTTTTGTAAGTCTTTTGTTTGATAGCAAACAGATTGTAGGCCAGCAGTAACAATTTCATTAATCCCCGAGTCGCGTGTTAGTCCTAATATGGCCCCTCTAGCATTGGGATCCCAATAAGGTGCCCCTAAACCGGTAAACGCAGGCACAAGAAAAACACCATGATCCAAAGGCATTTTTTCTGCGATAGATTCAGTTTCACATGCAGAGCCGATTAATTTTAATCCATCTCGAATCCATTGAATCGTCGCGCCCGCCATAAAAATACTACCTTCAATGGCATAAGTGGGCTGACCATTTAAACGATAGGCAACAGTCGTTAATAGTTTGTTTTTAGATTTAAGTGCTCTACTGCCTGTGTTCAACATTAAGAAGCAGCCAGTGCCATAAGTACTTTTCGCCATTCCTTCATCAAAACATGCTTGGCCAAATAAAGCCGCTTGTTGATCTCCTGCCATACCTAATACGGCAATCTCATTACCGAGTAACGCACTGTCGACATAACCAAAATCATCTGATGAGTCCATTACTTCAGGTAACATAGAAGCTGGAATATTGAATAACTCAAGTAGTTCTTGATCCCATACTTGCTGATGAATGTTAAAAATCATGGTTCGAGAGGCATTGGTTGCGTCTGTTCTATGCACTTTTCCGCTAGTAAGATGCCATAACAAAAAGCTATCCACGGTACCAAAAGCTAATTCACCCTTTTCTGCTTTTGCTTGTGCGCCCTCAACATTATCAAGTATCCATCTAATTTTAGTTGCTGAAAAATACGGGTCGAGCAATAAGCCGGTTTTATTATTAATCAGCTCTTCTACATGAGGACTCGATATCGATTCACAATACTTTGAAGTACGTCTGTCTTGCCAAACAATAGCATTATATAAAGGCTCACCCGTATTACGGTCCCACACCAAGGTGGTTTCCCTTTGGTTGGTGATCCCTATCGCAATGATCTCTGTTGCCGAGACGTTATTATCAGTAAGTACTTTACGACAAGTACGCAAAACCGTTTGCCATATATCACTAGGAATATGTTCTACCCAACCATCTTGAGGAAAATATTGTTCAAACTCTTCTTGTGCTGAGGCGTGTACTTTCCCTTGTTTAGTAAAAAGTATCGCTCTTGAGCTTGTAGTACCTTGGTCGATGGCTAATAAGTATTTCAATATGAATCCTATTTATCTTACTTAATAATTAAATATTATCTGATAATGCACATACCTTTGTGAATTGGCAACAACTATATTCATATTCGAACATTTGATTAAAACAATTAATTTTGGAAAACATCTAATATGTGGGATAATTTTAATTTGTTGTAAACTTTAAATAGAGGTAGCCTTTATGGCGCTAAACCAACGCCAAACTGAACTTATTGACCTAATACATAAGAAGGGTTTTATTACTATAGATGAGTTGGTACAGTCTTTTAAAGTTACCCCTCAAACGATACGAAGAGATCTTAATTCACTCGCTCAGTTGGGTGTCATTATTCGTCATCATGGTGGTGCTGAAAGTATTTCAACAACAGAAAATACCTCATATCAATCACGTAAAATTTTAAATTTATCAGCAAAAGAAAGCATCGCGAAAGAGTTGGTTAAAATGATCCCCAACGGCTCATCATTATTTATCAATATTGGCACAACAACAGAAACAATAGCTCGCGCTCTACTTAACCATAGCTCATTAAATATAGTGACTAACAATATTCACGTCGCGACTATTCTTTCTGCTAAAGAAGACTTTACAGTTATTATTGCCGCCGGCGAAGTTCGTCATAGAGATGGCGGTATCATAGGCGAAGCGACTTGTGATTTTATGAGTCAGTTCCAAATGGACTTTGGAATTATCGGTATCAGTGGTATCAGTAACAATGGCTCTTTATTAGACTTTGATCTGAGAGAAGTGCGAGTTGCACAAGCCATCATTAATAACTCAACCAATGTATTACTCGCAGCTGACCACTCTAAATTTGGTCGTAACGCGATGATAAAGCAAGGTAACATCTCTCAAATCAATCATTTATTTACTGATCAAGAGCCACCTGAAGCAATTAAAGAAATACTCACCTCTAATGCTATCTCAACGCATGTAATCTAAATTTTTTAAAATTAATTTTTATAAATAAACTAGCTAATTAACAACTAGCTAGCTAATTTTTTGTAGCTAAATAAAACAACCCATCTACTACAAGCACAATTACCACTTGAAACGAACATAAACGAACATTATAATTCGTTATCGAACATTGGATTTGTCATAAAAATATCAAGGCACATTATATGAATGGAACAAATGAAGTATTTGACGTTGCGGTTATTGGCGGTGGTATCAATGGCGCTGGCGTCGCAGCAGACGCGGCAGGCAGAGGGCTAAAAGTTGTCCTGTGTGAACAAAATGATCTTGCCTCTGCTACCTCTTCGAACAGCAGCAAACTCATTCATGGTGGTTTACGGTATTTGGAACATTATGAATTTAAGCTCGTTAAACAAGCTTTGGCAGAACGTGAAATCTTATTGAAAAATGCGCCACACATTATTACACCCTTAGTATTTCGCTTGCCTCATCAGCGGCACTTAAGACCCGCTTGGCTTATCAGAATTGGGTTGTTTCTTTACGACAACCTAGCAAAGCGCGTAACTTTACCGGCTTCAAAAGGTATTAAATTCTCTGATGACAGTCCATTAGTAAGTCGCATAACTAAAGGTTTTGAATATTCAGATGGTTGGGTAGATGATGCAAGGCTAGTTGTTTTAAACGCACTGGCAGCGCAAGACCATGGTGCCACTATCAAAACACAAACCAAATGTATAAAAGCGGTACGCGAAAATAATATATGGGTCATTACACTAAAAGACAGTTTAAGCGGTGATGTTAGTATTATACGTGCTAACAGTGTTATTAATGCCTCTGGACCTTGGGTAGCTAAATTGTTTTCAGATGCTTTAACCCTTAAGTCGCCTCAAAATATTAGATTAGTAAAAGGTAGCCATATCGTCGTGCCACGTATTCATGAGCAGCCGGAAGCTTATATGCTGCAAAATGCTGATCAACGTATTGTTTTTGTCATTCCTTTTGAAGATGATTTTTCTTTAATAGGTACAACTGATGTTGAATATCAAGGCAATCCATCTGAGGTAAAAATATCTGATGATGAAATTGACTACCTAGTAAACATTACTAATGAGTATTTTAAGAAAAAAATATCACGAGAAGATATTATCACTACATACTCTGGCGTTAGACCATTATTAGACGATGAGTCAGTTAATGCACAAGCTGTTACCCGTGATTATACATTAGAGCTAGAAGATATTGATAAAAAAGCACCTATCTTATCAATTTTTGGTGGTAAAATAACAACTTACCGAAAACTAGCGGAAGCCGCTGTTAATAAAATAAGTCCTTACTTTGCTAACATTGGGCCTAAATGGACCGCGAACAAACCCCTACCAGGAGGTAACTTTGCTAATATAGGATTACTAACTGAAGGGATTAAAAAAGAGTTTCCATGGTTGCCATCAAAGCTTCGCACTCGATTGATCCGTAGCTACGGCACGAGGATTTTTGCCTTATTAAGTAATATAAACAGTATTGAGGCCATGGGTTATTGCTTTGGTGCTGATCTATATGAGCAAGAAGTCAACTTTTTAATCCAACAAGAATGGGCGGTTGAAATAGACGATGTTATTTGGCGAAGAACCAAAAGAGGCCTTTATTTATCAGAACAACAAGTGGCTAAATTAAAACAGCACCTTGATGATCATCCGGCTATTTTAGCTCGTAAGTCTTTACGAACTGCAAAAGTAGCTTAAAAATTTAGCCATTGAATTAATTTTTATTTTGCTACTTATTAATACTAAGTAGCAAAGCTAACTCTATTGCATTGAACAAAAGTAATTAAAATATAGTGCTTCACATAAAAATAATCAAAGCTCTTTGATTATTTTTTGCCATTCTAATACCTTTATTTATTTAAAGCAGTCATGTTGATTCGCTTTAAGGTTAACCTAAATCAATACGAACTACTCATAAATCAATCAAGTTGTTCAAATAAAAGTTGCATTTTTCGACAGTTTTATTTATCTTATAAATAAGATTTATGTATGGAGATTTAGATGAACGTTTTAGTGACAGGTGGCACTGGTTATATAGGCAGCCACACATGTTTGGCATTATATGGGGCTGGTTTCACGCCCGTGATATATGATAATTTATCTAACTCAAGTATTAAGGTATTAGAGCAATTAAGTACAATAACTAATCAGACCTTTGAATTTATTGAAGGTGATGTCGCTGACAGCAAAAAGCTCAAAGCGACTTTCGTGCAATATAATATTCAAGCAGTTTTTCATTTTGCATCATTGAAAGCGGTGGGTGAATCGACAGAACAGCCTTTACGCTATTACCAAAATAATGTTTCAGGCACAATAACTTTGCTTGAAACCATGCAAAGTTGTGGCATTAATAAAATAATATTTAGTTCTTCAGCCACTGTTTATGGTGACCCACAATACTTGCCTATCGATGAGCAACATCCTATATCTGCAACTAACCCTTATGGTTGGACCAAAGTCATGGTGGAACAGATTTTAGTTGATTGGTGTCAAACCAATGACCAATACTTGGCAATTGCTTTGCGCTACTTTAACCCTGTTGGTGCTCATCCAAGTGGTTTGTTAGGAGAAAGTCCTAACGGTATACCCAATAATCTCATGCCATATATTGCTCAAACAGCCGTAGGTAAACGTGAATTTGTCAGTGTTTTTGGCAACGACTATAATACCCAAGACGGTACTGGCGTACGAGACTATATTCATATTACCGACTTAGCCGCTGGGCATGTTGCAGCATTTTCAGCACACCAAAACGATTCTGGCTCTTTGGTTTATAACTTAGGTACGGGTAAAGGCTATTCTGTTTTAGAAATAATCGCTGCTTTTTCTACCTCTGCAAACGTAAAGGTTAATTACCAATTCGCTCCTCGACGAGCCGGTGATATTGCCAGTAATTATGCAGACGCTTCACTGGCTAAAAAGCAGTTGGGCTGGACAGCACAACTCAATATTAAAGCGATGACTGACGACACTTGGCGCTGGCAATCGAAATACCCTAATGGTCTGGAATAATTTAATGAACAATTTAGAATTTACTCATCGTAGAAAAAACCCACTCACAGGTAATTGGGTGTTAGTTTCTCCACATAGAAACAATCGTCCTTGGTTAGGTGCTACAGAAGCACCCTCAACAGTAGAATTACCGGTATATGATGAAAACTGTCCATTATGCCCAGGAAACGAACGGGCAAAAGATGCCATAAATCCTGATTATCAACATACCCATGTTTTTGTTAATGACTTTGGCGCTTTAACTGAAGAACCGAGTGAACCGCTGCAAATAAAAAGCGAACAACATCCTTTATTTGAAGCCAATGTAGCTAATGGTGAGTGTCGAGTCGTTTGTTTTTCTCCTGATCATAATAAATCGTTGCCTGAACTCACCATTGCAGAAATAGAAGCTGTGGTTAATAGCTGGCAATCAAACTATGTCGAGTTGGCAAAGACTTATGCTTGCGTCAATATATTTGAAAACAAAGGCGCTGTTATGGGCTGTTCTCAGCCCCATCCACATGGACAAATATGGGCGCATGAACATCTATCCACTGAAATAGAAAAAGAAAATATTCAGCAACTTGCTTATCAAGATAAACATGGTAAATCCCTATTAGCTGATTATGTTGAACACGAAACGTCAAAAAAAGATCGCATTGTTGTAGAAAATGAACATTGGCTTGTTGTGGTACCTTTTTGGGCGGCTTGGCCTTTTGAAACATTATTAATTGCAAAAGATGACGTTCAGCATTTTGGCCAATTAAACTCACAACAAAAACACAGTTTAGCGCAAGCATTGCAAGAACTAACCATACGTTACGATAACGTGTTCAATTGCAGTTTTCCTTATTCAATGGGCTGGCACAATGCGCCAGTAAATAAAGAAAATAACGGCCATTGGCGGCTTCATGCTCATTTTTACCCACCACTATTGCGCTCTGCTACCGTGAAAAAACACATGGTTGGTTATGAAATGTTAGCCGAGAGTCAACGCGACTTAACCGCTGAAACAGCCGCTAATATATTACGCTCAGCGAGTACAACACATTATAAGAAGGAACAGCCTCATGGTAACTGATAATTTCTGTGAACTATTTGAAGAAATTTATCAACATCCCGCTCAAGCAATGTCAGCGGCTCCAGGGCGTGTTAATTTAATTGGTGAGTTTACTGACTACAACAACGGCTTTGTTTTACCCTGTGCGTTAGAGTTTTATACCCGCATTCTTTATAGAAAGCGTAATGACAATAAAGTTGTTGTGCACTCTTTACATTACCCCGGTGAATGTGATGAATTTGCTCTCGACACTGAGATCACTCGCGGTGACTCTCAGTGGGGCAACTATATTCGCGCTGTTGCTTATGTTTTCAAACGTCAAGGTCATCAGTTAAGTGGTGTTGATCTATTGATAGACAGTAATGTACCTCAAGGTAGTGGCTTATCTTCTTCTGCAGCTTTAGAAGTTGCCGTTGGTGGTGTTTTCAACCAAGCCTGTCAATTGAATTTGTCTAATGAAACCATTGCGTTATTGGGCCAAGAGGCTGAAAATGACTTTATGGATTGCCAATGCGGCATTATGGATCAGCTCGTTTCTGCCAATGGCAAAAAAGCCCATGCACTGCTCATTGATTGTCAAAGTTTAGCCACTGAAGCTATCGGTATTCCAGACGATTTATCTATTGTTATTGTGAATTCTAATTACCCTAGAAAGCTGGTCGACAGTGAATATAACCAGCGCCGAATAGATTGCGAACAAGCAGCAAATAAAATGTCAGTGGCTAGTTTACGTGATGCCGATATTGATATGCTAGATAACGCCCGCTCATCGATGACAGAAAATGAATATAAACGCGCGCACCACGTTATTACAGAAAATAGTCGGGTACTAAACGCCACGCAAGCATTAAAAAATAATGATATGCAAATGCTGAGAGCGTTAATGACGGCTTCTCATTTATCATTAAGAGATGATTTTGAAGTGACAATTCCTGAAACCGACGGTTTGGTTGAAATATGTCAAACTGCACTGGGCAATGCAGGTGCTGTGCGAATGACAGGTGGTGGGTTTGGCGGTGCGATTGTTTGCTTATGTCGTCATGATGATATCGACAAGATTAAAGCGGCTGTTTCAGCACATTATTTTTCTCGCTTTAATATTCAGGCTTCACTTTATGTCGGCAAAGCAGGCAATGGACTACAAGTCACTGAGTTTTAAAATTATGATAGGAAAGAGTTAATTTAGCTTTTCGTACTAGGTTTAGTCATAAGTATAACTATTGAACACTTAACTTGTTATTTAAGGCTGATACTTATAACCAACAGGTATCAGCCTTAAAAGGATCATTATGCAAAATATAAATTGGGGAATAATGGCTTGTGGTGGTATTGCTCATCAATTTGCCCTCGCCATTAAAAAACTAGATAACTGCACCATACTCGCCAGCGCTTCTAACACCGTCGGCCGTGCTAAAGATTTCACTAAAAAGCATCAAATACCACGCTCATACAATGATTATCAGTCCTTAGTCAATGACCCAGATATTGATGCTATTTATATCGCTAGCACGCATAACTTCCATTTTGAAAATATTAAACTTTGCCTCAAGCATGGTAAAAATGTACTTTGTGAAAAGCCTTTTACCATTAACGCTCAGCAGGCAAAAATACTCATTCGCTTAGCCAAAACGCATAATTGTTTTATGATGGAATGTGTATGGACACGATTTTTACCTGCTATTGAACATTTAAAACAGTTATTAGCACAAAATATTATTGGCGATGTACACACCGTTAAAGCAAATTTCAGTATTTGTGATAACTTTCCTCCTGAGCATCGATTACGTAACAAAAATCTTGCCGGTGGCGCTTTACTCGACCTGGGTATTTACCCATTAACGTTAGCCGCAATTGTCTTTGGTGAGCACCCAAGTCGCATACAAAGCTCTGCTGTTATCGGTAAAGGCGGTGTTGATGAAAGCTCATGTTATTTACTTGAATACGAACATCATCAACGTGCTATTTTATCAGCGTCTTTTATTGAAGAAGCACCTACAGAAGGTGTCATAAGTGGTAGTAAAGGTTACATCAGAATCCCTGACTTTATTGGTGCTCAAGAACTGCACATCAAGCTGGAGAATCAAACAGAAAAAGTATTTAGCTTCCCATTTGATGAAGATGAAAACTTCACATTTGAAGTGTCTCACGCCATGCACTGTATGCGTGAAAACAAAAAGCAAAGTGATATTTTACCCCTTGATAAAACTACGGCTATGATGACCCTGATGGATACAATACGAAGTCAATGGGGACTTAAATACCCCGATGAATAGAGATTGATATTTTTAGACATATTCAAACGCTTACAGCTTGGTAGATACAGCTTAAAACATTACTTAAAATAACTGAATATAATACAAAGGAATGG
This sequence comes from Colwellia sp. C1TZA3, assembly GCF_007954265.1. GTDB lineage: Bacteria > Pseudomonadota > Gammaproteobacteria > Enterobacterales > Alteromonadaceae > Cognaticolwellia. The sequence continues at coordinate 14,815 of NZ_VOLS01000023.1, read as the reverse complement.
AAGTATGCTACAAATTACAAAAAAAAAATTACTACTAATTAGCGCCTTAACATGCGGCTTCTTTCAATTTATAAGTACAGTAAATGCCTCAGTACTACCTAACAACAAAACGGCAAGCGCGCCAGAACAATTGCAAAGTAACCTGCCTAGCGATGTGGTTCCTGAACTTGCTGAAAAAGGACCTTTTAATGTTGGTGTAAGAACAATAAGTATTACTAACCCTGATCAATTTGATCCCACAACACAATCAACAAAAGACAGAGAACTAACGCTTGAAGTTTGGTACCCCAGCGTTGTAGATGCTAATAGTGCTAAAACCAGTTATGAAAACATCACCCGAAGCGGTGTAAACTTCACAATTCAAGCCGATGCTTTTCGTGACGCTACAGTAGTGCCCTCCTCCAATGGTGATAAATTCCCCTTGGTGGTAATTTCACATGGTTATACTGGCTATAGAACCTTAATGTATTATTTGGCAGAACATTTAGCCTCACATGGATATATTGTTGCTGCTATTGATCACACCGATTCTACCAACGCTGAAATAGATATGATAAACAGTCCTTACGCAGGCTTTTTCAGTACCTTAATAAACCGTTCACGTGACCAACAATTTACCCTCAACTATCTTACCTCAACACCTAACTTTGCCTCAACAGCTATCGACAACACTGAGGCTGGTCTTATTGGTTATTCGATGGGCGGATATGGCGCCATTAATACAGTGGGTGGTTGTTATAACTTCAACAGTGCAAGTGCATCAACTTTTACCGGTATAAAGGATCCAAAGCAACTGCAAAAGGTAGTAACATTACTTAACAGCTGCGCGGGCGGACAATATGAAAATATTGAGGTGGACCCAAGATGGCAAGCCGTTATTGCCATGGCGCCTTGGGGTGGACAACACAAACTATTTAGCCCAGAAGCACTATCCACAATAAATACGCCTATATTATATGTTGCAGGAGATTTAGATGACGTTTCTGGTTACGATGGCATAAAATCACTTTATAAACAAACCGGTAGCAAAGATAAATATCTGCTAACCTATAAAAATGCTCGACATAATATTGCCCCACATCCTGCGCCAAAAGTTGCAAAGATAAGTGAGTTAGACATTGGGCACTATTATGAAGGGGCTTGGGATAGCACAGTGTTAAATAACAACAACAAACACTTCACACTCGCGATGATGGACTGCTATTTGAAGCAGCAACTAGATAAATGCACATACCTTGATTTATCCAGTAATTCTAATCAAGTTACCATTGATGGTAAAATACCTAAACCTTGGCAAGGATTTGATCACCGTTACTCTGTTGGCATGGGTTGGCATAAAAACCAGTAAATTTGTCTTCAGGTAGTTACATAAAGCAAAAAAAAACAAGAAGGCTGCATTAGCTAGCTTTCTTTTTTTTACTTTAGTGGCTATCTTTTGATGAGTAGGAACAACAATATTACTTTCTAAAAAATTATTAGACACTGTAATTAGCCACTAAATTCAATTACACAACGCCTCAAGTTGCCACAAAAAAGCCAGTAAACCTTTAATTTAATTAACTATTAACTATTAACTATTAACTACACAAATAGCTAACTAACGCTATTTGTTAGTAACAAGCCTATTGTTCGTTATTTTGTAACGTCTACAATATTTATGGTGTTATGCCAATTTGATTGGCTATGTCGTAGTTAATTGATGTGAGATTGTATATGAATAATTCATTTGAGCAACTCGAACAATTAACTAGCCAGCTAGCGATAGAGCAAAAAAACTTTTAATCAACTTACTTGAAGGTCAAGTCTCAGGTCAAAGTTGTCTCGATGTTTTAAGCATGCATCGAGACAAAGCCAATAATTGCCCTCATTGCCACGCTCAAAAAATAAAGCTCAACGGGATTATAAATATGCGTCAACGTTATGTTTGTAATGCCTGTAAAAAGAGCTTTATGTCAACGTTCAACACGCCATTTTATCGCCTAAGAACACCTGAAAAATGGTTACTTGCATGATTAACAGTTTACCCATACGCCGCAGCGTTCAAGCGTGCCAGGTGACTAAAAATACGTCTTTGTTGTGGAGACATAAGTTTCTTAAGCTGTTAAATAGACAGTCAGAGACGCGTTTGTCAGGCATTGTTAAAATGGATGAAACCCTATTTTGTTACTCTGAAAAAGGAAGTCGTCATTTGACGCGTCCAAGTCATAAACCCGGTGAGATAAAGCGAGTAAAGGACGATCCAAAGGCGACTGGGTAACGGTATTAGTGGCTAGAAATAGACAGCAACAAAAATTCGATAAGAAACTTGAGCGCTCAACAGGCGCAAGTTTTTACCAATTACTCAATAAACATGTAGAGAAAGACGCTATTATTTGCAGTGATGGGTTTCGTTCTTATGGGGTGTTGGCGAGAAAGTTGAATATGGCGCATAAACCCATTAATCTCACGAAAAAGAGTAGAGTAAGAGAAAAAGTATTTCATATTCAGAATGTTAACGCTTATCACGGCTGGATAGCTCGGTTTCACGGCGTAGCAACGAAATACCTCGATAATTACCTAAATTGGTATAGGTTTATTGAATCAAGTGATAATCCCAATTAAAACAGCCTATTGTTATCACAGACACAGTTAATTGGGACATAGCCAATTTGACTAATTAAGTGATCACCTTTTCGTCAGGAAAAATGAATAAGTAAAAGGCATAAAATTTAATCAGTCGCTAGGCTACTTATAAATTTATAACACTGTAGTTATTCATTTTAACCATTAAAAATGAACGATAATCAATCAACTTAGTATTAGTTAGTGAAGCGCTGGTGCATGTTGTTTTAATAAACCTTTCAGTGACGTAAAGTTTTCTAAGCAGCTATCACAAATAGGGTATTTTTTAGCAAACATTAAAATGGGTGACAAGGTTAACCTAAGGCCATCAAAAGCGGTAACTTTAGCATCTTCTTCTGCGGTTTCAGAGTTAGCTATATTGAGTAAGTATTCATGTGGAACTGTCAGAAATTTTAGTGATAATTCCAAGTGGTCTGTAGTCTCATATAACGCTGACAAATTATGACAAGCGCAAATCCAAGCCATCAGGGTTTGAGTACACATAAGATGATTACTATAAGATACTGCCAATAAATTATAAGCTTCACTATAAAAAAACTCGGCTTGGCTCCACTGTTGTTCATGAAAAAAATTATTACCCTGTTGTAATAATGACTGCCACTGTTTATCTTCCATTTGCGAATCCTTAATGTTTTTGATATCTGTAACAACGTGTTGCTTACTTGTCTCCATGACAGCTCCTTTTATTCAGTAATTAATCTCTCATCTTTTATCATTGTTCTTCCGAACAAATGACAATACAAATGATAATCATTATCATTTGTATTGTCAAGCAAAGTGAAGACCTTTTTAATCTAATTTTAGCCACTGACTTATTAAGTGCGTTTAAATATGCTGGATGCTCTTAAAAAAACGAATAAAAACTGAAGAGTTTTATTCATAACTAATCACTAAAAGTTACCAACGACATTATAAATAAAAGCTCTGTATCTAATAGATTATACCAATCCCATTAAGTTATTGCTCACTTGTACTAGTTAAAATAGCTCAAGGCTGTGTTGCTCTCACTCCCAATAGCCAGCTATTGCTCAATCGAGCGCCTTACCTTGAGTTATTTTTCCTGCGCACAACAAGATCACAAACTTAATGGAACTGGTATTACTATTGAATAATGGCGTGAGTAAAAACTTAAATTTAGGTGGAAAGTAAATTAATAAAATCGCTGATTTATATCAAAATATAGTTTACCGGCAATAAAAAAGCAGGGTATTATATGTTATTAACACATATAAAACCCTGCTTTGATTATACCAATAAGCATAATGTTCTGGGAATCAGTTGCTAGTTAGGGATATTGATATTCAATGAATTAGCTACTGATTGCTTTAGTTTCCAGAAAATCATCAAAACCGAATTCACCCCACTCTCGGCCATTACCCGACTGTTTAAAACCACCAAAGGGTGAACTAAAACCATGCGCAGCACCGTTAATACAGATCATACCTGCGCGCAATTTTCTGGCTACTTTTTGTGCTCGCTCAGGACTTGCCGATTGAATAAAGGCGGCCAATCCATAAGCGGTATCATTGGCAATACTAATCGCTTCGGCTTCATCTGCATAAGGGATCATCACTAAAACTGGGCCAAAAATTTCCTCTTGAGCAATACTCATATCATTAGTAACATCGCTAAAAATAGTTACCTGAGTAAAGTAACCCGTTTCAAAACCTGCCGGTTTACCTACCCCGCCAGCAAGCAATGTTGCCCCTTCATCAATACCCGCCTGGATCATCGTTTGAACTTTTTCAAAATGAACCGCACTGACTAATGGGCCAATATGATTTCCGTGCTCAGCCGGACTAGCTACTTTTACTTTTGCTGCCGCGGCTTTTGCCGCAATAACCGCTTGTTGATATTTACTAGCAGGTATCAACATACGTGTCGGTGCGTTACAAGATTGGCCAGTATTGCTCATGCAATGAAATACGCCTTTTGTTACCGCTTTATCGATATTGGCATCATCTAAAATAATGTTCGGTGATTTTCCACCCAGCTCTTGTACAACACGTTTAACGGTATTAGCTGCAGATTTTGCAATGGCAATACCCGCACGAGTTGAGCCGGTAAATGACACCATATCGATATCTTTATGAGCAGAAATGGCTGAGCCAACCCCCATACCATCACCATTAACCATATTATATACGCCTGCGGGATAACCAGCATCATGAATCATTTGTGAAAACAATTGCGCTGATAAAGGCGCAATCTCACTTGGTTTAAGAAGCATGGTACAACCGGTGGCTAGCGCTGGTAATACTTTACAGGCGATTTGGTTAATCGGCCAATTCCAAGGCGTGATAAAGCCACAAACTCCAATAGGCTCTTTAATGATCTGAGCATTGTCTACAGTACGTGAAAATTTAAAGGTTTTTAGTGTCGCTAATGCTGATTCAATATGAGCTTTACCCGCATACGCTTGTGCCTTAGTAGAGAAGTCGATAGGCGCACCCATCTCTAATGAAATAACATGAGCCATGGCGTCATAATTATCCATGTACTGCTTTAATAACGCTTCTAATAATGAAATACGCTCTTCGACGCTGCTGTAACCAAAAGTAGCAAAGGCATTTTTTGCTGCGCTAACAGCTAAATCAACATCTTGGCTTGAACCTAAAGAAATGGTGGCTATTGCTTGTTCAGTTGCCGGATTAAGCACAGCATAATCTTGCTTTACTAATGGCTTAACCCATTGACCATTAATATAAAATTGACGGTAATCTTTCATCTAAATCTCCAAATTAATCGTGTACGCCTATTTATAGCTAGCTTATTTTTATCAATAAATAGCTCTGTTGTAGTTATATCAATCTCACTAATTATCTGATCATTTCACCTAGTTAAAGCAACAAACTACGGCGTTATTTATTTAATCATTATCGCTGCATAGATGCCGCTTATTAGAGAATGCAGGCGCCTATTGTCCTGAACAACGAGTGATTAAAATAAATACCTTATATTGGGTCGTTTTTCCTGCGTATAAAGTAGACCACCTAATTAATCAAATTGGTATTAATAGCTGTTGTCTCAGGTGAAGCAAACTTGGCTAGACATGTTTGCCCCATGACAGTAATCGCCCACTTAACAGTTGACCTGTGTAGGTTAGACTTTAGTCCATCAAGTTAAATAAAATTTAACCGTTCTCGACACATAAATGCTAAATGACAAAACAATACGCGCGGTAGATTCTCATTACTCCCGCATTGATTGCTCGCTAAAGGTTTGACGGACTGAAGTCCGACCTACAAAACAGCTGGAACAAGTACAATATGGAGACTTAATTGTCATGAAAAAAAAGGGCATGCCAACTTTCATTGGCATGCCCTTAGGTTATTCTGTGGCCGTGCTTATTGAGCAGATATATAGTAAGACCGTCAAGCTCTGCTACACAGGCCGGTTTAATCGTCCTTTAAAGCGTTCTTTAAACACTCTTTAAAACGATAGTGCTAATCTACTCTAATACCAATTTGATTAATTAAGTGATCTACTTTTTCATGAGGAAAAATGGATAAATACAAGGCATAAAGTTTAGTCAGTAGTTATTCTACTTATAAACTTTATAACGCTGTAGTTATTCATTTTAACCATTAAAAATGAGCAGGTAATTAATCAACTTGGTATAATACCTGAGTGATTAACAAAAAGCCTGAAGACCTGTAATGGCACGACCTAAAATTAGGGCATGCACATCATGTGTACCTTCATAAGTATTAACTGCTTCAAGGTTCATCATATGGCGAATAACGCCATATTCATCACTAATACCATTACCACCGTGCATATCACGCGCAACACGAGCAATATCAAGAGATTTGCCACAGTTATTACGTTTCATTAATGAGATTAATTCAACCGGACATTGATCCGCATCCATTAAGCGACCCATTTGTAAGCAGCCCTGTAAACCAAGCGATATCTCAGTTTGCATATCAGCGAGTTTCTTTTGAATTAACTGATTAGCCGATAGCGGGCGACCAAATTGTTCGCGATCTGCGGTATAGTTTCTCGCTGAGTTAAAACAAAACTCTGCCGCTCCTAATGAGCCCCAAGCAATACCATAACGCGCTTTATTTAAACAACCAAAAGGCCCAGCTAAACCTGTAATTTCAGGGAACATATTTTCAGCGGGGACAAAAACGTTATCCATGACAATTTCGCCAGTTATTGAGGCACGTAAAGAAAATTTACCTTCAATTTTGGGCGCAGACAAACCTGCCATACCTTTTTCAAGTACAAAGCCACGAATTTTACCCTCAAGTTTTGCCCAAACAACAAAAACATCAGCGATGGGTGAATTCGTGATCCACATTTTATTACCCGTCATGCTGTAACCACCGTCCACTTTCTTAGCGTGGGTGGTCATAGAAGCTGGATCACTACCTGAATTAGGCTCAGTCAAACCAAAACAGCCCACCCATTCGCCCGAAGCAAGTTTAGGTAAATACTTCATGCGTTGTTCTTCACTGCCGTAAGCATAAATAGGGTGCATAACCAATGAAGATTGCACACTCATCGCGCTGCGGTAACCACTATCGACACGCTCTACTTCACGAGCAATTAAACCATAACTCACATAATTAACTTCACTACCACCATATTGAGCCGGTAAAGTAGCCCCCAATAAGCCTAACTGACCTAATTCACGCATAATTTCACGATCAAAGTGTTCGTGTCTATTGGCTTCAAGCACACGTGGTTGAAGTTTTTCTTGGCAATAATCATAGGCAGAATCGCGGATCATACGCTCTTCTTCAGTGAGTTGACTATCGAGAAACATCGGATCTTGCCAGTTAAAAGCAGTTAATTTTTGGCTCATAGGATTACCTTGTATGTAATGTTTTGCAGTAATAGTTTTATTTATGCTCTTACTCTATCCTCAAAACAGAAATAAATATAATATATAGTTATTATATTTTTCATAACTTTTACTTATAGCACTTACTCATATGAATTTAAAGCGTCTGGAATATTTTTGTCAATTAGCTGTGCTCGGTAACTTTACGCGGGCAGCACATAAAATAGGTATTGCCCAACCAGCATTAACTATCGCCATTCAAAAACTAGAGCAAGAAGTTGGACTAAAGTTAATTAACCGTGCGGAAAAAAACGCTTTATTAACTGCTGAAGGTGAAGTGCTATATAAACTAGCCACCCAACTATTAAGCCAAGTAAAACAAGTCGAATTAGAACTACAAGAGTTAAAAAATCTCGAACGAGGTACTATTCGTTTTGGTGTTTCTGCGATGATGGGGTCTTATTACTTTCCAAAAATATTGACCGCCTTTAAGCAAAAATATCCAAAAATAAAAATACACTTGGTTGACCAAGGCACAGCAGCATTAGAGAAAATGTTACTGAACGGCGAACTTGATTTAGCTTTAGTACGTGGAGATTTAGAAAATTCACAACTACGTTACACTGAACTTATTAATGAAGAAATTGTTGCTGGTATGGTCAGAACGCACCCACTAGCTGCTGAGCAAACCCTATCACTGGCACAGTTTTGCCAACAGCCACTAGTGTTATTTCATGAAGGATATTTTTTACGTGAAGTTGTTAGTCAATATTCAAAAAAACATCACTTAGCATTAGATGTTCGTATGGAAACTAATCTTATTGAATTGCAAAAGTCACTGGTTCGCAATGGCGTGGGTATTACCACTTGTTTATCACGTATTTTACAAAACGAACAGCAGATGACATCAATCCCCTTTGAGCCAAAAATTGAGTTTAAGTTGAGTTTAGCGTGGAAAAAAAACCATTCGGTTTCTCAAGCAAGTAAGGCTTTTATGACTTACCTAAGCTCAATGGTCGAGCCTTTGGATTAAGTCTAATTATTTTTATCTACCTGAATGTATTTAATATGACTTAGTGCATATCAAAAGTCACTATAAGTACTGAAACTACTTTTTTTATACTTATTAACGGTATCAGCCTGATTAGATACTGATACCAATCCCATTAAGTTATTGCTCACTTGTACTAGTTAAAATAGCTCAAGGCTGTGTTGCTCTGAATCCCAATAGCCAGCTATTGCTCAATCGAGCGCCTTACCTTGAGTTATTTTTCCTGCGCACAACAAGATCACAAACTTAATGGAACTGGTATGATACGCTTTTGTGCGAATTCAACACTATTTAAACCCAGCTGTAACAAAAGTAAGGGTAAAATAAAACAGACTGACGGCCCTAAAACCTTATTATTAATAAAGCCAAGCGGTATGGGGAGTAAAATAATATTGTAATAATACCAATTTGATTAATTAAGTGGTCACCTTTTTTATGAGGAAAAACGAAGACATACAAGACATAAAATTTAGTCAGTAGTTATTCATCTTATAAGTTTTATAACGCCATAGTTTTTTATTTTAACCATTAAAAATGAGCAGATAATTAATCAATTTAGTATAAGTGCTTGTCAACGCCCGTTGTTGCTTTCAATGCTTTGCATTAAGGCCACTTCGACACCGTGCCACTAAATGTCAGTTTAGTGGCACCTGTGCAAAATTTGCATCATAGTATAGCTTTAGCGATCACTCAGACTTATAAACATGAAGGTCTCGTTGAGGGTAGGGAATGGTAATACCTTCTTTATCAAAGGCCTTTTTTACTTTTTCGTGCATGTCCCAGTAGTATGGCCACAGGTTGTCGGTGGCAACCCAAGGTCGGAACATCAAATTGACTGAGTTATCACCAAGGCTACCAACACAGATTAGTGGCTCAGGATCTTTCAAAGAACGTTCGTCCTCATCACATAGGCGTTGAAGAATAGCTTTAGCTTTGTCGATGTCGTCATTGTAGTGAATACCGAAGATCATGTCGCAGCGACGATTTTCATAAATACTGACGTTTACCAAGGTAGCATTAGATAGGCTACCATTGGGAATGACAATACGCCGGTTATCGAAGGTATTCACCACAGTATAGAGGATCTGGATCTCGGCAACAGCACCATGAAAACCTTGAGCTTCGATTGTATCGCCGACTTTAAAAGGTTTGAAGATCAGGATCAGCACACCGCCAGCAAAATTCGCTAAGCTTCCCTGTAACGCAAACCCTATTGCTAGGCCAGCAGCACCGATAACCGCAATAAACGAGGTTGTTGCAATGCCGATCATCGAGGCGACTGAAATAAGCAGCATAACTTTCGAAATTGCACTGATGAGTCCACACAGGAACTTGTTCAATGTTGGGTCTTTAGCGCCAATTTTTTTGTCTAGCACCGCAACAAAGCGGTTGATCAGCCATAGACCCACCACTAATGTAATAATAGCGAGCACTAACTTAGGTGCGTAAGTTATAACCAGTGATATACCTTGGTCTATTAATTGGGTCGCATTTATATTTGTTCCAAGAATTTCTTCCATTCAGTGGTTCCTTGTTTGTGATGAGTTACTGTTTGAATAGTATAAGGATAAACACGATAACACATCTATGCAACAGACTTAGATTGTAGTGAGCTTAAACAGACACATGACCTGAGTTGAAGAGGTATATTGACTCCTACCTTTGCAGAAAAGTGCATAATCGACAGAAAATGGATTTGAGCTGATATAGATTAATTATTCATACAATTACTGTTGGAAACCCTGCCACTAGATAAATAAAAACTACCGTCTACTTTAGTATATAACTGAACATTAACTAGGATAATTTTAACAACAAAAACTGACCGCTTTGTGGCATAAATCAATAGTGTTTAATAAGAACCAATCGTACTTTTATCTCTGGAAGTCCTCCCCACAAGTTTATTAACAATGTTTGGATTATGGCGTTTATCAACCGACTCAATAAAACCACATCAAAACACCGCTAGTATATTCAACACATTTTTCATTATTCAAAATTCAAAAAAACTTGATAACAACCGACAGGTTAAGAGAAGACATTTAATTTCTAATGCGCTTTTTTATGCTTGCAGCACCTTGTTTGTTATTGTACAGTGATAAACTTTAGCGGACCACAAGTTCCGCCAAGCGAAACGCAGGATATTATTTTGAAGAGTTATAACAATGAATAAAATTAGCAACTTTTTCAAAGTAGCCACATTAACAGCAGCAGCTTTAAGTGCAATCCCTGCTGTTGCAGCAACGGTACTCACCTATGGTGAGCCTGGACCAAACCGAGGCGCCCGTGCAGGTGCCACTAAATGGTTTGCACAGGAAGTTAATAAGCGCTCTGGTGGTGATTTAAAAATTGATATTATGTGGGGCGGCGCCTTATTTAAATCAAATGCTTCGCGACAATCTATTGCTGCTGGGGTGGTAGACATGGGCACGATTATTCCAGATTACTTCCCCAAAGAAATGGTCTCTGCTTCACTAACTAACCTGCCCTTTGAAAATTTAGATCCCTGGGTGGGACTCAAAGCGAATTATGAGCACATGCAATCGCCTGAAGTTATAAACAGTTTAGCTGAGCAAAACTTAGCCTTCGTCTCTTCATACATGCTTTCTAGCGTTATTATCTTATGCAAAGGCGACGCTGTTCGTTCAATAAATGATATAAAAAATAAAAAAATACGTGGTGTAGGTACCTTCGGAAAAATATTTGGCGACTTAGGTGCAAACTTGGTTAGCATGAGTATTTATAAGGCTTATCAAGGACTAGGCAACGGTTTACTCGATTGTAGTCAAGGTTATATGAGCGCCACAATCGCTCTAAAGCAACATGAAGCGGCAGACAGTTTAACCAAACTCAATTGGGGAATTTATACTGGATTGGGCATGTATATCAATAAAAAATCACTAGCAAAATTGAGTCCATCTCAGAGAAAAGTGTTAGATGAAGTTGGCGCTGATTTTATCAACCACATTGGTCAAAATGTAGTCAAGGCTGACAACAAAGCAGAGCATTTATTAACCCAAGGGATTAATGGCCACAAGTTGGAAATTATTAATCTGCCTGCCGAAGATTCTGCAAAATTATATTTAGCTAGTCAATCACACATTACCAAATGGAAAAACGAAGCCCAAAAAAGTGGTCTTGATGGCAAAGCCATGATTGAAAACTACAGAAAATTCCTAACTAAATACAGCCAAGAGCGCGATCTAAAAGGCTACCCTTGGACCCGTTAATTTAATTACACCTGGTTCGTTAATGAGCTGATGCATTTTATACACAGTAAAAATGGCCACCGATAAGGCCTTTATTTTAAGCCGTATAAATGGTCACTAACTAGTGAAATTGGTATTACATAGAGTTAATTATTATGTTGAAAAAAATGGAACAGGGAGCATTGATTGTAGCTGGCACGTGTATTGTCACTCTCGGCCTAATGATCACCCTAACAGTTGTGACACGTAACCTTTTTGGCTGGGGAGTTACTGACGATGTGGTTATCGTTCGAGAACTTATGGTAGGGGCGGTTTTTCTACCGTTAGCTTATGTCACCGCAGATTATAGCCACATTACTATAGAGTTTTTATTTAAACGCCTAGGTAAACACAGTAAATTATGGCTACTTGCCATTGGCTCTTTTATCAGTCTATTAATATTACTGCCACTTGTATTCGCCGCTTGGAAAGGCTTTTTTCATGCTGCCAGCAGTGGCGCTTATTTCTTTAGCGAGTTAGACCTACCTGAATGGCCGGGGCGATTGGCTTTTTTCGTTGGCGCCGCGTTATTTATTATCCGTTTATTGGTAATTTTTATTGCTGATTTTCGAGCAGCCATTTCTGGTAATACTGAACATCTGGTGCAGCGCTCTGACGCTGCATACAATACAACTGAAGAGGATTAATCTGTGGATCCATTAATGCTTGGGCTCGTCGGGTTTGCCTGTACGTTGCTGTTACTTATGTTTCGTGTGCCAATCGCCTTTAGCTTGGCTGGTGTGTCATCGGTATTTATCTTTATATTTTTTGCCATGCGCTCTGGTGGCTTTGACATTGAATCAGCGATAGCACCAACACTGACCATGATTTCATCCAATGCTTTTGACTTGGTGCATTCTTATGATCTGAGCATGATACCGTTATTCGTGCTGTTAGGTCATATCGCCTACCATACCGGTATCACTACTGATATTTATCATGCAGCGCGAGTTTGGCTAAAACGCTTACCTGGCGGTGTGGCTATGGCCTCTGTTTTTGGCTGTGGTGGCTTCTCCGCGATTACTGGCTCGAGCATCGCTTGCGCGTCAGCTATGGGTAAAATTTGCGTACCGGAAATGTTGCGCATGGGCTACGATAAGCGCCTAGCGACTTCTACTGTCGCGGTTGGTGGTACGCTAGGTTCGCTGATCCCACCCAGTGTACTCTTTATTGTTTACGGTATTTTTACCGAAATGTCAGTCAGTCGCCTGTTCTTGGCTGGTGTGATCCCAGGTCTAATATCGCTAGTGGGTTTTTTAGTGGTGATCTACATCTGGGTAAAACGTAATCCAAAAGATGCACCCGCCGATACCACCCTACTTATTAAGGGCGATCGCCGCAAAGCTGCCATAAGATGCTGGCCGGCGATGTTACTTTTTACCATTATTATTGGTGGTATTTATGGCGGTCTATTCACCGCAACTGAAGCGGCAGCGATCAGTGCATTTTCAGTCATCGTTATTGGTTCATTGCAAAAGCGCCTTAATTGGCAGCAGTTTATGCAATCAATTAAAGAAACCTGTACTCAAACCACTTCTATCTTCTTTATCGCAGCTGGCGCCAAAATATTTGTTGGCTTTGTTGCGCTAACCGGTATGGCACCTGCACTGGTTGGCCTTATCGAGGCTGCCGATGTCTCTTTATGGTTATTGCTAATAATGATCGCAGGGGTATATTTTCTACTGGGCATGTTTCTTGACCCACTAGGTATTATGGTACTTACCCTGCCTTTTTTAATTCCGATGGTAGAAGGTTATGGCTTAGACTTAATTTGGTTTGGCGTAGTAATAATCAAGTTGCTTGAAATAAGCTTGATCACCCCGCCGGTAGGATTAAACGTTTTTGTTATCGCCAGTGTCACTAAACCTTCGGTCGCGGTATATGATATTTTTATGGGCGTGACAAGATTTCTAGTCATGGACATTTTAGTACTGGTAGCAATTATTGCCTTCCCTATACTATCGTTGCTCTTGCCTAATCTTATGATGTAGCCGTTATTATTCGGGCTTTGGCCAATATATTAACCACGAAAGCGAACATTTAGTTTCATAACTTATGTTCGCTGTTCAAAAAATAATAAAATAACAATGCCATAAAATAACTTGGATTCAAATAGTAAGTGCATAACTTGAATAGGTAGAAAAAGTGGTCAGCTGAATATATGCTTATCGCTTTTTCTCCAGCAAGAGATGCAACAATGAATAAAATAACAATGCCACCCATGATAATAAAATAACAATGCCACCCATGATAAATACAAACCATAATAATAAATAACAATGCCACCCATGATAAATACAAACCATAATGATATGAAGATTGGTACCTTTCTGGTTTATTAAAATACCCATTTATTAAATAAAGTGAGTCCAGGTAGGCGTTATCTATTTAAACTTGCCAAGTCCTTGAATTTTAGTCAAGTTGAATCCGTCACGCTAAAATGACATCAGTCAAAGGCCGATTAATAAAGGGGTTATGCGCTATTCAAAAACGCTTGAGCATTGGCTAATCCGTGTGTTCGTTGCAACCCCACATGCTTACTAAATTCACTTAAGTGCTCTGCTGTACCGGCGGCTCCAGTGAAGACACATTCAAAATTAGTCGTCAGCTTTAACCAACTTTTATCACTCATGTGAAGTCTTGCGAGGATCTTTGCTGTTTTAGGGTTAATAACACCCGGTTTATCGTCTCTAAATATACGTCCCGTTTCATCAACGAGTGTTAAGTAGTCTGGTAAACTAAAGCGAATACCCACTGCTTTGTTTTGATTTTCATTACCCCTAAAGGGTAATAACGCCATTGGTTGCTCACCTGTTATCGCGGCTTTGATGCGTAATTGAATACTGGTAAAATTTGACCGCTCTGGCGTCGCAGCAATACCGGCCCTTACGGGGTTTAAATCTACATAAGCCATGCACGACAGTAGTGCCGATTCATCAAGCAGTGCCTGAGATTTAAAGCGTCCTTCCCAAGTGCGACACGATGTCGCTGGATGAGTTGTTCTACTCAGCAAGGATGCTGCAAGAACCACCTGTGCCATCAGGTGAATCTACGGGCATGAATAAAGAGCTGCCCAGACAATGTAACGAAGGTGGTGTT
>NZ_VOLS01000022.1 GCF_007954265.1 Colwellia sp. C1TZA3 | reverse complement strand
GGCACAAAAGGCGATACTTCACTACAATAAAGATGAATCACTGGCGGTTTTTCGCTTGGCACAAGGATGCTCAAGGCAATGTTAAACAGCTATTACTCTATAATGCTTCTTACACACCAATTAAGCGACATGTAAAAATTCGTGCTGTGGCTAATCCATTCCTCAAAGAATACGCTGAGTACTTCGAAAAACGAAGTGCTAAAACTAGCATTAAACCTTGGTGGACTCTGTTACATTTACTGCCGGTTCAGTTTAGAGACTGGGCTTAGATAGGCTTGAGCCGTGTGCGGGGAAACCAGCATGCACGGTTCTTAGGAGAGCGAGTAGCAGAAATGCTGCTCGCTTATCCGATAAATGTCCAGTACATTTATCTTCTCGGTTCGCTTGCCGGGCTATTGGCTCGTTCAATGAGCGCATAAACCAGCTGATACTCATTAAGCGTTGTTTATAAATCTCAGCCGTACTTTCAACCATCGCTAATTGAAACTTATCAAGCGGTTGTTTATGAGTGTATTGTTGAGTCAGTAGTGTGCCTTTAAATAACTGATGCCAACGCTCAAGCACTTCACCTGTTGACCATTTTTTTACTTGCTCACTATCGACGTGTAATACGATATGTAAGTGATTATGCATGACCGCATGCGCGCAAATATCAATAGCAAATGCTTGAGATAATTGGAAAATACGCTGTTCAATCCATCTGCGCCTATGCTCAAAACTGACCCCCGTTTCTTTATCCACGCCACATAAAAAAGCCTTTCGTACCGTGCGGCTGCAAATGTGATAATACGGGGTATCTACTAAACTGATTTGTTGTGAGCGAGGTTTAGGCATAACAATCACCAAATTTAATTAAGGTAAATTAAGTTTAGTTTATTGAAGTAAATATGCATAAGTTATTATGGGTGGCCTAATAAGTTTCTCTCAGTTATATTATGGTTACATTTACGATCATTTAACGACTTTTTATGAATATTCGCTCTAAACTAACGTTGAGCTTTGCCGCTACGGTTATTTTGCCTATTATTGCGATTGCGATTGTCAGTATATCAATGACGATCTCTAAATCTTCAACAAGCTTTGTCGAACGTACTCAGAATGAGTTAAGACAAGTAGACAACGGCTTTCAGCTGTTCTTTCAACAAATCAAAGCTAACGTAAAATTTTTAGCTGAAAATAAGTTGACGGCTCAACTTCCTGATAATACTCATACTTATATTGGCTCTGATCATATGATGGTGCCGAAAAATGACTCTGTCGAAGAATTAAATTTATATAAGCTGTATGAAGATTTTGGTTCATCACACCCTGATTTACTTTATGTCTACACAGGTACCAAAGAAGGTGGCTTTGTTCAATATCCACTAGAAGAGCTTGGAGGTTATGATCCAAGACAACGTCCTTGGTATAAACAAGCACTAGCTTCTCCCAACGCTCCAATTATTACTGAAGCATATCAAGATGTCATAGGAAAACCTGTAGTAACTTCCGCGTTAGCGGTTAAAAACAAGCAAGGTGATATCATAGGCGTACAAGGTCTAGATGTTACCCTTTCAACTTTAACGGATATATTGAGTAATACCAAACTAGGTGAAAGCGGTTATCTCATTCTTATTGATGAGTCAGGCACCGTATTAGCTGATGCCAAAACACCAGAGAATAATTTCAAAAATATTAAAGATCTTTCATCATCATTATTTTCTATATTACAAAAAAATCCAAATCAACATCATTTTTCTACCAAGCATTTAGGTAAAGATGTTGATGTTGCCAGTTATTATTCAAAAGAATTAAAGTGGCGTTTTGTTGGTGTCATCCATAGCGCTGAAATTTTAGCGCCTGCATATAGTATGAGTCTGACTATTTCCGTGATTGCCTTGATCATGGTTACATTATTTATTGCCATGGGATTTTGGTTAGCTAATCGCATTGTCCAACCCATTAACCGTGTTGCTGAAGGCTTGCGTGATATTGCACAAGGTGATGGAAACTTAACTAAGCGACTAGAGATTATTGGTCAAGATGAAGTCAGTGAATTGGCTCAATGGTTTAATCAATTCTTAGACTCAATTCATCAGCTTGTTGTTGATATTAAAACCTGTGCATCAACATTAAATGTGGCGGCTAATGAATCGGGTCTACAAATCGCAGATGTAAAAGCAGTAAGCTATCAACAAGAACAATCGATAGATAATGTGAATAACCTTATCGCAACAATGACAGATATCGCCCATCAAACGTCAAATGACTGCCAAGAAAGCTCAACCACTATTATGAAAACTGAAGAGTACTCTAAAAAGGGAATTTCGTTAATTTCTGTTACGGTAAGTGAAGTGAGCTCATTAAATCAATCGTTAAGTGAATCATCTCAATCGATGAAGTCACTTGAACTGGAAAGCGAAAATATTACCAAAATATTAGATGTTATTAGAAGTATTGCCGAACAAACTAATCTGTTAGCACTTAATGCGGCTATTGAAGCGGCAAGAGCTGGTGAACAAGGGCGAGGTTTTGCTGTAGTCGCAGATGAAGTGAGAACATTAGCGCAACGCTCGCGAGGTGCTACCGAAGAAATTGATGCTGTATTGATGAACCTGCTAGATAAAACCCGTGTTGTTTCTCAACAAATGGGCGTGAATGTCGAACAATCGAAACAGACTATTGAAAAAATTGAACAAGCGAACCAATCATTTAACGAAATCAATTCTTTGGTTGGACAAATGAAAGAAAACATTTCACGTATTACTCAAGCCGCAGATCAACAGTGCAGTTCATCAGACTTGATCAATGACGATATTAGTGGCATTAATCAATCGGCAAAAGGTATTGTTAATACTGCTGATATATTGGCCGATGGATCGAATGACTTACTTGTTTTATCAAAAGATTTAACAAATTTAGTCGGTCGCTTTAAAGTCAGTAATTAACATGTAATACCAATTTGATTAATTAAGTGATCACCTTTTTCATGAGGAAAAATGGATAAATACAAGGCATAAAATTTAGTCAGTAGTTATTCACCTTATAAATTTTATAACGCTGTAGTTATTCATTTTAACCATTAAAAATGAGCAGGTAATTAATCAACTTGGTATAAGCTAGTATTAAATAATGAACTAGTATATTTTAACCCTTTATGCTGGTTTTTTATTTTAAGTGATAAGCCTCTGTAGTTTTGGTGGCGTCATTATAAAATGGCATCTCTTTTAGATTAATTTATTCCCCCATACATACTAACGCTAGCAGTTCATCACTTTAGCCTGAATTAACAGCTATGTTGTCTTTTGATGTTGATGACTATACTTAATGTACTGAAAGCTAATAACGTTAGGTGCAACCTGGCTTTTAAGCAGTTTCAAAACATACTAGATCACGTCACTGGACAGCTTTATGCATAGCTTTGCCACTTAGTTATTCTTAAATGGCGCAGATATTCGAACTGTACAAGCGCTATTGAGACACAATGACGTTAAAACTACTAAATTTATACTCATGTTATAGGTCAACATACTGCTAGGATTTTAAGCCCCATAGATAAAAATAATAATTCGAAAATATAGCGCAAGAAATTTGAAGTTAATGTTTGCAGTGTGGACAAAGTTAGCATTAATAATTTGACGATAAACGTCCACCTTGGGGCTTGAATTCAACTGGGCAAAGTGGACTGTTTTTTTTGATGAATTCAGCTCTAAATTAGGTCTTGTAAATAGCAAAAGTGATTGTTAAAAGTGACTTAAAAGTCACTTTATTTATTGATTGAGAATCTAAAATATTCTACAGAGTGATTGTGAAATATTTGCTATATTTTTCATGGCTTAACACGTTGCTCATTATTGGTTAGGATTTACAATTACTTCTGCTTGATCCTAGCTGAGTTGACATTGGGCTGAGCTCGCTTGTGCTTAAGTTCAGCTACATTTAAGCCTAGTTACGTTTAGGGATTGGTTTTTCATAAAAAATTGGTCCGTTAGCATTGAATCTGTTAGCTTTTAAATTATTTAATGGCACACCATCAAGCACTACCTTATTAGCTTGATTTACCTCAGGACTAATCGCTAAATTTTCTGCCCAGGTTTTTCCTGAATCCATCGCTATTGGTATGGCTAAATCGTTGATAATACTGCTGGCTGAAGTAAATTCAGGCAATATACGACGCGTTACATAATCAACTCTTGCTTTGATATTAGTGTCTCCGATACGGCCACGTTGCCCCCAAGTGACTATGTATTGCTCTCCTGCGTTTTGAGGTTGGCTAGTTATTGCAACATCTCTGTCAATATCGTAACGTGCTTTCATCATAAAACCGTCAAATAGCATGGCGTAGTCTTCGCGCTTACTGGTGTAATTGTAAAATTGCGGGGCGTGTTCAGGGCTAAAAAAGCCAGTAACATCACTTGGATTGTAATTTTTTTCGCTACTTGTCGCAGTTTCACCTTGATAACGTACCTGTGCTAAACGATACATTTGTGTACCATTGAGCGGCAGTGAAGTGCTCAACAGATCAGATTGTATACCTGTTGATTTTAAGATTTTATCGGCGGCATCTAGTATGCGATCATTGCGGTCTAAGCTTGCCCAAGTGCTTTTTGCAAAAAAGTCATTGGCGTGTGCGAGTTCGTGATACATCAACGACGCTAAATCAAAAACACCTTCACTTGCGTCACGAGTTAATCGCAAATTTATTGGATAGTAAAAACTTGCGTAGTTATTATTTTTAACATAGCGCCAGGGCATAACAAAATTTAGCTCGTCGCCGAATGAGGCACGAAAGTCGGGGGCTTGATTAATGGTATCTCTTTCATCGGGTGTTAACCAAATATTTTCAGGGTCAAGGTGGATAGCACCCGTAACAACCCAATAATATGAAGGGCGTATGTCATATGAAATCACAATGGCTGTGGTGGCACGAAGTAAGTTTTTAAAATCGCCTTGTTGATCTGAGTTTTGTAAAAATTCTTTAAACCTTTGTCCCATCCACTGATGAGAAACTACAACGCGGTCCATAATATCGTCAATAGTTGGTGTGGTGGTATCTTGTGCTATTAGGGGTAATTCATTAAGGCGACAGCTAGTGCGAAAATCAATACGATTACTATAAACACAGTCAACTAAAACATCAGCATAAGGTGAGTTGGCATTAAAAGGGAATACGGTGGCTAATCGTGTATTATAAGCTGTGTTGTCATCACTGCTAATAGTTGCTGCATTTTCGACTAATATGGCAATAGTATCTTGTTGCTGGGTTGCGCCATCTGAAGCGCTAACCGTAAAGGTTAGCAAACTATCAGCACTAACCGCAGGCGCCTCGAAAAACACCGCACTTTGTCCCTCAGTTGCTTCACTAAAAGTCACCATTGGGCCAGATATTTGTTGCCATACGATGCTGTTGTTTGTTAACGCAGCATTTTCTATGCTCGCTCTTAAAGAAACATTACTACCCTCTAATACCGCATGACCTAGTCGTGCTGATATTTGGCTGCGTTCATCTGAAGTAATAACGGTATGCGATAAGGTTTCACTTACACCATTGCGGATAAAGCTGACCTGAAAATTATATTCACCTGCCTCAGATGGGGTAAAACCAATGCCTTTGGAATGTCTGGCATGAAAAACAAGCTTATTGCCTGTGGTTTGTTGCCAACTAATATTACTCAAGGTGTCGTCAGGATAATAGAGGAATAATTCAATCGGTTGTGCGGTTTTACTGGCATCATCAAATGCAATTATGCCTGTTTGTGTAACAATAGGGGTAAAGTCATCAATAGGCACCTCAGTTTTATTGTCAGAGCTACTGCCGCCACATCCTTGTACAATCAATGCAACGAAAGTTAACGCAAGTACAATCATGGCATTTGAAAAACCTTTTTGTTTAATGCAAATATTATTCATCCGTACCTCTGTTTACATACTTGTTTACATACTGGGTTAAAAAAGACTTGTTTAGCGGGAAATTAACTTCATAAAAAGCGCTAATTGCTGACAATGTTAATCTGCAGACCTATTTTTAAACAATTTTAGGCTTAGAGTAAAGAAAGAAATGTTTTTATAGTTTTGAAGAGTTTAGAACTGGCGTACTAATTTATTGGCCGCGAAGCAAAAAAATAGCACCAATATAGGTCTACCCTTGTTTAGTACCAATGAGTAATGGCGTGTTGATGAAGAATGCCTAGCTACTAATTATCTAGGCATTCATTGTCTCGATATTAAGCTCCTAGGGATGACTTATACCAATCCCATTAAGTTACTGCTCACTTGTACTAGTTAAAATAGCTCAAGGCTGTGTTGCTCTCAATCCCAATAGCCAGCTATTGCTCAATCGAGCGCCTTACCTTGAGTCATTTTTCCTGCGCACAACAAGATCACAAACTTAATGGAACTGGTATTAATTAGTATAAAGAATAGTGACACTATTCTTTCTTTTTACGAATGCTTAGACCTAATTCTTGGCCACGGTATTTTGCATAATAACTACCACCAATAAACATAACAGTGGCAAAAAATAATTCGCCTGCGGCCCATAGTTTTTCATCAGCTGAAACCCATAATGTGGTTAAACTGTGCAAAAAATAAATCATCACGATAAAGTTTGACCATGCGTATGTATAGGGGTTGCCCTGTACTAGCCCTTTTAATGGAAATAGCAAAGGTAAGACAAACATTACTAAGGTTAAAGGTACTGAGAGCGCAGTGTCATCACTCATGAAAATCAGCCAAAATGGCATGTAAAAAAGCAATGAAAAGTAGCCAAACAAGGTGATTTGCTTGAGTGTAGTGGTTGATAAACGTTTTTTATTGGTCATTTTAATCATTAGCCTGCATTAGCGAAAGTACATTTTCTGGTGGACGACCAATAATAGCACGGGTGTTATCAGTAACAATAGGTCGCTCAATGAGTTTAGGTGTTTTAGCCATAGCAGCAATTAAAGTCACATCATCAGCATGGGTTAAATTTTGCTCTTTAAATTCAGCTTCTTTTGTTCGCATCATTTCCCGTGGTGATAGCTTCAGTAATATTAATAGCTGTTCAATTTGTGCCATGCTAAGCGGCGTTTTTAAATATTCAACAATAGTGACATCATGCTTTTGTTCTTCAATAAGTGCTAATGTTTGTCGGCTTTTTGAGCAACGAGGGTTGTGATAAATGGTTAACATGTTCTTCTCTTAGATTGTTGTTAGACAAATTCAACTTAATAGTATTTTAACTGATTTTTATAAGCGCTTAAGTTTTTCTTGTTGTTCTTGCAATTGCAATATGCGGCCCTTCATGCGCTTTTGTAATAACGGATTCTCCTCAACAAAGTTATAAGCGGTTTGTAATTCATCAACCGCTTTTGGGTAGGCACCTAATAGGGCATAAACTTCGGCTTTAGTGGCATGCATAAGCGCTTTTTTATCTTGTTTTCTATACACTTCTGATAATAAATCATGAGCAATAAAGTTTTTTGGGCTCAGCACTAAAAAGTCTTGTAACAGCCTTTCTGCCTTACTGTATTGCTCAGCCTCATTTAAAACGTTGGCGTAGTTTAGTGTTACTACTTGGTTGTTTGGCATCAAAAGGTTTAATTCACTGAGCATAGTGCTGGCTTTATCAAAAGCTTTGACGGCAATATAAGCGTCGGCTAGGGCATCAACATAAAATAAGTTTTTTTTGTCGTCGCGCAACAAAGCTTCAAGTTGGCTAATAGCACTTTGATAATTTTTATTTTCATAATGAGAAAGTGCAAGGCCGTATTGTGCTGCAGCTTCAATAGCGTAGCGTTTTTTATCCAAACTTTGCTGAAAGTTAATTACATTATCTTTTGCGTTGCCTTCATATCTTGCCATTATGCGGGCTTTAGCTAACTCAAATTCTAAATTTGGGGCTAAATGACGTGGCGAGTAATTTTGCGCTCTTATTCTCGCATCTGAAATTCTAGACTCGGGCAAAGGGTGAGTTAACAACATGGCTGGCGGCTTTGATGTGTAACGATACTTCTCAGCCATAGTGGCAAAAAAATCAGGGGCACCTTGGGGATTAAAACCACTATTAGCCAGTAACATAATGCCAACTCTATCTGCTTCTTGTTCGTTGCCACGGGTATAATTTATCCCCGCTTGTTGTGACGCTGCCATTGTCGTGCTAAGTGCCGCCATACCAACGGTGGGATTTATCAAGGTAAGTAACACGCCTGAAATCATACCGGCCATGGTTAACGGTTGTGATTTGTTTTGTGCTTCTAGTCGTCTTGCCAAGTGGCGTTGGGTAACATGTGATATTTCGTGTGCAACCACTGAGGCGAGTTCACTTTCGGTGCTAGCGGTAGTGATTAGGCCACTGTGAATGGCTATATGGCCACCAAAAAAAGCAAAGGCATTGAGCTCTTGGTTACGTATGACAAAAAATTCAAAACTATAATTTACGTCCTTGGCGTTTCGTACCATGCGGTTGCCTAAGTCATTAATGTATTCTGTTAATACGGGGTCATTTAATATCGGTTGAGACGCTCGGATTTGACGCATCATTTCGCCGCCGATTTGTCGTTCTTTTTCGATGGATAAGGCACTAACACCCGCAGAGCCAATTTCGGGCAGTTTATTTTTATTAGTTTCACTCTTTGCGGCAAATGCACTACTGGTGATTGATGAAGCTAAGGCAAGTGAAATAATAAGTGGCTTTAATTTAAACAAATTTAATTTTCCATATTGTTAGATTTATCAACACTATTTTTATGCTTTATGCTGAGATTGTGAATGCTTATGGTAAATTTCTTTACAAAACTCAGCGATTGTATAGCCTTTGATATCAATAATATCAATAATATCAATAATATCAAAGGCTTGCTGTAGTAATAATATTAACTCTACAACACGTTTGTTGGCATAACGAATAAGAGCATAATCAGCGACATCACCCTTTTGAAAAGTGTAGACAATAAAAGGAATCAATGAGTTCAATCTAAACAACATTTGCATAGTCTCAGGTCTCCACTTTATAAATGGGCAATGTGGGTTATTAAATTGTGCTTGCAGCACACGTTCATCATTAATTATAGGGTAACAATGTAATTCATAATGTTGTTCATTCACATGGTGATAAAGCGAGATTTTTGGCTTACCTGTTGTTACTTTGCCCATCATATCGCTTTGTTGATCTACAATGCTGACATTCCAGTTACTCTGGTTTAGTAACTGTTTAAATGCATTATCAAAACCATGAGTTAACATGCCATCAATATCACTAATTGAGTTCGTCGCTAACTGATAAATAGTAGGTATATCACCCCAGTTTATCTTGTTTTTGTAGGTGTTGATTTCTTTAAGGCTCGGATTATCAGAAAGCTCGCTCATTTAACCTCTTTAAATTATTAAAATACACTAAAAGAATTTACAAATGTCATTGTAATCAATTGTCGCAAATTAGATAATCAAACTAAAGCACTATGCATATTTATATTTATGATTTACGAATACGATGCTACACAAGATAAATGCCCAGTACCATTGGTAAATTTACGCTTGTTGCTCAGAAAATTAACACCTGTTGATAGTTGTTTGATACGCATTTGCGATACTGGTTCTAAAAAAGATATCCCTAAGTTGTTGACGAAACAAGGGCTTTATTTTGAACAGCGTAATCTTGATAAATATATTGTTGAATTAATGATAAGAATGGAAAAGTAAATATTATGGTTTCTCTGTTTAGCGATTGGTACAAAAGAAATTTTTCAGATCCGAGTGCGGTAACCTTAATGGTTATTTTAATTTGTACTTTTTTGTTTGTTTATTTTTTCAGTAGTTTATTAATGCCGGTATTCGTGGCCGTGGCCATTGCATTTTTATTAGATTTACCCGTCAATAAACTTGCGCAGGTTGGCTTATCTCGTGCACTGGCTGTGGTTATTGTCGTTTCTGTTTTTGTCGGTTTAACATTAATCGGCATATTGGGACTGATGCCGGTTATTTGGCAACAAAGTAGTAACTTTTTACAAGAAGTACCGCAAATGGTTGGGCAAGGGCACACCTACTTACTTGCATTACCAGAAAAATATCCAGAGTTAGTGAGTGCGGAGCAAATTGGCAGTTTGATTATTTTGGTTAATGATAGCCTTATCGAATGGGGCCAGGTGGCGTTAAAAGCATCTCTTGGTTCAATTTCTAATGTTGTTGCCTTATTGATTTACCTTATTTTAGTGCCGCTAATGGTATTTTTCTTTCTAAAAGATAAAAGCATGTTATTCAACAGTTTACGTCAGTTCCTGCCTAACGATCGTCGAATGGCAAAACAGGTGGGCACTGAAATGAATCAACAAATCATGAATTATATTCGTGGTAAATTAATTGAAATTATTATTATTGGTACGGCATCAACGATCGCATTCATTGTTTTGGGACTTAATTATCCAGTATTACTTGGGGTATTAGTGGGGTTATCGGTACTTGTGCCTTATGTTGGTGCGACGATCGTAACTTTTCCCGTTTTACTTGTTGCCCTGTTCCAATTCGGCACCAGTGCTGAATTTGGTTATGTGATGATAGCGTACGGCATTATCCAAGCGCTTGATGGTAACTTGCTTGTCCCTTTACTTTTTTCTGAAGCGGTAAACCTACACCCAGTAACCATTATTATTGCGGTGATCTTGTTTGGTGGTTTGTGGGGTTTTTGGGGGATATTTTTCGCTATTCCTTTAGCCACGCTTGTTAAGGCAGTGCTCAATGCTTGGTCAACAACGACTCAGCATGAGGTGATCAAAGCCAATTAGCTTGTTATTTATTTATTAAAGTCTAGTTTCTGGGCTTGAATGTTTAACTTAGCTTTTAGCTTAATTTGGTGGTGCGAGATTTAATTATTTGTGTTGATTTTTTACAGCACTATTATATTTATTTTTCTCCTCACCCTTAAGCATTAACACCGAGTCTTTGTCTTTAATTGTAATTCGCAATAGTGTTTAAAGGTGGTTAATTAATTGAGAGTAGCTTTGTTCAGTTTTTAACACTTTGTTGTAATAGTTTAATTAAAATAAGCACCAATGCTTGTTTTAAGTTTGCGGTAAGCTAGTACAGTGTTATTTTTCCCTATTGTAAATAAAATAACTTAGGTTAATTAACGCTAAGTTATCAAAATAAAATTTATAAGCCTGATGATTTTTATACTATAATAGTATAAGGGTCGATAAGGCGTGCTGTAAATGACACCGTTATCTAATAAAAATAAATTGAGTAGCAATGTTTTGAATAACATCAATAGAAAGTCGACTTTACAATCGGGTCAAGTAGCACTGGTTGGCTCAGGCCCAGGTGACGCAGAATTATTAACTATCCGTGCCTTACGTTTTATTGAGCAGGCAGACGTTGCTATTTATGACCGCTTAGTCAGTGATGAAATCATGGCGCTTTTACCGCAAGATTGTGAACGTTTATATGTTGGTAAAGAACAAGCAAAGCATTGTGTACCACAAGATAAAATCAACGAATTGTTGGTGAAATATGCACAACAAGGTCGTAAAGTATTGCGTTTAAAAGGTGGCGATCCATTTATATTTGGTCGCGGTGGTGAAGAAGCTGAATTTTTATTAAAAAATGGTATTAGCTGTCATCTTTGCCCGGGTATTACAGCCGCGTCGGGTTGCACAACCTATGCCGGTATTCCTTTAACGCACCGAGGAGTAGCGCAAGGCTGTACCTTTATTACCGGCCATACCCAGAACGATGGTCAACTTAATTTACCTTGGCAAAGCTTGAGTTGTAGTAGTCAAACGGTGGTGTTTTATATGGGTATTAACACGTTACCTAGTATCACTGAGCAGTTAATAAAGCATGGCCGTGACGGCAATACACCGGCAGCGCTGATACGTAAAGGTACTCAACCTGAACAACAAATTTTTCGTGGTACATTATCTTCACTTGCCAATTTAGCAACTGAACATAAAGTTACACCGCCGACCTTAATCGTTATTGGCGAGGTTGTTAACCAGTTAACCGATATCGCGTTAACAAAGCCAGGCTTTTTAGATGCTAAAAACTATCAGCAACAGACGACATTATCAGCAGAAGTGGGTTGATATACTCAAACTTAACTAATTATTAATTAAGCTTAATAACGGTGAGATAACGCTTAATTTATGGAGATTAAAAAAGGCTTAACAAATTAATTGTTAAGCCTTTATACTATTTATTTTCTGGTTTAAACCGCTAGTGTTTTGTAATCATAGGCTGTTTAATAGATCAAGAACGACTTGATGATGCTCTTTAGTTTTGAACTTGTTAAAAACATGGCTAATTTTTCCATCTAAGCCAATCAAAAAGCTCAAACGGTGAATGCCATCATATTCACGGCCCATGAATTTTTTTAAACCCCAAACACCAAAGGCATCGGCAACACTATGATCAGGGTCTGATAACAAGCTAAAGTTGAGCTCATCACGCAGACAAAATTTGGCTAATTTTTTTGGTGCATCTGGACTAATACCAAAGACATGAGTATTTAATTTATCTAAATCGGCTTTGTGGTCACGTAGCCCCTGTGCTTGCAACGTGCAGCCTGGGGTCATGGCTTTAGGATAAAAATAAACCAACACTTGTTTCTTACCAATAAATTCTGCCAGTTTAATGTCTTGGTCATTTTCATCTTTTAAGATGAAAAGTGGTGCGTTATCACCTGCAGTTAATGTTTGCATTAGAAGCCTCTAAAATAAATATGATACCAAACAGATTATTTAATTGTATATTTTCACATGGTCTAAATAATAAACTTCTTCGTTGTGCACAATCCCAATAGCTAGCTATTAGTTAATTACACAGCTTGAATTTTAATCTTTATCCTCATTGAATTTTATTCAATTATTTAATCTATTTGGTTTGATTGAATTTTTTTTATACAACCTTGTACATCAAATTGCTCACACAATTGTAAAAAGTCACTTTCAAGTTGTTCGATACTGGTTTCTTCCATCAGTGCAATTAATATTGCGGCGCTCATGTGATTATTTTTCTGATTAATTTCAGTTTTTAATGACGAAATATCAATATTGCGAGTCGCAAAGAATGCCGTTACCGCTTTTAAAATACCGGGTTGATCAATACCGGCATAATCAACTTGATAATGATGAACATAATCTTGCTCTCGATAACCTGAGGTTCTTTTCATCATGGTGATCAGTTCAAGTTCATGAGCGACAGCCGGTAACTTACTTTCTAATTGATGAATAGCTTTATTGCTACCTGTAAGTAGCATAATTAAGGTGAACTCTAAGCCAAATATTGCCATTCTACTATCGAGAATATTACAGCCACACTCGCTGGCTAGTTTGGTTAAGTCACTGACACTACCTGTGCGATCTGGCCCCATTGCCGTTAATACTAAATATTCGCTCATCAATAAACCTAGCCATCATATTAAAAACCCTATTGTAACGCATGTCAGGTAACTAAAGCTAACAGCACGCTTAGTGTTTATTTTAATCTCAAAAAAATAGATTTATTCGACATAAGATAATAACAGTTTTCATCTTAGGAGCCCTAGCTTGCTAAACATTATGTTGATTAGCACAGTGTTGTTTAGTTATACCAGTTCCATTAAGTTTGTGATCTTGTTGTGCGCAGGAAAAATAACTCAAGGTAAGGCGCTCGATTGAGCAATAGCTGGCTATTGGGATTGAGAGCAACACAGCCTTGAGCTATTTTAACTAGTACAAGTGAGCAATAACTTAATGGGATTGGTATTATATACCCGCTCCACGTGAAGATAACTATGATCTTGGGTGGTTAAACAACGGGTAAACTTAGCTAATGTAAATATAGTCTATTTACGATAGTGTATGAGAAGATATACGCTTAAGCAGTAGAGGTTGTTGCCTGGCACTTGGCAGTTGGTGTATTATTATTAAACTAAATTATTACTCTAACTGAATGTTTTTTTAAATTTTGGAAAATAAATCACGGAGAACATATTATGAATAAACCAGAACGTGCTTCAAATACTCCCTATGGAGTAGAAGTGGAAGCAGGAAAAAATTATTTTTGGTGTGCATGTGGTAAAAGCCAAAAACAGCCTTTTTGTGATGGTTCACATAAAGGCTCTGAATTTACCCCTGTAAAATTTACGGCAGAAGAGTCTAGTAAAATCTTTTTTTGTGGCTGTAAATTAACCAAAAATCAACCTATGTGTGATGGTAGTCATAAAAGCAACTAAGACTAACTCTTGCGGCACTTTGAATCGTTGGTTATTTGCACTTTGTATTTTAATCAACTTTTTATCAATCTTTTATAATAAAGGATTGATAAAAGATGAATTCTTCCGCAAAGGCTTAGTTTTATTTTGTCCCAACGTCTTGCACAATATTATCTGCAGTAAATAAAGTTTTAACTTATCATTTAAAATAGAAAAGACTGACGCAAAGTCAATGTAAACCTTAAAGCGATGAATTTTTTTATTAATAGACAATAATTGTTGTTAGGCCACTCAGTCTTTCATTTCTCAAGTTTGTCCACACGACTATATTTTTTATGATAAATATGCGGCAATATCTTGTGTTTGTATTTTCAGGCAAGTACCATGGTGCGCTGCTCAATTTAGCCCTATTGCCATTAATTTAGCGGCTTTTAAATAAATGAGATGACTTTGGGGAACTTAGCCCTGATTCAGTAATCAAAACGGCGTTATTGATGTATTGCTTGAATTGACGAGATCACCTTATCGGTTATGTCGTCAAGACTAAAATGATACTTATACCAATGAGTATTAATAAGACTAAACAAGCAAAATTAAATTAGAAAGATTCAGATTTGTATCCTCGGGAGTGTTAATGAATCGCAAGATATTTTATTTTTCATTATTAAGTGTCGCTGTTGCTAGCTGCGGTACTGTAAATAATAAGCAAGCGGTAGGCGATTTTGAATACGCGCAACAACAAGAAGTAACAGCGTTAAAAATACCTGCAGGATTAGATAAACCTAAACAAGTTGATACCTTTTTTGTTACTGACGAAATAAACCATAAAGGTCCGGTTGGCGGTGATGTAGACGTACGTGCGCCATCACTGGTTTTACCCATTGCAGCATCAACACGCACAGAGAGTACTTCCGCTGCAGCAAAGGTATGGTTTGATCAAGTACTTGATGACGATGATCTGAAAAGTTTTATTTTAAAAGCCTTAAAAGGCCAGTTAACCGCAGATAATGTTGAATTAAAGCAAGTAGACGATGACGGTGTAGTCTTTGAATCAGGCTGGTATAATAAAGAAGTAGAAACAGGCACGTGGCCTTTTAAATCAATAGCAATATCTGAAAGTATTCGTTATCGCTATACATTTGAAAGTAAGTCTCATGGCCGAAGTGTCGCGTTAGTGGTTGAATTACTTGATTACCTGAAAACAGATGAAGCGGGTGGCAGTAAACGTATCGATATTATTGATCAACAACGTGCTGAAATGAACATGCTCAATGAAGTTATAGCGCAAGTTGATTTTCAATACCGTTTAAAACAGCAAGAAAATCGCTTATTACGTGCTAATCAGACCTTTGTTAGTTTAGGTGAGAACGCTTCCGGCGAAGCCGCCTATATTGTAGAAATGGATGTAGAGTTATTCTGGTCTAACTTACCCTTGTTTTTTGAAGATCATGGCTTTAACCTTACCGATCTTAATGAAACCACTAAAATTTACTATGTTGATTACGTAAAACCTGAATCTAGTTTGTGGGATAGTATTTGGGGAGATAATCTACAGGTTATAGATTTGCCTAATGGTAAGTACCAATTTCAAGTAGAGAAAATGGCCGAAAAATCTACCGTTACGCTATATGATGAGGAAGGTATTGCATTATCTGAGGTAACATTAGAGAAAATATTTAAGGTAATGGAAGCAGGCTTGTCATTTAAAGACGTTTTTTAATGCTTGAATAATAGCAATGACTATTACTTATAGAAAAATAAAAAACTCCGTTAATCGGAGTTTTTTATTTTATGACCAAGATCATTGGTCTTGTTAACGGTTGGCATTTTGTGGGCCGACTTTTGCGTTCTTGGTATGGTTTCTTTTAAATCATTTAAAGATTTTTTACGTAAAGGTGTTTTTGCACTTTTTTGGAAAGTACTTAAGTTACCAATTAAAATAACTAATGCAATAATAACGATAGTTGGGGCAACCCAATCTTCATTTAATATGTTGATCATAATTTAATGCTCCAATTAAATATAAAAATATAATGTCTACAAAATCTACAATAATAGTTTACGTTAAACCTTCAACCAATGTCTTAATAATACTTAGCAGTACACGGTTAATATGCTTTAAGTCTTGGCTACATTGACAATATAACGTTGATAAAGATCAGGTAACAACTCGAGCAGTAAGGTTTTTCCTTGAATATCACTATTCAATAATGTTGCCGCTAAAAGTGCTTCAGTATGTGCCTGCTGGTAGTGTTGAGATAATGGCAGGTATGAAAGGTGCCAAGGCTCTTGGGCAACACCACCACGAAATTTATTATAAGGTAAAAAGAAGCCAAACGTTTTCGCATGTTCAGCTAGCCAAACGGTTAAGGGATAAAAGTGCCCTGAAGCTTGGTATTCCCATGGCTCTAACGCTAAAGCTTGCTCTGCCGGTAATAAATTTTTCGCATAAACGTCAATTTCACAGCCCCAATGGTGGCGACTGGCTCCCGGCAGCGCAGAGAATAGCATAATGGCGTGTATTTTTTCAGCTTCAGTGAGTTGTTCAATAGCTAAAACTTGATTTGAGCCATCTTTGACTGCTGTTCTACCAGAAAACTTATTTTGCCAAATCATTAGTTGTCGCTCAAAACTGCGAAAGCCACTGGCAATGCTCAACTCTATACCTGCTTTTTTTGCAGCGAGCTGTAGTTGTTTGAACGCCGACAACATTTGGCTATTAATGCCAATATTAGGCGTTAGCCAACGAATATGACTTTCAGTTTTCCCAACTAAAATTAACTCAAGTTCTGTCATTTCACCCATCGTTGGCTAAAACATTAACCAAGGTTTGATAGTAGACATCGGTTAATAAAATTAAATCTTGTACTGCAACACACTCATTAACTTGATGAATAGTGGCATTACAAGGGCCAAGCTCAACAAGCTGCGCGCCAGTAGGTGCAATGAATCGTCCATCTGAAGTGCCGCCACTGGTAGAAAGCTCGGTTGTTATATTACAGCAAGTCTCAATCGCTTGTACGACAGAATCGACCAATGTACCTGGTTCAGTAATGAACGGCTTACCGTTAAATATCCAGTTAATTTCAAAGTTTAATTGATGCTGAGTTAATAAGGCTTCAACTTTATCAACGATCATTTCTGCTGTTAACTCAGTACTATAACGTAAATTAAATAACGCAGTTAAATGACCTGGCACGACATTGGTAGCGCCAGTACCGGATTGAATATTCGACACTTGAAAACTCGTTGGTGGAAAATACTCATTACCATTGTCCCAATGCATTTCGCTTAACTCGGCTAAAACCGGCATGGCCTTATGAATGGGGTTAATAACGTGATCAGGATAAGCGACATGGCCTTGTTTACCGTGAATATGCAATTCGCCAGAAATTGAACCTCGACGACCGTTTTTAACCACGTCGCCCAATTTATTGCTACTAGAGGGCTCACCAACAATACAATAATCAATTTTTTCATTGCGGGCTTCAAGGGTGTCAATAACACGTGTGGTGCCATTAATAAAAGGGCCTTCCTCATCACTGGTGATCAAAAATGCGATAGAGCCATGATGCTTGGGATAGTCAGCAACAAATCGCTCGGTTGCGACTATCATTGCCGCTAAACTGCCTTTCATATCAGAGGCCCCGCGGCCATAAAGCATACCGTCAGCAATAATGGGATCAAACGGTGGTGTGTTCCAGCTTTCTAAATTACCCGCTGGCACAACATCGGTGTGGCCGGCAAAACAAAATACCGGTCCTGATGTGCCTCTTCGAGACCATAAGTTGGTGGTATCTTCAAATATCATGCTTTCATTATTAAAGCCTAATTTGACTAAACGCTCCGACATTAATTGCTGGCAGCCAAAATCTTCAGGGGTAACAGAAGGGCGTTCAATCAGTGCTTGTGCTAATGAAATGGTGCAATCGCTATGTTTATTCATGAGAATACAGTCTACCTAAAGTAAAGTTTCTTGATACTGACTCTCTTTAAAGCCAACCAAAAACGCTTGGTTATGCTTAAGTAGAGGCCGTTTGATTAACGTGGGTTGCGCTAAAATAATCTCAACCATAACGTCGTCAGTGAGGTTGTTTTTAATCTCGTCAGTTAAATGACGAAAGCTGGTACTGCGTTTATTTAACAGCAGGGTTAAATCCGCAGATGTTATAAACTCTTGCAACAATTCTGGACTGAGACCGTCGCTACGAAAATCGTGGAATTGATAAGGGATATTTTGTTGCTCTAACCATTTCTTTGCTTTTTTTACACTATCGCAGTTTTTAATGCCATAAAGTATTGTCATGTTATTTCCTGAATTATATCACTTGGTAATTATGTTTTATTAACGCGGCTTTCGCTGCTTCAAACTTATCTGATTTTACTAAAACGTAGTCAGTGTCAAAAGTCGAAATAGCAAAAATACTGATTTTTTCATTTGCTAGCACGGTTGATATATTTGACATTATACCGGTTAAGGTAAAGTCGAGTGGCCCAACAACTTCAAATGCTTGCCAGCCAAGTTCGGTTTCTTCACTGTCAATTTCAATATGCTCTGGAATCACAATTGAAATTTCGTCATAGGTTTTTGCTAAAAAAAATATCGGGGCATTAAAAACCACATCGGGTATTGAGCTCTCACGTCGTAAACTATGAATAGCAAAGGTTTCAGATAAGCGGCGTAGGGTAAAATTACTCATAAATCAACTTCGTTTGTTTAAATGCTGATGTCGACACTATAGCGTTTAATCGCTATTAACTCTAGGGGTTATACGCCTGTGGGCTTGAATGTAGTAACTAAATATTATGCTTTAGTAAACTGGTTAACCTGTGTTTACTGTGTATTTAATTGATTATTGCTATCAAACTAGTGTATTTCTAAGTCTATTTGGGTATATAAAGCAAAATAATTGTATAAATTATAATATTGTACGTTTAATGATATCCACATAAGCTGTGGATATCATTGTGTATAACTATTGTTTAATTGGTTAGTTTATTGTTTTATAATGATTTATTTTACTGGTTAAAAAATACCGGCTAATAATCTGTGTTAAAAGTAATAGATAAGTTGTTAAAATGTCGTATTAAGGACTAAACCAGCTAAAGATCTACTTATTTATAGGGCAGATCTTGGTAATGACTGATTATATTGCTGGAAAACTACAAGTGTGTTGAAATTACAACCAATGCAATGGTGTAGGCAACATTGTCAACCAAAGTACCAGCTATGGCCTTATAAATACTAAAAATTACTAAGAGATATTAATGCAGCGCAATAAAATTTCAATTGCTGTGGTCATTTTACTTAGTATCATCGTATATAAAAAGCTACTATCTTTTAATTAACCGCTGTTGTAGGGTATCGTTTATGAAGTTATCTATATTAGAAATTATCTTGCTTGGCCGAAAGTACATGAATTTATGGCCTTCACGCGTTGAACTTGGTGAATACTTTATGGAGTATCAGGCGGTTAAAGTCAGTCGTTTGGTGTGTAAAGTCATGCCAGGTTTAGCATTGTTTTGTTTAATCTTACAATTGTATTTTGGCTCTATGGCAGCCTTACCTCAGGCGCTATTATATACGCTTTGTATTATGAGTTTTCCATTGCAAGCGTTGATTTTGATGGGGATTAAAGCCGATAAATTTCTCCCACCGGCGTTAGCTCATTGGTACAAAGAAAGTGTCGCTCGTGTTAACCAAAGCGGTGGTGATATCAAATTGTCAACTCAACGTCCACGTTATCTAGACTTGGCTCACTTATTAAACTTAAGCTTTAAAAATAGCTATAAAACCTCTTAATTCGCTAGGTTTATAAGTAAGATTTATCAGGAAATATTATCACTAATAATGCGCTACAGTTAATCTGTAGCGCATTTTTTTAGTTTATTTTTTGATAAAGCCTGATCAGAAAGTCAGCCTGACAGATAAAGCCATGCTTATTTAGCAATATTTTTTTGGTTTCCTCACTCGCCTTAAAAGCAAAAGGTGTCATCGCCAGTAAATTTAATGTGTCTTGACCCGTTTTTAAGCGCATTTTATAAGAGATATTTTCTTGATGCACCAGTGCTAAATGTTCAATAGGCAATTTTTCTTCATCATGTTCTTTAGCATCATGATAAATATGCTTTTTTAGTTGCATTAAATGCTGCTTCGCTGGTGTAACTGTTAACAAAAATCCACCTGCTGACAATACGCGAGTAAACTCCTTTTCTAAAATAGGCGCATAAACTGACACAATCCAAGAGAATAGGCTGTCAGTAAAAGGCAACTTTGATAATGTTGCGACGCTAAAGTGACATTGTGGATACTTCTTACCGGCTTTTTTGATTGCTTCTTTAGCAATATCAACACCATAAACAGTATTTTCAGTATCTTTATGTTGATGAGTATAAAAACCTTCACCACAACCGGCATCGAGCACAATAGTTGGTTTGTTAGCATTAGTAAGCATTTTTTCCTGGTATAAAGCGACAAGTCTATCAACCAATGGTTGATAATAACCTTGCTCTAAAAAAGCTCGTCTAGCTGCTACCATCGCTTTGTTATCACCAGGGTTTTTTGAATGCTTAAATTGCACCGGCAATAAATTTAAGTAATTTTCTTTTGCGAGATCAAAGCTATGATTATTTTCACAGCGAAAAATATTTTCTTGGTTGAGTAGTGTAAAACTACATAAAGGGCATGCATAGTGGGTTGCAGTCATAGGGATAATTCGTGTTTATTTGTAACAAAAAAGGGGACTAGCCCCTTTTATAAGTATGGTCTTAACAGTATAAGTTTGTTCTTTAAAGCATAAGTATTATGTTACTCAGAAAGCTTTATTTACTGAAAGTAGACCAAATTGGCGCATGATCAGACGGTTTTTCTATGCCCCTAAGTTCATAATCAATATCTGATTCAATACAACGGCTAGCAAAATTTTTGGTTGCTAACACCACATCAATACGTAAACCGCGATTATCATCAAAGCCACGCGAGCGATAGTCAAACCATGAATATCTTTCCTCACGGGTTGGATGCAATGCTCTAAAGGTATCGGTAAAACCCCAGGCCATTAAGGTGGTTAACCATTGTCTTTCTTCTAGTTGAAAACTACATTTACCCGTTTTTAACCAACGTTTTCGGTTTAGCTCACCAATGCCTATGTCTAAATCAGTCGGTGAAATATTAATATCACCGATCACCACAACATTTTCATCAGGGCTATGGTGTTCATTTAAGTATTGCATTAAATCTTTATAAAATTGACGCTTATAAGGATATTTTGTTTCATGGGTAATATTTTCACCCTGTGGAAAATAACCGTTTAATACCGTGACTTTTTCACCGTTTTCATCGGTTGTTTGCACCATGATCATACGTTTTTGTGCTTCGTCGTCATCGGTCGGAAAACCTTTAGTGACCACATTAGCCGCTTTTTTACACAGCATAGCAACACCATAATGCGCCTTTTGACCATGAAAATAAACGTGGTAGCCCATCGCCTCAACATCAGCCAGCGGGAATACTTCATTATGAACTTTAATTTCTTGTAGACCAATAATATCGGGTTGATGCTTATCGATAATAGCTTGTAACTGATGCAAACGAGCGCGCAGGCCGTTAATATTAAATGAGATGATTTTCATATTGAAGCTCGATAATTATTTTGCGCTCATGCTACCAGAACTTAAGCAGTAGCAGTAGTCATATTGCGATGAGATTCAATGAGAATCGTTAGGTTTAATCAACAATTAGTTTTTAAATATAACAAAAAATAAGTATTGTACGATGGGCCATTGTAGGAGGTACTCGTTAGGTATAGATCACAGTTTTAGTAAATCGGGCACTGCTCACTTTAGCGCAAAGTTAACTAACGAATATCTTCTTGACTAAAGTGAAAGTCGATGGAGGCAATGATAAGCAAAAGCGCACCAAATAGTATGGCCCAGTGGGCGCCAAATAACGCTAATGCGCTGCCAATAAGTGCCATAAGCATATTAGCTAAACTGAAGGTGGTGGTAATTAAACCCATCAGTTGTCCTTGTTCAATATCAGCATATTGCTCAGAAATATACACCGGTAATAAACCATTGAAAATAGCAATAGCGATGCCTGTTATGGCATAAATAGGCCAAACACTGGTTGAGGAAAGTACTGGATGTAAACTAAACAATACTGCCATTAACATCATGCCAACAATGGCACCAAATTTAAGTCCGAATAAGTACTTTAACTGCTTAACAAAAAACACACTGGTTATGGTCATAAATAAGGTTAAAACAACGGTTATGTAACCAATAGCGGGGCTAGTGAAGTCAAAGTTTTCCACTAACCAAACCGGATAAAATTCGTAATAGGCATTTAGACCAAGTGTTGCCAATAAGTAAATTAGAAAGATACGTCTGATTTTTTTATCAGCGAGTAAGGCAAATGAATTTTGCTTACTAAAAAGTTGTGAAAACTTTATCTTGGGCTGATCGGACTTACTCTTGCCGGCAGGTAATACATAGGCAACGCTGATAAGGGCAATAACTATCGCTATGGCGGCAAAGTAGAAAACGGTATCTAAACCATATATTGCCAGTAATCCCCCAGCTAAAGGGCCAAGCAACCAACCTAAGTAACTGGTCGCATTTACTAGGCTAAAGGTGTGGGTCTTATCTAGCGTGGGCGATAAGTCTACCGCTATCGCTTTGGCTATACTGATATTACCTGAAAAAATGCCAGTAACAAAACGCGCTAAAATAAGCAGTAAAAAACTTTCAGCCATAACCGCTAAAGCTGATAATACATAACTAATGGCAGTTAACATTAAGGTGATGATTAAGGTTTTTTTACGACCATAAATACCTGAAGCAGCGCCTAAAACTGAGCTCCCTAGAATAACTCCTAAAGGATATATCGCCAATATAATACCAAGTAATATTTTACTCGGCAAATCAGCAAAAGTTGTCAAAGGGCTAATTTCATTAAGAAAAAGAGGTGCTAAAACAGGATAAGGTAAGGCGATGCCAGCACTACTAAACAGCACGACCAGCATGACAGAAAATAAGGTTTTTTTTGCTTTTAATTGTTCAGCAATTAAGGTGTCTTTTGTTGGTGTTTTAATTTTAGCAACGTGAATCGTCATAACAAATATTTATATAATACAATAGGTATAATGCCGATTGATTATATAATAAGTTGGCCTTACAAATAAGTAAAAAGTTTGTATTTTTACCAACGTATCAATAGTGGCCATAAGCACTTTTATTCGCAAAGCAGAATAAAATTCAGCTTATTAATCGTGATGTAATTAATTGTAATTTCAAGGTAATAAGTTGTACTATTGCCGTAACACCTTGTACATAGTGTTGTTAATTAATAATAAACATTTTATGCTAATAAAATGAGTTATATTTTCAATGGTTGTTATTTATTAGTCAGAGTAAACATTGACCGGTTCATAAATCAGCCATGAAGATGCTGTTAATACAGCGTAATAAAGTAGGAGCAGTTAATGTCAGATAGTGAATTGTTAGTTAAGAAGATATTACTCGTTGAGGATGACCGCCAGTTGTCGGATCTAGTCACTGAGTTTTTAGAAAATGAAGGTTATCACGTTAAGCAAGAGTTTAGAGGTGACACGGTCGAAAAGCGAGTTGATAAATTCGTTCCTGATTTGATTATTTTAGACATCATGCTACCGGGTAAAGATGGATTTGCGGTTTGTAAAGACTTACGCCCTAACTTTAAAGGTCCAATTTTAATGTTAACCGCAAAAGGTACAGATTTTGATCAAGTGTTAGGTTTGGAAATTGGTGCCGATGATTACGTGATTAAGCCTGTTGAGCCAAGAGTACTGCTTGCTCGTGTCAATGCGCTATTACGCCGTGGCCAATTGCCAACGGATGGTAAAGAAAACGCTAAAATTAATTGCGGTGAACTACATATTAGCCGTGGTTCTAGACAAGTGACATTGCATGGCGAAAATGTTGACCTTACTAGCCAAGAGTTTGACTTGCTTTGGTTATTAGCTAGTCGTTCAGGCGAAGTACAAAATCGTGATTATATTTATAAAGCGGTTGTTGGTCGTGAATACGACGGCATGGATAGAAGTGTTGATGTGCGCATATCACGCTTGCGTAAAAAATTACACGATAGTAATGAAACTCCTTTTCGCATTAAAACCATTTGGGGACAGGGTTATTTATTTGTTCCAGATGCATGGAGTTAAACATATATTAGTGTGTAAACTGATGAGTTCGCATAGCAACTCATCAGTATTTATTTCCTGTTTTTAGGTATTTTATGAAACTTGGTCGCTCATTCTTCAGCTTATATTTCCTTATTATCTCTATTTTTATCGTCTTCTCATGGATGCTTGATGAGGTATGGAGTTCATACCTTGAACAAGATATAGAATCTTACACCGGTTATAAAAGTATGCTGTTGGCGCTATCTAACTATTTAGAAAAGCACCCAGAAGATCAATGGCAAGAAATACTATCAAAAGCGGCAAAGCAGTGGCAACTGCCATTAAAGTTAATGTCAGCGCAACAAGTCAAAGCTATTAACCATCAAAATCACGATGTCATTAAAGAAAAAGACACCCATATTTACTATGATAATGACGCGGTAGAAATTCATCACCGGATTAATACTGGTGGTACTGTGATTGTGTTGGGGCCAGCTAAAATGCCAACTAGGCCGAGGTTAGAGGCACTGATTCGTGTTATTTTGCTGGCAACTTTAGCCTGTATATTATTTTTTTGGTTACGGCCTTTATCTCGTGATTTGGATCAGTTGCAAAAAACGGCGATAGAGTTTGGTCAAGAAAGTTTTGATGTTGTCGCGCCAGAAGCAAGATCGACCATGGCAGCGCCTATGGTTACCGCCTTTAATACTATGGCCAGTCGCATTAAACGTTTAATTGATGCCCATAAAGAACTGTCAACCGCGGTTGCACATGAATTGCGTACACCGTTAGCTCGCACTAAGTTTGCCTTGGAAATGCTAGCTTGCACCGATGATAAAGCCAAACAAGAAAAATATCGTAAAGCCATTAGCAAAGATGTTTGTGAATTAGAGCAACTCATTAGCGAGATGTTAATCTACGCTAGTTTCGATAATGACAAACCTGAGCTTAATTTTAGTGAAGAATCCTTGGTGGATATCGTCGAAAAACAGGTCAGTAACTTTCAACAGTTTGAACAAAAATTTAACATTGTTAACCTGCTTGGAAATGATAGGGTTGAGGTCGATCGACAGTTTATTGGTCGAGCGTTGAATAACTATATCTCTAATGCTATAAAATACGGTAACGGTGAAATAGACATTACCATTATGAAAAGTGAAGATCATTGCCAGATAAGCGTTACAGACAATGGTGAGGGAGTTTGTGATGATTTCAAGTGCACTATATTTAATGCTTTTTCTCGTGGTGATATCTCGCGCAACCGTGAAACAGGAGGCTTTGGTTTAGGCTTAGCCATCGTTTGTCGGATCATGGAGTGGCATGGTGGTAGTGCATCTGTTGTTGATAGTAAAAATGGTGGAGCGAGCTTTATGCTGCGCTGGCCCATTAAACAATTTCCTGCTTAGCGTATAAAAATTAGTCAACACTTTGTGTTTATTATAAAAATTAATAATTAATTTGGTATAGTGTTAAAGTAATATGTGGCGTTGCCGATATAAATATTATCGGCAATAACACAGTAGATTATTTTGACACTAAACGCTTTATCAAACGACATACTTGTTCATGAACTTCAGTTAGGCGAACAGCTTAATGAAAGTGTTCATCACGAGCGTCGTGCTGATTTTTCGCTGTTACTTGCCATGCTAACCGACGATGTTCGAGCGCATAGCCAGTTTAAACTGCCACTTTCACAGACACCTGAAAAAACCACTACAGCAGAACAGCTACGAAAATATTTTCAATTACCCGATGAAGCACCTTTAGCATTAAAAGATATTACAGATATCAGCAGCTATAATCAGGCAGGTTTGATTGAAAAACAGCAGTTAGAAGACCTGCGACTAGCAAATATACTTAAGCCTAAACCCTTAGCGTTTCGTGACGATGTAAAACACATAAACCAACAGGTTATGACTAATACCAGTTTATATTGTCAGCAAAAAAGTCAAGATCTATGCTCAACAAAAAGACAGCAAAGAGCTGAATTTAATGCCATGGCTTGGGTAGCGGCCCTGCAAACTACGATTGTTAAAGCACCGCTAATGGCGGCTGTTGCCTA
This sequence comes from Colwellia sp. C1TZA3, assembly GCF_007954265.1. Taxonomy (GTDB): domain Bacteria; phylum Pseudomonadota; class Gammaproteobacteria; order Enterobacterales; family Alteromonadaceae; genus Cognaticolwellia. Next base: position 34,929 of record NZ_VOLS01000022.1, on the reverse strand, counting down.
AAAAACCTTAGCACAACAATTTTTGAACTTTTTTTCACTGCCACAAAAACAAGACTCATTTCTTTTTGGTTTATTTAATGTCTTGCTATCTGACACCTCACCATCAAGATATCGCCATGCGGTATCTTCAAGCACAAAATTTGATTTTTCTCGCATTTGCCAAATTTGTCCGTGAAGTTGATAAAAAGCGGAAAACTCTACTTGAGCATTATTATGCTTCGCTAAATCTTTTTTGTGATCACTGGCATAGTGAATAACGAGTTTTAGCCATTTTGTTGTTGCTGCCCATTGTGCAATATCATCAATAGATTGTTCAGCTTGGCTTGAATGGGCGTAAGTAAAGTAAATATAATCAGCTTGTTGTGTTGCGTAAGCAGAGTAGCGTGACCGCATCAGCTGTTCTGGAGAGTTAGCCGATTTTGTTGCCATTATTAAAGGTTGGCAACATAGTGCAAAGGTTTGTGCTGAGCCGCATGGACATAACATGTAGATAAACTATTTAAAGGGCAATTGTATTTAGTTTATCATGAGCGTTATTATGCTTTACATAGTTTATGGTTTTACTTAACTGTTTATCCGCCCTAATTCAATCAAATAGCTACCGTGTTCTATATTAAACCCGTGCAACCATTTAATGCAGTTGTTTTATTGCTTGAAAATCTGCTTTTTGTAATAAAATACATTGAGTTTTTCCTAAGGTAGCACAGCGAGATATTTCTTTTAATTCAGCTTGATCATAGTTAGCGTTTGATAAAATCATCGCAGAACATGTGCCTTTTAATAAAGTGTTTTTAATATGCTCTAAGCTGACATTGACCTTATTTGCATTCACTTTCAGTATTTTTGCTGGATTAATTTTACCCATGTTAGAGAGTTGTTCTAACGAAGCATTTTCAGGGTTAATCATTAAAATCCACTTTTTATCATCATGGTGGTTTTGACAAATGTCCTGATACTTTGCAGAAACATCTCCGGTACTATTTACACTAATAACATTACACCAAGTTGAAGATAAATTAATTTGAGGTGGTAAATTAATACTGGGAACTATAGCTAAGTTTTTGTTATTTAGTTTTAAATTTATTTTATTAGTGTTAACCATAGTGTTTACCTCAATATGCTGTATAGATATACAGTATATCGGTTTTGATGCTATTTCAAGCATTATTTTATTGATATTTACATAAAGTTATAATGAAAATAATTTTTTAAATTAATAGTTACAGGTTAATCGTTAGAGGGTGATTACTGTTCAATATCATTAAAATTTCAGCTGCAGAACTTATGCTAACGCTGGCAAAACTTAAGAAATAACTGCTGCGAATATTAAAGATAAAAACTGCATTCTGCTAGGTTACTGGTATAAATTGATTTAAAATAAAATTTACATAGAGTTGATTACCATAACCAACGATATAAACAATTACAGAGTCAATTTCATTTCAAAGTGTATAGCCAAGCCATTGAACTTACTTGGTAATACCAATGCACTTAGCTACAGGCAAATAGTTGAAGTTTTTTATCTGTAGTTTGGCTTCAAAAAAATTAATTAAGTTAACTAGGTTTTAAAGTAACCATATGAGAATTTTACTGGTTGAAGACGATCTGCCATTAGCACAAGCATTGCAACAATCGTTGCGTCATGACGGCTTCCTAGTTAACCACGTTGATACCGGCGCAGACGCTTTAGCGTCATTAACCACTCCTGAGCATGACATGGTGATTTTGGATTTAGGTTTGCCTGATATGGATGGTTTATTGGTGCTAAAAAAACTTAGAGCTAAAAAGAAAACTACACCAGTTATTGTGCTTACCGCGCGCGACACGATTGAGCAGCGAGTTCAAGGATTAGATCTTGGCGCTGATGATTATTTAACTAAACCTTTTGACATTAATGAGCTTCTTGCTCGCTTACGGGTAATTGAACGCCGACTAGGCACGGCTGATAGCGCAATAATTTCCATCGCATTAGTAAAACTTGATACTACTGCCCACCAGCTGTTTATTGAAGACAAAGCCCTGACTTGTTCAAAAAAAGAATATATGGTTTTAAAAGCATTAATGGAAAATGCTGGGCGAATTCAATCACGAGAGCAAATTGAATCACGCCTTTACGATTGGGGTGAAGAGGTGATGAGTAATGCAGTAGAAGTCCATATTCATAACTTACGTAAAAAGTTACCTGAAAAATTTATTCAAACGGTTCGTGGTGTTGGCTATACCATTAATAAGGCTTAGAAACTCATTATGCCTATTCGTCGTTATTTAGTGCTGATGCTGTTATCAATTATTACCTTAGTCATTTTTGTTTCTGCTATTCAGGGTTATAAAGCCAGTATGCGTAAAGCAGAAAGTGTTTTTGATAATGAATTAGTTTCTTTAGCTCAGGTTATTACCGCCGTTCAACTACCTAAAGGTGTCATTACACACCAAACAACCAGTAATTTTGCTTATCAAATAGTGCTTGCTAATCAGGTGGTAACACGCAGTGATAATGCACCAAACAGACTAATAAATGCCTTAAATACCGGCTTTAAAGAAAGCAACTTTTTAGGCAAACGCTGGCGCACTTACACCAATAAAATAACGAATAATTCAGCCACCAATGCCTGGGTTATTATCGCGCAGCCATTAAAACAAAGATTTGATCTTGCTGAAGGTATAATTTTATCTGCGGTTACGCCCATTATTTTAGTGATGCCATTACTCGCATTGATCATCTCATTAGCGGTGCGCCAAGGCTTGAAGCCATTAACTTTTTTAACCCGAGCATTAAGAAATAAAAAAGCCAATGATCTTAGTCCGTTAACTATCAGTTCAAGCACAGAACTCGCACCAGTGATTGAAACATTAAATGAATTATTTTTGCGGCTGTCATTATCGTTTGAACGTGAAAAGCAATTTGCCTCCGATGCCGCTCATGAACTTAGAACGCCACTAAGCGTCTTGAAAATTAATGTTTACAACCTACAACAGAGTTTTAATAATGTCATCATTGCTGACAGTGATAAAAGGGCGACCCCTTTGTTATTATTGCCCTTTCAACAATTAGAGCAAAGTGTTGAACGTATGGCACATGTGGTTGATCAAATATTAACCTTGAACCGGACTAATCCAGAACAAATATTGGCTGAAAGTGCTGTGCTTAATTTGCAAGTGTTATTGCAAGCATGTATTAGTGAACTCTACCCTTATATTGCCAGCAGAGGCCATAATATCGAACTTAATAGTGCGCCATTAAACATCTTGGGCAACCGGTTTGCCATCGGTATACTACTGAAAAATTTGATTGCTAATGCGGCTAAATACACCCCAGATAATGGCAAGATTTTAGTCTCGTGCCGACAAGAAAAAAATAAGCTAATATTACGTGTTGAAGACTCTGGCCCGGGTATTGCAGCGGCAGAATATGCACGGGTATTTGACCGTTTTTATCGCGTGGGTGGCGATAGTCACAATTCAAAAGTCATTGGCTGTGGTTTAGGCTTGTCAATTGTTAAACATATTGTCGAATTGCATCAGGCAAATATTAGTTTAAGTCGCTCTAAAGCTTTATCTGGCCTATGTGTTAAAATTGTGTTTCTTGCAGCAGAAAATAATAGCTGTATCAATGCTAGCGCGAATAAATTGCCCAGTTCAAAATCAAAGGGAGATTATTCATGAGCCAATCTGCGGTCAAGCTTATGCAAAGTGTTATGGTCGCTTTCGCACTACTGTCATTTGCTAGCTTGGCCAATAGGCCAGAATTTCAGCTGGAGCTTAAAAATCATTTGTTTTATCCGGCAGAAATAGAAATTCCAGCAAATACGAAAGTAAAATTAGTTATTTATAATCTAGATACCACTCCTGAAGAGTTTGACAGTTTTGACCTTAATAGAGAAAAAGTGATTTTTCCACAAAAAAAATCAGTGATCTTTATCGGACCTTTACCACCGGGACGTTACAAATTTTTTGGTGAGTTTAACCCTAATAGTGCTCAAGGTTCTGTTATTGTGGTGCCTAAAAAAGCTGCAACTAACAATACTAATCTAGAGGATTTAGCGCTAATTTACACTGTACCGCTAGCAGCAAATAGCTTTCTACTTAAGGAGGTATTACATGCTAATTAATACCGTTATTCTTTTTTTAAGAGATGCTTTACCGATATTTGTCATTAGCATTATCTTGTTCTCACTGCTCCAGCAACAAGGTATCAAGCTGTGGTGGTATTATCTTGCGGTGTTGACTAGCGTAATGTTAAGTCTTACGTTATTAAATACCATTGATGATATTGCCCAGGCACTCGATGATACCGGTCGAGAATGGCTTTATGCTGGGCTCTACTTTGTTTGTTATTTTATATCGCTATTGTTATTGAGTCAGCTCTGGAGAGTACAAACGCCATTTATTCGCCAAAAAAACATCATTATTAAGGTCTGTGCCGTGTCCTTAACCGTTATTGTTATGACACTTAATGGCGCAAATTTTTTAATTTACATTACTGGTTTTTGGTATCAAAACAATGCTTCTAATGCCTTAATGACGGGTGTTATTCTCGGTGGCGGTATTTGCGCTAGTATAGCGGTATTACTGTATTTTTTAATGGCATTTATTGAACGTTATTATCGAATTATACGTGAAACACTATTAATAGTGTTTAGTGTTGGATTACTGATGAAAGCGACCAACTTACTGATCCAAATTGACGCTTTACCTGGGAATAGACTTTTGTGGGACTCTAATTATTTAGTAACAGAAAATTCCGAACTAGGGCAGTTGTTTACCGTATTTTTTGGTTACGATGCCACACCAACATTACTGCAATTATTGCTTTATATTTTGGCCATTGTTATTGCCTTGGTGTTGACTTTTTTTAGCTCGATGTCTGCCAAGTCGACAGGCACTATAGCTAGCCATAAGGAGGTAACTTAATGAGTTATCTACTGTTTAAAATATTTACACACTTTGGTTTGTTATGGTTAATTTTATCTGGTCTTTCAGCACTAACAAGTCAAGTTGCGCTTGCTGATGGTGTTGTTGTTGATAAGGTTTATCATCCCTATGTGCTGCCTAACGAGCAAGAGTTTGAATGGCGTATGTTGTCACATCAAAATGATGCTGGGAACAGTTTAGGCCAACGAATAGCTTACGGTAAGTCAATAACCGACAATGTTATGGTTGAATTTTATATTGTTGGTGAGCGAGATAGTGATGGTGACTTTGGCTTATCTGCCTATGAAATTGAATCGCGGTGGATGATGACAGATCAAGGCGAATATTGGGCTGACTGGGGGTTGTTACTTGAGGTCGAAAAAGTACATAGACTTAATATTTGGGAAGTCTCCACGGGTTTGTTATTTGAAAAAGAATTTGGCCGTAATAGCCTAGCGTTGAATGCGTTTTTAATTTATGAAACTGGCGGTGACATCAACAGTGAATTTGAGACAGAATTTCGTTTGCAATACCGCTATCGTTGGCTACCCCAAGTTCAGCCAGCCATTGAAATTTATATTGGTGAGGATTATACCGGTATTGGCCCCACTTTTATGGGCATACAAAGATTTGATGGTCAAAAGCAATTGAAATGGGAGTTGGGCTTTATAACCGGTCTAAATGGTGATGACAAAGACCATATCTTACGTGCTTCCATTGAATATGAATTTTAAAAAAAACATGCTGAAATATTTATTTATTCGACCATTACTTTGGTGTATTTTTGCCTTAGCATTACTAGTTTTTTCTTTAGGCATTAGTTGGCAAGTGAGTAAAGCGACAAACTTTTTATATGGTTTTTGGTACCAAACATTAGAAATAAATACCGTGATTAGCACTAATGTGCCAAAAAACACCCAAGGTAAGCGTGACTTCCCCATTAACGATATTAAATTGCACAAACAAAAATTTGCCAATATCGTGCAAGCTATTCATCAACACGGTAATGGCTTAGCAGCAATTAGTTATTTAAATCATCAAGCGGTATTACAAAAATTATTAACAAAAAGTGAAGTGCAGCATCTGCAAGATGTGGCTAATCTACTCGATAGCATGAGTCAAATTTGGTGGGGTAATTTACTTTTTTTGCTTAGTTTATTGATATTTTATAGCCGTAAAGCTAAGCAATTAACAGCAGAGTCGATAAGAGCAATGCCGACAGCAAAGCAGAAATTAAGCTCTTTAGCGTGCTTTGTTGTCTTGGTTATCGCGATGTTGGGCATATGGGGTTTTACAGCCGTTTTTTATTATTTGCATACGGTTATATTTCCTAGCGAGCATCAGTGGTTTTTTTATTATCAGGACTCCCTAATGTCATCACTGATGAAAGCGCCTGATATTTTTGCCGCCATAGCGGGACAATTACTCTTGATAGCCTTGCTATTAGCGGGGACTATTGATGCGGCATTAAGTCGTTATCAGTGTCAAAAGTAAAAGTTATAGCGCTTTGTCGACAGGACTTGAAAACAAGCGTTTTAAATTTTGTCATTAAAATACTGTTTTACTGAGCGGGCTCAATGCTGCCATACGTTATTGTCTCAAATGTTACAATATTGCTTATAGGCGACGAAGGCGCGATCATTAAGCACAAGTACTAAATATTGCCAACAATAATTGTTTGCACCTTAGTTGATAAAATTACACGGTGAGCTTTTAAACATAGCGAACGATCTGTTCTTATTGTTTATCCAAAATTTTAGCTCACACGCTTTCTTTTCTTTAATATCATCCAAACAGCAAGAGATTTATACAGGCAGTACTTTTTTGTAAGGTTTAACTGTTACCTTTTTATAAACACCTGCCGCTATGTAGGGGTCTTGATCTGCCCACTGTTGTGCGTCAGTTAAACTGTCAAACTGTGCAATAATCAGTGAGCCGGTAAAGCCAGCATCACCGGGGTTTTCACTATCAATAGCAGGGCAAGGGCCTGCCACAAGTAGCCTGCCTTGATCTTGTAATATATGTAATCGAGCTAAATGACTTTCACGCACACTCATGCGTAGGGCTAAACTATTTTCAACATCTTCACTATAGATAAGATAAAACATTTTACATCCGAAATTATTATTAATTAAAAGCCGCAAGTAGCGCCCAGGTTAAATTATTATTTTTCTTTTCTTCTTGATCTTCAAACAGGTAATTAATCAACTTGGTATTATACAAAGACAACACTGAACTAATAGCAAATACAAAGGTTAAGGCTGTTAAACCAAAGGCCTTAAAGTTAACCCAAGTTTCTAAGCTAAAGTTAAAGGCAATATATCAATTGAGTAAACCATATATTGCGAAAAATAGTGCCAAGCAAGTTTTAATTTATTCCAAATATCTTCAGGTAAAGCTAAGGCTTTACCTGAAAACTCTTTGATAATATTTTTATAAGTTAAGGATAAATACTTATTTACCCTTAACTTTACCAACTTTCATGGGTATTGGTATTCCAGCTAAAGCCATGGATTTTTCTTTAACTTAAACTCGCTGATAGCCAAACGGGTCGTCAATGGAATATGAGGGCTCAGTAAACCATTTTGCGCCCGAGTCAGTCATATAAAAGTGATCTTCTAAACGCACACCAAATTCATTCGGCACTACCAACATGGGCTCATTGGAAAAACACATGCCTTTAACCAGAGGTGTTCTATCACTGCGCACTAGATAAGGCCATTCGTGAATGTCTAAACCTATACCGTGGCCAGTTCTGTGCGGACAACCTGGTGTTTCGTAATCTGGCCCTAAAGCTTGGCTGGCTATGTAAGCTCTGGCTGCAACATCGACATCACCACAAGCGACGCCAATTTTGGCGGCATCAAATGCGGCTATCTGTGCCATTTTTTCCACTAACCAGATCTCACGTTGGCGTTGATTAGGCTCACCAAAAACATAAGTACGGGTAATATCTGAATTATATCCTTCAACCTGACAGCCAGTATCAATTAATACTATGTCATTTTCTTCTAATGTTTTCGGTGATTTTACGCCGTGCGGGTAAGATGAATCTTCACCAAAAAGCACAATACAAAAATATGAACCCGCTGGTGCACCAACTTTGCGGTGTGCTTGGTCAATAAAGTGGGTTACTTCTTGGGTAGTGATCCCAACATGTAATATCCGAGCAACAGCTTTATGCACTTCGATGGTCATATTCTTTGCTTGCTGCAATAAGGCTATTTCTGTGTCTGATTTTTCTGCACGACAACCCGCGGTTATACATTTGGCATCAACAAGTTCAAACTGTGGTGCCGCTTTTTTAATGCCGTCGGCAATAAAAAAAGCGGTAGATTCATCTATCGCGATTTGGCCTGAATTAATACCACACTCAGCTAATGTTTGTTTAACCAATAGGTAAGGGCTTTCGTGTTCTTGCCAGCCTTTTATTTCGCCTTTAATGGTCATATATTGCTCAAGCGTATTCACTTCAAAAAATGGCGTGATATATTTAATTTCGCCTTGCGCAGGTATAATAGCGCCAACCATACGTTCACTGGCGTACCAACGCGTACCTGTAAAGTAATATAGATTGGTTCCAGCATTGATATAGGAGGCAACAATATTATTTTCAGCCATAATAGCTTGCGCTTTGACAATACGCTGTTTTAATTCAGCCTCTGTTATTGCTTGCACTTGGCCAGTCATATCGACTAACTTTTCAAGTTCAATTTTTGCGGTAGAGCCGCCAACACCTATAGTCATACTTGTTCCTTAAAAAATTTAATTAATACTGGTATATTTTATACAAAAAAATAAGCCATGTATCGTAACAAATAAAGTACCAGTAATAAAAAAGAAATTTATCCTAGCGCTAAGCGGTCAAGATTATTATCCCGAAAAGATTACACGCCCAACTAAATGAGGAATATCTATGCGCAAAAAAGTCGAGTTTTTTAGTGGTGAACACAGCTTAAGTGGCTTACTGGAAAGTCCTGAATCTGAGGTGAAGTTTTATGCTTTATTTGCCCATTGTTTTACCTGCGGTAAAGACATTGCGGCGGCATCACGTATTAGCCGAGCTTTAGTACAAAAAGGCATCGCGGTATTAAGGTTTGATTTTACCGGTTTAGGTAATAGTGACGGTGATTTTGCGAACAGTAATTTTTCATCAAATATACAAGACTTAATTGCAGCAGCAAACTTTCTTCGCACAGAATATCAAGCGCCAAGATTACTCATTGGCCACAGTTTAGGCGGTGCAGCGGTACTTGGTGTTGCTCAACATGTTGAAGAAGCCACAGCGGTGGTTACTATTGGTGCGCCATCAGATGCCGCGCATGTTGTAAAGAACTTTGCTTTACAGCTCGATGATATTGAACAAGATGGTAAAGCAGAGGTTAATTTAGCTGGGCGTGTATTTACCATAGAAAAACAATTTTTAGATGATATAAAGCGCTACGATACTAGCCATCTTGGTGGACTAAGAAAAGCACTTTTAGTGATGCACTCGCCCATTGACAGTACAGTAAATATCAGCGAAGCGGAAAAAATATACCAAGTGGCCCTACATCCTAAGAGCTTTGTGAGTTTAGATGATGCCGACCACTTATTAACTAATAAGCGTGATGCCGAATATGCCGCCGATGTAATAGCGGCGTGGGCAGGACGATATATTACTCATGTAGATAATACTAACAACATTGCTGAAACTAATAACATTAAACATGACAACAATGAAATCGTCAAAGGTCACGTTATTGTAGAAGAAAAAAATCACAAATTTACTCAACATGTCAGTACCAACAGTCACTATTGGCTTGCCGATGAACCGATAAGTGTTGGAGGCAATAACATGGGGCCCGATCCCTATGAACATCTGCTAGCAGGCTTAGGCGCTTGTACCGCCATGACTTTACGTCTGTACGCCAAGCGTAAAAATCTGGCCATTAAACATATTAAAGTGGCGCTGACACATAGTCGAGATTATTAACAAGACTGTCAAGAATGTGAAGGTGAAAGTCAAGGTATTGAAGCAATAGTGCGAAAAATTAGCTTTGTTGGCGAGTTAGAAGCAGCTCAACATGCGCGATTTTTAGCTATAGCAGACAAATGCCCAGTACATAAAACCTTGCACAATAATGTCAAAGTAGTAAGTAAATTGGTTAATCAAGCAGAATAGCTCAAAAAAACTTAATATAAATAAACTAAAAACAATGAATTTGATTCTTAACCCTGTCCTATCTGTTGGTGATAAATTATCATCAGGGGTTAAATACATCATTATCATAATTTAAACAATCTAAAGTGTAGAGTTTGGTATATGTCTGAAGCGCTAAAGGGTATTAAAGTCGTTGATTTAAGTCGAATTTTGGCAGGGCCTTGGGCTTCACAAATGCTCGCTGACATGGGCGCTGAAGTTATTAAGGTGGAACGACCGAAAAAAGGCGATGATACCCGCCATTGGGGTCCCCCGTTTATTAAACCGGCGCAAGATAAAGAACCTGCCCAAGCCGCGTATTACCACAGTACAAACCGCAACAAACAATCCATCGCCATTGATATAACCCAGCAACAAGGGCAACAAGTGATTAAAGACCTGATCGCTAAAGCCGATGTCTTAATTGAAAACTATAAAGTGGGCGGCCTAAAAAAATATGGCTTGAGTTATCAGCAAGTAAAGAAACTTAACCCTCAATTGGTTTATTGTTCAATCACCGGCTTTGGTCAACATGGACCATACGCACATAAAGCTGGCTACGATGCCATGATTCAAGGCGAGGGTGGCTTAATGAGCTTAACCGGTGCTGCTGATGGCGAACCGATGAAAGTTGGCGTGGCAGTGATTGATGTGATGACGGGGCTTTATAGTGCCAATGCTATTCTTGCGGCATTACTCGCTAAAGCGCACACTAACAAAGGCCAGCATATTGATATAGCCTTACTTGATGTCCAAGTGGCAACGCTGGCTAATCAAGGCATGAATTATTTAGCGACAGGTGAAAATCCAAAACGTTTAGGCAACGCTCACCCTAACATTGTGCCCTATCAAACCTTCGCGACTAATGATGGCAGCTTAATATTAGCAATAGGTAATGATCAACAGTTTGAGCGATTTTGTCAGGCCGCTCAGTGCCTAGAGTTAGCAAGTAATGTCTTATTTAAAACTAACCAAGATCGGGTCGAAAATCGTATTGAGCTTGTGCCGCTTTTAGCGCTTATTATCGCCAAGCAAAACACCGACTATTGGGTAACCACACTAGAAGCAATCGCCGTACCTTGTGGACCGGTAAATACTCTAGCGCAAATATTTGACCACCCGCAAATACGCCATCGCGAGATGGTAAAACAACTACCGGATAAAGACGGTAGGCTGATTAAAACTGTGGCATCACCGATTAACTTATCAGATACGCCATTACAATATAAACACGCCGCGCCAAACATTGGTGAGCATAGCCAACAGGTTTTAACGCAGTTTTTAGATTATGATGACAAGAAAGTTGCAGCGTTATTCAAAGATAGTGTAGTAGCGTAAGCACTATTTTTTATAAGCGGTAAAAAATAGTGAATTCTGTTGGTTTTTTATCCTAAAGCACTAGCGCTAATTGACTCTAAATAAAGCGAACATGTAGCTAAATAAGCTTTTGAACTTAATAGTAATACTCTGTATATTATATTTAAGTAAATAATTATCGAGTTCGGCTTGATTGTGAAATATCAGAGCAGAACTGGCTAATAAGTTATAACAATTTTCTTCCACTTAATGTTGTTATTTTTATCGAGAAACCCATGTCTAACTCAATGTCTTTAGAAAAAATATTTATTATTATAGCGATCATATTGGGCTTTGGTTCAACGGTTGATTTGATTTATGCTTTAACAAGCACAGAAATTCAATTAACTGAGCTATTGCGCTGCGTATTAAATATCGTTATTGCGGGCTTTTTATATTTTTATTTTAATAAAAAACATCAAGCAAAAGTTGAAAGTTAAGCACCTTGGCAAGTTAAGCACTACACTCGTATATAATGACCTGCTTATATCTTAAAATCTTCGTTATCAATAACTTCTCATCATTAGTTTTTTAAATATTTTTTTATATCAAAGTAAATAAATATTTGTCTGCTACCTTTAATTTATGCCGATAAATAAAAGAGGATATTATGAGTAAAATACTTGTTGTTGCCGATATATTGGATAGCAAACAAGTTGCTATCAAACGAGCTTGTGAACTGGCTAAAACTAAAAAAAAATCACTGCATATTGTTTATTTTTGTTATCAAAGTTTACGTCATATCCAAGATGATCCACAGAATATAAAACAAGCGGTGATCGATGCTGTTACCTATAACGCAGAAAAGTCACTCGCTACTCTAGTGCCTGACGATATTGATTATAGTTTTGAAGTGGTATGGGAAAAGCGTATTTACCGTTGGATAAATGACTACGCAAAACAGCATAATCTGTTAATGGTGGTAAAAACTGCCCATCGCAGTGAGACGTTTTTATACACATCTACTGATTGGCAATTATTACGCGAGTGCCCGGCACCGATATTTATTGTTAGCGATAATAAATGGCGCAAATCGCCAAATGTTTTAGCTGCTATTGATTTAGAGACTAAGCGTAAAAGCAAACAAAGCCTAAATCATCAGATATTAACTGCAGCGAAAGAGTTTGCTCAAACCAACGACGCAGAATTATTTGTCTGTTATACCTTACAATTTTCAAAGTTTTTACGTGACTTAGGTTTACAATACAAAGACGAATTAGAAATTAAAACAGGGAAAACTTTAAAGCATAAAATTGAGAGATTAGCGGCTGAATATGATATCCCAATAGCTAATTTTTTTATTAAAGCGGGTGAGCCTGAAAAAGTTATTCCCAGTATTGCCGCGCAGCAAAAAGCAGGGTTAGTGATTATTGGTACTATTGGTCGTAAAGGCTTGAAAGCCAAGGTGTTAGGTAATACCGCAGAGAAAGTTTTAACCTTGTTAAAATCAGATGTGCTAGCGCTAAAGCCAGAATAGTTAGTGGGTATTCGAATTCAATTATAACTAGTTTGTTATTACTATGATAATAAATTGTACTTCAGCTATATTAATAGCCGAAGTGGGCTCTGCAAAGGGGGGCTTTAGCCTGGTATTTTTATTCCTCGTCTTTACTTTTTTCGGTGGCTTTATCGTTAGTTTGCATCGGGGGCAGCATACCTTTAAGTAAACGGCCAAAGATATCTGCGCCGGTAATAATGCGTTTAGTTTCACCCCATACCAGTAGTACATCGTGTTCAATCACGCCGTCAAAGTTTTTATCGATAGAAGTATTCACTTTCATTTTTAAAATCGCTTCATTTAACGACGTTGTTTCATCGGTGATAACAACCGGACGATGACAAAAGTTATAAGGGTCGAAATTTTCTGATTGAAATAACGCGCTGCGCAAAAAGCCATCAGCATCAATAACCAGTAGCGGTTTACCTTCAAGATTAGTTAACACCACCCAACTATAACCAGAATGGTTGAGCATGGTTAGGAATGGATCGTCGGGGCCAGAATAAGTATCTGGCAGAACGGGTAAATCAAGTTTTGTTGGCAAGGCGATAATAGAGTTAGGGTCAATCACTTCACCTTCTTCTGTTACTTTAATTTCATCTAAAGCAAAGAAGTTCAGTGCACCAATGCCCTCGACATGGTTCAAATCAGCTTCTTCAGCGCTAATGTGCTCTTTAATAATACTGCCTAATTCACTTTCCGCTAAATAAGTAATACCCTCTTTGCCTAACCAAGCGTCAAGTATCAGCGCACTTGGCTTGGTAACAGGGTAAAGCACAAATTGGTAGAAGCGGATAATAGGCGCTAACATGCTACCCATTTTTAGTGCATTGCGAGAAAAGTAAGCTTGAGGCGTAATTTCACCAACCACAGTGATCACGATGGTTGAGAACAGGAATACCCCAACACCGGCAAGTACCGAGTTAGACAACATAGTTAATAAAACATTAATACCGACATTACCCCATAAAATAGTCGCCAATAAAAAGTTAGAGTCGTTTCTCAGTTTTAATACCGTTATTGCGGCTTTATTACCCTTATTAGCCTCTACTTCTAGCTGTAGCCTACTGAGTGAAAAAAACGCTAAATTTAATCCGGAAAAAATGGCTGATTGTGAAATACAAAAAACAATGGCAATCCAGGTGATTGTCTCTACGGGCATTACTTAATTCCTCATTTTACTTTTCTTAAAGTAGCAGTAAGCTACCTAATCCTAAAAACACTACAAAGCCAACAATATCGGTCACTGTGGTCAAAATAACCGCGCCGGATAATGCCGGGTCAATATTTAATTTGTTCAACAATGCCGGGATCATAACGCCCGATGCAGATGCGGTCAGTAAATTTAATAATATGGCTAAGGCAATAACAAAACTTAATTCGAGGCTGTTAAACCAAAAGTAGGTAATTGCGCCGATAACAATAGACCAAATGATGCCATTGACCCCCCCCACTTTTAATTCTTTTCGCAGTAGCACCTTTCTATTTTGTTCGGTTATTTGACCTAGCGCTAAGCCTCTGACAATAACGGTTAAGGTTTGACTGCCCGATACGCCACCCATTGACGCGACTACTGGCATTAATACGGCTAAAGCTACAACTTGTTGAAGTGTCGCTTCAAAAAAACCAATGAACCAAGACGCCAAAAATGCGGTCAGCAAGTTAATACCAAGCCAAATACCACGGTTTTTAGCACTGGTTCGTACGCTAGAAAATAAATCTTCGTCGGTACTTAAACCTGCCGCTGTAGTCATTTGTTCTGTTTGTGACTCTTGTTTTACTTGATAAGCGGTTTCAACGGTGAAGCGGCCAAGAAAGTGTTCGTTTTCATCAACAACCGGTAGCGACATTTTTCCTGATAAAATCACTGTTTCGGCAGCGGTCGTTAACTCTTCATTAGCATTAAGTCGTATTATCTCAGCAGAAAAAAGTGTTTTTAACGTACTTTCGCCATCACTTTGTATCAGCGCATTAATCGCGACAGTGCCGGTTAAAACCCCTGCTTTATTGACCGCATAAAAGTCTTCGGTATAAGACGATAAACCTTTTTGTAAAAGTAGCTGCGCACTGGTGATCTTAAGCTTTTCTGAAATGCGGACATAATTGTAATCTACCCAGTGACCGACTTCATCGACGCTAAATTGCTGTGCTTGTTGATAAAGCTTTCGCTGTGAATCATCTAAATTTTTTATCGCATACTTTAATAGGCGACTTGGTATTTCCTCTGCAATTTCAATTACTTCATCAACATCTAGTTGAGCAAGTAACTCAAAACATTCCTCGTCGCTCAACGCTTGTATTAAGCTAGTTCGAGTGCCTTGTCCCATATCGACAAAAGCTGCTCTTTGCATTGCCTCAGGGTAAGTAGACCAAACACTTAAACGCTTATCTTGTGGTAGTGCCTCAATGAGTAGCGCAAACTGTTCTGGTGCTAGTGTTTCATTAGCCGTGAGCATGACTTGTGCAATCTCTTGCGTGCGTTCTGCAATAAGAATGTCGTCAATGACTAAGGATAATTTATCTATCGGATTTTCTAACATTTATTTATCCTTAAAACCGTGTTGATAACGGAATATGCACTGGTGTGGGTGTGTCATTGTTGGTTATTTACACTTAACTTTTATGTTATTACTTTTACTGAATTATATTCGTATTTATAAACAAGTGTATTACAATCAAAGGGAAATAAGTTAGCTTTAATGCTAATTTATTTCACTATTTTTTAAGCTTTGGCTTGTCGCTGCTTTTTTGACTTTATCTCCATAAAATCAACGCTCAGGGCTAATAAATTATCCCGTTTAATTCGGGGCATATTGAGAGTGTATAATGATAAAATGTATGTTGATATCAGCAACGGAAAAAACGGTCTTTGGTAGTAGTGAGTTAATCAGCCAATGGCAAGAAAATGACGATACTACGCTGTGGATTGACCTTAATAACGTTGAATTAGAAGAAGAGAAACGGATATTAACGCAGTTTAATTGCCATCCTCTGGCGATAAATGATGCACTTCGTGAACGCCATCCACCTAAAATTGAATTGTTTAAAGATTATATTTTTATGTTGTATCGTGGCATTGTTGCCAATGACGATGGTCTAAGATTTGGTCATTTACAAATCAGTATGTTTATTGGTAAACGTGTGCTCATTACCCGTCATCCGCAAAGTTCGTTTGCGATTAACGAGCTGTTTGCTCAAAGTAGTGAAAAGTACCTTAAGCGCAGTCCTGTGCATTTAGCTCTAAGGCTTTTTCACAGCAGTTGCGGTTATTATCTTAAGGAAATGTTTAGTTTTGAAGCTGAGCTAGAAAAAGTGGAAGATGACTTTCAATTAAGTGGTAATGACAAAATGATGAAACAAATTACCTCATACCGCTCACAGTTGGTGAAAATAAGACGTACTTTTAATTACCATGTCAATATGGGGGAAACATTAAAAGCTTATGTCGATGATGAAGATACTGATCTTATCACCGATAAAGAAACCCATACAGTTAATGATCTACGCGAGCGTTTAGACCGCCTGCTGAGCCTTTCGCAAATGTATTATGATATTTGTGGCGATTTGATCAATGGCTACATGTCAGTCACGTCGCATCAACTTAATGCGACCATGCGGGTCTTAACCGTGATCACAGCATTGTTTGTGCCGTTGACCTTCCTCGCGGGTATTTATGGGATGAACTTTGAGTACATACCTGAGCTAAAAGCAGCTAATGGCTACTTCATTTTATTAGGGGTAATGGCGATGGTTTCAATCGTGCTGCTGATGGTATTTAAGAAAAAACGTTGGTTGTAGTCAAGGCTTAAGTTCGGAAGTTGCTCGCTAACTTATTGATATCAGCTTCCATACCAACAAAAATAGTAGTAAAACCAGACTATCAGTGCCTAGGCGTGAAATACTTTTACTGTCGGTAACTATCCCGTTCCACTTCAAGATGCAGTTTCAGCGTTAAGCTAGGCAATCAGATCAAGGCGCGATACGAAGATAATGGTTATTCTCTTGAATCCATGCCTGATACCTAACCCTTTCTCGACTTGCACAAACCTGCACCTTGAAGTGGAGCGGGTATAATACCAAGTTGATTAATTACCTGCTCATTTTTAATGGTTAAAATAAAAAACTACAGCGTTATAAAATTTATAAGTAGAATAACTACTTACTAAATTTTATGCCTTGTATTTCTTCATTTTTCCTCATGAAAAAGTAGATCACTTAATTAATCAAATTGGTATAAACCCAAGCCCCAAGGTCTGATCACAATGCCGACAATTAAATAGGCAACCACATGAGGCTGTTGAAAAAATTTCAAGATAAACTCTAACAATAATATAAAGAAAATGGCGCCAACGGCTTGTGGTAAAAGTGGGTCGATATGCTTAGCTACTAACCTTTTTAGTCATCGAATTTATAGTAAATTGATAAGCTTAAAAATAGAGCTAGTGGTTGTAAATATTGCATAAAGCATGATAAAAATAAGGATCCAATCAATTAAAACGTAGTGAACGTCTTGGTTTAGGCCTTACTTTAACCTTTAGTTGAAGTCTCGATTAAAGCATTAGTCTACACTCATTTAATTTACTGCAGCGATGCATTTTGGTGTTTTTCTGTAAATAATCAACTTGGTATAATATATATTTAATGATCTCCTGCCACAAAGTTGTCATAATTATTAAGCTGACATTTCATTTTTATCAGTCAATCAACCATGGAAGAATATTGAAACAAGTGAATTATCCATACCGCATTCGACTGTTCTATACATTAATAATGGCTATTTTTATGTTAGCCAATGCCTTCAAAGTGCAGTCAGCCGAGCCTGATAATAGTGTCGGTACCCATCTCAATATTATGGGTGTTGAAAACGTATTGAAAACCAATATCTTGCGTAACTTGAGCAGTAACGAAAATGTTATTCCGTTGTCATTGCTGGGTTTTCCACAATCAGATAATTATATTTTAAATAAAACCCGCAGCGCATTGCAGGCTTTGGGTTATTATCAGTCTGTTTTAACTTTGGCTGACGATAAACTAGGCAAAATATTAACCATTGATTTACAAGCTCCTGTGCGGTGGCAAAATACCAATATTGTGCTCAACTGTGAGGATGAAATTGAGGGAATTTCCCAACTTATTGCTCACCATCCATTTACCCAAGGCAAAATTATTAACCATGGTGATTACAGCGACTTTAAAGCCTCGTTGCAACGCCAAGCACAAGCGTTAGGTTTATTGAACGCTACTTTCTTAACCAGCGTGTTAAATGTTGACGTGGCTCAGTTGCAAGCTGATGTGCAATGGGTGTTTAACTGTGGCGCTCGCTATAGCATTAATCAGGTGACGATTGCGGGCACAGTTTTATCTCATGACTTAATTAATCGTTATTCAACTATTCGCTCTGGTGACACTTATAGTCAACTCGACATTATCGCCAGCCAGCAAGCATTAAATCGCTCTGGTTTTTTTAAATCAGTAGTCGTTGAACAGTCAGTTAATCATCTCACAAAAACAGTCGATATTAGCCTTTCAATATTGGATACTGATAAATATGAGCTTAAAACCTTGTTGGGTTATGGCACTGACAGTGGCGGGAAACTAGGCGTAAGTTGGAGGAATCGACGGGTAAACAGTCAGGCCCATCAATATGTTGCATCGGTAGATTTTAATAAAGTAAAACTCGATATTGCGGATATACACGCAACGTTTCAATACCAAATACCGTTAGATAAAGCCAACAGTCAATGGATAAACCTAGTAAGTTATCAGATTAAAAATGAAGAAATAGGTCGCAGTAAAATTTTCACTTTAGAGTCTGTGTTTGTCAATAAAATTGATCCAAATTGGTCTAGTCAATGGTCAATTGCTATGGCACAAGAGCAATTAGAGTCAAATGCTGATGTGAACCGAAGTCTGCAATATATTGTGCCTTCATGGCAACTCAATTATTACAGTGTTACCGATCCCTTTTTCGCTATATCAGGTTGGCGTTGGCAAAGTATATTTCGTTTTAGTGGTGAGCAACTTAGCGACCCCGATATAAAATTTTTACAAACCGATCAAAAAATAAAACGTATTTGGTCGCTCAATAATAACTGGCGATTATTGTTACGTGCACGTTTGGGCACTACTTGGATGAATACTGATGATTTTAACCGCTCTATGCCATCAAACTATCGGTTTTTTGCTGGCGGTGATGTCTCGGTAAGAGGTTATAAACATCAAAGTTTATCGCCGGTGGAAAATGAAGTCGCCATAGGTGGTAAGCATATTGTATCGTCAAGCCTTGAGGTTGATTACTTATTTAATGACGACTTTCGTTGGGCGGTATTTACCGATCAAGGCAATGCATTTAATGATTGGCGGGATTGGAAAATATATAAATCAATTGGCACTGGTTTAAGATGGGTAACGCCGGTTGGCGCTATTCGACTTGATATTGCTAAAGCACTTGATGGTAATAAAGGCTGGCGTTTTCATATCACCATAGGGCCAGATTTATGAGTTATTTTAAAAAGAAAGCGCTGTTAAAGTGGTTTAGCCTAGTTGCTACTGGGTTACTGATGATCGTGCTGTTAATGCTCTCATGGCTTTACACTACAGAATCAGGCTTGCAGTGGTTAGCGGCGCGGATTGCCCAATTTCAACCACAGGAGTTACGTTTAGGTAAAATCAGTGGCAGTTTAAACTCTTCCATAAAGCTAGCAGAGCTTGATTGGCAACAAGAGGGCACCCAAGTACACGCGACAGGATTAGCGGTTGACTGCCAATGGTTATATTTGATTGACCGTATAGTGGTTTGCGATACCGTAGCGTTAAGTTCATTAGAGGTGTCGAGTGTTAACAATGAAAAAAGTAACCGTTCACAGGATGCTTTACCGATACTTACCACAGTGAAATTACCTATTGAAGTCAAGATTAAGCAAGTGACTATTGCGAGCATAAGCTATCAAGCAATGACCGCGGAAATGAGGTCAGCTAAAAACAGTGGCTCTGCAACAACTATACCCTCAGTAAATAGGCCTTCAGTAAACAGACCTTTAGCAAGCACACCTTTAGCAAGTACACCTTCAGCAAGTACAGAGTACAATGTTAGTGGCCTAGTATTAAAAAAATTAGCATTCGCGCGTAGCAAAGCAAGCGTCAGTGCGTTAAACCTTACATTTGACGAACACAACATAGCGGTATCTGGTTATTTTGATATGCGCAAAAAGTGGCAGCACCAGCTAGCGGTTGAGGTGTTGGGAGCCAAACTTTCGGTCAGTGTGAAGTCTAAAGGCAGCATCAGAGATTCATCGCAATTAACTCTACAGTTACTATCGCCTAATCAAATGTCAGTGACTAGCGATTGGTTTTATAAGCAAGGCTTATTTTTAAAGCGTGGCATATTAACCGCGGATAAACAGCAAATTGAGTTGGCCAGTCAAGCTATCATGGTTGAAAAAATAAAAGCAAACTTTGAGCTTAATTGGCCAAGATTGACGGCTAAATTATACACACAGACAACTTGGCAAGATTTTGAGGATATAAAGTTAACCATTAATACCAAATTAGCTAATGTACTAGATTGGCGTTCAAATTCAGCCGTTGCTTTGCTATTACAAAGTGAGCTTAATGCCACAAAAATTGCTACATCGTTGCAGCAAATATTCCCCGACGCTATTGATCAAAGTACTGCAGCGATGAAGCCATCATGGCCACTGCTAGCGAACTTTGATTTTGCGATTAAACAAGGTATTGCTAGCGTTAAAAGTAACGATATAACGTTTGGCGAGTTAACCGCAGCCATAGAAGGTAAGTTTAATGTTGAAAACCCGACGACTGAAAAATTTTCATTAAAAGGCCAGCTAAATGGTCGCTCGTTAGCATTAAATAATGTCCTTGAGTTGGTTAATATCAATACAAGCTGGCAGATAGAACAGCAGCAGTCTAAATGGCTTATCTCAAGCCAAGGCAACATAGATAAACTTGCACTGGCAAAGTTTAACGGTAAAAAAATTCATTGGGCATTGGATTTTAGTGAGCGCTGGCAGGGTGATGTTAAGGCAGACTCACTCAATATTAATGCGTTCAATCTTGAACAGCCATCATTGAAATTTTCTGGCTTACCCGTTGAGCATAAAATGCTCATCAGCGCGACATTAGCTGAAAAAACAGCTGTTAAATTAAGCTTTGATGGTCAATTACTGCAACAACAAGCAAAGCCGTTCAATATTGATAGTGATTTAGCGGCGGCGACGTGGCGCATCAATAACCTTGACTTTAAAGCCAAAAACCAGCAACAAACGCTTGTTTTAACCACAGAGCAATTACAACTTAGTGCTGAAAATCAACGGATAAAAAATCTGTGTCTTAGCGGTAGCGGAACATTTTGTATCAATGCGGATAATCAAGCAAAGCAGTGGTCAGCTAATTTAACTTTCGAGCAATGGGCAATGTCACCGATTTTTGAGCAAGTTAAGGCTTGGCAGTCGACGCTACTCGCTGAGCCATCAAAGTATCCCCAGGAAGTTCAAGGTATAGTGACGGGTAAGTTAGCGCTATCAGGTAAAGGCCGGCAACTGGGAAAAATTGTGGCCAATTTAACGATACCAAGCCTTAAATGGCGGTCATCTGACGCTCAAATACACGCAGAAGCACTGACTATTCGTAGCCAGCAGCAGCAAAATGCCAGCGCAATAACTACGCAATGGCAGACAATAAATACTCAGTTACAATTACCCGAGTGGCCAGCTGAAATTTCAATGCCTACCGGTCAGATGTTGCTGTCGATTACGCCTGACTTTCATGTGGATTTTGACTTACAACAAACTGATATTACCTTGAGCATTCCAGGTGAAAATAGTCAAACTGACACCGCGTTATCAAAGCATTTATTAACTGTAGCACTAATAAAACTGCAGGGTAAATGGCAACAGGATAAAATGTCCACGGCTTTGAATCTCCGCTTATCTGGCGAGGATAAAATAACAGCCAAATTTAACAGTGATTGGCCACTGCTTGATTCATCCCCCATCTCTGGTGACTTGTCAGTTAATTTACAAGCGTTTGATTGGCTTAAGCAGTGGCAAAAACGTATTGATAAAATAGAGGGTAGCCTAGTGCAAAACTTTACTTTAGCAGGTACTTGGCGTGAACCGCTATTTGTAGGTGAGGGCTCACTTGGTATTCAACATTTAGTTATTGATGAATATGGCTTAGATATTCATAACAGCAAAGTAAAATTAAGCAGCCAACAAGACCGTATTATATTATTAGGCGAATTACAAAACCCACAGGGAGCACTAACCATAGCAGGGCAAGCAAAGCTATCAAGGCCTATTAAAGCAAATTTAACGATTGAAGGACAACAAGTTACTTTAGTTAATAATAATGATAATACCTTAATCGTTTCGCCAATGTTAAAGGCAAATTATCAAGACAAGCACTTAACCGTAGACGGTAACTTAATTGTTGATCAAGCTGATATCAAAATAGCGTCTTTGCCAAAACCGGCGATTAATGTTTCAGAAGACCAAGTCATTGTTGATGAAAAACACCGAGCCATAAAAGATTCGCCATTTGACTATAATATATCGCTAACGCTGTCAGCAGGAGACAATGTTAAAATCAGTGGCTTTGGGCTATCAAGTGAAATACAGGGTAATTTATCTTCATCACTTATTACGGGCCAGCCTTTAACCCTTAATGGTCGCTTAGATTTAAAAGAGGGTAAATTTGAAGCCTATAAGCAAACATTAACTATTGAACAGGGGCAGTTGTTGTTTCTTGGTACGGCAGCAAACCCAAGTATTCAGTTTCGAGCGGTTCGGATAGTTGATGATGTCAAAGTGGGCATTATTGCTGACGGTACGATACATCAGCCTCGTTTAACTTTATTTTCAGAGCCAACAATGGCTGATGAAAATGTCTTATCATTACTGATCACCGGTCGAAATTTAGCGTCTTTATCACAGCAAGAAGGCAATGCATTGACCAGTGCCGCCATCAGTTTAGGGGTAGAGAGTGCCAACAAGTTAGTGCAGAAAATTGGTGAGCAACTGGGCCTAAAAGATGTGGCTTTTACCAGTAAAAGTGGTAGCAAGGGTAATAGCACGCGTGTTGATATTGCCGCTAAAATTAACGACCGTTTAAATGTGGGTTATGGCACCAGTATTGACTCTGACAGCGGTGTTCAGGCTGGGTGGAATATTGAATATAAGCTATCACCGAATATATCGTTTGAAGCCATTAGTGGCGATGAAATAAGTGCTAACATTAACTATAAAAAACAGTTTTCAGCCACTAAAGAAAAAGATTAGCATAGCAAATTAAATTAAAAGAAGGTGTTTATGTCAATAGATTCAACAAGCTCAACGGAGCTAACATCAGCAGCATTAGTAACACCTGTGAGCATTCCTAAACGTCATCAATTCATCAATTGGTCATTAGCTATATTAATAGCGGTACTTGGTGTGTATTTATCGATAATACAATTTGCTGGTTTAGAGTGGCTTTCTCGCAGTGGTTGTTTAATTGCTGTGTTGGGTGTTTGGTCAGGGTTGGGAGGCATAATACAAGAACGATTATTAATTGGTCGACTTAATTTTCATCATCGTATAACACTGGCTCGCTCGAAAAGAAAACTACATAAATTAAAAGTATCAAGCGAGAATATAGCAAGCGAAATTCAAGCCATAGAGCACAACTTTGAAGACAAAACGGATCAAATATTACAAGCGGTTAGACTGCAATTTGACCTGGTCAACTAAATTCAGTCACCCTAGTTAAGTTCGTTAAGCTACCTTTTTCAACTCTCTTTCTTTATATTCAATTAGGTATTCTTGAGGTTTCATTACTTATTACCGGTACATTATTGTGGGGTTTTGGGGATTTATTTTTTATATTGTCTATTTAAGATATAAAAACGAGTTGATTGATAAATAATGATGGTTTTTATTTATCAATCAACACGAGCTAAGGAGTAGCGCGACTTAAGTTGAACATTATTTTGACCAATTTTCAAAAAGTGTATTAATTAAATATAGTCTAATTAAATATAGTTTAATTAAAAAGCTATATTATTTGATGAAAACCATCAACTTTAACTTAAGAGGTTGCTTACTATTTTTATTTGTTATGGTCGTTCGTTTTTTTTCATTAAACTGTCTTAAATCAAAGCTGTGAAGGCTTTGTTGTGCTACTAAATCTAATCGCACTATTAAATTTGTAACTTGCAGTCCCGTGACTCTTCATAATATAAGGAGTTCTTCGAGAGAAAAGTGTAGACATAATATGCGCCTTTATTAAATGTGAGCGCGGAATAAAAATCCACACGAATTCTAATAGCCAAACGTTATTTCTGCTAAATTTATATATTCCTATATTGGCAATACTTTAATGATATGAGAGCGTAACCAATACTTCACATGATAATAATTATCATTTACAATGCGTTTATATTTAAGCTGTAGGGCAGGTTAGTCTTATGGCAACCTGATCATTTATGAAAACCAACACTCATCTCTCACCCTCTATTTTAATAGAACTTATGGAAAATCAGCGCTATGGTGTTGAATATCAGCCTATTGTCTGTGTTAAAAGCCAAGAAATATATGCCTATGAATGTTTATCAAGATTTTTTACTAAAGATAACTCACCGATACGACCTGATCTTGTTTATTCTTCTTTACATGACAGCCCACTTAGTTTGTTTCAAGTAGAGTATCAACAAAAAAAATTACAACTCGCTCATGCTCCCCACAAGGTAGATATTTTTGTTAACTTAGACCAAGACTCTTATTTTTCAACGGGTACTTTAAAATGTGACAATCCATTCTTAAAATTATTCAAAGACTTTCAAAAATCTAAGATCACTGTTGAGCTTATCGAAAATTCAGAAATAAATGATGCTATTATGAGTTTAGCAATGATTGACAACCTATCAAAAAACAACATCGATACCGCTATCGACGATCTTTGTAATCCACAATCTATGGTGTCAATGGCTGTTATTCAACTTGTTGAATATATTAAACTTGACAGATATGTTGTCACTAATAGGTCTAACCATAATTTTATGTTACTTGTTGAGTCAATGATCAATTATGCGCGAAGTGCTGGTAAAAAAGTTATTTTAGAAGGCGTAGAAACTGCAGAAGATTTACGCTTCGCAAAGCAACTAAATGTTGATTTTGTTCAAGGCTTTTTTTATCGAGAACAATTTAAACATGTGACTTAAACCATCAATTATAAGACTTGCAACAGAGATATTTTTCCATTGTTTTTTCAACGTCAATAATTCTTATACCAGTTCCATTAAGTTTGTGATCTTGTTGTGCGCAGGAAAAATAACTCAAGGTAAGGCGCTCGATTGAGCAATAGCTGGCTATTGGGAGTGAGAGCAACACAGCCTTGAGCTATTTTAACTAATACAAGTGAGCAATAACTTAATGGGATTGGTATTAGTGATGATAAATCACGATGCTGCCTCAAATTTTCGATGTAAGTAGCGCTAATCACTAAGGGGTATTGATTAAAACCAGATCGCTATTTTCATGGCTAATAAGCGCTGAAATTGTTGAACCATTGAGCCACTTGTCAAATAAACTGTGCTCTCTACAACCAAGCACGATTAAGTCTATTTTATTATCGTCAGCGTATGTCAGTAAAGCATGCTCAGGGTTTCCCCGAGTAAATGTTAACAAATTTTTGGCGCACTTTACTTGTTTAGCGAAACGATATATTTGTTCTTTGTGCAATGCCTCAATTTTTTTCTCGTATTCAATTGCCAAAGGTGGAATGTGAATAACGTGTAATAAAAAGGGCTCTGTCTGCTCTGCGGGCGTGTACCACTGGCGCATAAAGTTATAAACTTTACCATCTGATTTGTTGTCGCGGTCATCTTCATGAAACGGGTCAATTGCCCCGATGGCTTTACCATCAGATAACCATTTTTTTTGGCTTAATATAAACACTGTATTTTGATTGTTACTAATATATTGATTGTCAGCCGAGGTAAGGCCAGACTTTGAGCGAAAAATAACGATAGGATCGAGTGTATTAGCGCTGTTATCGACTTGCTTTGACCAGTATTTTTCTTTACAGATATGCACCTTGCTCTTTGGGAAGTACTGCTTGATTTTTAAGTTAATTTGGTCAACTTTGTTTTGATGGTTTGCTTGTAAATCACCTGAAATAGCGGCGAGTTCATTTGAGAAATAACGGCGATCAAAAAAACGTTGATGATGATGCAAATACCAGACAACATTTGCTGAAAATTTATTCTGCAGTAGAGTTATCTTAGAAAAGATAGCGTGAGTAACTGCCAAATCAGACAAAACAATATGTAATGTTGTCATGATACGTTCCTTAAAATGATTAACCGCAGTAACTACCAATTTATATGCGCGATTTTGTCTATACCCAATTGATTTAAGATAGCATAATCCATCAATATAGAAAGGCATTGTTGAAAGACCTTGTTAATTGAAAAACAAGTTAAACTTATACATTTTCATATACTATTAAGTACTTTTAAATTAGCTAATAGCTAAATAAAACAGAGAAAATAAAAATGCTAAACAATGCATGGTGGGGCGAGTTTACTTTTGACCTTCAACAACAACGCTGCTGGCGACTGGGTGAGCGAGTTATCATGCTTAAACGCTTAGAAAATGAATGGAACAGCTGGAATCTAGTAACAGATACTGATAATAACGAGGCCATGGTTGTTGGCAATGGTGATGAGGATTATGCTATTGGTGAAGCAAAATTTGGCCGATACCTACAACAAAGCACATCAGAAAAAATACGGGTATCACCCTTGCTAGCAGACCGAGCGGTAGTGGCGCGGCCAGATACACCGTTAACTTTACTTGCGGGTGAAAAATCACGGTTGTACATTAGCACCCCTATTTGGTTCTCGGCTCAGTTATTACCTAAAGGTGAATGCTTACTTGATTTACCCTTTTGGCGACCGTCTGACTCTTGGTTTGGTCCATCGACACGAGAAGGGCAAATATGTTACGCAAAATATACTGAGGCGCGTATCCAACTTAGCAATATTGAAAAGCGGGCACACCGTGCAATAACCCCAATTACCGTGATTAATAACCATGACAAGGCGTTAACCATAGAGCGAATTAATGTGCCAGTGACCTTATTGCATTTATACGCTGATGAAGAGCATCAACTTTGGACCACGGGTATTTCGGTGCATCGCGATAGTGATAGTGATAATGTTGAATTGCATTTTGATAAGCAGGCGCCGGTTGAAGCTTTATTGCCGGTGTTAATTAGCCGCCCAAGGATAGCAACTGAACAAAGTATACTCATACGCAGTATTAGTACTTTGTTTGCTTAAAAAAGAGAGGTTTTGTGAAAGACATTATAGCGTTTATCGACCTACTAAAAGCCTCGCATTTATTTGCTTTTATTCAGGCTACTTTATTATTCATTGTTGGCTTTATCATTGCGCGCGTAATCAGCAGTGCCATCGTTAAGGTATGTCAGCATAAAATGACGCCTCATGGGCAGTTATTCCTTAAAAGAACTATTTTTTACGGTATTTTAATTTTAGTTACTATTTCAGCCTTAGATAATATCGGTATTGATCTGAGTATTCTACTTGGCGCTGCAGGCATTTTTACTGTTGCCTTAGGCTTTGCTTCTCAAACCTCGGCATCAAACTTAATTAGTGGCTTATTTTTGATGATTGAACGGCCTTTTTCTATTACTGATGTTATCCGCGTTAATGACATTACCGGTGAAGTTATATCGATTGATTTACTCTCAGTTAAGCTACGTACATTTGACAACTTGTTTGTCCGTATTCCCAATGAAAGTATGATAAAAAGCGCAGTCACCACAATGACCAAGTACCCGATTAGGCGCGCTGATTTAACCATTGGTATTGCCTATAAAGAAGACATTGAGAAAGTACGCAACATATTGATGGCGGTGGCGGCAAAAAATTTAATTTGTTTAGAAGAACCGGCGCCAGTTTTTATCTTAACGGGCTTTGGCAGTTCTTCTATTGATATTCAGTTTTCTGTTTGGGCGATACGAGAAAATTTTCTAACGTTGAAAAACAGTATGTATATAGAGACTTAAAAACGCGTTTGATCAGCAAGGGATTGAAATACCGTTTCCTCACATAAGCTTATATGCCGGCACAGCAACAACACCTTTTCCACTTTCACCTATTATCAATGATAATGACAATAGTAAGGACGATAAGTAATTTAGCTACGTTGAACTGAGCATATAAAGTCATAGCGAGAACTAAAGCTATTGGTTTAAACCGCTATACTCAAGCATTTAATGCCAACTGGTTTTTAATTAGCTCGCATTCGAAATTTTTTCATTAAAACAGCAGATGTTAAAACCGTTTGCACTAACATCAAATTGTTACATTTTAATAATGGTTCTTCTTAGCGGTGCAAGTCGCGCTAATAATTGGTTCTGGATAGGGTAGCTAATACCTGAAGCATCCATCGCCTCGATAAAAAGCTCAACAAAATGATTAAATTCATTTTTAGTTATATACATGCCTTGATGAATATCTTCCATACTGTCACCTTGATATTGACAAGGGCCGTCAGCTAAGTGGCATAAAAATATGGTGAGCTCGTCTTTAAAACGAGTGACATTACTTTGAGCAAAATGCGCAAACACCACATCATCTTGACCAATAATATTAATTAAATTATCAATGATGTTATCCAGTGCTGGTTTTCCACCTATTTCTTGGTAAAGGCTTGCTTGGGTCTGTGCATGGCTATTACTATCAACATTGTTATCAATATTACTGCTTGGCGAAGAGCAAGAGAAACAACTCATTAATAGGAGCAATATTATTGATTTTTTCATGCTCGTTATTTCAATTTTCATCATAAATACCACATAGTTGATAAATACCAGCCAGTTTGTTTGTCAATGGCAGCAATACTACCTAGGTCAACATAGGCTAATGTAACGCTGAGATGTTTATTGGGAAACCAGGCAATGAAAATATCTTTCCAGTGGTTTTCGCCTAAATTTAAGTTATCAGGTTTTTGCCTAAATTCTACACCAATGGCTAAGTGTCGGTTAAGTAAAATAGCGCTCGAGGCTTCCAATTGAATCTTTTTATTTTCATTAGGGCCACCAAAACCAAGCAAGCCTATTTGATTACTTTTAGTATGTCTGGCGGTAACGTTCCATAACCAGTTGTAACCATTAATAAAACCTAAATGCAGTTTACTTGCAGCGATGTAAAAATCGGTGCCAGAATCTTTTTTGGCACCTAGTGAAAATGCCACATCACTGGTTTTTAGTTTTTTTGACTGAATGCCTAAACTCACTTGCGGCATAGTGGAATAGACTAAATCGCCAAATAAGTTAATTTTTGCGCCAATAATACTTTGCTTTAAATTAAGTTGAAGCGGGGTTACTTCAAAGTTTTGTTTAGCATACGACAGTTCTATTTTGTCATATAAATTTGCTTGTACAGCACAGCTATCTAAAGAAAAGTCTTTAACGGTAATTCGACTACATGCCGCGCTGACTGAGATACTTTCTTCAGTCGCATAGCCGGCTAACTGTGCCCAAGGTACAATGCCGCCGCCGCCGGAGCCCTCAATTTGAGAAACACCTGGCGTGGCTAAAATTTTACCTTCTGCTGAGCAGTTAGCTGAAAAAACAGCAAGTAAACAGCCATACAGTAAGGATGGTATTTTATTCATAGGCACGTAACCATGTTAGTAACTCAGCTGATTTAATTGGACGTGAAATAAAATAACCTTGTACATGGTTACATTTCATCGCTTTAAGTATATCTAAAGACGCTTTATTTTCTACACCTTCAGCAACCACACTAAAACCCAGTTGATGGCTCAATTCTATTGTGGATTGAACTATATATTGGTCTTTTTCTGATTGATCTAGTTCAAGTATAAAGGCTTTATCTATTTTTAACTCGTCAATAGGTAATTGCTTTAATTTACCTAACGATGATTGGCCAATACCATAGTCGTCAACAGAAATTTGTATACCAGTCTGTTTTAACTGTGTCAGTCGACTAATCACTAAATCTTCATTAGTCATGATATCGCGTTCGGTTATTTCTAAAGTAACAAGCTTAGGGTCGACATGGTATTGCGAAATTTTTTCAAAAATAAAGTCAATAAAATCAGCATGGATAATATCTTGCGCTGAAATATTGATAGCGACTTTAAGCTTAATATTTTCAGCTTGCCACTCTTGTTGTTGCTTAAGTACCGTATCAATGACCCAATGGGTTAAGGTAATAATAAGTCCTGATTGCTCAGCTAAATCAATAAATAGCTCAGGTGAGACAAATTTTCCACTCGGTTTTATCCAACGGATTAATGACTCTACTTTTTCTATTTTTCCATTGTCTAAATTGAGCTTGGGTTGATAAACCATGAATAACTCGCCGTCATCGCGTGTTAATGTTTCTCTGAGTTCTTCAAGTAAATTCAATCTGTCTAAATAGGCTTCATCCTGACCATTCTGGTAAGCTCTTAGCGTTGAATTTTCTGTTTTTGCGGCTTGCAAAGCAATAGTTGTTCTTCTCACTAACGCTTTTATGTTGTTACTTTGCTCGGGGAAAAGGCAAGTGCCGAGACAATAATTTAAATTTAGCCAGAGTTTATTAACTTTTAAAGGTGCTTTTAAAGGGGGTAAAAAATGTTCAATAATATCATCATAATTTTCATTATCATTTAGGTTAATAAGCACCCAAAATTCAGTACCCGAAAACCGTCCTACCATTAATGTTTGTGCTTGATAAATAGCCTGAATGCGTTGCACCACAGCTTTAAGTGCAACATCACCTGTTTCAGAGCCTAAACTATCGTTTATGCGTTTAAAGTTTCGTACATTTATTGCTATTAGTAATAATGAACCGTCAGTGTCATGATCATGTCCCGCAATGTTTTTTGCCAGTAATTCAAGAAATGCAGCGCGATTATAAACGTTGGTTAACGCGTCATGTTTTGCCTGATAATTAATTTTAATTTCACGGGTTTGAATTTTGTTACCCATTTCAATAAAGCTGTTATAAACTCTGATCATTTCTACGCTACCGTCCGATACAAAGCCATTGTGTCCATATTTTCCTTGAGCAAAACTGTGACTTAATCGTGTGAGTTGTTGCAGTGGTTTACTGAGACTTCTGGCAATAAAACTACAAACAATGGCAGTAATGCCAATAATTAAAAGCGAGATGAAAAGCGTAATGGAGACTAATTTATCAAGCTCTATATAGCTTGGAGATAAATCCACAGACAATTGTGCAATGTATTCGTGGTCTTGCGAATCGGTAAATGTTATTAGCTTATTCTCATAGAGTTTTCTTTCAAAGAAAAACCAAGAGTTATCGGTTTTTTTAAAATGTTCTTTATGGCTGGCATCGATATTGTGCAAAGTTGATATAATCAGTGCATCGTTATAAATAAAGCTAACTTCAACCGTCATTAATCTTTTTAACTCATTAACGAATGCCTGATCTATTTGGAAACCTATAACAGAGTAGGCAATGGTTCTAGGTGCTTCAACAGGCAATACAATGAGTTGGTATAAATTACCACCCAGCAGCATTAACTGAGTTTTATTCAAGTTTTGTTTTATAGCCATTAAGCTTTGGCTTAAAGTAGAGTCAAAAGTAAGCTGGTTATCGCTTGAAGAAATAATTTTACCATTTAAATCAGTTAACACCATTAAACTCGCATTAATTCTAGAGCCATGGTTTTGTAACACGCTAGCAATAGTCGCTTGGTCGCGTGAGGCAACCGCTTGCTTAAAACCAAAATCTGCTGTCAGCACTTTTGATGCGGTTAGTAGCAATTCTTCTTTGGCTTTTAAATATTCAATTAAAACGTTTTCAGCACTGGTAATACGTTGGTTTATTTGCAGGTTATGTGCGGAGATGGTTTTCCATAAAGACACGGCTAATAGACTTGCCACCGTCAAAATAACCAGTGACACACCTAGTAAAGTAATTTGCTTACGTAGCGTTAGTTTACTGGCCATTTTTTTTGAATATACTTTGAAAGGTATTTCGTGGCTCAGGCGCTTCAATAATTAAATCAATCACCAATGAACCATCATTTTTTATGCCTTTAGTTAAATCCTCATAACTAATACTTGTCAAGCTAGTGACTGAACTTGCGTGCCAAACATTAACGCTTTCGTATGCAACCGTATCGGCTAATGTCGCCATACCTTGCTCATCGGTAAGTAATACTTGTGTTGATTTAGCAATATAAATGTAACCAATCATCGAGTCATGTATGTTGCAGCCTAGTACCGCTACACCAGCATTATTAAACTGTAACGGCGCTTTAAGCTTCCCTGAGTAAAGCTTTAATTCAAAAGGTTTTACCGATGAGAATGAGTAAACATGATGTCTGATGTTGTCACTATTGGGAAAGTTTACATAATCGCCTTGGTGAATCACTAGCACATCAGGTTTAAAAAGTTTATTAACCTGATCCATAATCAAAGTATTTGGTGGTGACACGCCGACAGGAGAAGGGTTGGTTACAGAAAACTCTAATACTGCATTTTTAAGTGGCAACCCGTGTTGATCTTGCACTAAAAAAGACTCGGCGGTTGCTTGGGTACAAAGTACTAAAAGCGTAATAACAATGCTTGATGTATTTAAAAGACGATTTATCATAATTTCCTTTTAAAACTATTTATGTAAATTATTAATAAGAGCGCTGATTGAGCAGACTTATTGCAAAATAAAATCAGTTATTTAACGTACCTATATCTTGAAATCAGATTAAGTTTTTGGGCACGTAATTGCAAACTAAATATCGGACTCAAAGCACTTAAATAAAACGTAACAGTGAGTAGGATAATGGGAATATAGTAAAGAAATTTTTCTCAATGCCGGTGACATTTAGGGGCTTGAAAAAAAAGTCGCTTTGCGAACCCTGATTATTGAGTTTTTGGCATAAATGTAAATTATTTACAATTTCAATATGGGTGACTTCTATAACATTACTCTGCATTAACTGTATCTCGATATGTTTTTTAAATGCCTAAGGTAAATATATTGACCTATCCTTGGTACTAAAAATAAATACACATACCTCAACAATTCTTACTGATGTTAAATTTCAATATGAGTTAAAGAGGGTGAGTTAAAATTGAATGCATAACACTTAAAAATGTAAGTAATACCAATCCCATTAAGTTATTGCTCACTTGTACTAGTTAAAATAGCTCAAGGCTGTGTTGCTCTCAATCCCAATAGCCAGCTATTGCTCAATCGAGCGCCTTACCTTGAATTATTTTTCCTGCGCACAACAAGAACACAAACTTAATGGAACTGGTATAAGATAAGACCAACAGCAAAGTTAACTGCGTATTAAGATAATATATAAATCAGTGAATTACCAGAACATTGCCGCCACACCAAAGACACCAAGGTTATTAATAAGGTTAGCTGTGCTTTTTTTGAGCTACTTTTGAGCTACTTTTGAGCTAGGTAATACGCTAGAAATTTAATAAAAACAAAGTAGATTATTTAAATTCTAATAAGGGCAGAGTAAACTTAAAGTTCATCAACAGTGGAACTAATACCAATCCCATTAAGTTATTGCTCACTTGTACTAGTTAAAATAGCTCAAGGCTGTGTTGCTCTCAATCCCAATAGCCAGCTATTGCTCAATCGAGCGCCTTACCTTGAGTTATTATTCCTGCGCACAACAAGATCACAAACTTAATGGAACTGGTATTACAGAAAAAAAAGCCCCTAGTTACTTTAATGATTAGCCTGAGAAATAACGAGTGGTTAATATTTTTATTTCGCGGAGAGTTTAATGAATTTATTTGATTAGTTTGAATAAATTAATGCGCTTGCTAGCTTGATATCAGTGACTATAATTATGCTTACATACTATTTATAGAGCAATTAAATGACAACCAAACGCACTAGCCATACTAATTTAATCATTGTTGTTATTATCACCATGGTACTTCTAATCACAGCGACTGTTTTTGCGTCACCTGACGATGCTAAAGCTAAGGTAAAGCAGATATTTAGTCAGGTTGAAGTATCGCTAATTAAATTAAAGCAAACTCAGACCTTGACCAATGCCAATATTAGAGAGGTATTAAACCAGTATTTATTACCAGAAGTCGATACTCGATACTTTACCTATAAAATTCTTAATAAAAATTTAACTAAGGTCCCTGAAGAACTCCGAGAATTTTTTATCGTTGAGTTATCGCTCCAGCTTATTAATACTTATAGTAATTTATTAAATAAATATG
This sequence comes from Colwellia sp. C1TZA3, assembly GCF_007954265.1. GTDB lineage: Bacteria > Pseudomonadota > Gammaproteobacteria > Enterobacterales > Alteromonadaceae > Cognaticolwellia. The sequence continues at coordinate 712 of NZ_VOLS01000022.1, read as the reverse complement.
ATAATGAAGTGATCAATATCGGCCAAAGTACAGTCTCTAAAAGTGGTAAAATGGCTATGGTGGATATCACGATTGTGGGCAGCACTAAAACCAATAAAGCTGTAGTTAAATTATTGCAGTCAAATTCACAAGCCTGGCTTTTCTTTGACATTGAGATTGAAGGAATAAGTTTATTGCAAACAAAACAAGCAGAAATAAATGCCAGTTTTAATAAATTGGGTATCGAAGGGACATTGTTACATTTACAGAAAATTAATCATAAAGTCGTTGAAGGCTAATTTATACCAAGTTTTATCAGGTATTCAACACTAAAACATTATCGATAAAGTTAATAAATAGAAATCGTTTAGCTATCAACATTGCCGGTCCCTAGCCTAATAAAAACCACACTGCCGGTGTGAAGTGCATAGGCAGGTAAGATAATGATTTAATTTCTCCTGCAGTCCTCCTGCTTTTCTCCCTGTGCATTATTTTATTATTTTTACAGGGAGGAAAGAATGAGAAGAAAATGAGGGGTAATTAGGGCGGCGATTTCAAGATAATATGGCTATGCATTTGGCTTATACCAATCCCATTAAGTTATTACTCACTTGTACTAGTTAAAATAGCTCAAGGCTGTGTTGCTCTCAATCCCAATAGCCAGCTATTGCTCAATCGAGCGCCTTACCTTGAATTATTTTTCCTGCGCACAACAAGATCACAAACTTAATGG
>NZ_VOLS01000021.1 GCF_007954265.1 Colwellia sp. C1TZA3 | reverse complement strand
AGTTAAAATAGCTCAAGGCTGTGTTGCTCTCAATCCCAATAGCCAGCTATTGCTCAATCGAGCGCCTTACCTTGAGTTATTTTTCCTGCGCACAACAAGATCACAAACTTAATGGAACTGGTATAACTATTTTGATAATACCACAAAGGCTGTGGCATATTTTACTTCATCAGAAAGTGATATATGCCATGTAGTGGCACCTAAGTTTTCAGCTAGCATTAACGCCTGTAAACTAAGCTCAAGTGTCGGTTGCCCAGAGACTAATGACACGATATCAAAATGTTGAAACGAAACACCATTAGCGATGCCTGTGCCCAACGCTTTAGCTGCCGCTTCTTTACCAGCCCAGCGCTTAGCTAGAAAACGCTCAGGCTGTTTTAACGTAAGATAATGCTGATATTCTTTCGATGTTAAAATTCGCTTAGCTAAGCGTTGCTGAGCATGTTCAGACATTTTAGCAATGCGCCGAATGTCGACTATATCAGTACCAATACCAACCACTGACAAACTTTAACCCTCCGTAGTGCTAAACTATCCTAAAGCACGCGCTGCTAGCATTAAATGTTTCATATCTCGAACGGCTTTATCTAAACCATCAATCACCGCACGGGCGATAATAGCGTGGCCAATATTAAGCTCAATTATTTCAGGTATGGCCGCAATAGGTTTAACATTGAAGTAATTAAGCCCGTGACCTGCATTAACTTTTAAGCCTAAAGCATCCGCGTATTCAATGCCTGCAATCAGGCGCACAAGCTCTTGTTGTTGCTCTTCTTCGGTTGTAGCATCAGCATATTGGCCGGTATGAATTTCAATATAAGTCGCTTTACTGAGCACGGCCGCGTCAATTTGCTTTTTATCTGCGTCAATAAATAAACTCGTTTGTATACCCGCATCGGCCAACCGAGCTACAGCCGCATTAATTTTATCTTGTTGCCCAGCAACATCTAAACCACCTTCCGTGGTTAACTCTGCACGTTTTTCTGGTACTAAACAGCAAAATACCGGTTTAACTTCACAGGCAATATCCAACATTTCGTCAGTAACGGCCATTTCAAAATTCATCCGCGTATGTAAGGTTTGTTTTAGTAGATAAATATCTCTGTCTTGGATATGGCGACGGTCTTCACGTAAATGCACAGTAATACCATCAGCACCGGCGTGCTCGGCTACAGAGGCCGCATATACCGGATCAGGATAATTAGTACCACGTGCTTGTCTTAATGTGGCGATATGATCTACGTTTACACCTAATAAAATATCTTTCATCTGCAATCTCATATTATTTTTACTGGTTTAATTTCAAGTTTTTACATTTATAAATTTAGATTTTCTAAGTTTTAAAGTTAGCGGCCTGTGCATTTGAATCAGGAAGTCAATCACCTACAGATTAAATTTTATAGCGCAAAATTAGGCACTGAACATGGTGAACAAGCAGCCAGGCTATAAGTAAACTTCAAACTAACCGCTATTTCTTTAGCTGCTGGCTAGTCAATAAACTGAGTCATGACTTAGCACTTTATTCTGACAACACATTCTTTTAATTGAAAGCTTCTATCTAACAGCTTAACGCTAACTCACACTGTAATCTATGCAAACGATATCGGCATGTAAATTTATTCAATGACTATCACTAGGCTTTTTTGCTAAATAATTTTCGGCTATTTAATGGCACACCGGCAAGTAAATGATTAATCACCTGTCTCATTAACGCTTTAAAGGTATTGAGTACTTCTGGTGTCGATAAGTCGCGATCGGCAATCGCTTGTAAATGTAATCGATTATAGCAAGGCTGCTTTAACTTTGTGTAAGCTGGGATAAAGCCTTCGTCTGGCAGATAATAGAAACCTTGTGCACTATGTTCAAATACTAATGAAAAATCAAAAGAAAGCCCCAGCTCATCCATCAGCATTAATTCAAATTCTCGCAAACAAATTTCAATATTGCTCGCTTGTGCTAAGGATTCTAGGCTGATTTTATATTGCTGAAAAAGCGCCTCACAAGCAATATTTTCGCCCAGCAATTTAACCAATAATTCATTAATGTAAAAAGCACTGAATAAGGCATTTTTTTTTAAAAGAAATGATTTTCCCATCGGCTCAACTCGAATTAAGCTCTTTAAGTTGTATGACCCTTTCAAGGTCACTTTAATCGGTAAAAAGGGTTGTAATAATGCCTTACGACTCGACTTAGTAGAATGACCAATATAACTTAACGCAGCCAATTTACCGTCATGCTCAGTTAGCAAATCAATCAACAACTGATTCTCTCGATAAGGTCGACTATGGAGCACAAAAGCTGACTGTGTAATTTCTTGCATCTAGATTCCAAGTTAGCCCAGTAGCATTTAAGCACGGTTCAAAAAGCGAGAAATATAAAGTTTCATTGGCTCAGAAGCAGTTACATACTAAGCCTAAGCACTCAAGTCTATATAAGCGAGTCTTAAGTAACTACTGAGGGAAGACAGTCAATTAAACCCCTATATACCAAACTAACCTGAGTAGTCGTCGCCGTAGCCTAAGCTTCTCAATGCGCGCTCGTCATCTGCCCAGCCGGATTTAACTTTCACCCAAGTTTCTAAAAACACTTTACGCTCAAATAGGTTTTCCATATCACGCCTTGCTTCTTGACCAATAACTTTTAGCTTCTCACCTTTGTTACCAATAACCATACGCTTTTGCGTTGTTCTTTCGACTAAAATCAAGGCATTGATGTGCAAGATACCTTTTTCATCAATCTTAAATTGTTCAATTTCAACCGTTGTTGAGTAAGGCAATTCCTCACCTGTAAAGCGAATTAACTTTTCGCGCACAATTTCAGAGGCCATAAATCGACTTGAGCGATCGGTAATATAATCTTCAGGAAACCAGAAGTCAGCTTCGGGTAATGTATTAAGGCAGATTTTTTTAATTGCCTCAACATTATCACCTTTACTCGCTGAAATCGGTACAATGTCCTCAAAATCATGCATAGCACCTAGCTTCTGTAAATGCGGTAACAAGGTGTCTCTATCCTGTATATTGTCAATTTTATTAACCACTAATACACAAGGAGCACCACTGTTTTTAATTTTTGTTAGCACCATCTCATCGTCACTTGTCCAATGAGTACCTTCAACTAAAAACACTACCGTACCAACTTCTGCCAACGTACTACTTGCCGCACGGTTCATTAAGCGATTAATCGCACGTTTTTCTTCTGAATGCAGACCAGGTGTGTCAACTAAAACGGCTTGATGATGACCTTCAGTTAAAATACCTAATATTCGGTGACGGGTAGTTTGTGGTTTGCGTGAAGTAATACTGACTTTTTGGCCAAGTAAGGTATTTAATAATGTTGATTTACCAACATTGGGGCGGCCAACAATGGCAATAAGGCCACAATAGTTTTTTTCTGTTGTCATGATTTAGTTATCAACTTAAATGTCAAACAAGCGGTTAAGCTTGTTCTATTAATGCTAAGACCTGCAAAGCGGCTGATTGCTCAGCTTTACGTCGGCTACTGCCCTTGGTAATCACTTCATTCGCAAGTACGCTTGTTATGCAGCGTACAGTGAACTGCTGATTGTGTGATTGCCCTGTAGTATGGATTACATCATATTGTGGCAAAGGAATTTTTCGTCCCTGCAAATATTCTTGTAAACGTGTTTTTGGGTCTTTTTGTTCATTGCCTGGCTTAATGTCGCTTAAGCGTTGTTCAAACCAACTGAGAATTAATGCCTGACATGTTGGTAGGTCAGCATCTAAATAAACAGCGCCTATGATAGCTTCAATGGCATCTTCCAGGATCGAATCTCTGCGATGACCACCACTTTTTAATTCACCAGGTCCTAAAATTAAATATTGACCTAAATCGAAATCTCGACCCACCTCAGCTAAAGTAACACCTTTAACCAAACTTGAACGCATACGGGTTAAATCGCCTTCGGCCTGCTTTGGAAATTTTTGATATAAGGACTCAGCAATGACAAAGCCTAAAATAGCATCACCTAAAAACTCTAAACGCTCATTATGAGCACCTTTAGCGCTTCTATGGGTTAACGCTTGCAATAATAATTTTGGCTCTTTAAAACTATAGCCAATTTTTTTAGAAAGCCGCGTAATAGCGGCAGGAGTATGTAACACAGTTATTCAATTCCACCGATTCGAGAAAAACGTACGTTGGTTGGTATCCAATGTGGCAAAAAGCTGTCTGGCGTGCGGTCAAAATCAAAACTCATCCAAATTGCCACTGCTTCACCGACTAAGTTTTCTTCTGGCACAAAGCCCCAAAAACGTCCATCTAAGCTATTATCACGATTATCACCCATAACAAAGTAATGGCCTTTAGGAACAGAGAACTCATTCGCTTGTGTACCACTTTGTTGAAAATAATGCTGTGTGCGCGGTAAAATTTGCTCATTGACTAAGAAATCATGGGTTTTATCAGCCATCGTTGAGCTGTAACGGGTTAATGGCATACCAGCGTCGTTATAATCACTTTTATTTTTAAAGTTTTGTGTCACTTGCTCAAAATCAGGACATTTTGCATCAGAAACCGAACAGGCTGGTTTGATATATAAGATTTTATTTTTATATATCACTCTATCCCCCGGTAAACCTACCACTCGTTTGATGTAATCAATCTTGGGATCTCGTGGGTATTTAAAGACCACAACATCACCACGTTCAGGTAAACCAACTTTGAAAAATTTATTGCGTACTACCGGATCGCGCAAACCATAGTTAAATTTATTCACTAAAATAAAATCGCCATCGAGTAACGTTGGCATCATAGAACCAGAAGGTATTTGAAAAGGCTCATAAATAAACGAGCGTAATATCAATACAAAGGCAATAACTGGGAAAATTTGTACCGAGGTATCAACCAATGCCGATGGCTCAATTAATTTAGCCGCTATATTATCGCTTAAAGGTGATGCACATTGAGCTTGTGCATCTGCTAATTTAAGCTGACGTTGCGGTGCTAAATAAAACTTATCAGCTAGCCAAACCATACCGGTAATTACGGTAACAATGACTAAAAATATTGAAAAGTAAACTGCCATATTATTCCTGTCTTTTAGTAATTAAACTAATACTCATTTAACTAATACTCACTTAACTAATACTCACTTAACTAATTAAGTGCTCTACTTTTTTTCTGAAGAAAAATGGGTAAATACAGGACATAAAATTTTATTAGTAGGCGTTTCTACTAAGTAATTTTATAACGCTGTATTATTTCATTTTAACGCGTAAAAATGCGCAGATAATTAATCAACTTGGTATACTTATTTATCCAATTTAAGTACGGCTAAAAACGCTTCTTGTGGTACTTCTACATTACCCACTTGCTTCATGCGTTTCTTACCGTCTTTTTGCTTTTGCAATAACTTTTTCTTACGAGAGATGTCGCCACCATAACATTTTGCGGTTACGTTTTTGCGCAGCTGTTTCACCGTAGTTCGAGCGATAACATTGTTACCAATTGCTGCTTGAATAGCGATATCAAACATTTGTCGATGAATTAACTCTTTTAACTTCTCAACCAGCATGCGACCACGGGCAACTGAATTCGCGCGATGGGTGATCATAGCTAGAGCATCAACTCGGTCACTATTGATCATGACATCGACACGTACCATGTCAGCGGGCTCAAAACGAACGAAATTATAATCTAATGACGCATAACCGCGACTGGTTGATTTTAACTTATCAAAAAAGTCCATCACCACTTCTGCCATCGGCAATTCATAAGTTACCGCAACTTGATTACCGTGATAGATAATATCTTTTTGTACACCACGTTTTTCAATACATAAGGTAATAACATTACCAAGATGCTCTTGAGGTACCAAGATATTCGCTTGCACTATCGGCTCACGAATTTCTTCAATATTATTTGTTGCCGGTAAATCGCTAGGATTATCAATAGAGATAACATCGCCATTGGTGCAAACTATTTCATAATTTACCGTCGGTGCTGTTGTGATCAGATCAAGATCATATTCGCGCGCAAGACGCTCTTGCACAATTTCCATGTGCAACATGCCCAAGAAACCAATGCGAAAACCAAAGCCTAGCGCTGATGAATTTTCAGGTTCAAAAAATAAAGATGCATCGTTCAAGCTCAATTTATTTAGGGCGTCACGGAAGTTTTCGTAGTCTTCTGAACTGATCGGAAATATACCCGCGTAAACTTGTGGCTGAACTTTTTTAAAGCCCGGTAAGGCCTTTTGCGCTTCTTTTTTAAAGATAGTTATGGTGTCACCTACCGGTGCGCCGTGAATTTCTTTAATACCCGCAACAATAAAACCTACTTCACCGGCTTTTAATATACCGGTAGCTTTTTGTTTTGGAGTAAAAATACCAACCTTGTCAACAATATGGTGTTGTCCTGTTGACATAACCACCATTTTATCGCCTTTCTTGACCTGGCCGTTCATAATTCGCACTAATGATACTACTCCTTGGTAGTTATCAAACCACGAATCAATAATAAGTGCTTGCAGCGGCGCATTAGGATCACCCTCCGGCGATGGAATTTTCTCAACAATAGTTTCTAGTACGTCTTCAATACCTAAACCCGTTTTAGCTGAACAGGTAACAGCACCGGTAGCGTCAATACCGATAATATTTTCAATTTCTTCACTCACACGATCAGGATCGGCTTGTGGTAAATCGATTTTATTTAGAATCGGGATAACTTCCAAGTCCATTTCAAGTGCGGTATAGCAGTTAGCAACTGTTTGGGCTTCAACACCTTGACCAGCGTCAACAACCAGTAAAGCACCTTCACATGATGCTAATGAACGGGAAACTTCGTAAGAGAAATCAACGTGACCTGGCGTGTCGATAAAGTTGAGTTGATACACCTCACCGTTTTTCGCTTTGTAGTCTAACGTAACACTTTGCGCTTTTATGGTAATACCACGTTCGCGCTCAATATCCATAGAATCAAGTACTTGGGCTTCCATTTCACGTTCTTGTAGACCACCACAATGTTGAATTAGGCGATCTGAAAGCGTTGATTTACCGTGATCAATATGGGCGATAATAGAAAAATTTCGAATATGTTTCATAAATGGGAAGTCAAATAAGTTTGTAGTTAATTCAATAATGATGAGATTTTAGCGAATTTAGCGCGCTGGGGCTATCTTTTGTTGCGATTCAATCAGTGATTTCTGTAATCATGATGTTTTGATTTTCTCGTCGAATAATTTTTGGAGCCAGTTTTGCACATGTTGCGCTTTTTAATTGTTGCCTTTTAGCTAGAGCAAAACCGAAAAAACCACCGATCACACCCAGTACGATAGCAAAAATTTCATGAGGTAGTATGGTGTTAATCACCAACCATTGTCCAAGCCACGAAGCCAGCAACAAGCCTAATATCGGCCATAAATAAACTTGCCATGCAGATTGTAAGAGTGCACTTTCATTTAGCCCTAAAATAACATCATCGCCAAGTTCCAAGGCTAATGAAGATTTTAAAGTTAGGGAAAGTTTTTTCTGTGGAAAAGCTTTTGCTACTTGGCCACTGCCGCAATTATCGACTTGCTGACAGCCACCACAAGCTGATTTTATCAAACTGGTCACAGTAACATTGTCATGGTCAATAGCGACAACAGTGGCTTGTTCTTCTATCATGGCGCCAACTTAGCGTTTAAAGTAACAGAATCGGCAATAGCTTTTGCCGTTTTAGCTGGGATTTTACCCACAACGCTGACTTCAAAACCATTGATCACTTGATTTAGTACCACAGTTGCACCGTCCATAACATAGTCTGTCGCACGTTGGTTGTCTTCACTAGGGTTTACGTAGACAGAAACATCGACTAAGCCATCATTAAAAAGCATAAATTCGACCGGCCTTTTAGTGGTAGAAATTCGATGACGATTAGCATTTAAACGTTTAAAGCCCTCAGGTAACCATTTAACTTGCCATTGTAGTACTTGCTCTTGGTATCCTGCTGGAATTTCAATGACTTTTGGCAAGGTTGTTTGCTGTAATTGCAATAAACTATCGCCTAGATCAGTGGTGATATCTAAATGGGTAAACTGTATTTGTTCGAGTAATTGTCCCGTACGGTTAGCCAAGGCCAGTTTTAATAACATGCCCGTTTTTTGGTCCAACCATAGCCAATGTCCATAACGATAGACATCTTTAGAAACAATACGAATTAATTGTGCCGGACGCCCTAGTACCCGACTTCGGCCAACAGAAATAAAATCATAGGTTTGGGCAAGCGTAGTGACGCCTTCACGTAAAACAGCCGGAATAGGACCGGTTATTTGTTGCGAAGAAACTGAGTACGGAGGTAGTTCTGGCTCAATATAACTAACAATATTGTCCTTGCGTAAAACATCCCTGCGCGGGCCGTTTAACAAAGACAGAATTTCTAACTCATTGCCACTTTGATCTACACCATGAAACCAGTGATAAGGCTCTGCTTGGTTGTTTTTAACAACCACAAAAGACGTACTAAAGTTAAGCGTTTGTAAAGAGTTTGCCAGGCGCTCAAGCCAAGGTTCAGCTTGTTCATTTTCATTAGCCGCTATTGGTGTGCTACTGTTTTCGTTAGCCACTACTGGAGCGCTACTGTTTTCATTGGCCGCTACTGGTGTGCTAATGGTAACCAATAGCAGCAGACTTGATATTAATTTCATTTAGCTGATTCTTCAGCCTTATTTTCTGGCGGTGTATTGTTTACATCAACTGAACTTAATTTAATTTGTTGTTGATGATCAGATAATAACGCTTGAAAACGTCTTTGTTGTTCAATAAAAGCTTGTTTTTCACTGCTACGACTAGTTTGTTGAAAATTTAAGCTTACTGGTTCTGCAATGCCACCAAACGGCATGGTTTTAACCACTTGACTAGCCGGCAACAAAGCATCGGTATCAGTACTGTTCTGTTGCACACCCATCACCATAAGACCGGCTGCAGATGCTGCAATAGCCATTTGACCAAACGGTTTGGCAAATTGCACCACTTTCGCTTTTAGTTTTTCAGCAAAATTATTGCTAGTGTGGGGCGCTAAAATTGTTGGCTCATCGGCAATGGCGGTCGCTATTTGTGATGAAAGGTCAAAATTAATAACATCAGCAGTTTCACCGCGCATGACATCACCCATTAAATGGTAACGTTGCCAAGTTGCTGACAAGTGTGAGTCATTGAGGACTTCATCAAATAGTTCATCATTTTGTTGATAATCATCAACCATTGACGATACTGCCTCAAACTTATTTTCACTCATAAAGACACCTTAAAAAAATAACTTTTCATTCATTACTCAACAAAAAACTAAGCTTTTGTCAGGTAATACTCTATTTATTATGCTTGCACGTACTGCTGTGAGCTTACTATTACTGCATGCACTACTGTTGCAACAATGGCCTGATTTTTTTATCGACTGCGTCACGTGCTCTAAATATTCTCGAACGTACTGTGCCAACTGGGCAATCCATAACCGTTGCAATTTCTTCGTAACTTAAGCCTTCTAACTCTCTAAGGTTGATCGCAGTTCGCAAATCTTCCGGTAATTGTTCTATGGTCTTAAATATGACATTTTTAATTTCATTGGTTAGTAATAGCTTTTCTGGTGAGGAGTTTTCTCGTAACGCTTCACCTGAGTCATACATTTCTGCATCTTCAATTTCAATATCTGAACCTGGAGGTTTGCGTCCCCCGGCGACTAAATGGTTTTTCGCACAATTAACAGCGATGCGGTATAACCAAGTATAAAAAGCACTATCTCCTCGAAAATTAGGTAAAGCTCGGTAAGCTTTGATAAATGCTTCTTGTACTATATCTGGCACATCGCTATGATTTTTTACATAGCGTGAAACCAAATTTGCTACTTTGTGTTGGTATTTAATCACTAGCAGGTTAAATGCGTTTTTATCACCACGTTGCACCCGCTCAACCAACTTTTGGTCAACGTTCTGTTCGCTCATTTGAGCTCCATCTCCTACTCGCCATTATTTTCACTTATCTACATTTGGTTTACATCTGGCTCATAGTAAACGTAACAACTCATAGCAAACGCAACAAGTGAGACTAGCCTTATGTTAGAAAGTTCGATAAATATTGAAAAAAATTAAATTTTGTTTATAAAAATAGTTTTATGCTGTTTTATAACAGCAATAAAAGCTATATTAGGTTATGAATTATTGTACCTTAATTTTAAGAATATATGAATCAACAACACAACTGTGACGTTTTAATTATCGGTAGTGGCGCAGCAGGATTATCGCTTGCTCTACATCTGGCTAAAAATGCTGACGTACTTATCTTAAGCAAAGACCAAGTTAACGAAGGCTCAACATTTTATGCGCAAGGAGGCATTGCTGCAGTCTTTGATGAGAATGACAGTATTGCGTCGCATGTTGCTGATACCTTAGTCGCCGGCGCGGGATTATGCGACGAAGCTATCGTGCAACATACCGCTGAAAATGCCAAAAAATGCCTAGAATGGTTGATTGATAAAGGTGTTGATTTTGATCAAGATGTTCCTGCTGCTAATGGGGATGTTCGTTATCATTTAACGCGTGAAGGTGGACATAGTCACCGAAGAATTCTGCACTCAGCGGATGCAACGGGTCAAGCCATTCAAACAACCCTAGCATCACAAGTTAAAAATCATCCTCGTATTCGAATTTTTGAACGATATAACGCGATTGATCTGGTTTACCAACAAAATCAAGTAAAGGCTAAACGTGAATGTATTGGTGCCTACGTATGGAATCGAAATGATGAACACGTTGAACGCATTTTTGCCCAAAAAATAATTCTAGCAACCGGTGGTGCGAGTAAAGTCTATCAATACACCTCAAACCCAGACGTCGCCAGTGGTGATGGCATTGCCATGGCATGGCGCGCCGGTTGTCGTGTTGCTAATATGGAATTTAATCAGTTTCATCCCACTTGTTTATTTCATCCCGAGGCCGGTACCTTTTTATTGACCGAAGCACTAAGAGGCGAAGGCGCACTATTACTTCGCCCTGATGGTAGCCGATTTATGCCAAGCTTTGATGAACGGGCTGAATTGGCGCCACGTGATATTGTCGCGCGCGCAATTGATTTTGAAATGAAACGATTGGGCGCTGATTGTATGTATTTAGATATCAGCCACAAATCAAGTGACTTTATTAAGCAGCATTTTCCAACCATTTACGAACGCACACTAGCCCTTGGTATCGACATTACAAAACAACCTATGCCAGTGGTACCTGCTGCCCATTACACCTGTGGTGGTGTGATGATTAATCAACAGGGTCAAACTGACATTGATAATTTATATGCAATAGGCGAAGTCGCTTATACTGGACTACATGGCGCTAATCGCATGGCAAGTAACTCACTCCTAGAGTGCCTAGTGTTTGCTCGAGCCGCCGCGCTTGATATTGAACAAAAAATAGACACATCAAAACCTTCTATAACACTGCCCGCCTGGGATGAAAGCCGAGTTACCGACTCAGATGAAGAGGTTGTTATTCAACATAACTGGCACGAACTGCGATTATTTATGTGGGATTATGTCGGCATTGTACGCACAACAAAACGTTTAGAGCGTGCTTTGCACCGAGTCGAACTGTTACAAAGTGAAATTGAAGAGTACTACCGACACTTTAGAGTCAGTAATAACTTATTAGAATTACGCAACTTAGTGCAAGTGGCTGAACTCATTATTAGATCAGCGTTAGATCGTAAAGAAAGTCGAGGCTTACACTATACCTTGGACTTCCCTGATTTGTTGACAGAGGCAAAAATTACTATACTTAAACCACTAGATTAGTTGGGCATTTTTACCCGTAACTTTTATTCACAGCTTTTCATCCATAACTTTTCACCCGCAAGATAGTGCGAGCTAAACGCGCTTGATCTTTGCTAGACAAGCTATCTTTGAAAATAAAGTGTTGAGCAGTTACGGCATCCCTGCGGGTAAATACCAGCCAATAACCCCAAAGATTGATTTGTGAATTAGCGGATATTTGTAAGACTTTTTGATGGTGAAATTGACACTCGCCAGTATCTGATAAAACAAAATTAGTTGTAGTTTTATCTTTGCTTGAGGTGAATAACATCAGCCACTGACTTACTAGTGACGCAGGAGCTTGGCAAGTCAGAAAAATTATAAAGCCCAACAAAGCAGCCATAAAAATTCCAAGCCAAAACTTAATGCCAAAAAGAATCGTTAAGCTAAGATAAGCAAAAACAAGGTAGAATAATAAGTTAAATATCGCCCTGTGCGTAGAGGGCGACACCTTAATATTATAATTTAACTCGCTGTAATATAGTCTGTACCATGGCGTTAAGCCCTTTGTCTTCACAAGTTTCGTGCCCCATAAACCATGCGAATAACTCAGGATCTTGACAGGTTAATAAACGCTCAAAGCTAGCTTTGTCTTCAATAGAGAGTTCATCGTAAGCTTCTTCAACAAATGGCATAAAAAGTATATCTAACTCTAGCATACCGCGTCGACAAGCCCAGCGAAGTCGAGGTTTATTATCTTTTAATGTCATACATCACTCTAATTAGTAAAATCTTACCGTATTCTAACAAATCCAAAGTTAAAATAGCCACGAATTGATCATTAAATTAGTAAACTTTTACTCGTGAAATAGCAGAAAAAAAACAGCATATGCTTGTAATTTAAATAAATGTCCTCACCTTAGAGGGTAATAGCTTTTTTCAGCAATATTGCCGGATGATGAACATAATGAATCATAACTTACCTAGTTATAACGAATTACCAGAAGTATTTGCCATCAACCTTGATAGTGTTGGCGTCATTACCTTATCGGGTGAAGAGCAAATCAAATACTTACAAGGGCAAGTAACCTGTGACGTTGACAGCTTGGCACAGGAAAAACTGCTTATTGGCGCGCACTGTAACGCCAAAGGCAAAGTATTTTCTGCTTTTCGTCTACTAGAGCGTCAAGGAAAATTTTTACTCTTACAACCGATAAGTTCAATTGAGCAGTCATTGGCAGAGCTAAAGAAATTTGGTGTTTTTGCTAAAGTTGAAATAACCCGAGACACTGAATACGCTTACCTCGCTATTGCGGGCCAGCAAGCATCAGTAAAAATGGCTGAATTATTTCAACAAGTGCCTGACAAAATCACCCCCGTCGTGCACGAAAAAAATACCACCTTGGTTTATATTGCTGGTGACATTAGCCGCTACCTCATCATTGATAAGATTGATAAGTTAGCTGAAATTTCTGCAACTTTTGACTTCCCAACCTATGACGACGCGCTGTGGAACTTATTGGAGATTTCCGCAGGGTTTCCCATGCTTTCTCAGCAGTATGTCGCAGAATATGTACCGCAAATGCTCAACCTGCAAGCCATCAATGGCATCAGCTTTACTAAGGGTTGCTATTTAGGCCAAGAAACTGTTGCTCGTATGCAATATTTAGGCAAAAACAAACGTGCGCTTTTTACCCTGACAGGTAAAGATATGGTGGCTAACGTCGGTGATATCATCGAGAAAAAGCTCGGGGAAAATTGGCGTAAGGCCGGTGACGTATTAGCGGTTTATCAAGCCAGTAATCTGCAGACTTATATTCAAGGCGTTTTAGCCAACGATGTCGATAATAGCACCGAGCTAAGAATTAAAACCCAGAACTCAACTTTAACAATAATACCCTTACCTTATAAATTAAGTACAGACATTGAATAGGACATAATATGAAAATTACCGACAACAAAGTAGTTGTACTGCATTACGCGGTATCAGATAACGAAGATACCTTAATTGATAGTTCATACGATCATAGTCCATTAGCGGTCATTCAAGGCTCACAGTATCTGATCCCTGGCTTGGAAGCAGCCTTAGTTGATCACAAAGCGGGTGATAAATTTGAAGTTGAAGTTAGTGCTGACGATGCTTATGGACAACGTGAAGACGGCTTTGTACAAACTGTACCCAAAGAAATGTTTGCTGGCATTGAAGATTTAGACGTAGGTAGTCAGCTACGCGCTACGACCGATGAAGGCGAGCAAACCGTTATCGTGATTGACGCAAAAGAAGACGAGATTACCGTTGATGGTAATCACCCGTTGGCAGGCATGGACTTAAAATTTGATGTTGAAATTTTAGAAGTACGCGATGCTACTGAAGAAGAGTTAGCACATGGCCATGTACATGTTGAAGGTGAAGACGGTTGTGGCCACGATCACTAGCATTTATGAACTCAGCCAAGACTAGATTAACCTAAGCTTAGATTAAAAAAAGGCACTGATATAGTGCCTTTTTTGATCAGCTTTACCTCACAAACATCACGTTATACCAAAGCTGTTACTTGTGCTTTAATCTCGCCATACCGCATGTACTGACACACACCAAAATAACTTAGTTGTCGGACTTTAGCGCGGGTAAATAACGGCACACTCATACCCGATAAAAATCGACAAATAGTGTCAATAGACAAGATATTCGTTGGTTGATCGGCAGCAGACTTCAACGTTGAAAAGTGCTGTTGCAACTGCGCAATACCAAGAGCAATGGTATCTGAACTCACCGCTTGATGATTGCTCGAATAAGCTAATATTGCCACCTGCCCACGACAAACCGAACAATGTCCACAGTTTTTTGGTGCACGTTGATCATCAAAGTAATGAGAAAGCTGCTGGGTTAAACAACTGTCGCTTTGGAAAAACGCGACCAGCTTAGTGATACGCTCAATTTCCGCTTGTTCTTTGTCAAAAAAATAATGAAAAAGCGTGTCAACCAAGGCATTATTTTCTAACGCCGCCATGTTGACACTAAAGACTTCAGTGGCCTTTTTTGTTTCCAAGACAATATGCTGCTGATCTGCTAAATACTCAAGCGCGGCGACAATGCGTTTTCTTGGTGCTTGATGACGCGTATACATTAGATCAAAGTCGGGCTCACCCCAGATTTTTTTCATTTTTGCACAATTAAAAACTTGTGCTAAAAACTCGTTGCGCTCAGCATTAAATGCGCTAATAATTTGCTCTTTTGGTGTAACAAATTTAAATTTAAAATCAGCGAAATAACTAAACTTAGCGTTAATAACCCCGAGCAGTTCTAACTGAACTAGTAAGGTTTTTAATGGCAACTGTTTAATATTACTAGCATTTGATAAGCTCAGCACTTGCAGTTCCCATTGGCCATTATGCATCTCGTTACGTATATTTTGTAAAACATAGTCGATACTTGAGCGCTCAGGCGTATCGGCATAAACAAAATTTTCTACGGTATGAATGCCATCAAGGTTAGCCAAAGTAAAACAGGCAGCATTAGCTTTGTCTCGACCTGCCCGACCAATTTCTTGACTATAGTTTTCAATGGATTTGGGGAGATCGTAGTGAATAACAAAACGGATATTAGCTTTATCTATCCCCATACCAAAGGCAATAGTCGCGACAATAATAGGCGTTTCTCCTTGCATAAAGTCTTGCTGAATTTGCTTGCGCACATCATCTTTAAAACCGGCATGGTAAGCCTTTGCAGCTATACCTTGTTGTTGCAGAAAGTCAGCCACTTTTTCAGCACTGTGTTGCAAAGTCACATAAATAATACCGCAACCCTCATGCTGGCGAATTACATCAACCAGTGTTTGGTTTTTATCTCTTTCTGCGACCGGTAAAACAGATAAATCCAAGTTGCTGCGATAAAAACCTGTTTGCACTATATGGTTATCAGTAATGGCAAATTTATTAGCCATATCCTGTTTAACTTGCTTAGTGGCGGTCGCCGTAAGTAAAAGCACTAAGGGAATATTGAGCTCTTGTCGATAACGTGGCAATTTTAAATAATCAGGTCGAAAATTATGACCCCATTCTGAAATACAATGTGCTTCGTCTACCACCAACATAGAAATAGCAATAGCTTCAATAAACTGACGAAAACGCTCATTTTTAAAACGCTCTACCGAGACCATCAAAATTTTTATTTTACCTGAACGAACGTCACGGGTAATTTGCTGACTCTCTTCAAATGATAACGTTGAGTCAATACTAGCCGCTGCGATACCTTTGGTATGCAAAAATGCGAGTTGGTCTTTCATCAAGGCCAATAAGGGCGATACCACTAAGGTTAAATGTGGTAAATTTATCGCCGCAAGTTGATAACATAATGATTTACCGGCACCCGTTGGGAAAATGGCTAGTGAAGAGTCACCATTAAGTAACTGTGTTATCGTTTGCTCTTGCCCGGTTCTAAACTCGTCAAACCCAAAGCTAGCTTTTAATGATTGCTGTAACATCGACATAATTGCCCTACTTTTTAAATATCTACGGTTTAGTTTAGTCTATGGTAGTAATACCAGTGCCATTAAGTTTGTGATCTTGTTGTGCGCAGGAAAAATAATTCAAGGTAAAGTGCTCGATTGAGCAATAGCTGGCTATTGGGATTGAGAGCAACACAGCCTTGAGCTATTTTAACTAGTACAAGTGAGCAATAACTTAATGGGATTGGTATAATACCAAATTGATTAATTACCTGCTCATTTTTAATGGTTAAAATGAATAACTACAGCGTTATAAAATTTATAAGGTGAATAACTACTGACTAAATTTTATGCCTTGTATTTATCCATTTTTCCTCATGAAAAAGGTGATCACTTAATTAATCAAATTGGTATAAGGCAGCAACAATACTTATTTCGACCAAAAGTACTTCTCTTGCCATTGCCGCTTGCACACAAGCACGAGCGGGGGCAAAACCTGCTGGCACCCAAGCATCCCATACGGTATTCATAGCGGCAAAATCAGCCATAGTTTTTAGGTATATGGTTGCTGATAACATATGCTGCTTTGAACTACCTGCCTTGAGCAATAAGGCCTCAACCTTATCTAGCATGGTTTGCGTTTGTTCAGTAATACTTTGGCTGGCGTCAGCACAAACCTGACCGCATAAATAAACTGTACCATTGTGTTTAACAATACGGCTCATACGGGGTTTAGTCTCTAGTCTTTCAATCGTCATTATTGTGGCCTTAATACCAAGTTGATTAATATATTTAAAATCGCGGCTCCTTCACAATCATGTGCTCACCGCATACTGTATAGGATATAAATCCTACACATAAAAAACCCCAAGGTTTCAAGCTTAGGGTTTTATAATATGAATGAAGCAATAACCTAGTTTATAAGCAAAGGCAAAGCATTCAAGGCGAAAGCACGGAGCCTAGTTTACTAGGTGAGTACTGCCAACACAGAAATTGAATGTTATAACCAGCTTAAGACAAAGTTACTCCCATTCGATAGTCGCGGGTGGCTTACCTGAAATATCGTAAACTACGCGAGAAATACCATCCACTTCGTTAATAATGCGATTAGACACTAGGCCTAAGAACTCGTAGGGTAAATGTGACCAACGCGCGGTCATAAAGTCAATAGTTTCTACACAACGTAGACTTACTACCCAATCATATTTACGTGCATCGCCCATCACACCCACTGAACGTACCGGTAAAAATACCGTGAAGGCTTGGCTGACTTTTTTATACAAGTCATGCTTGTGCAATTCTTCGATGAAGATGTGATCAGCTCGACGTAATAAGTCAGCATATTCTTTTTTCACTTCACCTAAAATTCGTACCCCTAAACCCGGTCCAGGGAACGGATGACGATATAACATATCGTAGGGCAAACCTAATTCAAGACCTATTTTACGTACTTCATCTTTAAATAATTCACGTAATGGCTCAACTAAACCAAGTTTCATATGTTCAGGTAAACCACCGACATTATGATGCGACTTAATCACATGGGCTTTACCGGTTGCTGACGCGGCTGACTCAATGACATCAGGGTAAATAGTACCTTGTGCTAACCATTTAGCATTACTGAGTTTATTGGCTTCTTCATCAAATATTTCAACAAAAACATTACCAATAATTTTACGTTTTTTCTCTGGATCATTCTCATCCGCTAAACGGTCTAAGAAGCGATTTTCAGCATTAACATGAATGATGTTTAAGCCAAAGTGGTCGCCAAACATGTCCATGACTTGTTGACCTTCATTTAACCGCAATAAACCGTTATCAACAAACACACAAGTTAACTTATCGCCAATAGCTTGATGTAGCAGCATAGCGACAACGGAAGAGTCAACACCACCTGATAAACCCAGTACAACCTCATCATCGCCGACTTGCGCTTTCATTTTCGCAATCGCGTCTTCAATAATTGACGCTGATGTCCAAAGTTTTTCACATTGACAAATATCAACAACAAAATGCTCAAGAATACGTAAACCCTGCTTGGTATGAGTCACTTCAGGGTGAAATTGTACCCCGTAAAATTGTTTCTCTTCATTAACCATCGCGGCATATTTACAGCTAGGGGTTTGTGCAACCGTAACGAAACCGGCAGGAATAGCAGACACTTTATCGCCATGGCTCATCCAAACGTCTAGCAAGGCGTTACCGTTTGCACTCACGTGGTCTTCAATGGCATTAAAAAGAGCAGATTTAGTAATAACTTCAACCGCGGCATAACCAAATTCTTTTTGCTCAGAGCTTTCAACGCTACCGCCTAATTGCTCAGCCATGGTTTGCATACCGTAGCAAATGCCTAATACTGGTACACCAGCATTAAACACATATTCTGGCGCACGCGGCGAATTATGCTCAGTGACTGACTCAGGTCCGCCAGCTAAAATAATACCGGTTGGATTAAAAGCTTTCAGTTGTTCTTCTGTAACATCCCAAGCCCATAATTCACAATAAACCCCAATTTCACGCACACGACGTGCAATGAGTTGAGTATACTGTGAACCAAAATCTAATATGAGTATGCGGTGATCATGAATGTCTTTACTCATGTTGTTTTCCTACTTTTATTTTTATCTATATAAAATGAACAGGCTGAGCGTTTTCTCTCTATGAGTTTCAGCTCAGCCTATTTGAATTTTTGTCGATGAAGTATTCGCCTTCATCAGTTTCGGTACTTTCTATCCATATCCATTTGAAAATATGTCAGCTTTAGTGCGAAACGGCAATCCAGAGTCGACACCAGTCAATAGGTATTTTCAACGATGATATTGCGTTTAAAGAATCTCATCAAAATTTAAGAATAGTTGATTTTAAAGCTAGTTAACGTTCTGGCAAAGAAGAAACACAGAGTTGACGTTAGTCAATCAGTACTTCTGATACCGTTAGCAAGTTAAATAGCGATAAAATCTCCTGTTCGACTAGCCCATACGGTAGTTTGGTGCTTCTTTAGTGATGGCTACATCATGCACATGCGACTCGCCCATGCCGGCAGAAGTAATCTTCATAAACTCAGGCTTAGTACGCATTATTTCAATCGTTGCTGAGCCAGTTAAACCCATTGATGAACGCAAGCCACCCATTTGTTGATGAATAATAGCAGCAACAGGACCTTTATAAGCAACACGGCCTTCAATTCCTTCCGGTACTAACTTGTCTGCTTCGCCATCTGATTTTTGGAAGTAACGGTCACTTGAGCCTTCTTTTTGGCTCATGGCACCTAAAGAGCCCATACCGCGATATGACTTGTAGTAACGACCTTGATAAAGCTCTACTTCACCTGGCGCTTCTTCAGTACCTGCCAACATACTACCGACCATCACACAATGCGCACCGGCTACTAATGCCTTAGCAATATCACCAGAAAAACGAATACCGCCATCGGCAATAACCGGAATACCGGTACCCTTTAAAGCTTCAACCGCATTAGAAATGGCGGTTAATTGTGGTACACCGACACCAGTGACGATACGAGTAGTACAAATAGAACCTGGGCCTATGCCAACTTTTACCGCATCAACACCGACATCAGCTAATGCTCTAGCACCAGCGCCAGTAGCGACATTACCCGCTATAATTTGTAAGTCAGGATATCTGGCACGTGTTTCAGCAACGCGGTCAAGCACACCTTGTGAATGGCCATGAGAGGTATCAATCAACAAGACGTCGACTCCAGCAACAACAAGGGCATCTATACGCTCATCGGTACCCGCACCGACACCAACAGCAGCACCAACGCGTAAGCGGCCTAATTCATCTTTACAAGCATTAGGTTTATTTTCAGCTTTTTGGTAATCTTTAACCGTGATCAAGCCTTTTAGTGTGAAAGCGTCATCAACCATAAGAATTTTTTCAATGCGATGTTCATGCATTAAACTTAAAATCACTTCACGTGACGCACCTTCTTTCACCGTAACTAATTTCTCTTTTTTAGTCATCAATGCCGAAACAGGTTTTGTTAAATCGGTTTCAAAACGTAAGTCGCGGCCAGTAATAATACCAATTAACTTATTTTTTTCATCAACAACAGGGAAACCAGAAAAGCCAAGTTCATCGGCTAAGCGCATGGTATCTTCGATACTTGCACTGGGATTGACCGTAACGGGATCTGAAACAATACCACTTTCATATTTCTTAACTTGAGAAACATTTTTAGCTTGTTCAGCTATGGTCATATTTTTATGAATAAATCCGAGGCCACCTTCTTGTGCTAAGGTAATGGCTAAACGCGCTTCGGTCACTGTGTCCATCGACGCAGAGATCATAGGTACATTTAAATTTATCTTTCGAGTTAATTTAGTTTTTAAATCAGCAGTATGGGGCAGTACCGTAGAATGGGCAGGTACCAGTAAAACATCGTCAAAGGTTAACGCTTCTTGAGCAATTCTTAGCATCGCAACATCTCTCTAAAGTGAGTGGTTAGGGAGTGAATATTGCGGCAGAATTTTAACCGTTTTCCCTACTAAGGTAAACTTAAAGTTGCAATTAATCGAAAATTAACTGCCGGTGATTGTTTAAAAAAATATATAATACTTAGCAATTAACCCATTATTATCTCTTAACAATATAAAAAGTAAAGTATATATGGCTCAACAGCAGATTCTACAAGTAAGTGAACTCACCAAAAAAGTACGTTTTATCTTAGAAAGTGAGTTAAATACTGTCTGGTTATGTGGCGAAATATCCAATTTTATTGCTGCCAGCTCTGGCCATTGGTATTTATCCTTAAAAGATCAAAAATCACAAGTTCGCTGTGCCATGTTCAAAGGCAATAATCGCCGGGTAAGAATGCAGCCAAAAAATGGTCAACAAGTATTGGTGCGCGCTAAAGTGTCATTGTACGAGCCGCGAGGCGATTTCCAGTTAATTATTGAGCAAATGGAGTCAGCAGGTGAAGGGCTGTTAAGACAACAATATCAATTATTAAAAGACCAGCTACACAGCGAAGGCTTGTTCGAACTACACCACAAACAAGCCATGCCTAAATTGATTCAAACTGTTGGCATTATCACCTCTCCTACCGGCGCTGCGGTAAAAGATATCATCACAGTATTAAACCGAAGAAATCCACTATTAAAGATTATTATTTACCCAGTCTTAGTACAAGGTCAGCAGGCTAAATATGAAATCGCCCAAGCCATTAACTTGGCGAATGAACGCCATGAAGTTGACGTTTTATTAATTGGTCGCGGCGGTGGTTCGTTGGAAGATTTATGGGCCTTTAATGAAGAGATAGTTGCTCGGGCCATTTTCCAGTCAAGCTTACCCACCATCAGTGCTGTTGGACATGAGATTGATACCACCTTAGCTGACTATGTTGCCGATTTAAGAGCGCCAACACCGTCTGCAGCGGCAGAAATAGTTTCTGCTGATGTTGACGAGCGTATTAATAAAATGACTGAACTGTTCAGTCGTGCGCACTTAGCGCTTAAGCAACAATTAAAGCGCTCTACGCACTCGCTAACCAGTTTAAACCATAGGTTAGCCCAAGTGCATCCCGAGCAACAACTACAAAATAAACAACAAAAGTCAGATGAGTTGAATATGCGCTTACAAGGGCTAATTATCCGGGCGTTAAACCAACTTAAGCATAAGCCTCAATACCTTGAACAGCGATTACTCAATGCCTCACCATCAAACCAGATAAAACAAAACCTGCAGCAAGTGACTCACCTCAACACAAAGCTTATTGGCGCACAGCAGCGGATATTAATCACCAAGCGAGAAAATTTTGCCCATCAATGCGAACAACTACATATGGTTAGTCCATTAGCCACCATTGCTCGCGGTTACAGTATAACTCGTGATGCGCAGGGGCAAATGATTAAAAGTACCAAAGATATAAATATCGCTGATACCATTAAAGTAGAAATTTCAGATGGTGTAATAGACGCTAAAGTGACAGCAGTACAAGTAAATTAATGCGGTAAGATAACCGCCTGTTGTAAGAGTTTGGTGACTTCAACTTTACTTGAGTTATCAAACTTAACACCAAGCATCACGCCATCAGCTTGGAATTTGGTATTACAAATTTCGGCATTAAGCTTAAGATTTTTTAAGTCTTGAAAAGCTTCAATAATGATTTCTACAGGTTTATTGTTAGTTAAAATGAGTTTTTCGCCATTATTAATCATAATTTGACAGCCTGTAACAGAAATATCATATATTATCGACGCCCAATACTCATTGTTCACTTTAACTTTTGCTTTAATATAAGTTTCAATTCGCATCGAGGAACGCAGATTTTGTAAGCTAACTTCACGTGGAAAATCAAGCACAATAATACGTGATGGAATTTGTATTGTTTGCCTAATGTTAGAAATGAAGGCGACGACAGCACCTTCATGACCTTCAATTAACCCGCGAACTGTCACGCCGATACCTTGCGTGATATATTGTGAAAAACTGCCCAGTTTTGAACTGTCAGGGTATTGCACTAGCACGTATTTTTTTGGCATATAGCCGATAAAACTTGAACGAAACTTACCACGTTGACCCGCAGGAGTTGTCATATCTAAGGTCACGATAGCGCCTGGACTTAACAACGCTAAATTGCGACTTAATCGCCCAGTCAGTTCCACTTTCATAGCATTATCAGGCATAAATTTCCAAGGTGTGAGTTTAAACAAAACAAAACAAAACAATAAAGCATAATAAAATAAGCTATTTAGCAATTTTACAGTAGCGGAGTATTGGTATGAAAGCAATATGGTTTATTGCTTTTTTGACTATAATTTGTCATAAAAAAAGCTAATGTTATCATCAGCTTTTTTATCATAATGGCAACTAGTCTTTTTTATAACCTTGTGTCGCACGTGCCATTTTCTTTTGCTCGGTATAGGTCAGTTTTTTCTTACCGGCAAACGGATTAGAGGTTTCTCTAAACTCAATTCTTATTGGCGTACCCATGATTTTTAATGATTTACGGTAGTAGTTCATCAAATAGCGCTTGTACGAAAGTGGAAGATTCTTCGCCAAATTACCATGAATAACGATAATCGGTGGATTATAACCACCGGCATGGGCATATTTTAGTTTAATACGACGACCATGATGCATAGGCGGCTGATGATCAAACACCGCCATATCTAAAATTTTAGTTACCATAGAAGTAGAAATACGCTTAGTCGCTGAAACAAAAGCTTCTTCTACCGACTCGTATAAATGCCCAACACCCGTGCCATGCAGCGCTGATATAAAATGAATACGGGCGAAATCAATAAAACCTAAACGACGATCTAATTCAGACTTGATACGCTCTTTAACGTGATCATCTAAACCGTCCCATTTGTTTACCGCTAAGACTAAAGAACGACCTGCTTCTAAAATAAAACCGAGTAGGCTTAAATCTTGATCGCTAATGCCGTCTTGTGCATCAATAATCAATAAACATACGTTGGCATCTTCTATTGCACGTAAAGTTTTAATGACAGAAAACTTCTCTACAATATCAGTAACATTTTTTCGGCGACGAATACCCGCGGTATCGATTAAGGTGTAGGGACGACCCTTATGTTCCATTGGAATATAAACGCTATCACGTGTGGTCCCTGGCATGTCAAATACCACTACCCTATCTTCACCCAAAATTCGGTTAGTTAAAGTTGATTTACCGACGTTAGGCTTACCAATGATCGCTAACTTAATGGTGTCAGTTTCTTCTGGTGCTTCGTCAATGTTTTTTTGATCTAACGCTTCATGGTCTATATTTTCATCAAAATCACCGTCAAATTCATCATTTTCTTGTACTTTAGGTTTACTAAGCTCTTCGATATGAGGGGTTAGCGCCAAAGTTAATAGTTGCGTAACACCACGGCCATGTGCAGCGGCAATTTGATGTACAGCATCACCTAAGCCAAGAGAGTAAAAGTCGGCAACCGCAGAATCGGCATCTATACCATCAATTTTATTGGCGACTAAAAATACTTTTTTGTCTTGCTTACGTAGATGGCTAGCAATGCCTTGATCAGCAGACGTTAAACCCTCTCTGGCATCAACCATAAATAGCACGGCATCCGCTTCATCAATAGCAATCAGTGATTGCTCTGCCATTAAGGCATCAATACCTTTTTCATTACCTTCAATACCACCGGTATCAATGACAATAAAAGGGTGTTCTTCAACTTCCGCTTTTCCGTATTGACGATCACGGGTTAACCCTGGATAGTCGGCAACTAAAGCATCTCGACTACGCGTTAGTCTGTTAAATAATGTTGATTTGCCGACATTAGGTCGGCCAACAAGTGCTACTACAGGAAGCATGTTCACCTCAAATCTCTCTTTAAACTTAATATAACTAAATAACTATATCAGTTTTATTAATAAATAACGGCTCCAGTGCTTTTTGCATTGGAGCCGTTTATAATTTTAATCTACTTACTCAACTAGTTAATAATTATAAACTAGTTAAGTAACTTATTTTGCGATGGTAATTGCTTCTAAGTCACCGTTACGCGCTTGACTATACAAAATACCATTTTCAACTGTTGGTGTGGCGTGAATACCACTGCTGTCAACGTGATGACGAGCAACAATTTCGCCCGTTGCTTGATCTAACCAATGTAGATAGCCTTCAAAATCGCCAACTACAACATAGCCAGCGATAGGGGCTGGTCCAGTTAGGCCGCGGTTAGTAAGTGATAATTGACTCCAAAGCTCTAAGCCATTATTACGATCGATGGCATAAACATGGCCTTTAACATCAGTTAAAAACAAGCTATTACCACTGATCGCTAATTCAAGATAAGATGAATATTGACGTTGCCATAACACCCGGCCTGAACGTAATTCAACCGCACTTAAATTACCACGCGAAGACACAGTATAAATATTATCACCAAATATCAGCGGCGTTGAGTCAACATCAATAACGCGTTCTAATTCTGTCGAACCTGCTGCTTCACCAATATCTACAGTCCAACCTTGACGACCTTGTTCTAACAAATAAACTGACAGAGAACCGTCAGCTGAGCCAACAATAACACCACCACCCGCAATAACCGGGGCACTAATACCACGTAAAGTAAGCGGAGGTACGTCTTGCTCAATTTGCCAATCGTCTTGACCATTTGAAGCATTAAATGCCTTCATGACACCAGACGCAGTATTGACCACTAGTTTGCCAGAATCGAGTGCAGGTGCAGCAATAACTTCACCTTTAACTTTTCCCTGCCACGATAAAGCGCCACTTTCTGCGTCGAGGGCAATAACATCGCCATTCTCACTACCAAAAAATACTTTATTAATGCCAACGACAGCGCCACCACTAATTAAAGCTGGCTCTTTATCGTCGAAAAAGCCACGTTTGTCATCGATGTCACTTAAATCTGCATGCCAAACTTGTTCACCGCTATTTTCGTCGAAGGCGAAGGCTTCACCGTCACGACTGGCACTAAATACTTTGCCGTAAGCAACTACTGGCTGAATACGAGAAAAATAATCTCCAACACCATTACCAACACTTGCATCCCATTTTACCACAGGCTCAAATAATGCTTTTATGTCGGTTAATTCCGCGACCCTTAATTCTTCGTCCTCGTCATCGGTTGATGAACAGGCAGAAATACCTACCGCTAGCAAACAGATAGCAAGGAGGCTTTTGTTAAAGCGTTTAGTTATAAACATGCTTATATTACCCTCTATTCGCTTAAGTTAATTACTTGCGCTAAGTCGTCTAATTTCATTTGTAATGCTGGATTAGTGCCTTCAGTGGCACCATCAATTGCCGCTTGATAAGCATTTCGGGCTAACCCTGTTTTACCTTGTTTAAAGTAAATATCACCTTTGATTTCTTCAACGCTAGCGTCAAATGAAGCCGGTAGTTTTAGGCTTAATGTTACTAGCGCTTGTTCATACTGCTCTAACTGTAATTGCACGCGCGCTAAGCGCACAATAGCAATCGCTTTAATACCGTCATCTACTGACTTTTCAATTGCTGTGCTTAAATAGGCTTCAGCTTTTACCCAGTCTTGCTTTTCAGCCGCTTCTTTGGCCAAAGCAATAGCGGTTAACATGGTGTAACTAGAGGCACTATGTTCAGCCATAAAGACTTTGCCTGCTGCTGCAAAAGCAGCGCGATCTTCAGTCGCTACCTCAATCATCGTTTGATAGGCTTCAGAGGTATTTAGCTCTTGTTGTAATTTATAATCATTATAATAGTTAAGGCCAACAAACCCTGCAAAACCAATAGTTAAACCCGCGATAATCGCATTACCATTATCACTCCAAAACCTTTTGATTGATTCGACTTGTTGTTCTTCTGTTTGATTTATATCCAAAACTGACCCTTAAAGTAAATTTGTTAAAAGACTTGGCACTTGCTCAAGTGGCAAACTTTGTTGTTCTTGTTGTCCGCGCAAATATTTCACGGTTACCGTCTGTTGAGCTATTTCATCTTCACCAAGAATCAATGCTATTTGGGCACCCGATTTATCTGCACGCTTCATTTGTTTTTTCATATTGCCGCCACCGCAGTGACACTGTAAGCGAATATCAGGTACTTGATCGCGCCATTGCTCAGCTAAGCCGTTGGCGGTGATTTCAACGTCATCGCCCAACATAATAACGTAAGCATCGACTTGCGCTCTAATATTATTGGCTTTTTCTAAACTGGTCATCATCAACACCAAACGCTCAATGCCTAAAGCAAAACCAAAGCCTGGTGTCGATTTACCGCCAAGCTGCTCGACTAAACCATCGTAGCGTCCGCCAGCACAAATAGTGCCTTGAGCACCTAAGCTTGAGGTAACCCATTCAAAAACCGTACGATTATAATAATCTAAACCGCGTACTAAACGTTCATTAATCACATACTTAATACCAGCGGCATCTAAGCGCTGACAAACTGATGCAAAGTGTGTGCTTGACTCTTCAGCAAAATAGTCAGCTAATTTAGGTGCGCCAACCAATGCCGCTTGTACCTCTGGGTTTTTGCTGTCCAGCACGCGCAATGGGTTAGTGTGCATGCGGCGTTTACTATCTTCATCTAAAAGATGTTCTTTTTCAGTTAAAAATACCACTAGCGCATCACGATATTGTCCGCGCTCTTCGTTTGAACCTAGTGAATTTAGCTCTAGTGTGACAAATTCGTTGATGCCAAGTTCCCGCCAAAGTCGAGCCGTTAACATAATAATTTCAGCGTCAATATCAGGTGTTGCTATACCAAAGGCCTCTAAGCCAAATTGGTGAAATTGACGATAACGCCCCTTTTGTGGTCGCTCATGACGAAACATCGGTCCCATATACCATAAGCGCTGTTCTTGGTTATACAGTAATCCATGTTGATTACCAGCACGAACACAACTTGCTGTACCTTCTGGACGTAATGTTAAGCTATCGCCATTACGGTCCTCAAAGGTATACATTTCCTTTTCAACAATATCGGTTACTTCACCAATAGAGCGTTTAAATAACGCTGTTGACTCGACAATCGGCATACGTATTTCAGCAAAACCGTAATTACTGGCAACGCGGCGCAGTACTGTTTCTACCATTTGCCAAATACCTGTTTGTGCCGGTAAACAGTCGTTCATACCTCTAATTGCTTGAAGTGCTTTACTCACGTATTATTTTCTCGCTAGTGTTGATCGGTTTAATTATTTGTTTGCTTATACAAAGAACAATGATTATCGCGGGCATTATAGGCAGTTTACTATCAAACGTAAATAACAGCGCAATGGTGGCATTAATTCGCCATTATGAATCAATTTCTTGTATGGCTATTTTATAACTCGCATCAAGTTTTTTAGCCTTCGCACGGATTCGTTGCTCTAGTTGATCAACAAGATTGTTGTTATCAAAACGCTCTTTTTGACGGATACCGTCAAGATAAAAACCACTCTTTTTACTGCTGCCCGTTAAGCCTAAGTCAGAAATTAGTGCTTCGCCGGGTCCGTTAACAATACAGCCGATAATTGAAACATCCATCGGCGTGGTGATATCTTCAACACGTTGCTCTAAAGCGTTTACTGTTGAAATAACATCGAATTCTTGGCGCGAACAACTTGGGCAAGCAATAAAGTTGATGCCGCGGCTGCGCAGTTTCAGTGATTTTAAAATATCAAAGCCAACTTTAATCTCTTCAATAGGATCAGCGGCTAATGAAACCCGTAAGGTATCGCCAATGCCTTCAGCAAGCAGTAAGCCTAGCCCTACTGATGATTTAACAGAGCCTGAGCGTAAACCGCCAGCTTCGGTAATGCCTAAATGTAGGGGGTTATCAATTTGTTTAGCTAACAAGCGATAAGCCCCAACAGCAAGAAAAACATCTGAGGCTTTAACACTGACTTTAAATTCATGAAAATTTAACCGATCAAGAATATCAACATGACGCATGGCAGATTCTAATAAGGCTTCAGCCGTTGGTTCTCTGTACTTTTCTTGAATGTCTTTTTCTAACGAACCGCCGTTGACCCCAATCCTAATCGGAATATTATTATCTCGAGCACACTCAACTACAGAACGCACCCGGTCTTCTCGACCAATATTTCCTGGATTAATACGTAAGCAGTCAACGCCATATTCTGCTACTTTTAAAGCAATGCGGTAATCAAAATGAATATCAGCTACTAACGGAATATTACTTTGCAGCTTGATTTCACGAAATGCTTCCGCCGCGTCCATTGTTGGCACACTGACTCTTACAATGTCGGCACCAACGGCCTCAAGTGCTTTAATTTGTGCAACCGTTGCCGCCACATCTGTGGTCAGTGTGTTGGTCATTGACTGTACTGTAATCGGGGCATCGCCACCAACAGGAACATTGCCAACCATGATCTGGCGGGACTTTCGACGAATAATAGGAGATTCTTTAAACATAATAAAACTTCAATAGTGTTGCGTTAATTAAAAAAAATTTTACCGTATTAAGGCGCTAGTGGTAATGAAAACTTGGCAATATTACCGGCATTATATACCGCCATATCAACCGGAACGTCATTATAATCTATTTTTACCAATTCTGGTTTACCTAAGGTGATAGAAAAAGGTGCTTGACCAGAAATTCGCATAATATACCCCGACTCTTTCACACCCCAAGCAATTCGCTCGCCAGTAGCATCAAATATATTAACCCAACAGTCACCAGCGAAAGTAAAAACAACCGTGTCAATTGACGCAGATAATACCTTTTCAGCAACCGCTTTGTTATTATTTAAGTCGACTTGAGCATCAGTTAAAGCAGAGCTTGACGACGTCTGTTCAACAGCAAGTGCCGCTGCTTTATCGAGGTTTTCTACGTTGTTATTGGCATTTGTTTTAGTTTTAGTTTTAATCACTTCAGCTACACTAACCGTTAACTCGCCATTTGGCATAACGCTTGAATTATTTGCGTTACTTTCATTCAATAGATTGCCTTGTTCAGGCGCATTATTATCTCCAGCTGAGGTTTCAACCGTGCTTGCCACTATCGGCTCAGGTTGCTCAGAAGGCGTTTGAAGCCACCAGACTACAGTTGCTGTAACTAATATGGCTAAAATAAGATAAGTGATCCACATCAACCGATTGTGTTCGGCCTGTTTCTCTGTGCCTTTAGAAAAGCTTTGCATGTCAGCACATTGGTTTTGTGTTAGCGCTAACTTTTCATAGCTTTTTAAGACGTCTTCTTGGGCAATATTGACCAACTTGGCATAATTTTTCAGATAACCACGATTAAAGGCCTCAGGTAAACTACAGTCAAATTTATCTACTTCGATATCTTCGACTAAGCCTATTCTAAAGTTGAGTTTATTAGCCACTTGCTGTTGGCTTAACCCTCGCATTTCTCGTGCTGCTTTGAGCATAAAGCCCGGACCCACGATATTGATATCGTCAATGGCGTCTGCCAAGTCATCATTTTCATTTTTTAATACTTCAAAATCTTGATTCATCAAGTATTTCTCTTAGCGTTTAATCGCTGATTTTGGATCTGAGAGATAAAGAACATCACCAGTTTTTAAAAGATAGGGGCGGCGTAACTTATTCCAACGCGCTAGATTTTTCATCACGACATTGTAGTGTTTAGCAATAATCATCAAATTATCACCTTCTATAACAAGATGAATGGGTAAAGACACCATAAGTGTGCTATTTTTTTCTTGTTTAATTTGTGCTTCACCAGCCATCAATTCAGCTATTATTTTTTTGTCACTCTGTGTTTGACTGCTCTGTGTTTGACTACTTTGTTTTTGACTCGTCTGTTGCTTTGGCGCAACTTCTTTCACCCCAACTGGCTGATTATTTTTTGCCTGCATATTACTTTCAAGGCTTTTGTCTGCTGATTTTGCTTTTGTCTCAGCTACTTGCTCTGTCGTTGGCATAACGGAATTAGCCATAATAGGCTTTAAACCATCACGACTTAAGCTGGCATTAGCAACAGTTGCTGTCGTTTTTGGCGATAATATCACTATACGTTTTTTACTTTGTTCGCTATTACCACCCAACAGAGAGGCTCGATAGTCTTCAGCTAGTTTGTCTGCATCAATCTGATAAAGTTCATTTAAAATATATTGTTTAGCTTCAAAAGAACTTGGGAACATTTTAACTAGCATATTGCCATAATTTTTAGCAATAGCTTTATTGCCTTGCTTAGCAAATATCTTAAAGGCTAAAGCTAGTGCATCTGCATTAAAGCGACGTGTTGATTTTTCATAGCGGTACAGGTAAGTTTGCGCTGACTTATAGTCACTTTTTGCATATTGTAATCGCATCATTTGCAACAGCGAACTGGCTCTATTTGGGCTATGAGCAATGGCTTTTTCAAGGTAAGTTTGGCCGTTATCAAACTGTTTTGCTTTAAGCTGGCATAAGGCTAAATTTTCGTAGCTTTGCGCCACTAAAATATAGCTAGGAATGGCTATCGCTTGTAACATTTTCTTTTCAGCGGCGGCATACTTTGCTTGTCGACACAAAAAAACGCCATAATTATTAAGCGTATCAGCATCTTGGTTATCAATACTCAGCGCATGTTCATAGGCTTGAGTCGCTAATTCGGACTCATCCACCGTGTCATAATAATGGGCAAAAGCGGTATATACTTGCACTAAATTGGGCGAAAAGCGTTTGGCTTTTTCTAAGTTAAGCTTGGCTTGTTGAGTATTGCCCATTTTTAAATAACCTAATCCGAGTGATATACGGGTCATGGCTATTTCATTATTACTGGCTTCATTTTCAATTATCGGGGTGTCTTTATCATTGCCATAATTTTGCGTCACACAAGCTGTTAATGTACTTGTCGTTAGTAACGCAATAAAAAATGGTAATAATTTTTTCATAATAAAAGCACTGTCACTTAGTCAATATTAATTCAAGAGCACTTAAACCATCTTTACTGAAATTGGCTCAGCTTTCAGCTCTTTTTTTCCTGTCCGTTTAGTTCTATCCAACACTTCGCCGGCTAATTGCCCACATGCTGCGTCAATATCGTCACCACGAGTGCGACGGGTAATTACCGTTAAGCCATAGCTTTGTAAGACTTTATCGAAGCGATCAATACGAGAATTACTCGAACGTTTATAGGGTGAACCCGGATAAGGGTTAAATGGAATAAGATTGATTTTACTGGGTAAATCTTTCAAAGCAAGAGCTAATTCATGTGCCTGTTCGGTGCTATCGTTTACATGATCAAGCATTACGTATTCTATCGTCGCCTGCTTATTGGCTTTTGAACCTTCGATATAACGACCCGCAGCCGCTAAAAACTCTTCTAGTGGATACTTCTTGTTAATTGGTACTAATACGTCACGTAAGGCATTGTTACCCGCATGGATAGATATCGCCAGCGCGCAATCAACTTTCTCTTTTAACATATCTAAGGCAGGTACAACGCCTGAGGTACTGACCGTAACACGACGTTTCGATAAGCCGTAGCCTAGATCATTTAACATAGTATCTAATGCTGGGATCAAGTTTTTCATGTTGAGCAATGGCTCGCCCATCCCCATCATCACAATGTTGGTAATCGGGCGGGTACCGGCAATGCGCGTTGCGCCAATATCATTGGCTACTCGCCAAACTTGACCAATAATTTCAGCCATCGTGAGATTGCGGTTGAAGCCTTGCTGCGCTGTTGCACAAAAGGTACATTCCAATGCACAGCCCACTTGCGATGAAACACAAAGCGTTGCACGGCCATTTTCAGGGATCCAAACGGTTTCAATTTCTTGACCACCTTCAAGGCTTAACGCGTACTTAATTGTGCCGTCATTTGATACAAGTTTTTCAGATATCTCGGGCGCTTTAATTTCAGTATCACGTTGCAATTTTTCACGTAATTTTTTATTTATATTGGTCATCAATTCAAAGTCATCGTAACCGAAATGGTAGATCCATTTCATAATCTGGTCAGCACGAAATGGCTTCTCGCCGATTGAAGAAAAATATTCTCGCATTCCTTGATGGTCAAGGTTTAGTAAGTTAATTTTTTTCTTCACTGGGGTTACTACTTCGGTTACATCACTCATGATAAAAACTTCTCAATACTACAAAAATTACAGAATAAATTGTACGCTTTTTAGGCAAAATAAACAATTTAGTGGATCGATATTAGATATTTATTCGCACTATATCAATAAAAGTCAATGTTCTTCGTAGCATGTTTACTAGCAAAAACACTCAATTTTATACGGTCTTAAAATAGACAAAAGGACTTTACCGATTAATCAGTAAAATCCTTCAAATTAATTTTTAAACTACATTAAGCTACCCAATAATGAGCTAGCTTATTAGGTAATATTTAAAATTAACGTGTACGTGAACAAAGTTCTTCATCAGCGAAGAAGTAAGCAATTTCACGGGCAGCAGATTCTAAAGCATCGCTACCGTGAGCTGCATTTTCGTCAATTGAATCAGCAAGATCAGCACGGATAGTGCCAGCAAGTGCTTCAGCTGGGTTAGTAGCACCCATGATTTCACGGTTTTTAAGCACAGCGTTTTCGCCTTCTAAAACTTGCACCATTACTGGGCCAGAAGTCATAAATTCAACTAAAGCACCAAAGAAAGGACGCTCGCTGTGCTCAGCGTAAAAGCCTTCTGCTTTTTCTTTTGATAAATGAATCATTTTAGCAGCAACAATCTTTAAACCAGCAGTTTCAAAACGGTTGTAGATTTGACCAATAAAGTTTTTAGCAACTGCGTCAGGTTTTACGATAGAAAAAGTACGTTCGATAGCCATAATAGCCCTCTCAATAAATTAGAATTAAAATACGGGATAAATTTTGGCGCGATTATAGACGAATTAAAAGCAAATTCCTAGGGCTATCACTTTTAGCTTACTTAAACCAAGCTAATACTACTTTCATTAGCTTGGTGATCTTGTTGTGCACAGAGAAAATAAATCAAGTTCTATGTTTATTGTTCAAGACTCAACATAAGCACCTGTGACATGAAAATTGGTACTTATTTTTTTATTTGAAATAAAAAACTTACCACTGATATTAAACAGAAAACGCTTAGCCGTGTGAGCGTTTTCGTTCGCTTTTATGTCGTTTGAATCAAGCTTTATCGCGGCTTAAATACTGACTCGACGATATTGGCGATATTGAGGTGTCCAAAAATTACGCTCAATATTTTCCACAAGTTGTTCATCTGATAGCGGTAAGGCGAAACCTTGCTCGAAAGCAACTTTACCGACAGCAAACGCTATTTTTTTACTTAAATCAGCAATTGCGACTAAAGGAGGTAACAACTCGCCAGTACCGGTATTAGCTAATGGTGAAGCTTGCGCTAACATCGCGCTTGCCGCCATTAGCATTTCATCGGTAATGCGATTAATATTGGCTGACACCACACCTAAACCAATACCGGGAAAGATATAGCTGTTATTACATTGGGCGATAGTAAATATCTGGCCTTTGTACTCAACCGGGTCAAACGGGCTACCTGTGGCAATAATTACCTCACCTTCGGTCCAATTTATAACCTGTTCAGGTGTTGCTTCTACTTGGCGACCGGGGTTACTTAGTGGAAATATTATCGGCATATTGCAGTGTAATTTCATCGCCTTAATAACCGCTTCAGTGAACAAACCTGGCACGCCAGAAACGCCAATTAAAATCGTCGGTTTAGCGCCATGCATAACATCAAGTAAAGCAGCATACTCACTTTGCACATTCCATGGCGCTATCGCAGATTTTTGCTGTACTAGTTTTGCTTGAAAGTCACGTAGGCCAGCCATACCTTCAGTTAATAAACCAAAGCGGTCAACCATAAATATTTGGCTACGTGCTTGTTGCTGACAAATCCCTTCACTGACCATTTGTGAGATAATTTGCTCGGCAATACCACAACCTGCAGAGCCCGCGCCAACAAAGACCACACGTTGCGCTGATAAGGGTGTTTTTTTGATACGGCAGGCGGCTAATAAGGTACCGACAGTAACCGACGCTGTCCCTTGAATATCGTCGTTAAAACAACAAAGTTCATCGCGATAACGGTTTAACAACGGGGTGGCATTAGGTTGAGCAAAATCTTCAAACTGTAATAGAACGTCTGGCCAACGGCGTTTAACAGCCTTAATGAACATAGCTAAAAACTCATCGTATTTATCTTGTTCAATACGATGATGACGCCAGCCCATATACATAGGATCGTTTAATAATTTTTCATTATTAGTACCCACGTCAAGCATCACAGGTAAGGTGTAAGCTGGGCTGATGCCGCCACAGGCTGTGTAAAGCGATAGTTTACCTATGGGGATACCCATGCCACCAATACCTTGGTCACCTAAACCTAGAATACGCTCGCCGTCAGTCACCACAATAACTTTGACTTTGTTTTTTGTCGCATTACGTAAAATGTCGTCAAGCTGATGACGCTGGTCATAAGAAACAAATAAGCCCCGAGAGCTACGATAAATATCTGAAAATTGCTCACAAGCATCACCCACAGTTGGTGTATAGATAATGGGCATCATCTCCGCCAAATTTTCTTGCACTAACTTAAAAAACAGGGTTTCATTGTTGTCATGAATGGCACGTAGGTAAATATGTTTATTTAAGTTGGTTTCAAAGCTACGGTATTGCATGTAGGCACGTTCAACTTGCTCATCGATAGTTTCAAAACGTGGCGGTAATAAGCCAGTTAAATTAAAGTGTGAGCGCTCGTCTTCGCTAAATGCGCTGCCTTTATTGAGTAAAGGTGTTTCCAGTAAACTAGAACCTGCATAGGGGATATATAGTGGCCGTTTATTTTTTTCAGATGTCTTTTCAGATGTCATAGTTACATGCTTTCTTTATATACTGAGTGAATGACGAAGATTCATCATAAGAATAATGATGGCTCATTATAGCCAAATATCACTTTTTGAAAAGTAATAACGCTTACTCATTTTTTTTAACTGCTTATTTTGACAACTAAACAGTTGAACCCACGCTAGTCCGCTTCTGAAATCCAGGCTAACTGAATAGCTTCAAGTATGCGTTCGCCACAATGTTTAGGGTCGTCCTCAAAATTTTCTAGCGCTAACACCCATTGCATTAATTCTGGAAAATGTAATTTCATCGGGTCTACATCAGGATGTGCTTCGATCAAATCAAGTGCAATCTCAAGTGAGTCGGTCCAACGATAAGTCATAGTATTACCTCTTTATTTTGTTAGTGAATAATTATGCCAAATTAATTAGTTAATGAGTCAAATGGGTATCAAACCAAACCACAAACTATCAGCAATTAACATCAACACCAACCATAAAATAATCATTCTTGATTTACGGCAAAATTGACAGTCTGTTTGCCACCATTGCTTAAACGACGATTTATTCACAGTGTATTACTTAAATTAGTTTTTCATATGCAGAGTATATACCCAAATTACTTCAACATACTCACTTCAGTGGCAGTTAAGAACGATTTATGCAAGACGATGGTTTTCAGGCGTCATTCGCTAACTAAAACTCAACACCGCATAGATAATTTTTAACCCAGTCTGCAAGGAAAAACATACCTTCTACGTTGTAATGTTTAAAAATTTAGCCACATGGACTTAGTGAAGTAGAGTAACCCAGGAGCAAGAGCAGTTACGAAAAAAAACCTTTATACAAGGTTACCGATTAAAGTTAGGTCGTTGTAAAAGTCACAAGAATGCATCTTGAAGTGACTTGGGTATAATACCAATTAATTAAATTATTAGATCATTTGTCATTCAAGGAAAATGCTTTTATGTCGCCAATAAAATTTACCCATACCGAAAAATTGCTGTTAATCGAAAAACTACAACGCTACTTTACTAATGAATTAGAGCAAGATTTAGGGCAATTTGATGCTGACTTTTTACTCGACTTTTTTACTGAAGAATTAGGTGCAGTATATTACAATCGCGGTTTGTATGATGCCCAAGCATTAATGGCAGAAAAACTTGAATTAATTTCAGAGCAAATTGTTGAATTAGAGTTACCAATATCCTAATAACCATTAAAAATTCTAAATAACAACCCATTACTTGATTTATACCAGTTCCATTAAGTTTGTGATCTTGTTGTACGCAGGAAAAATAATTCAAGGTAAGGCGCTCGATTGAGCAATAGCTGGCTATTGGGAGTGAGAGCAACACAGCATTGAGCTATTTTAACTAGTACAAGTGAGCAATAACTTAATGGGATTGGTATTACCCCAAAGTAATGCTGATTGATTGCTTTATGATAGCCACAACATAAACACTAAGGGTTGCACCTATGATGCAAATTACCGATTTAAACAAAGAACAACAAATGGTGCCGTTATTTAGGCTCGGCTTTCGTCCTTTCTTTCTCGCTGGCGCCGTATTTAGTGTTATCGCCATGCTCTTGTGGCTCATGCTATACCGAGGTGTGCTAAATTTTCAGCCTTTAGGTGGTGGTTATACCAAGTTGATTAATTACCTTCTCATTTTTAATGGTTAAAATGAATAACTACAGCGTTATAAAATTTATAAGTAGAATAACTACTTACTAAATTTTATGCCTTGTATTTATCCATTTTTCCTCATGAAAAAGTAGATCACTTAATTAATCAAATTGGTATTACTGGTGGCACATTCACGAAATGATTTTTGGTTTTGGTTGTGCCATCATTGCCGGTTTTCTCTTAACCGCAGTACAAAACTGGACTGGGCTGCCCGGTGTGCAAGGAAAAATGCTCGCGGCTTTGTTTCTTTTGTGGCTAATAGGGCGAGTTTGCTTAATGTTTCCTGATTTACTTGGTGCAACATTAACCACGATAATAGATTTGGCCTTTTTACCTTGTGTGGCTTTTGTATTAGCGAAACCTATATTAGCCGTCAAACAATATCACAACTTATTCTTCGTGCCTTTATTGACCATTTTCACTATCGCTAATGCTGAAATGCACGCAAGCATATATTACCCGAGTTCAGTCTCTACCCAATATGCAGGTTATGCCGGTGTGATGTTAATGACTTTACTTATTTCAGTTATGACCGGCCGCGTAGTGCCCATGTTTACCGCTAATGGCACACAAACGCCAAAAGCAACAGCACTACCTTGGCTTGATAAACTCACTAATGGCTCTCTCGCCTTAATCACTATACTGCTGCTACTGCATCCCGCCATTGGCATAAACAATTTTTATATAGGATTAATATTAATTTTTGCTGGCATTTTTCAAACAATTCGATGGTTAAGATGGCGTCCTTGGATCACCTTAGGCGTACCATTGCTATGGTCATTACACTTAGCAATCAAAGCGTTGGCCTTTGGTTTGATATTGCTTGGTCTGAGTTATTTAATCCCTGAAATGCCCAGTAGCCATATTTGGCATTTAATAACGGTAGGTGGCATCGGCGGTGTTATTCTTGCTATGATTTCACGGGTGTCTTTAGGCCATACTGGTAGACCGTTACAAGCACCGAAACTGATGTCATTGGCCTTTGCATCGCTAGTACTAGCAAGTTTAGTTCGTAGTTTTGGCCCTTGGGGCTTTCCGGAAAAATCGATGATATTTATTGATATTAGTGGCTTGCTTTGGATAGTGAGTTTTACGCTGTTTACTATATATTATGCACCCATGTTACTAAAAGCACGGGTTGATGGCCGACCTGGTTAGCGGGGTTCAATGGTATTAAACACCTTAACTTGCTATTTTATTAACTTGCTATTTATGGTTAAGCATTGGTTATTTTATGCAATAAAAATCAGCATTGATTGAGTCACTCATTAGAAATGATATAAACTGAGTAAAATTTCACTCTGAGTAGATAACATGCGCGCGGTATTTTTAGACTATCAAACCTTTAGCCCTTCACTTAACTTGTCTGTTCTTCATCAGGTCGTCAGTCAATTAGATTTACACGCTATCACAACACCAGCACAAGTATTACTACGCTGCATAAACGCTGAAATTATCTTAAGTAATAAAGTGCTACTTAACCGTGCAATATTAAGCCAATTGCCAGATTTAAAACTTATTTGTATTACCGCGACCGGCATTAATAATGTTGATATTGACGCTGCGCGCGAGCTGGGCATTGCGGTAACTAACGTCAGTGGTTATGCCAAAAATTCAGTCGCTCAATATGTCTTTGCCCAACTACTGGCCTATTATAGCCAAATAGAAGATCACAATAACAACACCCGTAATGGTCAATGGCAAACTAGTGAGACATTTTGCATGCACGGCAAAGGCAGTGATGAGTTAGCTGGAAAAACCATGGGGATTATTGGCTATGGCGCTTTAGGCAGTAAAGTAGCAAGCATTGCTCACGCTTTTGATATGGCTGTACTCATTGCTGAAAGGCCTAACGCCGTGGAAATACGGAGCGACAGAGTAGCTTTTAAGCAAGTGATTGCTCAAGCCGATATCATTAGTTTACACTGCCCACAAACCGCAGAAACTGAAGGCTTGTTCGATAAAAACATCTTCAACTGCATGAAGGATAGTGCAGTACTTATTAACACCGCCAGAGGCGCTTTAATTAATAATCATGACTTATTAGCGGCATTAAATAATAACCAATTGGCGAGTGCAATTTTAGATGTATTAGAGCAAGAGCCGCCAGCAAAAGATCATATCCTGTTGGCAGCACAGTCACCTAAATTGAAAATAACCGCGCACATCGCTTGGGCAAGCAAACAAGCACAGCAAGCCTTACTTAATTTAGTCGCCGCAAATATAACGGCATTTAAACAAGGCGAGCGTACTAACCGCATCGATTAACGCTGAGGTAAAAAATTCACTTTAAAGCCTCTACCCTACACTATTGATCTTTGAAGTTTCTATATTGGACACTTAAAACCACTGATCTTTTATTTTACCATAATGAAAATAACCCCATTGCCCTACGCGTCGTAGTGGGGCAAATGGAAATTTAGGTAGTGCGTTATTATACAAAGGTAAATTAGGCACTGGCTTTTCAGCCACTTTTTCAGCTAAACGCTTTCCTGCTTGGACTGAGAACGACACGCCACTGCCACAATAGCCCATGCTATAAAATACCGATTGTTCGTCGTTTTGATGAATGTGTGGCAAATCGTCCAACGCCATACAAATCCAGCCTGACCAAGCATAACTGTAATTTATATTAGCTAACGCTGGGAAACTAGTTTTTAATACCGCCAGTAAACGCTGAGCGTAATAAGGGTCGTCAGCACCTTTACCGGTTATAGCCCCGCGGCCACCAAATAATATTCTATTGTCAGGTAACTTGCGGTAATAATACTTTAACGCTCGCGTGTCCATCACAACATTCGAGGTTAAGAAATTACACGCGGCTAATTGCGCTGTACTCAACGGCTGGGTAACGATAATTTGCGAAAGTACCGGCAATGTTCTGTCGGTCGTTAATGAGTGAAAATTTTTCGGAGTATAACCGTTGGTGGCTATCACCACTTTTTGCGCACTAACAATACCATTAGGGGTATGCAGTTGTTGTTTGTTGCCTTGTGATTGCCAGTGATTAACCGGTGTCGCACAATGTACTTTAGCGCCAGCTTGTCGCGCCAATTTTTGGTAGCCCCAAGCAAGTTTTAATGGATTTAAACCAAAACCGTCTTGATAGCGAATAGCGCCATAAGCATTACGATCGTCCATGTATTGCTGACGCACTTGGTTTTGCGACAGAATCTCAACATCATAACCAAACATTTTCTGCTGAAGTTTTGCTAGTTCAACTAATTCTTTAAGTTTATTAGGCTTATGGGCAACTTTAATATAACCCGCACTTTGCTTATCACAATCAATGCCTTCATTAATTAATGAATTCACTGTTTCAACGCCCGCGGCCATTTCTTGATAAATGCCGCGCATAACCTCTTCGCCCCATTGCTTAGCCATTTGGCCATAAGACTTGCGACCTGAAGATTTCAAAATAAAACCGGCATTTCGACCGCTACAACCCCATGCCGTTTGGTTAGCTTCTAAGACATGGGCTTTAATACCATGCTCACGAGCCAAGTGTAGCGCGCAAGATAAACCGGTATATCCTGCGCCAATAATAGCGACATCAACATCAAGATCAGCGATAACAGCGCCATCGTGTTCCGGTGCTACGCCTGAGACATTAGCCCAATAACTTTCGGGATAGGCCTCATTACAGCCGGGGGATAAATCATGTAAAGGATCGTACATTTTCACTTCCAAAAATTTTATATTAGTTTCACACACTAGCGCACTTAAAGTATCTCAAAAAAAGCAGTACAATGCTGTAATAACTCACTAAAAAAAAATAATTTTATGGCCATAACGCTCAACTATCAATCATTAGCCCCTACTGATTTTGATAAAGTTATTCAATTAGCTACCGAGGTGCACGGTGCCGGTTACCTTGATCAAAGCAGCATGCAAGCTTGGTATGATAAAGGACTTAAAAACGCTATTAACGCGGGTTTTGTGGTTTATCATGATGAAAAATTGGTTGGCTTTAGAATTACTTATGCCTTGCAGCAATGGCAGATAGACAAATGGTGTTCTACTGAACTCTGGCCAGTACCTGCCGAGCAAGTTTGCTATTTTAAATGTAATACGGTTGACGAGCATTACCGTGGCCATGGTATTGGTGGTGAACTACTAAAGCGCTCAATTACTGCTGCTAAGCAACAAGGTGCGATTGCTGGCGTGAGTCACCTATGGAAACAAAGCCCGGGTAATAGTGCGGTAAAATATTTTACTAAATGCGGTGGTATCTTAATTAAAGACCATCCAGAGCGTTGGCATGAATTAAGCTTAGCAGGCTATAAATGTACAATATGTCATCATAACTGTCATTGCGAAGCCGCTGAAATGATGATTGTTTTTAATCAATAACACCATCTCTGAACAACATCTTTCTTGGTGATTATTTTTATTAATCACCAATAATCTTTTAATCCTCTAGCCAAATATTTTACGTAATATTGATGGCGCTTCTACCTCTTTATTTCTCACTACTGCCCGAGTTTCTGGCAAGGCGTTAAAGCCAGATAGACTCGGAAAATCAATGTTTGGTTTACCATGTTCATAATCACCTGACGCTGGATTAAAACGGTAATCTTTACTCCAGAGTGCTAAGTTTTCAGTCACTTGATTGATGGCTTCAACCACAAACGCCACTTCCTTATCTGAGCTGGTAGGATGAAATGAAGCTCGAACCCAGCCGGGCTTTTCGGCAAAATCACCTAAGTCTATTTGCTGGGTTATTTTTGATGAGGTCTCTTGATCGACATTTAATAAAATATGACCATAAGTACCTGCACACGAACAGCCACCACGGGTTTGTACCCCAAATTTATCATTCAGTAGGCGCACTACTAAATTATAATGCGCGCCCGGCACATAAAACGAAACAATAGCTAAACGCTGACGAATATTTGGTTCAAGCATCACCACATGTTCATTCTTAGCTAAGTTATCCATAACATATTGGCTTATTTGAGCTTCACGTTGCTGAATGTTTTCAACGCCCATAGCATCTTTTAACTTGATCGCTAGCGCGGTTTTAATACATTGTAAAAAGCCAGGTGTGCCGCCATCTTCACGCAGCTCTATATTATTAAAAAAGCTGTGTTTGCCCCAAGGGTTAGTCCAGGTTACTGTGCCGCCACCGGGATGATCTGGCACTTTGTTTTTATAAAGTGCCTTATTAAAAACCAACACTCCTGAGCTACCAGGGCCACCTAAAAATTTATGTGGCGAGAAGTAAATCGCATCTAACGCTTGCTTAGGATTACTCGGATGCATGTCAATATCAACATAGGGCGCAGAAGCGGCAAAATCGACGAAACACAAACCGCCATGTTGGTGCATAATTTCTGCCAGCTGATAATACGGCGTTTTAATACCCGTGACATTTGAACAAGCAGAAAAAGAGCCTA
Organism: Colwellia sp. C1TZA3; assembly: GCF_007954265.1. GTDB lineage: Bacteria > Pseudomonadota > Gammaproteobacteria > Enterobacterales > Alteromonadaceae > Cognaticolwellia. The sequence goes on along the minus strand of NZ_VOLS01000021.1, from coordinate 21,605 downwards.
TTTTCATTTTACGGTCTTGGTATTTTTCTAACAATAATTCTAAGTGCGCTAAAGAAGGTAGACCTTGACTATCAGGCTCAACAATTTCCAGTGTTACATCACATTCATACCAAGACGTTTGATTAGAATGGTGCTCCATATGAGTAATAAAAACTACTGGCCTGTCATTTTCTGCAAACGCAACTTGCGCTTGCATACGCTCAGGAATTCGCAAGCCTAAAATGCGTTGAAATTTATTAACTACTGCCGTCATACCAGCACCAGCGGTGATCAACACATCATTGTTGCAGGCATTTACATGGCGTTTAATAATATCTTGTGCGTCATGATAAGCATGGGTCATGGCACTACCGGTTAGATTCGTCTCAGTATGCGTATTAGCGACATAAGGTCCTAACTCTTGGGTCAAATAGTCTTCAATAGGTTGGTATAATCGGCCACTTGCCGTCCAATCTGCATAAATAATATCAAGCTGTTGACCATTAATTTGATGTTGTAAATTTTGCCCAATAATATGTTGGCGAAAGGGTAAAAAATATTTTTCCAATGACATGCTAGTACGCCCTTAACTTTCTATAATAAAAGCATACTAGCACCATCGCTACTTTCAGCAACAAAAAACCAACAAAGTAACATTAATAGCAAATTGAGTTTAAAAATAAAGATATTAATGAAAAAAAATACCTTTATTGCTTGATTTTAACTCTGATCTGAAAATAAATTTTACTCATTGACTTAAAGTGAAATTTTTTTCTTAAAAGTGAGCAATAATGACGATATTTTAGTCACTAATTTGCCAATTGATGATGGATTTATTGTGTGCTTGCAACCATAGGTTAGCTTTAGAGAAATGTTGGCAACCGAAGAAACCTCGATAAGCAGAGAGCGGCGATGGGTGTGGACCGTTTAATACTAAATGTTTTTGCTGATCAATATTTTTACCTTTTTTCTGTGCATGACTACCCCAGAGTAAGAATACACAGCCAGCATTATGCTGATTTATTTCCGCAATAATTTTATCTGTAAAAGTTTCCCAACCCAATTTAGCGTGAGAGTGCGCTTGTCCCTGCTTAACTGTTAGCACGGTATTGAGCAGCAAAACACCTTGTTGTGCCCACTCGTTCAAATAACCATGAGGGGGTATGCTAAAGTCAGTAACATCTTGCTTGAGCTCTTTGTAGATATTGACTAAAGAAGGCGGGACTTTAATACCCTTGCGCACCGAAAAAGCTAAACCGTGTGCTTGTGACTCACCATTTTTACCCATGCCATGATAAGGGTCTTGACCTAGAATAACCACTTTCACATCCGGTAAATCAACGGTAGAAAAAGCATTAAAAACATCCTCTTCAGTTGGCAATATCACTTCACCATTCGTTCGTTGCTGAGCAATTTCTTGTGATAATTGTTGAAAGTAATCTTGTTGTTGCTCAGTAGCAATGATTTTTTGCCATTGCGGTGTTAACTTAGTCATATTATTCCTCCTTAAATAGCGAATATTTTAAATAGCCTGTAAAAAACTCATGTCATAAGAGCAAGTATTGCAATGAGTAATACCAATTACATTAAGTTATTGCTCACTTGTACTAGTTAAAATAGCTCAATGCTGTGTTGCTCTCACTCCCAATAGCCAGCTATTGCTCAATCGAGCGCCTTACCTTGAATTATTTTTCCTGCGCACAACAAGATCACAAACTTAATGGAACTGGTATAACACTATGCTCAATCACCTATTTGACGGCATAACTATAACTAGCGGCATAAATAGCGAGCTACAATTACCCACCTTGAACCGCCATTAGCCTTATTTTCTTAGCTGCTTTTATCTACTAAAGCCCATTTTAGCTACAAAAAAAGCCAAAGAATTCATTCTTTGGCTTTTTTATTGCTTATGTTGTTAATTCGTTACTGGCTCTTTATTAACTTTTTATTAGTAATTAGTATAAGTGGAGCCTGTTTTAACTTTAGTAAAAAATCAGCATCATACAAGCCCAAGCAGCGATACCTGCGACACTCATCACCACTAACAACGATAAATAAAGCATATTGTTAAGTGGTGCGAACAGCAAAAATAGTGGAATTGCAGCTAAGGTACCAAAAGTGCCCGGTGCTTTAGGCGCTAAACCACTACCAAAACCTAAGGCCAAAAAATGGACTGGGTTTGACAGTCGAAAATTGGCTGTAGAAGATTTCATCCTCACTCTCTGCTGCTAGAAAAGTGTTCGAAGCTTTTAGTCTTAATAGCCACAGCTTTACGGTTTAAAGTTGTGGTGATTTTTTCACTGCGATTAATCTGACCAATACACGTTATCGTGTTACTGGTATTGGCTAAGGCAGTTTCAATACCCACTTTGTTATCTTCAGATACCGTAAATAACAATTCATAGTCATCACCACCGGTGAGCGCTATTTCAAAAGCTTTTTCCATGCCAACAGTCGCTCGTAATGCTTTAGATATCGGCAAATAATCTAACACAATATTAGCGCCTACCTTGGAAGCAGTACAAAGATGACCTAAGTCTGCAATAATACCGTCAGATAAGTCTATCGCTGCACTGGCATATCCACGAAGTGCTTGCCCAGCAAGTATCCTAGGCGTTGGAAAGTCTAAACTGCGCTGCACACTTTCTCGATATTCGGGGGCAACATTGACCTCATGCAAAATATGCTTAAGGGCTAAGGCCGCATCACCAATTTCACCGGTAACATAAATCCAATCACCCGCTTTAGCGCCTGAGCGGGTCAGGTGCTTATTTATTGGCACTAAACCCTGGGCTGTAATGGTAATACTCAAAGGCCCTTGCGTAGTATCGCCGCCAATGAGTTGCACATTATAATATTCGCACAATTCAAAGGCACCAAGACAGAACTCTTCAATCCATTTCAGATCAACTTCTGGCATAGTGATCGCCAAAGAAAGCCAAGTAGGTTCAGCGCCCATTGCCGCTAGGTCTGATAAATTGACTGCTATTGATTTATGGCCAATGGCGCGTGCGCTGGTTTCATGAGGGAAATGAACGCCAGCGACTAAGGTATCTGTGGTTATTGCAATATTTTGACGCTCAGAAGGGCTGACTATCGCGCAGTCATCACCAATCCCGAGTACCACATCCTTGCGTTTGATCGCTTGCTCACTAAAGAAGCGTTTGATCAATTCAAACTCTTTCATATTACAACCAAATTATAACTATTCGTTCGGACGAACAAGCTTAACAACTTTATCTAAAACACCGTTGACAAACTTATGACTATCATCTGCACCAAATGATTTTGCTAACTCAATGGCTTCATTGATGATGACACGATATGGCACATCTAGACATTCAGATAATTCAAACACGGCAACACGTAAAATAGCTTTTTCAACCGGGTCAACATCCTTTAGTGGACGGTCAACATGAGGTGATATTTTTTCATCAATGCTGCTAATTTGTGCTGAAATACCGCGGAACAATTGTTGAAAATAAGGAATGTCAAAACGACGCGCACTATTTTCAGTCAAAAAATTCAGTTCAATTTCAGCAATGTTATTTTGACTTAATTGCCAAGAATATACTGCTTGTACTGCCAACTCTCTGGCTTTTCTTCTAGGTGATGGTTTCACAAAAATATCCTGTTATAACTTATCGAGCACGTTAACCATTTCTAAAGCACTTAGTGCTGCTTCAGCGCCTTTGTTGCCTACTTTAAGGCCGGCACGGTCAATGGCTTGTTCAATAGAGTCGGTGGTAATGACACCAAATGCCACTGGTAGGGTATACTCCATGGCAACTTGTGCTAAGCCTTTATTGCATTCGCCAGCAACAAAATCAAAATGCGGCGTTCCGCCACGAATAACCGCGCCAATAGCAATAATGCCATCGTATCCACCTTTCGCAGCAACTTTTTTAGCCGCTACTGGTAGCTCATAGGCACCAGGAACACGAATAATCGTAATGTCGTTATCTGCAACGTTGCCATGGCGTTTAAGTGTATCTACTGCACCTTCAAGTAAGTTTTCAACAACAAAACTATTAAAACGAGAGACAACAATCGCGAATTTCTTACCGGTTGCGTCAAAATTAGCTTCTATGATATTCATTTAAAAATCACCTACTGATAAAAATTGCCGCAATTCTAGCAAATTGCACGCGACTGAGGAACTCGTTTTAACAAATTTATAGGAAATTGTGCTCCTAAAGTCGATATTTTGGCTTTCTTATCGCTTGCTTGTCAGTTGGTCTTTAGCCTGTCATTTTTATTTAGTGTTTTTCAAGCTACTTGACGACATAAATAAGACCTGCCCATGGTGTTAAGTGAAGTTCTAAGTTATTAGCTGTCAGCTTTCAGTAAGTTAAAAAAACTTTTTAAAACAGCTTTTGTAGTGTTTTACTTCTGCAGTCCTCCTGCTCTTCTTCCTGTGAATAATTTTGTTATTTTTTTACAGGGAGGAAACAATGAGAAGAAAATGAGGTGGGGCTTTAGACATTTAAAAAGCGTTTTATGTTTTGGTGTTTCCTCCTGCAGTCCTCCTGCTCTTCTCCCTGTGAATAATTTTGTTATTTTTTTACAGGGAGGAAACAATGAGAAAAGAATGAGGTAGGGCTTTAGATATTTAAAAAGCGTTTTATGTTTTGGTCTTTCCTCCTGCAGTCCTCCTGCTCTTCTCCCAATAACTGAGCGCTACCTTTAACTGCTCTCTTTTAACTGATAGCTTCAAACTGATAGCTTACCGCTATCTTTTAACCGCTATCTTTCTGAGCAAATAACCAGCAACAAGGTTAATAAATCACTCACTATCGTATTTGCCCATGGCACATTAAGTGTCATTTTTGTATGATAGCGTTACCTATAATTTTAGCGCATATTTACTTGAAATTTTATGACCATTTATTTATCTTCCAATAAAATACCAGCCTTGCAGGCATTTAGTTTACATCAACGACAAGCAATTCTGGCCTTGGCGCAAGCAAAGCTTACTGTGCCTGAAAAGTTTATTTTAAATATGATTAAGTTATCGCTGCTGATCCCACCGTTTTTCTTTATCGCAAATTTACAAGGCTTTGCCTTGGCAGCGTCCGTTGTGATAGTGCTGATTGCCTATTTTTTGTTATTAAGGCCTGTTATGTTATTTTTTGCACAAAAATACTTAGCTAACGCCATCGAGCAATATAAAAAAAGCGAACTTTAGTTCGCTTTTTTTATTCTTTACCTTGTTGCTAACCTTAGTCTTAATCCAAAGATTAAGGCTGCATTTCTTCAAGCTCTTCTAGATAAGCGTCAATACTTGCCTCTTCTGCTTGGTTAAGTTCAATCGGAGGATTTCCATCGTAAACTCTAAACTGCATATTTTGAAAATAAGCATTTTTAACAAACTCATAGGGATCAATAGCATCATTGATAATAGTTTCTTGATCAGCAAACGATGCGCGAGCTTCCAGGCCTAAAACACCGGCTCGCAGTAAATTAGGCCAAAAATCAATAATAACCAGTGGCCAGTAATAACCATCAACAAAGTCGCCTACCTCCTCACGTACCGATGAAGGACCCAGCGCAGGAACAACCAAGTAAGGCCCATCACCCACACCATAACTGCCAAGTACTTCGCCAAATTCTTCTTGTTTTCGGTTCCAACCAAAGTCACTCGCTGGGTCAAAAAAACCTAATAAGCCAACAGTAGAATTCAACACAAAGCGTCCGGTTGACTTTGCTGCATCAGTGAACTTTGCTTGTAATAAATGGTTAATTATTGTTGAGGGTTCATTGAGGTTCAGTGCCATATTATGAACACCTTTGCGTAAATCTGTTGGCATATATTCAACATAGCCTTGTGATGCCGGCTTGAGAACATATTTGTCGGCATAATCCCAAGTAAAGGTCCAAAAAGGTCGGTTAATCACTTCTAGCGGGTCTTTTGGATCAGATAGCGTTTGCTCTGACGAAGGTGTTGTCGAACAGGCCGTTAAAAAAAACGAAAACATTACCGTTAGCAAGAGTTTAAAGCTAACTATTGCTTGGGTTTTCAAGACAACTTTTTTTATTCTATTCACTACAGGATCCTTATTTTATAACCGTTATATAATATATAGGGGTTATAGGGGTTATAGGGGTTATAAAGCTAAAAATAAAATTTTACTATCGGCAGTTTATCACGAGAGCGTTTAAGGGTTTACTTAAAATGTAAGGTTTAAACTCGCTATTTTCTAACCATGGTACTATTTTGCTGCTTTTTTTTGGTGAATAGAAAGCAACATTTCGGCCTCAGCTCTTGGAATATCACACTCTCGCATTATTTCAGCAAGGCCTGCACCCAGCTCAACCAATTTTTGTGCTCGAGTATATAACTTATCTTCAGGTTGCTGATGTAATAGCTTTTCAATACTTTGAAATTGGCTATTAAACTGTTCCTGAATCATTTTAATCCGGTGTTCTAATTGCTTGCTAACTTGTTCGTTTTCTCTTTGCGACTCAGTGCAGTCTTGCTGATTGATTTCTAACTGCGCTTGATGTCTAGCAAGCAAGTTTTGTAAGTCTATTAGTTGTATTTCTTGACTGTTTACTTGATGTTGTAATTCATCTATTTGTTGAGCAAAACGATTTTTTCGTGCCAACAAAAATATAGCAACGAGTATCACCATAACGAATGTGATTAAGCTGATCAGATTAGCAGATATATTTTCCATAAGTTTAATTGGCTTCGTTGGAAATAAAAGCCTACTCAAGTAGGCTTATTGGCTAAAATTAGAATTGCTTGAGTTCGTCCCACTCTTCGTCAGAGAGTAATTGGTTTAGATCAACCAAAATGAGTAATTCACCCTCTCGGTTTGACACACCTTGAATAAATTTGGCACTTTCATCGTTGCCAACATTGGGTGCAACATCAATCTCTGATGCTTTTAAATAAACAACTTCAGCAACGCTATCAACTAAAATGCCAATAACTTGTGTTTCAGCTTCAATGATGACAATGCGAGTGTTGTTGGTTATTTCAGCAGATTCAAGCCCAAACCTTGCACGAGTATCGATGACGGTAACGACATTACCACGTAAGTTAATAATGCCCATAACATAAATTGGCGCCCCGGGTACAGGCGCTACTTCAGTGTAACGTAACACTTCTTGCACTTGCATTACGTTGATACCGTATGTTTCTCGGTCGAGCTTAAACGTTACCCACTGTAGTATTTCATCATTGATGTTTACACGTTCGCTTGCATTGCGTCTTTCATCAGACATACTGCTGACCTCTTTAAATTTTAGTTGTTATTTTCATGACCAGAATACTTAGGCTCTCAGTATACTGGCAAGTTTACATTCATCAATTATTCTTGGGTTATATTTACACCTTTGTCCAATAACTTGATTAAAGATTCAACATCTAACAGTACGCACATCCGGTTTTTTACTAATCCTGCCAGCCAAGGACGCTTGTTTGGGGTATCTAACCACTTAACATCTTCTTGCTTGAGCGTTACCGTATCGACTAATTTCTCAGCCGACAAGCCCCAAGATGAGTCATTTAACATAATAATATATTGGTAATTAAGCGCTGAAATTAATGCTGGGTCACACTTTTCAGGCATTACCCATAGCGCGGTATCAACCACATTAACTTTTGCTGCTCGGTGCAGCATAACACCTTTAAACCAATCAGGTTTACCCATCAGTGGCGTGGTTTTATCGGCATTATGAATACCACCTAACTCGATCAATGGCACAGCAATCATTAAACCCGCAACCTCAAAAAACATCACCTGAAAGTCGCCTTGGCGATAACTGCGTTGTTGAGTCGCTGCAACGTTAGCAGCACTTTTACGGGTTTCAATTATATTTTCGCTAGGGTCAATAGGGTTTATGGTTGGCTGTTTTAGCGTAACTTCAGCCGCTGCTGTTGCCAGTATTGGTTCAACTTTTACCTTACTTTTATCGCTGTGGCTAAGTGCAGAGTCTTGAACTTTACTTTGACTTTCAGCTTTAGCCAAGCTTAATCTTTCGGTGTCGTTTGATGAGAAAGTTTGTGGAAAAGTAGCACTACTCAGTAATTTCTCTAGTGGCTGATATTGTCTCTCTTTAACCGGCAATGCTGATTTTTGCTCTACGGCTTCTTCAGTAAGCAATTCTGACAAATAAGTCTGCATCAGTTTTTTACTTGCAGCTAAAGGCTTTGGCATCGGCTTACTTACTCTTTGTGTTTAAGTTAATGAGATATTTTAATAAATTTTTATAAGCAATGATACCACGAGATTTTGCAGCATAATCTGAAGGTACTTTCTGGGCGACACTGGCGTTACGAAAATTAGTGTCAATGGGTACTACTGAAGGCCAAACAGACTGGCCATAAAGATCTTGCAACTTTTGGTGAGTCGTTTTTGATGCTTTAGTGCGTTTATCAAACATGGTAGGGACAATAGTATATTTGAACGGCAAAGGCTGTTGACCCTGCATAATTTCTAAAGTTTTCATCATCCGGTCTAAACCTTTTAGCGCTAAAAACTCAGTTTGAACCGGTACTATAATTCTATCGCTAGCGGCTAATGCATTCACCATCAGCACCCCTAAAATCGGCGGGCAATCAATCAATACATAGTCATATTCACCTTCGATTGCTCGCATCACTTTTTTTAACACTAAGCCCATACCACCTTTATTGCCCAGTGCACGATCAAGTGTCGCTAAGCCCATGGTGCCAGGGAGTATGTCGATATTATCATAATGTGTAGGACATAAACTTTGCATGATCTGTTCTTTGGTTGATACCTGTAAAAACAGATTGTAAACACTGAGCTCTAGGTCTTCAGATTCAATACCAAAATAATAACTTAATGATGCATGAGGGTCGGTATCAACTAAAAGTACGCGCTGGCCTTGCTCAGCTAATAAACCGGCTAAGGCAATAGCTGTGGTCGTTTTGCCCACGCCACCTTTTTGATTTGCAACGGTCCAAACTACCAAGTTGAATTCCTATTGTTCATTAGTTTTTGCTTGTGCTGGCTTAGTGGCTTCATTGTTAGCATTAGTCTCAGGTCGAGTAGTAATACGAATACCCCCATTATCGAGTTGGATAATACGAATTTCATCATCTTTTATTTCAGTACTAGTGCTGCTAATCGTTTTTACATCTGCAACTGAAATAGTAGCTTCGGCTGTCGTTGTTGCTACTACATTGGCTTTTTGTAAACCATATTTAGAAAGCGCAATAACCACACGACGGTTTTTTGCCCGCCCTGCTACCGTTGCATTATTAGCACTTGGATAATACTGACCATAACCTTCAATAGCCATTCGAGCAGGGTTTAAGGTTAGCGCTTCTAATGCACGTAAAATTGCTGTTGCTCTAAATACCGATAATTCCCAATTAGAAGAAAAAATTTCAGTCTTAATCGCTTGATTATCGGTATAACCTCTCACTCTAATATAGTTGCTAGTATCGGCAATAATTTGATAGATAACCAACAAAATATCTTTTGCGGCATGGGTTGGCGAGGCTGAGCCACTTGGAAACAATAAACCACTGTTTAATTCAATTTCCAACCAGTCACCATCAATTTTCAGTTGCGCATAACCGGACTCAACTAATTCATATAAAGCTTCATGAAGATTTTTTTCCAAAGACGTTAAGCTAGTGCCTACTTGTGCATCTGAGACAGTTGATAAGGGGATGTTACCTGAAACAGGTTTAGCTCCAACATCCTCTAAAATAGTATCGCCAAATAATTTTCGCTTAGTTTTTGAACTATTAACTGGTAAAATGTCATCGCCATGGCCACGATTTTTAGCTTGTTCTTCATGCGCTTGAAATACACGACCTAGAGATGCTGTCGCGGTTTCAAACGGTTTTTCATTGACCATTGCCATAGCATATAACACGACAAAAAGTGCAAATAATAAGGTCATATAATCCGCATAAGACACTAACCAACGCTCGACATTTTCATGTTCTACTAGGTGGCGTCTGGCGCGAAGACGATTCATTGCTCTAACCGAAATGCCGACAGTTTGTTTTCAATGGCATGTGGATTTTCTGCTAAGGCTATGGCAATTAAACCTTCGGTCATCATTTCGCGATACATAGTTTGTTCGTGCACTATGGCTTTAATTTTATTGGCAACCGGTAAATAAAGTAGGTTCGCAAAACCGACACCATAAATAGTGGCAACAAATGCTGTGGCAATACCTTGTCCCAATAATTGCGGATCAGCCAAATTAGACATGGCATGTATTAAACCCAGCACAGCACCTAAAATACCAATGGTTGGACTATAACCGCCCATTGACTCAAAAACATGGGCAGAGCGTAAATTATGTTCACGATATAAATCTAAATCAAGTTCTAATGACACTCTTAGGTTTTCAACCTCTATACCGTCAACAAGTAAATTTAAGCCTTTGTTAACGTAAAAGTCATTTTCTTCTTCAGCAATATATTCTAGTGACAAAAAACCAGACTCTCGTGCTTTTTCAGCCCAAAGTACAATCGATTCAATACCCTGTTCAATATCGTATTTAGGTGGCACAAACAACCATTTGAGTAAGCTTATTGCGTGAAAAAACTGACTTTGCGATGACTGCAACATAACAGCGCCAAGCGTACCACCAAACACGATAATAAAGGCAGGTAGTTCCAACAACGAAGATATAGCACCGCCGTCAATAATGAAACCAAAATAGATAGCAGAAATAGCAATTAGCAGTCCCGCTATACTCAGTTTATCCATGCTGTATTTCCTTAAGAATTGCAGCGGGAAAACTTTCAAGCGCCAATGAACGTTCAGATAATCCGGCAACCTTGACCGCTTGCGGCATACCATAAACAACACAAGAGTCTTCATCTTGCGCCCATATGGTTGCACCTTTACTTTTTAATAATCGTGAGCCTTCACGACCATCTGCGCCCATTCCGGTTAAAATGATCCCTAAAACTTTACCACCAAAAATTTTAGCGGCTGAAGCAAAACTAATATCTACACTCGGTTTAAAAGCAATCCGTTCAGAATTGTCTGCCAGTATTCTTAGTTTTGCAGCACTTTCTGTACCGTCAATGATCATCTGTTTGCCACCAGGCGCTAAATAGGCATGACCAGGTTTTAAGATGTCACCTGAATTCGCTTGGCTCACATTTATCTTACAGATACTATTTAAGCGGTTGGCAAAAGCTAAAGTAAATGCCGCTGGCATGTGCTGCACCATAATGATGGGTAACGGGAAGTCTTCAGGTAATTGAGTTAACAACTTTTGTAGTGCTACAGGCCCTCCAGTTGAAGTACCTATTGCGAGTAATTTGTATTTTTTGCCGGAACTTTTTCTAAAGGATGCGTTTTGCTGTGGGGTAATTTTTACAGCAGAATTTGGGGTAACAACATGACTTACCTTATTTTTTCCCTCAGCAACAGCCTGTGAACGAAAGGTTGAAGCTCGTGCGGTTCTAAGCACTTTTTTTCTAGCTAATTGCTTAACGCGTTGACGTAGTACATCACCAGCGTCTTCAGTATTTTTAGCTATTTCGTTAAACTTTTTCGGCAGAAAATCTAACGCACCGGCATCGAGTGCTTCCAGCGTCGCTTTAGCGCCATCATGAGTTAATGAAGAAAACATAATAATGGCCGTAGGTGCTTTCACCATGATCTGTTTCACCGCTTCAATGCCATTTAATAACGGCATTTCTATATCCATAGTGATTACGTCAGGCTTTAATGACATCGCCTTTTCTACTGCATCAATACCATTAATAGCAACACCGATAACCTCAAGATCAGCATCCTTATTGAGGATATCGGTTACTCGGCGTCGAAAAAAACTGGAGTCATCAACTACTAATACTTTAAATGACATTTACAATCTATTTCCTGTCGTGATTATATGTTTACCGCGGGCTATTACCCATGGATATTATGAACGTAATTTTTTCTTCACTAGCGTTTTTTTTGCGTAAAATTTAAGCATATTAGGTACATCAATGATTAAGGCAATACCGCCGTCACTGGTTATTGTAGCTCCAGCCATACCTGGCGTGCCATTTAATAATCTGTCTAGCGGTTTGATAACCACCTCTTCTTGGCCAATTAAGCTATCAACAACAAAGCCAATTTGCTGATTGCCTAGCTGCACAATAACAACATGACCGCGATCTCGCGGCTTTTCAACATAATTTCGCACTAGCCACTGATCAAGATAAAATAATGGGATAGCTTTTTCACGAACAATGATGGTCAGCTGTCCATCAACAACGTTAGTTTTAGTCAAATCAAGGTGGAATATTTCATTAACCACGGCAAGCGGTAATGCAAAGGTCTGTTTGCCAATCACCACCATTAGGGTTGGCAATATGGCTAAAGTTAATGGCACTTTAATTTCAAGTATCGTGCCTACACCCATTTCTGAGTCGATACTAACCGTACCATTTAGCTGGGTGATTTTTGTTTTCACCACATCCATACCAACGCCACGGCCTGATACTTCTGAAATTTCGGTTTTTGTTGAAAATCCAGGGGCGAAAATTAAACTAAAGGCTTCTTTGTCAGACATACGCGCTGCAGCATCGGCCTCCAAAACCCCGCGTTCTATGGCTATTTCTTTTAATTTTTCAGCATTCATGCCAGCGCCGTCATCACGAATGGTTAGTAGAATATGGTCGCCTTCTTGTGATGCTGACAATAGCACGATACCTTCTCGTGGCTTACCAGCCGCTTCACGTTTATCAGGGTCTTCAATCCCGTGATCAACCGAGTTGCGCACAAGATGCACTAAAGGATCGGCTAAAGCTTCAACTAAATTTTTATCTAGGTCGGTTTCTTCACCTTCAAGAATAAGTTTAATTTCTTTATTGAGACTACGGGCTAAATCACGTACTACACGAGGAAAACGTCCAAACACTTTCTTAATCGGTTGCATACGCGTTTTCATTACCGCGCCTTGCAAGTCAGTAGTCACCGCATCTAGGTTTGATAACGCTTTGGTTAACTCTTCATCTTCTTTTGTCATCCCTAAACTAGTCAGACGATTACGCACTAAAACTAACTCACCAACCATATTCATGATCTGATCTAGTCGTTTGGTGTCAACCCTAACTGTTGTTTCACCTTGAGCGGGCTGTGCGGGTGCCGGTTTTTTGTCAGCCGTTGTTGATACCTGATTTATTGCCGGTTTAGCCTTGATATTATCCGCCGCAGGGACACTTACTGCTTTTGTAACCGCTGTCACTTTCTCAGCAGCTGCTACTGATGCGGTTGTTTCCGATTTAGGTCGTTGACCTTTACCGTGTAGTTGGTCTAGTAACGACTCAAAATCATCATCATTTATTTCATCGCTTGATGTTGAGCTTACTGTCTTGGCATGCGCTGGGGTCACAGCAGAAGAGAATCCACCTTGGCCATGCAGTTCGTCCAGTAAGGATTCAAATTCATCATCCGAAATATCATCACCACTATTATCACCACTATCATCGTCACTACTAGAGGTTGTCGGCTGTTCTGCTACGGGCGCACTTGCTTTTTTTGCGCCACTGCCATGAAGTTCATCTAATAAGCGTTCGAATTCATCTTCTGACATTTCGTCACTTGAACTACTATTATCGACCGGTATATTTTCTTCAGCCGTTGCAACAAAATGTTCTGCCTCTGGCGCTGCTTGTCCTTCAGGCTGAGATAATCGATGTAACTCGGCTAGTAAACTCGGTTCAGCGCTGCTTAACGACTCTTTATTTTGTACTTGAGTAAACATTTCGTTAATGGTGTCAAGCGCTTTAAGAATGACATCCATTAATGATGAAGTAACTGATCGTTGCTGATTTCTTAAGGTATCAAAAACATTTTCCGCACCGTGACAGGCATCAACTAACTCGGCAAGCGACAAAAAGCCAGCACCACCTTTTACGGTATGAAAGCCCCTAAAAATAGCATTGAGCAATTCAGCATTTTCAGGATCATTTTCAAGTTCAACTAATTGCTCTGACAAGGTTTCAAGTATTTCCCCAGCTTCAATTAAAAAATCCTGAAGAATTTCTTCATCTTGTGCAAATGACATTTAGTAACTCCTATTAAAAACCTAAACTTGATAATAAATCATCAACGTCATCTTGATCTGAGACAACATCTTTGCGACTTTCACGATTAACGATTGGACCTTCGACTAAATTTTCACCCAATTGTGGTACGTAATTTGATTGGTTTTGTTCAGAAGAAATATCAAAAGCTGTCAGCATATTTATTAGGCTGTCTTCAACCTCACAAACTAAGTCAATAACCTTGCGAATAACTTGCCCCGTAAGATCTTGAAAATCTTGCGCCATCAAAACATCAGTCATTAAGCGATGAATATTACTCGCTTCTTTTTCTGTTGTTTTCAGTAAAACATCGATATCTAGACATAATGACTTAAACTCGCCCACCTCAAGCTCATTGTGCATTAATTTATGCCAAAGTGGATTAACGTTATTGATTTGTTGTTGAATGTTACTGACCACCGGAAAAATTGATTCAACAACATCCATAGTTTTATTAGCCGCGTCTTCGGTGCGACTAATCACAAAGTTTAACCTTTCTTTAGCGTCTGGAATATCAGCAGTCGCTAAATCGTTCAAACGGGCATCAAAATGAAAGTTATTCAAGGAATCATGCAATTGGCGGGTTAACTTACCTATTTCTTCAAATAGTTCAATTTGAATCGGATTTTGAATTTCGGCAATTAATTCATCTGCTTTGTTTTGTTGATCTGTCTCAAGGTATTCAACCAACAATCTAGCCTGTTCTAAAGAAACGTGAACACTAGTACTAGTACTTTTACTCATATAACAGCCTTGTGTAAAAAAGTTGGTGACTAACCAAGACGTTGGAAAATTTTCTCAAGCTTTGCGCTTAACGTTGCAGCGGTAAAAGGTTTAACGATATAACCGTTCACTCCCGCTTGAGCCGCCATGATAATTTGATCTTTCTTCGCTTCTGCAGTCACCATCAATACCGGAATATGCGATAATTTTTCATCTGCTCTAATGGCTTTAAGTAAATCTATACCTTGCATAACAGGCATATTCCAATCAGTAACAACAAAATCAAAATCACCCGCTTTAAGCATCGGCAGTGCGGTATTACCATCATCTGCTTCTGATATATTGGTGAAACCTAAGTCACGTAACAAATTTTTGATTATACGTCTCATTGTTGAAAAATCGTCAACAACAAGTACTTTCATATTCTTTTCCAAGGCACTCTCCGGTAATAACATTTAAAATTTTACAATATGACTAATATTCTACTTAACTTTGCCACGATTGCATACGAGCTTTTAATCTATGCATCGCCTGACTGTGTATTTGACTTACCCGTGATTCACTCACATCGAGTACTTGGCCTATTTCTCTGAGGTTAAGCTCTTCATCATAATACAAAGACAGTACTAAAGCTTCACGCTCGGGTAAAGAGGAAATACATTCTGCTAATGACTTTTTAAAGAAACTCTGTTCAATGTTGGCGTAAGGTTCATCCTGGTGATGACTGTGGGCTATTTCAATCACATCCTCACTAACACCTAAGTCATCAATGCCCAAAATTTTACCTGAGCTAACATCATTAAGTATTTGATGGTATTCATTAATTGAAATCTCGAGTTTTTCAGCAACTTCAATATCGGTAACATCACGACCATATTGCGCTTCTAAGCTTTTTATGGCTTCGCTGATCATACGACTATTTTTATGCACTGAGCGTGGAACCCAGTCGCCTCGACGAATTTCATCAAGCATAGCACCACGAATACGAATACCCGCGAAAGTTTCAAAGCTAGCACCTTTGCTATTATCAAAATTATTTGCCGCTTCGAGTAAACCTATCATGCCTGATTGAATAAGATCATCAACCAAAACACTGGCAGGTAACCGGGCAAGTAAATGATAAGCAATGCGTTTCACGAGTACCGTGTGTCGCTCCAGCAAGGCCGATTTATCAACACTATAAGTATGTACTTTTAACACTATAACTCACTTGTTTGTTAAATAGGGCCCGTAGATTTTTAATTTTAGTCTCGGCTATAGCTTATGTTTTGATTAACAAATCGACAAACATATTAGCGAATTCTGCCACTTTGTACTTGCCAACAATATTAGCTAAACATTAACGATAGACCTTTAACAGGCAGTAAAAAAACCTACACACTTAATGCCTACACGGATGTAGGTACTTGGGTTATGTCTAGAACTTATAAGGCCAACAACCCCTAGTGTTCTAGTAATTGCTCAATAAAAAATTCTAAATGCCCTGAAGCTTCTTTTGGCACTGGCCAGCTAATGATATTTTTAGCAAGCCCTTGAAGGCTTATTGACGCCGGAGAATTAGGATAGGCCTCGACAATAGCTTGTTGTTTTCTAACAGATTTACGAATATTTTCATCATAAGGTATAACGGCAACAAGCTCTAAGGTAACATCTAAAAATCGATCGGTGACTTTAGCTAATTTAGCAAATAAATTTTTACCTTCATTTGGGGTACGCACCATGTTTGCCACCACTTTAAACTTGAATAGCCCGTGATCTCGGCTTAACAGTTTCATCAAGGCATAACAGTCAGTGATTGAGGTCGGTTCGTCGCACACCACTAGTAAGACATCTTGCGATGCACGGCAAAAACTCAATACCATATCGGAAATACCTGCAGCGGTATCAACAATTAAAATATCAAATTTAGTTTGCATATCACTAAAAGCACGAATAAGCCCCGCATGCTCAGCAGGGGTTAAATCCACCATAGATTGAGTGCCTGATGTCGCCGGAATAATGTTAATGCCAGCAGGGCCTTGAATAATAATATCATCAAGTTCACATTCGCCAGATAGCACATGCGACAAGTTACGTTTGACACGCAAACCTAGCATAACATCAACATTAGCCAAGCCTAAGTCGGCATCTAGCACTAAAACCCGCTTACCTAATTTAGCTAAAGAAATGGCGGTATTTAATGAGACATTGGTTTTACCCACCCCGCCTTTACCGCCAGAAACGGCTATGACTTTTATGTATTGGGGAGCTTGCATTTTTCTTAAGCCACTCGCTTGATCTATCATCTATATAACTTCTCTATATAAGACCAATTACCATAAATAATCAGTCATTCTAAGGTGGCCTACACATCCAATACCTGCGCTACTTTTAATCACATACGCTCACTATTGCTCAACAATATGCTCCTGCATTGCTCTACTGACTTACCTCAACCTACAAGGATTAACTAATGCTGTGGAGCCATGAATAGCTAGGAAGCGCTATGTAAAAATTAATCAAGCACCTTGCTGACATGGATGTAAGTACTTATGTTTAGTCTGGAACAATAAACATCTGCTCTTGACCCGTTATGCTCACTTATAACTACTTACTCAATGCAATTGCTATTAACTGCTCTACCTAATATAAGGCGACTATACTGCGACAGTTGATAGCGGATTGCGCCAAGAGACGGTCCCTGAATTTTGATACTTGGTGGCCATTCTGTCTGCCAGCGTAACCAATTTTTCAGCATTTGCAACTTTAATATCTTCAGGAACTCTTTGTCCATCAGTAAGATAACCAATAGCTAAACCATTTTGTAATGACGTAGTTATAATTTCACCAACACTTAAGCTTTCATCTAATTTAGTATAAATGCAGCCCGCTAAAGGTATACGTTTAAAGCGTTCAACATTTTCTTGCATAACACGCTGCTGCGTATTTGCCGCTAGCACTAAGTAGTTACGAATTCTAACACGAGCATTCGAGATTAAGGTAGTCAAATGCTCAGTTAGGCGCATATCTCTTTGCCCCATGCCGGCGGTATCTATCAAGATTAATTTCTTTTGTGAAAACTGTTGTAACAGGCTGTCTAGCTCATCACCGTCATTGGCCAACTTAACGTGGCAACCAATAATACGACCGTAAGTAGCAAGCTGTTCAAAACCCGCAATACGATAACTATCAGTAGAAATTAATACCACTTGATCGGCGCCGTGAAGCTGGGCAAAGCGGGCCGCTAATTTCGCAATAGTGGTGGTTTTACCCACGCCTGTTGGCCCAACCAGAGAAACCACACCACCACGTTGAATAATATCATTGTTAGTGGTATTTAATTGCTGCGCTATAATATGTTTTGCTTGCTCAAAGGCATCTTTTTCAAGGCTATTAGCAGGAATGTAGCCAGCAATTTGATCCGCCACTTGTTCATTAAGACCCATCGCCATTAGTTTATTCACCAAGACAGCGCGCATCGGATCTTTTTGTGCCATATCTTGCCACATTAACCCTGACATTTGATGTTCTAACAGCTGACGAATAGAAGACATTTCTTTTTGCATATTGTCAAATTCACTGCCACTTATTTGACGTTCGCCCTGTGAAGTCATTTTCTCAGGTCTAGCTGTTGACGAGTCAGTCGAGTTATTGAAATTTGAACTATTTGACCCATGCTGACTAGCATCTGCTGGTTGATTGGCACCATGATCAGATGAATCTACATCAGTAGTTTGCTCTAAACGCGTAGTAAAGTTTTTAAACTGTTGCTCAATATCTTGTGCTGCAGCACCAGGCTTGTTGTCAGCTTGATGATTAGCCTCAGCTGTTGAACTGGCTATCTGACTATTAAATGCCTGTGTTGCTGGAGATTTATCGTAACCATTTTGTTGTACTTGTCGGCTCAATAACGCGGCTAAGCTGTCGGCTGGCAAAGTTGTTGACTGTTCTGCTGACTGAGGTGAACTGCTAATCGCTACTGTATCTTCGACACTATCGAATCGGTCCACTCGATTAGTCGGCTGGCTATTACTAGCCGTGCTAGTTTTACTGTGCTCAGATACTGATGGTTGGGCGGGCTTAACACTTTGGTTATAGTCAACCGCTGCCATTAATTCGACACCTTCAGCAATTTTTTTATTAGACATAATGACGGCGTCAACACCCAAATCTTCTTTAATTTGTGCGAGTGCGCTTCTCATATCTTTTGCTACATAACGTCTAATTTTCATCGCCAACCCTTATAATTCAGTACAACTTACTTTGAAGTATTTTTTTACTGGCCGATAGCACTAACAATTTTGATTTGCTTATCATCTGGAATTTCTTGATAAGAAATCACCCGTAATCCCGGGATGGTATATTTAACAAATTTAGCTAAAACTGCCCGTAAAATGCCTGACGTTAATAAAATTGGTGTGTCGCCAGCCATTTCTTGCTGTTGTGCACCGTCGGTCAAAGATTTTTGTAGTCTTTCTGCTAAACCTGGTTCGATACCTGCGCCATCATCTCCAGCCATTTGCATAGACTGATGCAACATTTGTTCCAACTCTGGTGACAAAGTTATGACAGGTACTTCTATTACAGGCCCAACTAACTCTTGCACAATGAATTTTCGTAAAGTTATCCGAACCGCCGCCGTTAACACTTCAGGGTCTTGGGTCTTAGGACCATATTCGACTAAGGTTTGAATAATGCTACGCATGTCACGTACCGCCACCCCTTCATTCATTAGGTTTTGTAGTACTTTTACTATTGTGCCTAATGACAAGACGTCTGGGATAAGGCCTTCAATCAACTTAGGATAACTCTTAGCTAACATATCAAGTAGGTTTTGAACTTCCTCATGCCCTAATAACTGCGCGGTATTATTAGTTAAAATTTGACTTAAATGTGTTGCTAGTACCGTGGCTGAATCAACCACCGTATAGCCTAGCGATTGTGCGTGTTCTCGTTGCTCTTTTTTTATCCACACAGCATCTAAGCCAAAAGCAGGGTCTTTGGTCGCAACGCCATCAAGTTTGCCAAAAACTTGACCTGGATTAATAGCCAGTTCTTGATCGTGGCGAATTTCCGCGTCTCCTACTGTGACTCCCATCAGCGATATCCGGTAACTGTTAGGGTCTAAGTCTAAATTGTCACGAATATGAACGGCTGGCACCAAAAAGCCAAATTCTTGTGACAGTTTTTTTCTCACGCCTTTAATGCGATTAAGTAGCTCTCCACCTTGGGCTTTATCAACCAAAGGAATTAAACGGTAGCCTATCTCGAGGCCAATAATGTCAACATGGTTCACATCATCCCAGCCTAAGTCTTTAACTTCAGCTTCTTGTTGCTGATTTTCAACTTCTGCCGCCTGACCTTGTTCGATTAATTGTGCTGCTGCCGCGGCTTTATATTTACTATTAAAAAACGCAACCGCAGCAATTAATACCGAAAAAGTTAAAAAGGCAACGTGGGGCATGCCGGGCACAATACCCATAATAAACATCACACCAGCGGCAATATAAAGTGATTTTTCTTGGCCAAGTTGGCTGCTGACTTGCTCGCCCATATCTTGAGAGGTGTTTTGGCGAGTCACTACGATTGCTGTGCCTACTGATAGCAACAACCCTGGAATTTGTGCAACTAAACCGTCTCCAATCGTCAGTAGGGTATAAATTTCCACCGCACGGTCAAACGAAAGATCATGTTGCACCATACCAATAATTAAGCCACCAACAATATTGATAAAAAGAATTAAAATCCCCGCAATAGCATCACCTTTAACAAATTTACTCGCACCATCCATTGAGCCATAAAAGTCGGCTTCACTGGTGACTTCAACTCGGCGTTCTCTGGCTTCATCTGCGGTTATAAAGCCGGCATTTAAATCCGCGTCAATCGCCATTTGTTTACCTGGCATAGCGTCTAAAGTAAAGCGCGCAGTAACTTCAGCAATACGCCCTGCACCTTTGGTAACAACAACGAAATTAATAATAATTAGAATGGCAAAAACCACTAATCCCACCGCGTAATTGCCGCCAATAACAACCGAGCCAAAAGCTTCAATAACTTTTCCTGCCGCATCGGGACCTTCATGGCCTTCAAGTAATACCACTCGGGTACTGGCAACATTGAGCGCTAAGCGCAAAATAGTCGCAATTAACAATACCGCTGGGAACGAACCAAACTCAAGCGGCTTTAAGGTATAAACTGTGATCAGTAAGACCACCAAAGACAAGGCAATATTGAAAGAAAAAAGAATATCCAACAAAAATGCCGGCATAGGTAAGATCACCATACCGAGCGCCGCCATTACGAGAAATGGCGTACCTAAACCTGAAAGTAGGTTAAGTTTTTGTTTCTTTAACTTATTAAAAGTTTCGGCTAACTGCATGAGTGCTTAAGGATAATTTTTTGACGTGTCTTGTAGTTAGCAATAATCAGACCAATGTCATTGATTTTGCGATTTAAGCGTTTATATTTTATAGCGCTGAGGGGTATTCTTTTGTCTGTTCAATCTAGACTTAATGATTTTTTTTGTAGCTTATACTTCAGTCTGTCAACCGGTAATACCAGTTCCATTAAGTTTGTGATCTTGTTGTGCGCAGGAAAAATAATACCAGTTCCATTAAGTTTGTGATCTTGTTGTGCGCAGGAAAAATAACTCAAGGTAAGGCGCTCGATTGAGCAATAGCTGGCTATTGGGAGTGAGAGCAACACAGCCTTGAGCTATTTTAACTAGTACAAGTGAGCAATAACTTAATGGGATTGGTATAATACCAGTTCCATTAAGTTTGTGATCTTGTTGTGCGCAGGAAAAATAACTCAAGGTAAGGCGCTCGATTGAGCAATAGCTGGCTATTGGGAGTGAGAGCAACACAGCCTTGAGCTATTTTAACTA